>JAPVTA010000075.1:0-96543 GCA_047519465.1 Thermodesulfobacteriota bacterium | reverse complement strand
TGGCCAATCGCATGACGCTCAAGCAGTTGGCGTCTAAGGCGGGATGTACGGACGCTTATCTCTCCCAACTGGAAAGAGGCCGCGCCAACCCTTCCATCATGATCTTGAAGAAGATTGCCTCCGCCCTTCAGGTGAAGGTCGTAGATTTTTTCCTTGAGCCGGAGACCGAGGAGAAGGATGTGGTCTGTAAAGAAGGGGAGAGAGTAAGCATTCGTTTCAAAAGAGGGGATGCAAAGATTCAGATGCTTGTTCGGAATATCCAGAATAAGCGGATGCAACCTTTTTATACGACGATTGAGGCCGGAGGTGGATTGAAAGGGCCTTACTCCCATATCGGGGAAGAATTTGGGATTGTCCTGCAAGGAGAGTTGGAGGTCAATCTGAATGGGAAACCCTATCGGGTCAAGAGGAACGAAAGTTTCTATTTTTCATCCCAGGAGCCTCATAGCTGGTCGAATCCTGGCAAAAAGAAAGCTGTTGTGATATGGGTGGTGAGTCCGCCCACCTTTTAATGAACAAAGGAAAGCAGTGGTGAAGGGAGGTGAGGAATTAACACATCGATCCGAATCAAACTGTGCCATCATTTTAGAAAGGAGGGGTTTTATGCGGAAGTTATGTTTCGGAGTGGTTATTGCAGGTCTTGTGGTCGTTTGCGCTTTTGGTATCGCTTTGGCTCAAGAGAAATTCAGGATCGGATACGCTGTTCCTCTCACGGGGACGTTCGGAAGGGATGGGAATCTGGTAAAAGATGCTTATGCCTTCTGGGCGGACCTTGTCAATGCCAAGGGAGGAATCGATGTCAAAGGGAAGAAATTTCCGATTGCGCTCATCTTCATCGATGACAAATCGATTGCCGCTGAAAATGCAAAATTTACAGAGAAATTGATCACCGAGGATAAGGTGGATTTGGTCCTTGGCGGTTTTGGTAGCGATTCTGTCTTTGCAGGGAGTGCTGTGGCGGAAAAGTATAAATATCCTTTGATCAGCGGTGCGGCCAGCTCGAACAAACTCTTTGAGCGGGGGTTTAAATACTATTTTTCCACTTTGGGGAAAGCAACGGAGGAGGTTCGGGGTTGTGTAGACATCGTCCAAAATCTTTCTCCTAAACCCAAGACCGGGGCCATTATTGGTTCGGATATTCTTTTTACCTCTTTGGCATGTGAAGGATATAAAAAATATGCTGCTCAAAACGGGATTGAGATTATCCTCTTTGAGCTCTTTCCCATTACCCTTCAAGACTACAATTCCATGCTTCTTAAAGTGAAGCAAAAGAATCCCGATATTCTGTTTGTAGGGTCGCACCTGATGGTGGCCATGAAAACCATTAAAGCGATGAAGGAGATTGATTTTACACCCAAGATGGTGACCTTCAGCTACGGTCCAACGGTTCCGGACTTTATCAAAAATTTAGGCAAAGACGCAGAATATGTCGTCGCCGCGTCTGAATGGGCACCCAACTTACCCTATAAGGACCCACTCTTCGGCACAGCCAGACAATTTAATGAAAACTACTTCAAGAAGTATGGGCGTTACCCTGACTATGTCGAGGCAGCATCAGCAGCAGGCGCATATGCGATGCAGGTGGCCATCGAAAAATTGGGAATCACCCCTCCTGTAAAGGAAGAAGACCGTGCCAGGTTGATGGAAGAACTTCACAAGCAAAATCTGATGACCTTCTACGGAGTCGTCAAATTTGGAGTGGATGGGGCCAATGAAGCCCATCCCCCAGTGGCCGTTCAGATCCAAAATGGGAAATTGATTAACATATTCCCTAAGGAGGCGGCAGAGGCAAGCCCTTGGTATCCCGTGAAACCCTGGAAAGAGAGATAAAGGAATGTGGGGAACGAAAGAAAGGATAGGGGCGGGTTCTCATAACCCGCCCCTATGATCGTTTTTGGGTTCAAATATCAGACGGAAGGTATTAGAAGAGATGCTTCTATTTCTTCAATCTTTGCTTAACGGGATCCTCCTTGGAGGGATTTATGCCTCCTACTCAGCAGGGTTCTCATTGATCTTCGGGGTGATGGGGGTGATCAACATCTTTCATGGTGAAATGGTGATGTTAGGAGCCTTCCTTACCTACTGGGTTTTTACTCTATTTCATATCGACCCATTTTTGACAATCCCTCTTTCTATTGTCTCGCTCTTCATCTTCGGCTATCTCGTCCAGAGATTTGTGATTAATCGGGTGGTTGAAGCGCCCCCCATGATTTCATATATTCTCACATTCGGCATTCACTTGATTATCGCCTATACGGCTTTATGGGTCTGGACTGCCGATTTCAGAACGGTGACGACGAGCTACTCGGGATTTAATGCGAATATTGGTGGGATTATCGTCCCTTACGCCAGATTAGCAACCTTCGGATTAGCCCTTTTTGTCGTGGCTGGCCTTTACATCCTTCTGTATAAGAGCGAAGTAGGAAGGGCGATCCAGGCGACGGCCCAGGATAAGGAAGTGGCACGCCTCATGGGGGTCAATATCAATAGAATTTATGCGATCACATTTGGGGTTGGAGCAGCGATTACAGGGATGGCCGGCTCATTGATCTCAACCTATTTTATCGTCTTTCCACAGATGGGACTTCCGTATACGATTATTGCATTCTGCGTGGTTGTTTTGGGAGGGATGGGATATATCCCGGGAGCGCTCTGGGGAGGGCTGATCATAGGGGTGGTTCAATCTCTTACAGCGACCTACCTGAATGCAGGGCTGTCAGGGGCATTCACATTCATCCTGCTCTTCATCATGTTGATCGTACGACCTGCGGGCATCGTGGGAAGGGGAATTGTTGAATAGTTCTATGCTCAGGAAACTATCTCCAGCTCTCATCATCGTCATCATAATTGGTCTCCTCATCGTACCTTTTGCAGGAGTCTCAGGATACGTCGTTCGGCTTCTCGCCATGATCTTTTTCTGGATTGGGAAGACAGGTTGTTGGAACATCATTTCTGGATACACGGGCTATATCGATTTTGGAGCGGTAGGATATTATGGAATCGGTTCTTACGTCACAGCCATACTCATGTCAAAAGGACATGTCCCGTTTTTGGTCTCGATTTTGATCAGCGGCGTCGTTTCAGCCTTGTTTGCCCTACCCATCGGCTTGCCTACTCTTCGATTAAAGGGAGCTTATTTCGGAATTGCGACCCTCGCCTTTGCCGAAGCAATGAAGCAGATCTTTCTCGAATTCGACAAGACCGTTGGAGTTCATTTTTTTGAAGGTCCCCACGGGATCACTTTACCGATTGGACCGAGAAACGAATTCTTCTATTATATCGGTATGGTGGTCATGGTTGCCGTGATTGGAATCACTTACTGGATCAGACGATCCAAATTCGGCTATGCCCTTCGAGCGATTCATGAAGCGGAACATGCCGCCGAACTTTCGGGCGTCGATACGTTAAGGGCAAAAATCAAAGCCTATATGATCAGTGCGTTCTTTTTGGGTCTGATCGGAGGGGTGGAAGCTTATTGGCTGACTTACATTACACCACACATGGTCTTTGAAGTCCTCATCACGATCCAGATGGTAGTCATGTCCCTGCTGGGAGGCATTGGGACTGTGTTCGGTCCAGTCGTCGGAGCCTCCTTCCTGACCATTATTTATGAGGTCCTTCATAGGGATTTTCCATACACGTATGCCATTATCGTCGGATTCATCGTCGTCGTGGTCGTTCTGCTCATGCCGAAAGGGATTGTGGGGACTTTAACAGCAAAAGTGAAAAATCGGGAGATTTTACAAACCGATTAAATTCATATGCCAATACTCGAAGGAAGGAGTGTAACGAAATATTTTGGGGCTCTTGCGGCGGTCAATTCCGTAGACTTCTCCGTGGAAAAAGGGGAAATCTTAGGTATGATTGGTCCCAACGGGGCTGGAAAATCCACGCTGTTCAATGTGATCATGGGAGTTTATGAACCTGATAAAGGCGAGGTGGTTCTCAAAGGAAGAGCCATTTCGGGGTTAAAACCTCACAGGATCTGCAGGATGGGAATCGCTAAGACCTCACAGATTGTCCAGCCTTTTACTCAGATGACTGTACTTGAGAATGTGTTAGTGGGCGGGCTTCACGGCAAGAACCTTTCCTTTACTCATGCGATTCGGGAGGCGGAAGAGATTTTAGAGTTCGTTGGCCTTGGAGGTCTGAAAGCGATGGCTTCAGGTTCCATCACCGTACCCGATCGAAGACGGCTGGAACTCGCGAGGGCCATCGCAACAGGCGCAGAGATCATCCTCCTAGACGAGAATATGGCAGGGCTGAACCCGACGGAGATCGAAAAGGTCCTGAAACTTTTAAGAGAGATTCGAACTCGGGGCAAGACCCTCGTCGTGGTGGAACACATCATGCGTGCGGTCATGGGAATTTCAGACCGGATCATCGTCCTCAGTTACGGAGAAAAGATTGCCGAGGGGAGCCCTTCCGAGGTAGCGAATGATGAAAAGGTGATTGAGGCCTATTTAGGTGAAAAAGTATGCTTCGTGTAGATAAAATTAGAGTGTTTTACGGAGATGTCCAAGTTTTATGGGACGTCTCTTTAAAAGTCGACGAAGGAGAAATTGTAACCGTCGTAGGACCCAATGGTTCGGGAAAGTCAACCCTGCTGAACACGATTGTCAACTTGAATCATCCAAAAAAGACCGATCAAACGGATTCGGGTATTTTTTATCGAGGCAGCAGGATCGATCGTTTTTCTCCTGAGGAATCGGTGAAGCTTGGAATTGCCGTCGTCCCAGAAGGAGCGAGGGTTTTCCCTGAGATGAGCGTTCTCGATAACTTGAAGATGGGGTCTTATATTAAGAGGGCAAGGCAGGTTCGAGAAAAAACGCGAGAGGAGGTTTATACACTTTTCCCAAGGCTGAAAGAGAGGGAATCTCAGAAGGCAAAGACATTGAGTGGAGGGGAGCGACAGATGCTCGCTCTCGGAAGAGCGCTCATGTCAAAACCAGATCTTCTTCTTCTGGATGAGCCCTCTTTAGGACTTCAACCCATGTTGGTCACCCGCACCTTCGAAGCCATTCGAGAAATCAACCGAAAGGGCGTTACCCTTCTTTTGGTGGAGCAGAACGTTCATTATTCTCTTGAGATCAGCCATCGTGCCTATGTCCTTGAAAACGGAAGGATCGTCTTGATGGGGAAAGGGAGTGAACTCCTTAATAATCAGCATGTGAAAAAGGCTTATCTCGCCATGTGAGAGGACAATATTCTCCCACCTTACCCTCTCCCAAATGGGAGAGGAGAAGGTGAAGGAGTGGAAAGGATCGGAGATGGAGATAAAAAAACTCAACAATTACATCAATGGGGAATGGGTGGGATCGAAAACGAGTCAATGGTTGGAGGTGAAAAATCCGGCGAAGGACGAAGTGATTGCTCTTTGTCCTGAAACAACCAAACAAGAAATTGACCGAACCGTGAGATCAGCCCAAGAGGCCTTCTGGAATTGGAGGATAACCCCCCCTCCGAGGCGCGCGAAACTTTTGTTCGATTTTCATGAAAAACTTCAAAAACATCAGGCTGAGGTGGCTGAATTGATTGTAAACGAAAATGGGAAGACCTTGACGGATGCCGTTGGTGAAATGACGAGAGCGATGGAATACGTGGAGCATGCCTGTGCAGGGCCGGAACTGATGAAGGGAAGCCATGCAGAAGATGTGGGAACAGGTGTGGATACCATGTATATCCGGGAACCCCTCGGCCCCTTTGTGTTCCTTCCCCCGTTCAATTTTCCTGCCATGATTGCTCTTTATTTTGTATGGGCCACTGCCGCCGGAGATACGGCCATCATCAAATCGAGTCGTCTCTGTCCGATGACCATTACCCGGATCATCGAGATCGCAGAGGAATGCGGTTTCCCGAAAGGGGTGATCAACCTTCTGCATGGTTCTGGCAGCGGTGTGGGAGATGCCTTGATTACTCACCCCGGAACCGTAGGCGTTACCTTTGTGGGCTCTTCCAGGGTGGGAGAGCATGTCTACAAGACGGCCATCAACCATGATAAGAGGGCTCAGTGCCAGGGAGGCGCAAAAAACCATGTATTGATTGCCGAGGACGCTGTGATCGATGAAGTGATGCAGAATGTGGTTGATTCCTGTTTCGGTCACGTGGGAGAGCGTTGCTTCGCCGTATCGAATGTATTGGCTGTGGAAAAAATTTACGACAAGGTGAAAGAGAAATTCATCGAGCTCTCTAAGAAACTGGTACTGGGTTATGGGATGGATAAGGGGGTGACACTTGGCCCGGTCGTTTCTAAAGATGCTCTGGGTAAGATTCTGAAAGAGGTGGATCGTGGAATCAAGGATGGGGCCAAGCTGATCCTGGACGGAAGAAATCCCAAAGTTGAAAAGCATCCCAAGGGTTACTTTCTAGCCCCCACCGTTTTAGAAGCAGAGCCAGAGATGCGAATCTTTCAGGAAGAGGTCTTTGGTCCGGTTCGCTGCCTCAACAAGGTAAGGGATCTTGCGGAAGGGGTTGGAGTGATAAATCGAAGCCCTTACGGTCACACGGCGAATCTGTACACGGAAAACGGTGGCTGGGCACGAGAGTTTGCCCGTCTTGTCCATGTGGGTCAGGTGGGAATCAATATTGGCACTCCCGCTCCGATTGCCTACTTCCCCGTGGGAGGGAAGAAGATCTCCATGTTTGGAGACATTCGAGGTCGTGCTAATGAGGCGATCGATTTCTATACGGACAAGAAAGTAATCATCAGCAGGTGGCATTCGTCTTTCTATGGTGTGGCCAAAAGCCTGGATGATGGCTTTGCAATGAGATATGCCAAAAAATAAGAAATTGTTGGAGGTTAGAGGTAAAAGGTTTTAGGCCAAAATTAATTATTTTGCTTCAAACCTCAAGCCTTCGGCCTCAAACGTATCAAATGCGATTGATACAATGATCAAATTTGTATTGAATGGTAAATCTGTTCAAGTGGAGGTTCCGTCTCACTGGACGCTGCTGAGACTTCTTCGTGAGAAGCTGGGTCTAACGGGTACGAAAGAGGGTTGTGGAATCGGTGAATGTGGTGCCTGCACCGTTTTGGTGGAGGGGATGCCTGTCAATGCCTGTCTGGTCTTAGTGCCAAAGGTGGAAGGGAGGAGGGTTGAAACCATAGAAGGGCTTGGAAGTCGAGAATCCCTTCATCCATTACAGAAATCGTTTATCGACCATGGGGCGATCCAATGTGGTTTCTGCACCCCCGGGGTATTGATGTCGGCAGAGGCCCTGTTGGAGAAAAATCCAAGCCCCACGAGAGAGGAAATCAAGAAGGCAATCTCAGGCCATCTCTGCCGATGTACCGGCTATCACCAGATCATCGAGGCCATTGAAGCGCTAAAAGAATAAATTGGAATGTCAAAGTCCAAAATCCAAATATCAAGGGAATGTCAAAAAACCAGAATGGGATTCTGAAACGAGTTCAGAATGACTCCTCGTCATGCCGAACTTGTTTCGGCATCTCATTTGAGCTTTGGATTTGGTTTGAAATTTGAACTTTGTCATTTGAAATTCTCAGTATGATACCTCCGTTTGACTATAAGACTCCGGATACAATTGGAGAAGCGATCGATCTTCTGTGGAAGGCCGATGGAAAGGCAAAGATCATTGCCGGAGGGACGGATTTGGTGATTGGCCTCCGGAACGGAGATCACACCCCTCAGCTCATCATCGATATTACGAGATTAGAAGAGCTTCAGAAGATTGACGAAAAGAATGGAACAATTTCTATTGGTTCGGCAGTCACCCATTCTGAAATCGCATCCTCTCCTTTGATAAAGAAATATGCAATAGTATTGTCCGAGGCTGCTTCGGAGATCGGTTCTCCGCAGATCAGAAACCTCGGGACGATTGGAGGGAATATCGTCAATGCCTCTCCCGCAGCAGATACTATTCCTCCTCTAATGGTCTTGAATGCCGTAGGGAGGGTGGCGTCCAAGGAGGGAGAAAGGGAGGTGCCTCTTTCTCAACTTTTTAAAGGTCCCTATGAAACAAACTTAAAACCCCATGAGCTTCTGGCTCAAATCACTTTTCCAAAACTTCCTTCAGACATGAGAAGCGGTTTTATCAGATTGGCCAGAAGGGGCGCCATGGCCATAGCAAGGATGAGTGTGGCCGTTGTCCTTCAAATGGAGAAGAGAAAAAACAAGATTGAAGATATTCGCATCGCAGTGGGCTCCGTCACCCCCACCCCGCAAAGGATGTCAGAGGCAGAGGCTTTTTTGATAGGTAAATCACCGGATGAAGAAACTTTGCAAAGAGCCTCGATTAAAGTTTCTGAGACGATGGTCCGTCGAAGCGGGGTCCGACCTTCGACCTCCTATAAAAGGCCGGTGGCAGAAGCCTTGTTCATCAGAGCAGTGAGAAAGGCCATCGAAGGGTAAGCATGAAACAGGTAGGGGTTGAAATCCCCAAGGTTGATGCTCTGGAGAAGGCTTTGGGCGAGGTGGGGTACGGTGCAGATTTACCCCACAGGGAAGCCTTTTACCTAAAGGTCATTCGCAGCCCAAAGCCTCATGCCAAGATCGTAAGGATCGAGATGGATGAAGCCCTCAGGATTCCAGGCGTAGAGAGAATCTTCACGGCTAAAGATATTCCTGGGAAGAATCTGATTGGGACGATTACCAAAGATCAGCCCATCCTGGCCTTCGACCGAGTGAGGTATATCGGTGATCCGGTTGCCTTGGTTGCGGCGAGAACAGAAGAGGCTGCGGAAGAGGCGGCAAAAAAAATAGTGGTAGTCTACGAGGATCTTACGTCCATTCACCGTCCGGAAGATGCCCTACAGCCTTATGCCCCTATGATTCATGATAGGGGCAACTTGCTACTCGAATTTCATGTGATCAAGGGTGATGTTCAGAAAGGATTTAAACAGGCGGAGGTCATCGTTGAGGAAACCTATACGACCACATGGGTTGACCACGCCTATTTAGAACCTGACGCAGGGATTTCCTTCCTGGATGAGAGAGGAAGAATCACAGTTTCCTGTCCGACCCAGAACGTCCATTATGATCAGAAGGAGGTGGCTTCTGTTCTCTCCTTGCCGTTGGATCGGGTCAGGATCATTCAATGTGCAACAGGGGGGGGATTTGGTGGAAGGCTGGATATCACGGTTCAATGTTTGTTGGCTCTTGCTGTCTTCCATCTAAAAAGGCCAGCAAAAATCGTCTATTCTCGGGAGGAGGTTTTCCAGGTAACGTCCAAGCGTCATCCCTTAAAGATCAGATATAGAAGTGGAGCAAAAAAAAATGGAACCCTCACAGCCGTAGAGGTAGATATTCTGGGGGACACTGGAGCCTATGCTTCTTATGGATCTACGGTCGCCATCCGATCTGCTGTCCATGCCACCGGGCCTTATCACGTTCCCCACGTGAGGGTGAAGAGTCAAATGGTCTATACCAACAACTCGTGGTCCGGTGCCATGAGAGGGTTTGGGATTCCTCAGATGGCTTTTGCTCATGAATCTCAGATGGATGTTCTTGCAAAAGCCTTGGGAATGGACCCCATCGAGATTCGTCTCAAGAATTGTCTTCGAATCGGGTCTGATACCGCCACCAGTCAAACCCTGATGGCCAGTGTCGGAATAGAGGAAACCCTGAGGAAAGTGAAAGAGTGGAGGGATTGTTCAGGCCTATCTAAAAAGGATCGAGAAAAACCGTTTGTCAAGAAAGGGATCGGAGTGGGTTCCATGTGGTATGGGATTGGGAACACAGGGATCGCGAACCCTTCGGCCGCCCAGATGGAGATTGATCCGAATGGGGAGGTTCGACTTTTTACAGGGGTAGCTGATATCGGCCAGGGTTCGGATACGGTTCTTCTTCAAATCGCCTCTGAGGCATTAGGGATTCCCTTAAATGAGATCCATCTGATTCGAGCGGACACAGATCTGACCACGGATGCAGGTGCTACCTCAGCAAGCCGCCAGACTTATATCTCCGGTAATGCCATTCTCAAGGCCAGTAAGAATTTGAAACTGGGTGCGATCAAGGAAGCAAGTCAGCTTTTGAATATAGATGAAAGGGACCTATTCTACGAAGAGGGTAAGATCAAGTCGAGGACATGTCTGACCACCTCGATCCCAGTCACAGAAGTAGCCCGGAAATGCGGGAGGATATTAAGAGGAGAAGGGCACTTCGACCCAGAGACAACCCGGCTTGACCCCAAGACCGGGCAAGGGTCTCCATATGCTACTTATGCGTTTGCGACTCATTTAGCGGAAGTGGAAGTTGATACCGAGACGGGCAGGGTAAAAGTTAATCGGGTGGTTGCAAGTCATGACGTGGGGAAGACCATTCATCCTAAAAATGTGATTGGTCAGATCATGGGCGGCGTAGCCATGGGGACGGGATTTGCCCTGATGGAAGAATTCGTTCCAGAGAAGACAACTTCTTTCGTCAATTATCTTATTCCAACATCGAAGGATGTTCCAGAGGTCATTCCCATTCTCGTCGAACATGAAGAGCCAACCGGCCCCTTTGGAGCGAAAGGAGTTGGGGAACCAGCCCTCATTCCATCCGCCCCGGCAATTTTGAATGCCATCGCGGACGCCGTCGGGGAGAGAATTTATCATTTGCCGGCGAATTTAGAAAGGGTATTGGAAGCAGTACAGAAAAGTAAGAATAAGGCGAAAGGCAATAGTCGATAGAAATTTTTTCCGGACACGGATCACGAGCACGAGTCACGTTATTCTTATCATGGAGGAGGTTTAGAAATGGCAAAACTGATGATCAAAAATATCGGCACCTTGGTTTCGGGGAATATTTCCAACCCTGTCTTAGACGCGGATGCCGTCATTATCGGGGGAGGATTGATCGAGGCCGTCGGCAAAGAGAAGAGTCTTGATACCAAGGCAGTGGATCAGGTGATGGATATTGGAGGAATGACCATTACCCCTGGGCTCATTGATTCCCACTGCCATCCCGTTCTCGGAGATTTTACACCCCGGCAGAAGATGATGGATTTTATTGAGTCGTCACTCCACGGAGGGGTTACCACCATGATCTCCGCTGGCGAGGTCCATCTCGCCGGGAGGCCGAAGGATGTGGCAGGGACAAAGGCCCTGGCGATCCTTGCTGCAAAATCATTTGCCAGCGCTCGACCTGGAGGTGTGAAGGTGGTGGGTGGTGGTCTTATCTTAGAGCCGGGTCTCCAGGAGAAGGATTTTGAAGAATTGGCAAGAGAAGGAGTCAAGGTAGTTGGGGAAATCGGTTTAGGAGGAATAAAGAGTCCAACGGACGCATCGCCTATGGTTAAATGGGCAAAGAAATATGGGATGGTTGTGATGATGCATACGGGTGGGACTTCCATTCCCGGTAGTACAACTGTTCCCGCGGATGATGTTATCGCGGCCGATCCGGATATTATCTCTCACGTTAACGGAGGGCCCACAGCTATCTCCATTGCGGAAGCAGAAAAATTGATTCGGAGGACTAATCTTGCTCTGGAGATCGTCCATTGCGGAAATTCAAAGATGATTGTGGACGTGATGAGGATTGCGAAAGAAGTGAAGGCATATCCCCGAATTATCATTGGGAATGACGCCCCCTCTGGGACGGGTGTTATTCCCCTGGGGATTCTCAGGGTAATCAATTTCTTGGCATCCCTCTGTGGGGTGAAAGCGGGAGAATCCTTTGCCATGGCAACCGGCAATACGGCAAAAGTCTACAAATTGAATAGAGGAGTGATAGAGGTTGGAAAGGAAGCCGATCTGGTCGTGATGGATGCACCCATGGGATCGGTCGGCAAAGATGCTCTTTCGGCGATTGAGGCAGGCGACATCCCGGGGATTGCGGGCGTTCTGATCGATGGCGTGATGAAGATTGGAGTGAGCAGAAATACTCCGCCGCCGAACGGGAAGATTGTGACCAGCAAGCAGTAAAAAAGCAGTGGCCGAATTACTCGATGACTTAATAACCAAAGGACTGGACAATGATTGTTGATTGGGAAACTTGTATTGGATGCGGCTTGTGTATTGACGTTTGCCCTCTCGGGGCCGTTTCCATGGCGCCGGAGAAGAAAGCCTCTATCTCTGAAATCTGTGTGGATTGCGAGGCGTGCTCCAAAATTTGTCCAAAGGGGGCTATTGCACCTACAGCAGAGCGGAAAGGAGAGGGTGTCAGATGTCTATCGTGCCCAATCTCCTGTTACATCCAAAGTGGCAAGACGGGAGCCTGCCAACGATTTGTAAATATTGACGGAGAGCTTATCCGTAATATCCCGCTTCAACGCTATGAAAATATTAAGGAGATTGTGGGTGAAGATCGTGAAGAAGTCATTCGAAGGCCCTTGATCACAGGGATCGGAGCCGGGACCACTTACCCCGATATGAAACCAGCTCCTTATATCGTCCAATCCCGGTTAAAAGGGATCGATGTGGTCACAGTCGTCACAGAGGCACCGTTGAGCTACAGCGGCATCAAGGTAAAAGTCGATACAGATCTGCATATGGGTAATGAAAATGCGCCTGTTCTGATTGGGAAAAAGAAAGTAGGACACCTCTGCACCGAGGAATACGGCTCCAAAATTCTTTCCTTAGGAGGGGTGAACCTCCTAACTGGAAAAGACGGAATTTATGTGGCCAAACTTATTGTTGACATTGCAAATCGAAGAGAGGTCCGTCTTAAAGTGGAGGATGGGGCCGAACTGGTACTCCAGGTAGGTAAAGCTCCAATCATCGATGGGGAGATAGGGACAAGGATGAGAGTGGGTTGCGGAAGTGCCTCAATGGGCCTTTTTGGCAGATATTTCTTAGATGCTGCGGATGAAGTGATCGTCCTCGATGCCCATCTGATTGGGCAATTCACGGAGCATGCTGCGGGAAGAGGACTGAATGCAAAATATAGTGGCATCAAGTTAAAGGCCAGGCGGTCGACCCCGGGCAGGTATTTCGGAGAGCATGGTCGAGGTTGGGGAGGGACACCCATTGAGAGGCCGCTTGACATCATCGAAGGAGTTGACCAAAAGGTAGCCAAACCAGGAACGACGGTTCTGATCACTGAGACCACCGCAGAAAGGGCGGCCATGTTTCGTCTGGCCAAGGACCATAGGTTTACTCAAATCGAATTGACGCCGAAAGCAAAGCTGGCAGTGGATATGATTGCCTTTAACTGCCAGGCATCCAAAGTGTCTGCTATCTTTGTGGGAGGTTCTGGTGGCAGTGCGAGGGCAGGGGTGACAAAGGTACCCATTAAGCTCAACCAGGCCATTCATCAGAACCGAGCAGCGTTGACCGTAGGCGGTGCGCCGACCTTTATCCTTCCGGGCGGAGGGATTACTTTCTTGGTCGATGTGGAGAAGGTGATGGTCAGAGCCTTCACCTATGTTCCTACCCCGGCGACTGTCGTACCGCTCGAATATACAATGAGGTTGAAAGAATATCTGGAGATGGGTGGCCATAAAAAGAAGATCCGAAAATTAAGGGATGTATTGAAGGAAATAGAAAAGGGTCACTCGCGATGGCCAACAGAAGTGTCATTCCGAGGAGGGAAACGACGAAGCAATCCCGGATTTGTGAAACGAGATTGACACGCTTCCCTCTGGTGGCTCGCAGTGATGCTATTGGAGAATCGAGCACGCTTGAAAATTGGCATGGATGTAGGATCAGATTTGTTGAGCGAACTGACCCGGAGAGCATGTGGGCACAATCCCGTGCAGGTTTTAGCGGATGGATCTGTTCTCGTAGACTATGGTCCGATGCGAATGTCCATCAGCGTCTCTGAAAACGGAAAACCTTTGAGTCAACTGGCGGAAGAAGGAGCTCATTTCGCCATGAAAGTTCTTGAGGACCTGGCAAGATTTCTTCCTGTAATAAAGAAAAAATCAGAGAGATTGGAAGTGAAAGGAGTCTTTCCGGACGTAGTTCGAAAGATGATCGAGGCGACGAAGAGAATGGAGGAGCCAGATCTAACTCCTCTTGCTGCCGTTGCAGGAAGTGCCTCTGATGTCGTTGCCGATCTCATGTTCGGCAAAGGCGGAACCAAGATCATCGTGGATAACGGGGGTGACATTGCGATCCGTTTGAGGGAAGGGGAGGTAGCAAGAGTAGGAGTGAAAACAGAGATTGATGCAGACCAACCCACTTTCGTGATTTCCATCGATTCGACCATGGGAATAGGTGGGGTGGCGACGAGCGGTCTTGGAGGGAGGAGTTTTACCAAGGGGATCGCTTCGGCTGCAACCATCCTTTCTGAGACAGCTTCCTTTTCTGATGCGGCAGCCACTGTCGTTGGGAACTTTACGAATGTCGAAGATGCCAATATTGCGAGGTCTCTGGCGGAGGAAATCTACCCTGATACCGATCTTGCCGGAGAATGGGTGACTACCCGAGCAGGGGTGTTATCCCAGGAAAAGGTGGAGGAGGCATTGAACAGAGGTTTGTCAAAGGCGTATTCGATTTGCCAGAAGGGATTAATCCATGGAGCATTGATTGCCTTACAGGGGAAAGTGGTCTGGACAGAATCGATCAATTCTTGGTTAACGAAATTGTAAAATAGAAAATGAAATCCCCCTTATTTTCCTTCTTCCCTGCGGAGAGGAGGATGGGGTGAGGGGTAGGAGGTGAAACATGGAAGTCAGAAAGTATGTGACCATTGTCGAAGAAACGGCGATCGAAGGAGGGAAGAAGGTTGATCCTCCAACTCGGAAGGCCGCTGCCGTCGCGGTGATTAAGAATCCTTTTGCCGGGAAGTACGTAGAGAAATTAGACGAGCTCATCGATATCGGTGAAGAGTTAGGTGGCGTCTTGGGGAGGAAGGCTGTCGAGGCATTGAAGATACCTCCCAAAAGTGCGGAAAGCTATGGAAAGGCAGCCATCGTAGGATCGGATGGGGAACTGGAACATGCTGCGGCCATCCTGCATCCGAAACTGGGTACACCTCTGAGAGAGGCGGTGGGCGGAGGAAAAGCCATTATTCCTTCAGCCAAGAAGATGGGAGGCCCGGGGACAGAGATCGATGTGCCGGTTCATTATAAAGATGCCGCTTTTGTGCGCTCTCACTTCGATGCCATGTCTGTGAGAGTGTCGGATGCACCCAGACCTGAAGAAATCCTCGTTGCCATTGTGGTGACGGCATCCGGCAGACCGCATCCTCGGATTGGTGGCTTAACGAAGGAAGAGGCGAAGAAGGAAGACGGACTGAGATAATAGTCACATAGCCTTTTCGTACCGCAATCCCGTAGTCTATAAACTATCCGTCTACAAGACTTTAAGACGATACGACTAAATATGCCGTTTAGACCTTCCGAATCAAATCTTTAATGATGGCCGAGCTAAGGTCCTTGAGAAAGAGGAAAAGCAACTCAGCCGCTTTTTCCACATCAGACCATTTCACTAGCTCCGCTGGCGAATGGCTGTAACGACGGGGGATGAAGAGCCCGCCACAGGGGATACCTCTTCCTGATGTATGGATGGTGGAGGCGTCCGTCCAGGTCCTGAAAATATCCCTTTGAAAAGGGATCTTGTTTCTTGTGGCTGTATCAATCAGTCTCTGCCGAATTTTCTTCGAATAGATTGTTCCCCATCCTAGGGCATTGGCGTCCGTAGACCGGATGACCGGTCCTTTTCCGCATTCCGATGTCGCCTGTTGGGGCGGAGTAATAGGGTCGGAGGCAGGGACAGTATCAATCACAATCGCCATATCCGGTCCGAGTGTCTGGGCTGCCACCTTTGCACCTCGTGAGCCTACTTCTTCCTGGACTGCCGCGACGAAAAAAAGTTGATAATCTATCTTTCTTCCCTTCATTCTCTCAGCTAAATCGACGAGAACGGCGCAACCTGCACGGTTGTCGATGGCCTTGCTGATGATCGTATCCTTGCCTACTTTCTGATAATTAGGATGAAACACAACGGGGTCCCCGATTTCGATCCCCCACTTTTTGACCTCTTCTGCACTGTCAGCGCCCGCATCAATCCAGAGATCTGAGATGTTAATCGGCCGCTTCTGATCCTCGGCCGTCAGAAGGTGGCGATTCTTCACTCCCACCACGCCCGCATAGATTCCTTTGTCCGTACAGATATCCACCTTGGTACTGAGGAGAACCCTTTCATCAATCATTCCGTTAAGATCAAAATAGATGAATCCCTTTGGGTCAACATATTTTACGATCATCCCTACTTCATCAGAGTGAACACAGACCATGACCGATTTTTTACCCCCTCCGAATTTTCCGATGACATTCCCCGTCGGATTCACTGAAACATCCCGGAGGCTTCTTTTCAATTCCCGGAACATCCATTCGACCACCTTTTCTTCAAATCCACTCCCTCCGGGAATTCCGACGAGCTTTTCAAAGAATCCAAGCATTCTTGCCTCCATCGATATCGTTTCCGTTGCAAAAATCGCGGTTATAGGTGAAGAAGAACGAAAATCTGATCAGCGCAACTGCCATGTAATTTTATACTCTTCAGCGGGTTATTTCAATGAGGAAGATTGAATTCCCCTCCCCCGTCTCCTCTCTCCCGTCAGTGGAAAATTTCAAATATGTTTTGGTTAGTGTTTCGTGAGGGCGGTAATCAAATCGCGAAATTGTGGATGCGATTTGATCAGATCATCTTTTTGGCCGATTTCATAATCTTCGAATTCAAACCCGGGCGAGACGGTTGTACCTAATAAAGCGAATTTTCCATTCATAATGAGTCTGCCTCCTTGCCAAACGCCCCTCGGGACGATAACTTGTGGTTGCATTCCTTTAAAGATACCAGAACCAATCGTAATAGCCTTACCAGACCCGTCAGGCCAAAGTTGGAGCATCTCGACCGGATCTCCAAGATAAAAATGAAAAATCTCATCAGACTGCAGCCTATGCATAGCAGAAAAGGTTTCGGGCGTTAACAAATAATAGATTGCAGTTGCGAAAGATCTCATCCCTCTATGTCGCTTTGGTAACGCCTTCTCTGGAATGGTCTCCGAAGACCGGTAAGTTTCTCTGAAATATCCTCCTTCCTTTGGATGGGGGGTTAGGTTTAAGAGCGCTATGATTTGATCTGCAGTGAGCATAATGCCTCCGTGTTAGTTACCGGGTTTCCCTTTCTTGAGATAAAGCCAGACATTAAAACCACATATTAATAGGGTGAAAAAGAAAATAAGAGTGCGGGAAACATCGATATAGACTAATTCTTCTACATAGTGGGCGATGAACGAACCTGTATAGGTCAATGTAGAATCATGTCTCGACCTCAACCAGACCTCAAGATAGGTAAGCGGACAGTACCAACCGAATATCTGAATGACAAAAGCAAAGGCGAAACCGGAGATGTGGAAGACTCTTACAGTCTTATTCTTGATTCCCCAGAAGACACCAAGAAGAAGAAAGACGATCCAGAGAAAGTGGAGGACCACAATACTGTCTGCAAGAATTTTGTACAACATCTGTCGAACTGCCCTCAAATCTGTAACCAATAACCTATCATAGGATTAAATTCTTTCCAAGAGAAGAGCATCGGGTTTGAAAGGGGAGGCTTGCCTGCCCCTTTCGGGGCGGGCACAGGGAGGTAGAAGTTTGAGGGTTACTTTTTTTTCATTGCCTCCGTGACATTTTCGGGCGTCATGGGGAAGCGATGCATCCTCCGGGTTGGCAGTAACCGCATTGGGGAACTTGTTCTGCAATCCAGGCCTTTTTCACGGGATGGTCTTCAGGAAGGCCTTCGATGGTGGTGATCTTTTTGCCCTGGACACTCCCGACCCGGGTGATACAGGACCTCTCAGCTTTGCCATCGACATGGACCGTGCAAGACCCGCACATGCCAATTCCGCAGCCGAATTTGGTGCCCGTGAGTCTCAGGTGTTCCCGGATGACCTATAACAGCGGGACATCCGAGCCAACATCTACCTCATACTTTTTTCCATTTATTTCGAGAGAGATCATAACGCCCTCCTTTGTCACCTTTGTCATCGAAACAATAATATCTACACTACAAGATTGGCATGAAAAGTAAATGGGGTGGGTGCTCTATTTCGCCGACAGAAATAGAGTAGTTGATCTTGCGGCGCACGAAGAATAACAAAGGGAATCAGGTGACCAGGGAATCAAGAAAAATCTTTCACAAAATTGTTTTAACCTGATGTTCTGACACTCTGAACACCGCTGCCTAATCATCTGATATCCTGATAGCCTCTTTGCCTCCCCCTTTTGGCAGGATGGTGAGGCAAACGATTTCATGGTCTCGGCAATAAGCGAGTATGCATGAGGGTCACGGCATGTTAAAATGCAAGACATGAGGCGGATTCTTCACATCGATATGGATGCCTTCTTCTCCTCCGTCGAACAGAAGAGGCATCCAGAACTGGCTGGCAAGCCGGTGGTCATCGGGGGAGAGGGAGATCCTACAAAAAGAGGTGTCGTATCCACGGCTTCTTATGAGGCGAGGAAGTTCGGAATTCATTCTGCCATGCCTTTGAGGACTGCCCATAAGCTGTGTCCCGATGCCATTTTTCTTCCCGTTGATTACGAAGAATACTCAAGGGTCTCAGAAGAGGTAAAGACTATCCTGAAAGAATTCAGCCCGATCATGGAAGACGTGGGAATCGATGAAGCATTTCTTGACATCTCCCCCGTCGATAAACCTTCCGAAGAGATTGTAAAGGAGATCAAGAAGAGAATCAAAGATGAGACGGGTCTTACCTGCTCTATCGGCATTGCACCGAACAAGCTCCTTGCTAAGATGGCTTCGGATATGCAGAAGCCCGATGGACTCACCATCATCTTGGAAGAGGATATTGAAAGTCGCATCTGGCCCTTATCGGTTAGAAAGCTCTGGGGGGTTGGTCCAAAGACCGAGGCCTATCTCAAAGAAATGGGCATTCAGACGGTAGGAGACCTTGCCTCATTATCCCTGGATCGACTGATCGAAGAATTCGGTCAATCTTACGGAAGTTACCTTCACGAGGCATCAAGGGGTATTGATGAGAGTCCCCTCGTGACCCATTGGGAGCCAAAGTCGATCAGCAGGGAGACCACCTTTCAAAGAGATGTTAACAACTGGCAGGTCATCGCAAAAACTCTTGCCGAACTCACAAAAGAGGTTGTTATCAATATGAAAGAGGAGGGCTATCAGGGACGGACCGTCACCATGAAGATAAGGTTTAATGATTTCAAAACCTATACGAGGGCAAAGAGCCTCAAGAAACGAACAGATTCAGAGGAAGAGATTAGAAAGGCTGCCTTCGACTGCCTTGGAAGGCTTGAGCTCAAAAAAAAGGTTCGCCTCATCGGGGTAAGAATTAGCCGTTTGAATAAAGTTGGAGAAGCAATCGAGCCATAAATAGACACTGCTGCATTCCTTTCCGACTAACGAATGCATCCGCTACATATTTCGATATTAGGATCGGTTACGCTCTGAGCCATTTCCTTTAAACCCCTTTTCTGACAAAATTGATTTAACGAGAGCGTTCACCTCCTGATGGGTCATGGAATCCTTCGAGAAGAAATGATCCGCATTGAATCGGGCCGCTGCCTCCCGGTATTCGGGGAGATCATAATTCGTCAGAATGATAATAGTGATCTCAGGATACAGTTTTTTTATCTTCTCCGTCAATTCGAGGCCGTTTTGCCCTGGTAACCGAATGTCCATAAAGATCAGGTTTGGGGATAGCGAATCAATTCTTTCTAATGCCTCCCGCCCATCCCCCGTTTCGACAATTTGCATTGAAGGGAATTGAAGTCGTAAGCTATCTCTCAGTGATTCTCTAAAGATGGCATTGTCTTCAACAAGCATTGTCTTAAACATGCAAATGTTCTCCTTTCTCCACCATCCTAACGATTCAGTGGCCGCGTTCCTCGGATGACTGTTCCTGCTTCCTTTTTTCACTCGATCGAGAAGGATCCCCCATGCCCAACCCGCTGACAGTGCCCTTCCGAGAAAACACATATTCCCTAATAATTTATTCTTTTTGTAGTGGCCTTGTCAATTCTCATTTTCGGCGATGTCATTTCCCATTCGTGCCTCCGCCCTGGCCTCGACCTGCCGGGAAGGAATTTCCTGTCCATTTTGATCTTGACAACGGATGAAAAGGACACTATAGTCTTTTGCGTTATTCCAAACGTGATGGTCACAACCTATTCCCTTCATTCCATTCCTTCCTCCGGGACAACAGATGGTACCATTTGCGAGAGAAAAGGGCATTTCTGATCAGGGGGTTCTCAGAACCGAAGGTTTAAGCAAGAACTTTGGTGCCTTAAGGGCCGTGGATCGGGTGAATCTTAAGGTCGAGTCTGGAGTCCATTCTATCATTGGGCCTAACGGTGCGGGGAAGACGACTCTGTTCAACCTGTTGACTGGATTTCTGAAACCAGATGCAGGAAGGATATTTTACCTTGGAAAAGAGATCACGGATCTTCAGCCTTACGAGATTTCTCAGCTGGGGATGGCCCGTTCTTTTCAGATCACCAGCATCTTCCCTGAACTGACGGTTTTTGAAAACGTTCGCTTAGCCGTTCAGTCACGGCTAAAGGCCGCTTTCAATTTCCTTATCTCATCCAAGAGCCTAAACGGAGTGGAGGGAAAGACGGAAAAGGTCTTGCGAGATGTCGGTTTGTATGATGAGGCAGGCGTGATTGCCAAGAATCTTTCCTACGGGTTACAGAGGTGTCTGGATATTGGCATCTCCTTGGCCACTGAGCCAAAGCTCATTCTCTTAGACGAGCCCACCTCTGGTTTGAGCCAGGAAGATGCGAATCGGATCATTCACCTCGTTTCCGAGATTTCGAAAAATATTCCGGTTCTCGTCATCGAACATAATATCGATATCGTCCTTTCGATCTCAGACGTCATTACGGTGCTGTATCAAGGGGGGATCCTGGCAGAAGGGCCTGCCTCCGAGATCACAAATAACCAGAAAGTCCAGGAGGCTTACCTGGGAGGGATTTGAGTGCTTCTCCTTCAAGACGTCCACACCTATTACGGCGAAAGCCATATCCTCAAAGGGATCTCTTCTGAAATAAAGAAGGGGGAATTGGTGACCCTCCTGGGCAGAAACGGAGCAGGCAAGACCACGACCCTCAGGAGCATCATGGGGATCGTTCTTCCAAAGCAGGGAAGGATCACCTTTGACGGAATCAATCTCTGCGGCCAAAAGCCTCATTCGATCGCCTCCCTGGGCGTAGGCTATGTCCCTGAGGAAAGAATGATCTTTCCCAGCCTTACCGTTCTTGAAAATCTCTCGTTACCTTCTAAGGGAAGCCAGGGAGGTCTTTGGGATCTGGAAAAGATCTATCAATACTTTCCCGTTCTCGGGGAACGGGCAGACCAAAAAGGATCGCAGCTCTCCGGAGGAGAGCAGCAGATGCTGGCCATCGCACGAATTCTTACGATGGATCTCAAACTCATGCTCCTGGATGAACCCACTGAAGGACTGGCCCCCATGCTCGTTCGGGAGATCGGGACGATCCTCAAAGAAATCAGAAAAACGGGCATCACTATTCTTTTGGTTGAGCAAAACACACGGTTTGCGACGGGGGTATCCGATAAGCATTGCATTCTATACAATGGCCAGATCGTTTACGAAGGAAGTAACGAGGAATTCATAGCCGATACGGAAGTCCAGAAGAGATATTTAGGGGTATAGACTTGTGCACACCCCTCCCTCTCCCCCTGCCTACCGGGCGGCAGGCGCCGGGAAGAGGGCGAGGTTGAAGGGGGGGCGATCACTTAAAAAGAAGGAGGTGGTCACGTCAATTAAGGACTTTTTTAACGCCATTTTTTCAAGAAGGAGGTAACGACAATGAGTAAAGCTATTCAGTTCGTGGGGATTTTTGTTGTGATCTTGGGGTTCATGGCTTCTCCTGCATTTTCGGCTGAAACGCTAAAAATTGCTACGCTTACGGATATGTCAGGTCCTTATGCAGAATTAGCGGGGTGGGGGAACATCAACGCTGCAAAAATGGCCATTGAGGATTTTGGGGGTAAGGTCCTCGGAATGGATATTCAGTATGTTTATCGAGATCATCAGTGTAAGGCAGACCTGGCCAATCAAAAAGCAATCGAGCTCTACGAAAAAGAGAAAGCGGATGTGATCTTCGATTGCCCCCAAAGTGCATCTGGTCTGGCCGTCACCAACCAGGCTCTGAAGTACAAGAAGATCTTTATAGCGATTACTTCTGGCACAACCCGGTATACCGGTGACCTCTGCAACCGTTACACTTTTCACTGGGCCTACAACGACTATGTCCTGGCCACATCGGCCGGCTTATGGGCGGCTGACAACCTGGGCAAGAAGTGGTACACCTTCACCGCTGACTATGCTTGGGGCCACGACTTGCTAAAACATTTCAGCGCGGCTTTGCAGAAGAGGGGCGGAACCTTGCTCGGGAACGAAATGGTACCTCTGGGAGCTTCCGACTTCAGTCCCTTTATCATCAAGGCCATGAATGCAAAACCAGAAGTGTTGGCCCTTCTGAATGCCGGGAAAGACACGGTGAACTCAACCAAACAGGCTGTCGAATTTGGCTTGAGGAAACAAACCAAGATCGTTCATGCCTTGTTATTTCCTGAAGATATCAAGGCTGCAGGTCCAGAGGTTTTTGCTGATAATTACACGACTGCTTCCTGGGATTGGAAAGTTGATCAACCTGGTGTTAAGGAATTTGTCGCTAAATGGATGAAAAAGTTTGGTAAACCACCGAATTGGTTGAATGCCGGCAACTACAGCTGTGTGACACAGTATTTGCTGGCCGTCAAGAGAGCTGGAAGTAAGGATCCTCAGGCTGTGATCAAGGCACTCGAAGGATATCGATTCAGTGATTTCTTTGCAAGTCCGGGATATATCCGACCGGAGGATCATAAGAGAGTGGGCAAAGCCTTCATATTACGGGCCAAAAAGCCGAGCGAGATCAAAGAGCCTTGGGATTACTTTCAGGTTGTGGGCGTCGTCCCGGCGGAACAGGCCTACCAGGATGTGAAGGAAACAGGCTGCAAAATGGGTGACTTTTAATTCGAAGTCGAACAAGGGAGTGTATCCCAAAAAAACTTGGGATACACTCCCGTTCTCACCTCCAAGAGGACAAGCTTGAATGAATATACAGTTTGTCGCCATGCAACTTTTTAACGGACTTATCCTGGGTTCAATCTATGTCATTCTCTCCCTCGGCTTGACGATCATCTTTGGGATGCTCGGGATTATCAACTTCGCTCACGGGGCCTTTTATATGTTCGGTGCCTTCGTGGCATACACGATCGTCGCTTACCTCATCCCAAATTTTTGGGTGGCTCTTATCGTTGGCCCTATTTTCATGGCGCTCTTCGGTGCGGCCTGTGAGGCGTTTATCCTGAGACGCCTCTACAATTTGCCTCCCCTCTACGTGATGCTCTTTACCTTTGGCCTGATGTTGGTCCTCCAGGATTTTATCCGTATGGTTTACGGTGCGGCAGGGGTTCCCTTTAGAACTCCCGAATCACTTGACGGAGCCATCAACCTGGGCTTCATGTTTTACCCCAAGTATCGCATTTTTTTGATCATCATCACCTCACTCTGTTCATTGGGTGTCTGGCTATTTCTTTCCAAGACCAAACTTGGAGCAATCATCCGGGCCGGGACGGACAACAGCATCATGGTCGACGCTCTGGGGATCAATATCTCTCGAATCTTCACATTCGTCTTTGGGATGGGCATCGGGCTGGCCGGCTTAGCCGGAGTCCTGGCCGCTCCTCTTCAGAATGTCAGCCACCTGATGGGTGTGGATTTTCTCGTTGACTGCTTTGTAGTGGTTGTAGTGGGGGGGATGGGCAGCATTTCGGGCTCCATCGTCGGGGGCCTGATTGTCGGGGAGATTATTGCATTCGGAGTCATGGTCTGGCCTCCGATGGCGCACACCCTCATCTATATTTTTATGGCGGCGTTCTTACTGATCAGACCCCGGGGACTCTTCGGTCGAGAGGCCTTTCATGAATAAAGGTGCATGGTCAAAGCAGAAGATCATTCTCATATTAGCCGTGCTCTTACTGGCCATTGTCTTTCCGCATATTGCGCCCTATATCGCCCTCGCCAGTGAAATCCTTATTTTTGCTCTCTTTGCCATGGCCTTCGACCTGATGCTCGGTTATGCGGGCATGCTCTCCTTCGGCCATGCCGCCTTTTTCGGTTTGGGGGCATACACGGCGGGGCTTATATTAAAGAATTTGTACCCCTCTGTACCGTTGGCTCTTTTGGGCGG
This sequence comes from Thermodesulfobacteriota bacterium, assembly GCA_047519465.1. Taxonomy (GTDB): domain Bacteria; phylum Desulfobacterota; class BSN033; order BSN033; family UBA1163; genus UBA1163. Next base: position 72,411 of record JAPVTA010000075.1, on the reverse strand, counting down.
AGTCATCGCAAGCAGTCTCGCCGGGTTTTTCATTGGGTTCTTGAGCATTCGTCGGCGCGGCATCTACTTCACCATGGTGACATTAGCTTTTGCCCAGATGTTCTATTTCATTGCCTTTAAGTGGACGGGTTTGACAGGAGGGGATGATGGGCTGCAACGCGTTCCGAGGCCGTCACTCGGTCCTCTGGACTTGAAATCACAGATCGTTTTTTACTATTTCCTGTTATTCTCTGTCATCCTTTGTGCCATTGTGCTCTTTAGAATCGTTAATTCGCCGTTTGGAAAGACATTGCAGGCCCAGCGGGAAAACCGGAACCGAGCCATGAGCATCGGCTACAATGTCGACAGGTTCAAGCTGAGAGCTTTCACTTTATCAGCCTTCTTCTCCGGCCTCGCTGGAGGCTTCTATACCCTCCTGCTCAATTTTGTGCCTTTAAGTTCTCTTCATTGGACCAATTCAGGAGAAGTGGTGGTGATGACGATTACAGGAGGGATGGGGACTCTTTTCGGCCCGGCCTTGGGCGCTGTTTGCATCATTCTTCTGAGGGATATTATCAGCAACTTCACGGAGAGTTGGACTTTTATCATGGGCATCCTCTTCATGGCCGCTGTTCTCGGATTCAGAGGAGGTATCATTGGAATCCTCCGCAGTAAATTGAGATTATCTATTTAAAGCAGGTAGCGAGTTCGAAAGATGCGTTGAAAAGGCAAAGATTGTCCCTTTTGAAAAAGGACCTTCGTTTTGAGCATCTTTTTTGGGGAAAAAGACATAAAAAAGGAATTGGAGACTGCTCGTCAGCAGGTAAACTGGACACGCTATCAACCAGGGCGAGCAGCGGGGCATTACGAAAGCTTTTTTCAACGGTCCAACCATCCCACCCTCCCCATGGCTTTCTGGATACGGTACACAATTTTTAGCCCTCAAAATCATCCCGAACATGCGGTTGGCGAACTTTGGGCTATTTATTTCGACGGTGAAACAAGCAACCATATTGCGCTGAGGAAGGAGATTCCTTTCAGAGAGTGCATCTTCAAGACGGATGAGTTCTTTGTAAGGGTTGGCGATTCCATTTTGGAGCCAGGCGGGTTGAGGGGGTCGATAGCTTCGGGAAAGCATTCGATTTCTTGGGATCTTGCTTTTAGCGGTGGAGCTGAACCGCTCTTTCTGCTTCCACTCAAAAGTTACAAAAGAAGCCTGCCCAAAGCCAAAGTCCTTGTAGGAGTGCCAATGGCTAAATACAATGGATGGATTTCTGTTAATGGCAAGAGGATCGAAGTGGCAAACTGGATCGGAAGCCAAAACCATAACTGGGGTTCGAGGCATACTGACCATTATGCCTGGGGCCAGGTCGCTGGTTTTGATAATTACCCTCTTAGCTTCTTGGAGGTGGCGACCGCGAGATTAAAGATAGGGCCTTTCTGGACCCCCTTCATTACTGTTCTAGTCTTACGGCACCGAGGCGAGGAGATTGGACTCAATCATTTGACACAAGCGATCCGTGCCAAGGCTTCGATCAAATATTTCAACTGGCACTTCAAATCGGAGACCACTAAGTTCAACCTTGAAGGAACGATATCGGCACAGCGAGGAGCTTTTGTTGGTCTGAGATATAATAACCCACCCGGCGGTAGTAAGTTTTGTCTCAACACGAAGATCGCTTCCTGTGAACTCAAGATCACGCGGAAACAGTCCGATCCGCTGGATAGGACTGAAACCCTTTCTTCCAGACACCGGGCCGCCTTTGAGATTTTGACTGAAGACCCACAGCACGGTGTGGCCATTCACACCTAATCGCGTCGCCCCAATAACGTATTTTAAACTGTGCTAAGATTTTGCTGTTTAAAATTGTTATTTTTTGTTTTGATCAATTGAAAGGTGGGGCACTTCCCGTATTTATAGAAACTAATGACTTGGGGGAGGATTTACATTATTGATTTCTGTCCAAATTGATCTTAATAAGGATCTGATATGCGGAGTTGGATTTTTTTTGTTATCATCGCTTTGATATTTACGACGGCCGGGTTGGGCAACGGAGAAGAGAAGGGGAAGATGAATCAAAAGATCTCTCTGCCATCAGAAGGCGATGGCTGGAAGTGGGACAGGAAAGAGGCTGAATACGATTCCAAGACCCTATTCAAATACATGGATGGGGCCGCAGAACTTTATCTGGCGTACGGTTTTGAGAACCTCAGGGTTCGCCGGTTTGAGAAACCAGGCCGACCTCCCATCCTCGTCGAACTTTATGAAATGGCCTCTTCAGAAGATGCTTACGGGGTTTTCTCTTATGAGCATCAGGATGAAACTGCGGGCATTGGTCAGGGATCAGAGTTTGGGGGAGGGTTGCTCCAGTTCTGGAAAGGAAAGTATTTTGTCAGCATCAATGCAGAGGGGGAGGGGATGGAGGTTGAATCAGGAATCCTCGAAATCGGTGGGGCTGTAGCAAATTGGATCCCGACAACGGGTCCGGAGCCGAAATTGATTGGCTATATTCCTGGGAGGGCCCTTGGGCTCGTCGATAAGAGCGTTCGCTATGTTAAGAGCCACGTTCTCCTGAACCAGCGGTTCTTCATAGCCCACCAAAACCTCTTAAATCTCAACCGGAAGACCGGAGCCGTACTCGCTCAATACCTTCAGGATAAGCAGAAGGCGCAACTTCTATTGATTCGATACCCCGATTTAAAAGAAGCCGCAAATGCTTATCAGAGCTTCATGAAGGGTTACCTCCCTGACGCTGCGGGGAAGGATCGTTCAAAAACAGAAGACGGGAAGTGGACGATTGCCCGGCAGGAGAATGAGTTCGTTTTCATCGTTTTCGGTGCTCCCACGGAAGCTGCTGCCGAGGCTCTTCTCAAGGCTACAGAAGAGAAATTGCCAAGAGAATAAGGTCCATAACCCCCATTCGTCCCCCCTTAGCTTAAGGGGGAAATAGAAGGGGGTTACAAGGTGATGCGAGACTCGACAACAAGAAACATAACCTTGCTATAACGATACGGCCTTCGTAGCCGCAACCGTTCGGAATCAGATTTGTGTCACATAGAAAGGAGTTTAGTGAGATGAAGGAAAAGGCGATCACCCGTAGGGATTTTCTTCGAGTAACCGCTGGAACGGCAATGGCCGCTACTTTGGGGTCAGGGATTCCACGAGAAGCTCGGGCAGAAGTAACTGCGAAAGTCATTCTCGTCCGGAATGCAGGGGTATTAGGACCCCAAGACAAAGTACAGGAAGAGATCCTCCAATCCATGCTCGACGAGGCCGTCAGGACCCTTCTGGGAGTAAAAGAACCTCTGGAGGCCTGGCAGAAGCTTTTCAAGAGCTCCGATATGGTGGGGATCAAAAGCAACGAGTGGCAGAAGCTGCCGACCCCCAAAGAATTGGAAGCTGCCATCAAGCACCGGCTCCTGGATGTAGGAGTTGCGGAAAAAAATATCGGTATTGATGACCGAGGGGTCCTGAATAATCCGATCTTCCTTAACGCTACTGCGCTCGTTAATGTTCGGCCTTTGAGGACGCATCACTGGTCCGGGGTCGGGACTTGCCTGAAAAATTACATCCAGTTTGTCCCGAACCGTCCGGATTACCATGAAGAGGGTTGCTCACCCTTGGGTAAAATTTGGACTTACCCCATCGTAAAGGGAAAGACTCGTCTGAATATCCTCTGCTGCCTCACACCCCAATTCTACGGAAGGGGAGCGAATTTCTTCGACAAGAGATACGTTTGGCCCTATAAAGGTTTGATCGTAGGAACAGATCCGGTGGCCGTGGATGCCATAGGCGCTCACCTCCTCCAGTCGAAGCGGATTGCCTTTTTCGGGGAAGAGAAGGTGCTGGATGTTCCTCCCATCCATATTACGGTGGCCGATAAAAAATATCACCTCGGGGTCAGTGACCTGAGCCGTATTCAGCTGATCAAATTGGGCTGGATGGAAGAGGTCCTGATCTAATTTTCATATTTTTGACGATTGTCTAAATTAAAGATTAGGAGGAACAGCGTTAATGGACTCCCAACTTCGTGGCGTAAAGGGGTATCTGGTTGTGGCCCTGCTATTCATTCTAATGACAGCAGGGACTGCATTGGGTGAAGAAAAGGTAAAGATCGGCTATCTTCGTTTAACGATTAGCCTTCCCACCTTTGTGGCGGCAGAGAAGGGCCTCTTCGAACAAGCGGGCCTGAAGGCAGAGCTTACTCCCTTTGAGTCAGGCACATTAATCATCAGCGCCCTCATAGCGGGCAGGATCGATGCCAACTGCAGTAGTGCCACTACCGGGTACTGGTTCGCGGAGCAGAGCACGCCGGATCAGTTTAAAATCTTTTTGGCGTATGGAACCCCTTCTCGGAAGAATCCGACTTTTGTCGCGATCGTCAAGAAGGACTCCCCTATAAGGGGATTAAAGGATCTCAAGGGGAAACGGGTTGGGACGTTCCCCGGGGCTTCCTCTGTAGAATTGGCCAGGGCAATCATCCGTACGCAGATGGACCCAGAAGGTGTTATCTTTCAGGAAGTGCCCCCTACGATTCTCATTTCCGCCTTAGCTGCCGGACAAATCGATGCTTTCTTTGCGCCGGAGCCTGTAGGGATGATAGCTATCTCGCAAGGGATAGGAAGACACCTGGTTGAGGAACCTTTGGGTCTGCTCGGGCTGGAGAGAGGATTTGCCGGAGCGGCTTTTGGCTTTTCGGCTCAATTCATAAAACAGAACCCCATGCTTGCCAAGAAAGTTAAAGCGGTATACTACAAAGCCGTCGACCTTATAAATAGGGACAGAAATGCTGTCCGACCCCTATTGTCGAAATATACAGGACTTTCTGAAGCGATCGCCATGAAGATACCCCTCCAAAGCTGGATGAAGGTCGAGACCCTCGACAAGGAGGCTACACAACAGTATTTCGATCTTCTTTACAAAGAAGGGGCTTATAAGAAGAGGGTGGATACTACTAAACTGTATTATGAGAACTAACTCAGAGGTGTGGAATTCCTGTTCCTATAACTGTCTTCTGGCAATCTTTCCTGTACTCGACCTGGGCAAGAAATCTTTGAATTCGAGTTGCCGAGGCATCTTAAAACTGGCCAGTCTTTCTTTACAGAAGGATAGGATCTCCTGATGCGTTGCTGTTTCACCCTGCTTCAAGACAACAATCGCCCTTATCACTTGACCCCGTTTAGCATCCGGGATCCCCACCGCGGCGGCTTCCTGGACTTTGGGATGGTTAAGCAGTACGGTCTCTACCTCTGATGGATAGACATTGAGTCCTCCGCTGATGATCATATCGTCAGCCCGACCCAGGATATACAGATAACCATCCTCATCAAATCGTCCTAAGTCTCCGGAATGATACCATCCGTCCTTAATCTTTTTTGCCGTGGCCTCGGGATCTTTGAAATAACCTTTCATGATTTGAGGCCCACGGGCAATAATCTCCCCTATCTGACCTACTTCGACTTCTTTTCCATCTTGACCCACGATCTTCAGCTCTGCCCTGGGAGCTGCTTTCCCAGCACTCGCCATCTTTCGTGGAGCATCCTTCAAATGAGTCATGGTGAGAAGAGGGGACGTTTCGGTTGCTCCGTAGCCCTGAATAGGTTGGAGGTGTGGATATCTTTCTCCAAGTTCCTTCATCACCTGTTCCGGAACGACCGTCCCCATCATAGAGACGACTCTTAGACTGGAACAATCATACCGCTCCCAATGGGGAATATTCAGTATCAATTGGAAAATGGAGGGAGTCGCGGGTAAATGAGTAATCCGATGTTTTTGTATCGCATCGAGAATTTTTTTTGGTTTCATCTCATCAATGACAGAGACCGACATCCCGCATTCCACCATCAAATTCAGGACGACGGGACCGACGATGTGAGAGACGGGGAGAACAAGGCCATAGGTATCGTGTTCAGAGATGAGCACGGCATGATGTACCGTTTCAGGAAAGCAGGTGAGATGATTGTTTGTCAGAACGACCCCCTTCGGTCTTCCTGTCGTCCCAGAGGTATAAAGGTAGAGGGATTCGTCATCTTCTTGAAGGGGAATCGAAATTTTTTCAGAGGATTCCTTTTCGATGATCTCTTCATAGGCGTGCCAATTCCTGATGTCTTCCCCTTCAGCCCCCGTCACAACGACATGCTGCAAGGTAGGAACAGCTTTTAGCACGCGATCAATAAAGACTTTCTGTCTCACATTGGTAACAACGGCAGAGACCTCCGCCTCCTGAAAAATTGGCTCCATTTCAGCGGGGCTGAGACGAAAATCGAGGACCACGGCTATCGCTCCAATTTTAAGGATGGCAAAGTAAGCCACACAGAACTCAGGGCAGTTTTGAAAAAGGAGGACAATGCGATCTCCCTTTTTGACCCCGGCATTCAGGAGTCGATTGGCTACCCGGTTGGAGAGGGTGTTAAGGTCAGAGAAGGTAATCTTCTCCTCCTTAAACAGAATCGCAGGTTTGGTTGGCCTTTCCTTGGCCTGCTTTTCCAAAAAATCTCTTACGATCATAACGATCCTTATTTATACAAAATTTGTCGATAAACATAGAATGCTTTCTCGAATAAGTCAACCCTTTGACCGGCAAGTGCCCCATCCCGCTAAGAGCGGGATAGGCGGGGTCCCTGCCTCCCGGCAGGCAGGAAAGGGCACAATTTGAACGATATTTCTTTCCCGGGAGGCCCCGGCCTGTGGCCGGGGAGCTTCACTCCCGAATGATAGCTTATTCTGCCGTTGACGACTCTATATAAATAGGTTAATGAAAAAGCCATGGCTGGACAAGATAAAATAATACCCATAGATACAATGATTCCCATGGATACAGTCGTACCGGCGGATGCTGTCAGTCAGGAAGAGGCAATGCAGTGCTGGGATGAAGCCGCTGAGGAATTCGCCGACCGGTTCAAGAGGAAGGAAGAATTTTTTCATAAGCATGTCATTAATCCTACTCTCCTCAATCTCCTTGGCGATGTGAAAGGCAAGGCCGTCCTCGATGTCGCATGTGGGGAAGGGCACTTTTCTCGGAAATTGGCCGAACTGGCAAAGGGCGATATTCAGATTACTGCTATCGATGCCTCAAAAACTCTGATTGACATTGCTCAAAAGAAAAATGAACCATTTTCACATTCTATTAGGTTTCTGATTGGCGATGCGAGCCGCCTAGACCAGTTATCGTCGAATTCTTTTGACGCCGTTGTCTGTAATATGGCCCTCATGTTTATCAAGCGATATGAGGAAACGATCGAAGAGGTCGCCCGCGTCATAAGGCCACGGGGGCTCTTCGTTTTTTCTTTGCTCCATCCCTGTTTTTTAACCCCAGGTTCGGGATGGATTTTAGAAGATTCTCCTGACAGGAAGAAGGGGAAGCGAATCGGGTGGAAGACGGACAATTATTATCTCAGGCTTGTCTATCATGGTGTCTTGACGGTATGCGATACAAAGGAAACTTATTATTTTTGCCGTACCTTGGAGGATTATTTTCGTGCCCTGCGAGAAGGTGGATTTGTGGTAGAGGATCTTCGAGAACCCTTGCCTCCTAAAGAATTGATGGAGAGGCATCCCAATTTCAAGGGTGAGGAAAAAAGGTCGCTTATTCTTATCATGAAATGTAGACGAGTGGGCTAACGGTTAAAATCATCTTTTTCGAATGGGACTATGAAACGTAGTGGTATGAGGTTCCTCCGAGCTATCCTACCAATCGTTCTCTTCTTTTTGTTCTCCTGTGCCTCTATTCAACCCAAGCCAGATGAGTCGAAGGATGCTAAGTTCTACAACAACCGGGGGGCTGCCTACGGGGAGAAAGGGCAGTATGATCAAGCGATCTCGGATTTCAATCAAGCCATCGAGATCAACCCGAGATATATTAAGGCTTACAACAATCGAGGGATTGTGTATAGACTTAGAAGGCAATATGACCGGGCGATCTCGGATTTCAACAAGGCTATCGAAATGAATCCCCTGGATCCGGAAGCCTACAACAACCTGGCATGGCTCTTTGCAACGGCCAAGGCGCCGCGTTTTGGTGACGGAAAAAGAGCTGTAAAGCTTGCCCTGAAGGCCTGCGAGCTGTCGGATTGGAAAGTGGGGGAATATTTAGACACCCTTGCCGCAGCGTACGCGAGAACGGGTGACTTTGACAACGCAGTGAAGTGGCAGGAGAAGGCTCTGGAACAATCCAAATCGGCCAAGCCGTCGGAGTTCCAGGAACGCCTTGATCTTTATAGGCAGCGTAGACCTTGGCCGGCAGAATAGACAGAGGTCATGTCTTCCATAAAAGGCGGAGGATCTTTGATTTCCCACACGAAGATTGCAAATCATGATTTACAAAAATTTGCTTTCAAGCGGAGAGATGTTACAATAAATGTAATTGTATAAATAGGAGGTTTTAATGAAGTCGATTATTATCACCTTACTGTTGGCAGTTCTGAGCCTTTGTCCTGGGACGATGTTTGCCGCTTCAGGAGACAGAGCCAGTCACCTTTTCTTTATTGAACGAAGTAAGAACAAGAACCTTGTTCAGTATGACATCCTGCTGACGGAGCACAACGATCTCTTTGACTCAAGGCCTGTTAATGCTTATTGGGTTTTGGAAAACGGCAGGCGTGAGGAGCTTAATTCGATTGAGAGAAAGTACGCATACGGAATTGCTCGCCAAGAGAAAGTCGATAAGGACAAGTTCAAGGTCATTTTGGCCGCTTTTAAAGGTTTGGAGATCATCGTTGAAAGATTGAACGAATCTTTCAAGGCAGTGGTCTCCATCAATGGCAGAGAGAGTATCCTCCAGAAAATCTACGTAAAATCCGAAGAGACGCGGGCGGGACTTCCAAGGGTTCTTTATGTCGAACTTTTCGGCCGAAACAAGGAAACAGGCCTTCCCGTCAAGGAGCGAATTGCTCCCAGGTAACTCGCAGGATGGGCGATCGCCAAGAAATCACTTCCTATCTTCTTCCTCATCAAGCCTCTCTTGAACGCCAGGAGACGAAGATCCGCCCATGGCTATGAAGGAGGTTGTCTTTCCGGTTCCCTCCAGGTTGGCGATGGTACGGATCCTCTTGTCGAATTCCTTCAATCGGGTGAGTTTTTTCTCCAGGTCTTCAACTTTTGTGGAAAATAGTCGAATGTGGGATTGCTGGGCCTCGGCCTCTTGACGGAGTTGATTCAGGAGAAAGGTCTTCTTCCTAATCTGTACGTAATCGCAAAAGAAGAACGTAATAGAGAGCATGAGAAAGCCGAAAAGATAAACGCCGATTTTAAACCTTTCTTTTCTTATCCTTAGACGTCTAATCCCAAAAGTGGTGTGGCCCAAAATGAGGATATTGAAATATTCTTTATCCATAATTCACCCCGCAACATTTTTCAAAAGGCGATAACGAACCCCGGCCCTTTCTCAAGAAAAGGGGATATATTCATCTCTATGAGCATAGGCTTGCTTTCCGAGCCAAAAGAAAAACGGAACCCCATGAATATTTCGTTGAATATTTCCTCCCTCTTCAATTGTAGAAGTCTAAGTGTTGATCGGGTCTTCCGTTCCTCGGAAGATTTGTCCCCATTTGGATCTTGATACAGCCTGAAAATCGGTTGCCTCAAACTTGAATTCGAAGAATCCGTCTGGTTGACCTCCCCGGAACTTAAGACCCTATCCTTCCAGGGGTCGTGAAAAAACTCATAAGAATAGATCACCTTTTGCCAAGCGTCTGTCAGTCGGAGCTTCTTCGTTTCCTCCATGGTTCTTAAGAAGTTGACACACAAGATGGCTGTGCCCATGATCGCCCCATAGTCTGTAATGGAATAGGGTTGAGTAGGCTGCAATCCGGAGTTGAGTTTTTTGGAAAACCCGACGGCTTGCCTTGCAGGCGTGTTGCTTTTCTGGAAGGGGATTCTATTTTCATCCACTTTTATTGTCGTTTCCTGACTGCGTCTGTTTTCCGTGGATTTGACATCGCCGGCCCCGGAAGGGCTGACAACGACAAATATGCAAAAAGTTAACAAAATTGAAATTATTTTGACGTGCATTTTTCTTTGGATCTTCCAAAAACTCGATGGAACTTGTGGAAAAATGAACTATTTTCCCATTTTTACGATGTTTGTGGAAAACCGAAGATCGCAAATTACGGTAAAATTCTGCAATTAAAATGCCAAAAATTCTTCATTGTGATAACGTCAAAAATGGAATAGAATTAACCAGTTCGATTGAAAGGGCGGTCGGACCTTTTGGAAAGAAAAATGGAGGTAAAGGCGACCATTATTGGTAGACCCATCGGAGCAACTGAGGCCGATGTGAAGGAAAATAAGTTCGGAGAGACCGCCACAGAATAAAGGAGGGGTCACATGGAGAAGAAAAGGCTGAAATTATCACGAATACTTTCCGTCGTTGTTCTTGTCACTCTCGTCATTTTTGTTGGGAATACTCTTTCTCAATCTCAGAAGAGTTTCTTGTGGAAAATTCAATCCAAAACGAGCACGGTCTATGTGTTAGGCTCAATCCATTTTGCTAAAAAAGAGGTCTACCCGCTTCATCAGAAAATCGAACATGCCTTTGTTCAATCTGACGCTTTGGTGGTCGAGGCGAATGTCAATGATATCCAAAAGATCGATGCTCAGAAGATAATGGAGAGCGCTTTTTATCGGGCGGATGATACCTTGGAAAAACACGTTTCGCCGGAGACCTTCCAATGGGTCAGGAGAGAGACAGATGGGCTTGGTATCCCCGTTGAGCTCTTGAATAAACAAAAACCATGGTTTCTCGCCATGACCCTGGTGGCATTGGAGAGTATGAAACTGGGGTTAGACCCAAACCTCGGGATCGATAAGTATTTTCTTTCAGAAGCCCAAGGGAAGAAAAAAATCATGGAACTCGAGAGCCTCGAATATCAAATCAGCCTCCTTTCGGGCTTTTCCGATAAAGACCAAGAGCTTTTTCTGATCTATACGCTAAAAGATTTGCATGTCATGGAACAAGAGGTGAACCCACTGATTCAGGCTTGGATCTCGGGAGATACACAACGAATGGAATCCATTCTGACAAGGAGCGTCTCGGAAGATAAGAGGCTGTCCGGGATTTTTGAAAAGCTGATTTACGAAAGAAATAGACAGATGGCATCAAGAATAGAAGATTTCTTGCGGACAAAGGAGACCTATTTTGTTATTGTCGGGGCAGGCCATCTTGTGGGCAGCCGAGGGATCATCGGACTCCTCGGGGGAAAAGGATATCTCATAGAACAACTGTAAGGCGTCAGATTTTCAAACACCGATCCCCCTGTCTCCTCAATCTTGCAGGAATCATTCTCAAAATATTTTTATAGACATAGTTGATAAATTTTTGTTATATAAGAGAAAATTTTTATTCCATTTCGGAGAAAGGCGCATGTTTCATATCGCAGACCCAAAGGAAATAAAGGAAGGGAGATTGACGGATATCTACTTTGTGAGAACGATGGAGGTTCTCAAGGCAAAGAAGATTGACAAATGGGTGAAAGCCGAATTCATTGCTAAACGGTTTCCTGAAGAATACGGATGGGGAGTATTCGCTGGGCTGGAAGAAGCGGCTTCCCTTTTGAAAGATCTGAAGGTCAGTGTCAGGGCGATGAAGGAGGGGACGATCTTTCGGGCCTTTGAGCCCGTCATGGAGATTGAAGGGATGTACACAGATTTTGGCCTGTATGAAACCTCACTTTTGGGGTTAATCTGCCAGGCCTCGGGCGTGGCCACAAAAGCTGCTCGCTGCAAGAAAGCTGCGGGGACCCGCAAGGTGATCAGCTTTGGTGCGAGACGGATCCACCCGGTGGTGGCCCCCATGGTAGAGAGAAATGCCTTCATAGGGGGCTGCGACGGCGTGTCGGTCGTGAAGAATGCCGAGTTGATTGGAGAGGAACCTGCTGGAACCATGCCCCATGCCTTGATCCTGATCATAGGGGACACGGTGGAGGCCACCAGGGCTTTTGACGAAGTCATCCACCCGAAAGTGAGACGGGTTTCCCTCATCGATACCTTTAATGATGAAAAGATAGAAGCGATCAGAGTGGCGGAGGCGCTCGGGAAGAAACTTTTCGGGGTTCGGCTTGACACGCCCAGCTCCAGGAGGGGAGATTTTCAGAAGATCATGGAGGAGATTCGCTGGGAACTCAATTTGAGGGGATTCGGACACATTCAAATCTATGTCAGCGGTGGGTTGGATGAGAGACGAATCCTTGCTCTCAATCCTGTGGTGGATGCCTACGGGGTGGGAACTTCGATCACCAACGCCCGGGTGATCGATTTTGCCATGGACATCGTCGAGATCGATGGAAAGCCTCTGGCGAAGAGGGGAAAAATGTCGGGGTCAAAAAGTGTTCTTCGGTGCTCAAAATGTTTCCAAGACAAAATGGTCCCGTTCAAAGTGAGCCGAAGACGATCTACCCCGGGTGCGGATCGATGTTCATGTGGCGGTCGATTTAAACAGCTTCTCATTCCGTTTGTCCAAAACAGAAAGATTCTTTGGAACCTCCCCAGGCCGCAAGGCATACGAGGATATGTTCTTGAGCAACTTCCTCATTTCGATCTCTAAATACCCTTTCATATACGAATGCAGATACATTTCATATATTGACATCCTCCCCTTTTACCTCAGTGAGAGGGGTTAAGGGCGCGTGCCCGTCATCAAGATGGGGCCTGTACGGGAACAGGAAAGAGGACATGAAGGAAGCCATGCTATACAGTCCGTTAGAGGGTGGGAAGATACAGTGTTACCTCTGCAACCATCGATGCGTCATCTCACCTTCAAGAAGGGGAGTCTGTGGAGTGCGTGAGAACCGGGAAGGCAAGCTTTACACCCTCGTCTACGGTCGTGCCATCTCTCTCAATGTGGACCCGATTGAAAAGAAGCCGCTCTTTCATTTCTTTCCAGGGTCGAGCTCTTTCTCCATAGCCGCCGTGGGATGCAATTTCCGATGCCTCCAGTGTCAGAATCATGAGATCTCCCAGATGCCCAGAGATCAGAAAGGCCGGATTGAAGGTTCGGAGGTCTCCCCCTCCAAAATTGTTTCGTTAACAAAGCAGTACCAATGCCGATCCATCTCCTACACTTATACGGAACCGACCATCTATTTCGAATATGCTTACGACGTCGCTCAAAGAGCCCGTCAGGAGGGAATCAAGAATATTTTTGTTACCAACGGTTACATGACCGAAGAAGCTCTCAAGACGATACGACCCTATTTGGATGCAGCCAATGTCGATTTGAAGAGTTTCAAAGAGGAGTTTTATAAAGAAATCTGCGGAGCGAATTTGAAACCGGTTCTGGAGAATCTGAGACTGATGAGACAGATGGGAATCTGGATGGAAATCACGACCCTCGTTATTCCCACTCTGAATGATTCAGATCAGGAGTTTGAGGAGATGGCCCGATTCATTCTCTCTTTGGGACAGGAGGTGCCCTGGCATGTCTCGGCCTTCTATCCGACCTATAAGATGCTCAACCTTCCCAGGACGACCACTACGGCGCTTCATCGAGCGAGGGAGATTGGAATCAAAGCGGGACTCCGGTATGTCTATTGTGGGAACGTTCCCGGGGAGGAAGGGGAAGATACTTTCTGCCCTCGCTGCGGTCGAAAGCTGGTGGAGCGGATAGGGTTTCGGGTGACCCGGAATGATGTGGTGAATGGGGCATGCCGTCACTGCCTTACAAAGATTGATGGAGTTTGGAATTAATCATCCCCCATCCCCCCGAAGCCGTGAAAAAATTCGAGAACGAGGCCGGGCAAGGATATCTCCAAAGTTTTACAAATGCATTCATTTGAGAGGGTGAAGCTAACAAGAGTCTGTGAGTATTCAACATGCGGTAAGGTTTTTCATCGTCAGTGGTTAGCGTAAAGAGGTACCGCTGTAAAACTTTTCCAATATCCCTGCCGACCTTTTGCACTTTGGGAACGATTTTTTCACACCTTCCCTTCGTAAAGGAACCCCCCTCTCCAATTCCCTCCTTAAATTAAGGGGGGGGATGAAGAGGGTTGCGGGGCGACCGCGAAGAACCCGCAAGAGCTCAGATTGCTTCGTATTTAGGGTTCCGGGCTTCGAATTTCCTCGACAGAGACGAGGCTTAGGGTTTTTCGGAGGTGAGGCTTGCTACTTCCGTGGTTAACTGTCGGGCAATGGTACTGTTAAACCCGGCGATCCTTTCTCGAATCCTACCTTCCTTATCAATAAGAAAAGTAACCGGGATCCCCGTCACTCGGTAATTCCTTGCCACATCTTCCGGGGCAGCCACAACGGGGTAGGGGATATCCATGGCCTTGATAAAACGGCGAACAGCTTCTATGTCGCCTCGATCCACGTTCATTCCGACTACCTCAAATCCGCTGTGTCGATAACTTTTATAGAGTTGAATTAAATGGGGAATGGATTCCCGACAGGGTCCACACCAGGTCGCCCAGAAGTCTAGAAGAACCACCTTCCCTTTGAGCCGGGAAAGAGTGAGCTCCCTTCCGTCGAGGGTCTGGAGGGTGAAATCCGGTGCTGAAACTGGGGAGGGTTGTGTTTTCTCTTTGGAACAATAGGAAAGAAGAAAGATTCCTGCAGTACAAAGACCTAATATGAAGATCTTTATAAGAAATAATGATTTCACGTCCGACTGCCAAATTAATGCCAAATTTCTAAGAGGAATTCTGAAATCGAAGACCCTGAACCGGTCTCACTTAAAGTGCCCGTCCCCTTACAGTGCCTGCTGGTAGCTTCACGTTCAGCGTGGTCTTATAGGGCTTTTTCGATCATAGACTTTAAGCGGGCCTTCGGTACGGCCCCGACAATTTGATCAAGAATCTTTCCGCTCTTGAAAAGAATGAGGGTGGGAATTCCCCTTACGCCATACTGACTGGGTGTAGCGGGACTCTCGTCCACGTTGAGCTTGGTTACCTTGACCTTGCCAATAAACTCTTTCGCTAACTCCTCAACGATGGGACTGATGCTACGACAGGGGCCACACCAGGTGGCCCAAAAATCGACCAGTACCGGAAGGTCTGAATTGAGCACCTCCGAGGCAAAACTCTTATCATCGACGTGAACCAGACTCGACTCATCTGCCATTTTCAACTCCTTAGGTTCAATTTTTGCCATTATAACCTATTCATGATCCATTCCGCCATGCCCCATGTGAGGTGTCATGTCGCCATCCGAAGGAAACCGCTTATAGCTTCCTTTCCAATACATAGTCGGCCAGGGTACAAAGGGTTTCCTTCTCCTTCGAATCGGGAAAAACACTGAGATATTTCTTCGCCCTTTCGACATAGCCTTTCGCTTTTTCCCGGGTATATTGAATCCCCCCATATCGTTTGATAATCTCCACCACGCGGAAAAAGGCGTCTTTGGTAATGGGATTGAGCGCGACCGTCTGCTGAATAAGAGCTTTTTCCTCTTGATTGCAATGATGAAGAGTGAAAATCAGCGGAAGGGTGATCTTACCGTCGTGGAGATCAATCCCGATCTTCTTCCCGAATTCCTCTTCGTTGGAAGTATAATCGAGATTGTCATCAATCAATTGAAAGGCAATCCCCACATCCATCCCAAACTTAGCTAAGGCCATCTCTTTTTCCTCCGGCACATTTCCAAGGATAGCACCGATTTGTGTGGCCGCTGAAATGAGATGGGCGGTTTTGCGGGCGATGATCGAGAGATAGCTCTCCTCGGTCAGGGAAAGGTCTTTGGTTCTGATCAATTCCTCCAGCTCTCCTTCGGCGATAATGGTTGTCGCCCTGGAAATGGTATGAAGAATCTTCCAGTTGCCGCATTCCACCATCCGCGTGAAACACTTCGTGAAAAGGAAATCGCCGACGAGGACACATGCCTCATTACCCCATTTGGCGTTGGCGGATTCAACCCCCCGCCGCAACCTGGCGTTGTCCACGACATCGTCGTGGAGCAGGGTCGCAGTGTGAATAAACTCGATCAGGCTTGCCATAGAGATATGATTTTCTCCAGAATACCCGGACAACCTTGCTGAAAGCAATAAAAGCTTTGCTCGAAACCGTTTACCACCGCTCTGAAGGAGATGTTCTCCGATAGCAGAGATCATTGAGACATCGGACCTTAAGTTCTTTTGAAACTCTTGATCCACTTTTTTTAAGTCCTCATCCATCCAATCGAGGGATGCTTCCTCCAAAGGAGATATCTTCCCTTCAAAAAGGGGAGGTGCCGTAGTCAATCCGCTCATACTGAAAATTATTATCCTATCCAGAGGACATTGTCAAAATGTTTTATCCTCCCGGTCAGAGACCGAGGCTCTCTGTGTTGTGAGACTCGCTAAGAATGAAGGGGTTCATAATCTTTAGTTCCACACCACTGGTTTTAATCGATTCGCTGAGGACGAATTTTGCTTCGGCTTCGGGTCGCGGATAAACGAACTGCAATCGCTTTGGCTCCAACTTTCCTGCTCTCAGGGCAACGAAAAGATCGACGGTTCTCACCGCCGGGAAAATCAAGTAGCACCTTCCCTTGGAGGGGAGCAGGTAGGAGGCGGTGGAGGTCAAGTCGTGCAGCGTCCCTTTGATCTCATGGCGTGCGACCGCCTTCTCGGCCGAGGGATTGATTCTGCCGGACTGGTGTTTTCTGTACGGCGGGTTCGAGAGGACAACGTCGAAAGAACCGGGGGGGAAGGTCCTTTTTATCTCTCTAAAATCCTGGCTAAGAATCGATATCCGGTCGGCGAGATGATTTAGGACCACATTTCTTTGAGCGCATTCGGCCAATCCCTGTTGAATCTCAACGCCGACAAAAGAGTGGGTTTTCGTGGTCTGTGATAGGAGTAACAGCAGAATTCCGCAGCCCGTACCCAGATCGATGACTCTTTCATTCTTGCGAATTCTAACGAATTGACTGAGGAGGATGGCATCCAAGGAGAATCGGTACCCTTTTTTCTTCTGGAGGACTTGGAGTTTCCCGTTTAAGAAGGTATCTAATGTTTCATCGGGTGAAAGCGGAAGGTTCATCTGTCGATCGAAAAAAATGGGAAGGTTGGCCGGAATGTGCTCCGCAACCCCTGCTTCAGGCGGGGTCCCTGCCTACCGGCACGCAGGAAAGGGCACAATACGAAAGGAAACTACCCTCCCGGGAAGCCCCGGCCTGTGGCCGGGGAGCTTCACTTCTATTACCACGGCGAGACTTCTTCTGTCAATGGAACTTCTTTTCTGGGTTTAAAAATGTTCAAAAATATAAGAAATTTGAACAAAATTTAACCACCCCCCATTACCGGTACGGGTAAATACTCATTCTCATTTCTAGGAATTTCCTATATTTTTCGATAGGTAAAAGAGATAGGGTGGGGTTTGGTATGGATATTGCTTTGATATTTTTCTTGACAAAATAAGGATAAGGGACTAATTTCTAACTAATTTTTGTCCTTACAAGGCCCACAAAAAACAGTTTTGAATAGGAGGAGGTATTTATGAGAAGATTTCTGGAGTTCTTTTTCGTGACGATTTTGGTTCTCTCCTTCTGTTTTGTCCTTTCGGGATTAACGCAAGAAAAAAAGGAAACGGAAGGCGTGTACACCATCAAGAAGGGAGATACGCTCTGGGATATCTCAGCCAGGTTTCTGAAGGACCCATTTCTTTGGCCGAAATTGTGGGAAAGAAATCCTTATATTACCAACCCTCATTGGATCTATCCGGGGAACCCGATCCAACTGACCGCCGTTGAGCCAGCCCAAAAAGAGGAACCTAAGAAGGTTGTCGAAGAGAAGGCTCAGGGGGAGAAGCCGAAAGAGGCACTGAAAGGGCAGGAGGCTGAAAAGGCGGAGCCGGCTCCGGAAGAGAAGAAGCCGGAGGTCGTTGCGGAGGAAAAAAAGACCCCGGCGGAGGTGGGACCTATCGCGGAGGAGGAAAGGACCACCACGGAAGAAAAAGGAGTGATATCCGAGGAGAAGCCTGCAATGGCGGAGAAAAAACGCCCCTATTTTGGCGAAATTCGGTCCGCGGGATTTATGAGCGATATTGAATATCGAGGAATCGGGATTGTGTTAGAAAGCAGGGAGGGCAAGAACCTTATGGCGTGGGGGGATGTGATTTATCTGACCTTCAAAACCTCAGGACCTATCTCGATCGGAGATAAATATACGATCTTTCGTCCCGGGGAGGAGATAAGACATCCCGTCACCGCAAAAAGGATTGGGAGGAAGTATAACATTATAGGAAATGTTCAACTCATTGACCAATACGGCAGCTTCTTCACTGCGAAAGTGATTGAATCCTTCGATGCCATTATGAAAGGGGATTATATCCAGCCCTATTCAAAAGAAAAGATGGAAGGTGTCACAGAAAAATAGTACAATTGCGTTGAAGCATCCCCGTCGTCATCGAGCTCCAAACACCCATCGTCATAGGGCAAGCGCCTAAGGGACTCGGGTGGCCGGGACGTGCCTCGCAACACCCGTTCTCCAGACGGAGGTCAAGGGGCACGACATAGAAGAAAACTTCCTTGGCGTGCATCGTGCTCGCCACTGCGTGTTGGGAAGCCTACTCGATTCCATCAGGGCTGTGAGCTCTGTCGAACGTCCCCGCCCGCAGGGCGGGGAGCTTCATTGGAATTTCCACCGGGCTTCGGAGATTTTTCTCGTATCTCCTGAGCCTTTTTTTGTCACTCAACTTCCGTCGATGACGGACTTTCTCGCCCGAGGATCCTTATGGCCGAAGATATTTTTCACTGGTTGGCCCTAAGCCTCACCCACGGGGTGGGAAGCGTTCTTATCAAACGGCTCTTGGATCGATTCAGGACGCCGGAGGCTGTCTTCCGCGCCCCGCTGAAAGAATTGCTCAGAATTGAGGGAATGGGGGAAAGGGTGGCCGGCGAAATCCAAAAAGGCCCATCGGAAAAAATCGTAAAAAGGGAGTTATCTCTCTTAGAAAAGGTGGGAGGCAGGGTTGTTACTTTGAAGGACGATGACTACCCGAAGCGTTTGAAGGATATTTACGATCCTCCTGCGCTGCTTTATCTCAGGGGAGAACTAAGAAGAGAGGACGAATTGGCCGTTGCCATCGTCGGGAGCCGAAAAACCTCTGCCTATGGGAGAGAGGTTACGGAAAGGATAGGAAAGGATCTTGCCCGTCATGGAGTGACTGTTGTCAGCGGAATGGCAAGGGGCATCGATTCGGTGGCCCACAAAGGGGCGCTCCAAGGAGGGGGGAGAACGATTGCCGTATTCGGGTGCGGCGTAGACGTGATCTATCCTTCCGAAAACCGGAATCTCTGTCATCAGATCATCGACCAGGGGGCTGTCCTTTCTGAATTTCCGATGGGGTCTCCTCCCGAGGCCGGACATTTTCCGAGAAGGAACCGGATTATCAGCGGTCTTTCCATCGGAGTAGTGATTGTTCAGGCCAGCGCAGAGAGCGGATCCCTGATCACCGCCGGCTATGCGTTAGAGCAAGGGAGGGAAGTCTTTGCCGTTCCAGGAAATATTGGAGCCGAAGGCAGCCGTGGCACGAATCAGTTGATCAAAGAGGGGGCAAAGCTGGTGGAGTCCAGCGAGGACATCCTTGAAGAAGTATTGCCCCAATGGAGGAGGGAAGGGGAGATGGCTCAAAGGGGAGGGGATGCCGTTCTCGCTCTTACGGAAGCGGAAAAATGTCTCTACGGGCTATTAGACGAGAATCCATTGCATATCGACGCCATCATACGGGAGAGCCAATTGGACCCGGGAAGCGTCTCCAGTCTCCTCCTGAATCTGGAATTAAAAGGACTGATCTCCCAGTGGCCGGGCAAATGTTTCAGTAAGAAGATGTGAAAAATAGAAAATTATGAGTTATTAGATTAAAATACAGAATTTCCAAGAAAGGGCTAAGCATTAGATGTCAAAAGGTCTGATTGTTGTAGAGTCACCTGCAAAGGTAAAAACGCTTCAGAAGTTCTTAGGGGAGGATTACGTCATCAAGGCTTCGGTGGGCCACATCAAAGACCTGCCGGAGGGCGAGTTGGGAGTGGATCTTCAAAAAGATTTTCGGCCCCAGTACGTCACGATTTCGGGGAAAGGGAAAGTCATTCGGGAATTGAAGAAGGCGAGCAAGGGTGTGAAGAATATTTACCTGGGGCCCGATCCGGATCGCGAGGGTGAGGCCATCGCCTGGCACGTCGCCGAAGAGATTGGAAACGGCGATAAGAAGATTTATCGCATTCTTTTCAATGAAATAACTAAAAAGGCGGTCCTGGATGCGATTCGTCACCCGGGAAAGTTACAACAATCCAAGTACGAAGCCCAGCAGGCGAGGCGAATCCTGGATCGGCTGGTCGGCTATCAGGTGAGCCCTATCCTTTGGGAGAAGGTCCGACGAGGTCTGAGTGCGGGTCGGGTTCAATCGGTGGCTGTTCGAATCGTCTGTGAGAGAGAAAGGGAGATCCAAGATTTTGTCTCTGAGGAATATTGGAGTCTTACCGCAACGCTCAAGGGAAAAGATTCCCCGGTCTCCTTCGATGCTAAATTGACAAAATGGAAGGGGAAGAAGGTGAAGATGGCCAACGAGGCTGAGACCCTGGCCATCAGGAAGACGCTGGAGAGCGCTCCTTATGCTGTTTCAAAGATCGTCCAGCAAGAAAAACAACGCCATCCGTTTCCTCCCTTCATCACCAGCCGGCTTCAGCAAGAAGCCTATCGAAAGCTCTTCTTCCCCGCTAAAAAGACGATGTGGATTGCCCAAAAGTTATACGAAGGTGTAGACCTCGGCCCGCTCGGCACCGTCGGTTTGATTACGTATATGAGGACCGACTCGGTAAGGGTATCTACCGAAGCCGTGCAACAGGTCAGGGGATGGATTAAAGAGCGGTTCGGGGATTCTTATCTTCCTCTTAAGCCGAATGTCTATAAGAGTCGCAGGGGAGCCCAGGAGGCCCATGAGGCGATCCGGCCCACTTCGATTGAAATGGAACCCGAAAAGGTGAAGTCTTATTTAGACAAAGATCAATGGGCTCTTTATAAATTGATTTGGGATCGGTTCGTGGCGTCTCAGATGCCTTCAGCAGACTTTCTCCAGACGACCGTGGAGATTAAAGCGAGTGAGGCCGTGTTCACAGCCGTCGGCACGGTTCCTGTTTTCCAGGGCTTCATGATTCTCTATATGGAAGGAGAGGATAACCAGGAGAATGGCAACGGAGAGAAGAAACTCCCGCCGCTCACGGAAGGGGAAGCCCTGGAGTTATTAGCCCTGACACCCAGACAGCATTTTACCCAACCGCCCTACCGATTCTCTGAAGCGACGCTGATCAAGGAATTAGAAGAGAAGGGCATCGGAAGACCTTCTACGTATGCCACTATTCTGGCTACGATCAAAGAAAAGGAATATGTTCGTTTAGAAAAGGGGAAGTTCTTCCCCACAGAATTGGGGTGTTTAGTGAATGACCTCCTCGTCGTCAATTTTCCAGATATTTTTGACGTGGAATTCACCGCACAGATGGAAGAGAATTTGGATCATATCGAAGAGGGCCAAAAGGACTGGGTGGAGACGCTGAAAGAGTTCTATCTTCCTTTTGAGAAGGACCTAGAGATGGCCAAGATCTCGATGAGGGATGTGAAGAGAGAGCTCATCCCCACGGATGCCGTCTGTGAACGATGCGGTTCAAAGATGGTGAAGCGCTGGGGAAAGCGGGGCTATTTCTTGGCCTGCTCCGCTTATCCCAAATGTACCTACACAAGAGAAGTGGAAGGGAACGGAGAGAATCAGGTGGAGACCGACGCGAAGTGTGAGAAGTGCGGAAGTCCGATGGTCGTCAAGAATGGGAAGTTCGGACGGTTTCTGGCCTGCTCCAACTACCCAACGTGTAAATTTACCCGATCCATGGATACAGGCGTCCGGTGCCCTCAGGAAGGGTGTGACGGATTGATCGTAGAAAGAAAGACCCGCAAGGGAAGAACTTTTTACGGCTGCTCCAATTACCCGAATTGTACCTACGCGTTATGGGATAAGCCCATTCCGGAGAAATGTCCTCAATGCGGTTTTCCGTTTGTGGTTGAGAAGCATGGAAAAGGCGGGGTCACCAGGCGATGTCCCCAGAAAGATTGCGGCTACCGCACTACAGAATAAGCCTATCTCTTGAAAGCGGAGCCCCTCCCTCCCCCAGCGGGGAGAGGGGAAGGGTGAGGGGGCTTTGAATTTCATTTGAACTTTGAACCTTGACATTTGATATTGATTCATCCACGGTATCTTCGTTTCCCCCCGAGGATTTTCTTCTTCGTAAACCGGTGCTGCATCACCTGAAAAGGAAAGTAGCCGATTCGATTGATCAGCGTGGGTGAATACTCCCAGTGGAATCGTTTCCAAATGGAAGGGTAGGAGTAAAACTCCTTCCAGGCCCTTTTCCAGCCTTCCCGGAGTGTCTCGCCGCTCATTTTCTTCGGAAGAAAATGGGGAGCCGAATCCTCCGGCTTTTCCAGTAACCACCACTGGTCCTGTGCTAAACGTCCCTCATTTTTTACTCTGTGGTAAAAGGCCGTTTCTGGATAAGCAGTAAGAATCATAAAGACCGCGGAGAAGAGTTTGGCCTGAACAGCGAAAGAAGCCGTCTCTCCAAATACGGAAGAATCATCCTCATCAAATCCGAAGATGAAAGCGCCGCAGATGGCAATTCCAAACCGATGTAGAGACTCGATGATTTCCCTATACTCTGACGGATCATTTTGGGGTTTTTGGGCTGCCACCAGGTTTTTCTTCGAAAGAGATTCGAAACCGATAAAGAGACTGATGCAGCCGCTCTTGGCCAGCAATTCCACATTTTCGACTTTTCTCAGCCCGGATAGAGAAGCCTGGCCGAACCATTTCTTCCTGAGAGGGATTAAGGCCTTGAGTAACTCTTTCGAGTAGGAAGGGTTTCCAATGATATTATCATCGTTGAACATCATCCAGCGGTGACGAAGGCGACGAACCTCGTCGACGACCTCGGAAATGGGTCTGAACCGTTGAGCTTCTCCAAAAAATTTCTGGACAGTACAGAATTCACATCGGAAAGGACATCCCCGTGACACCTGAACCACATCCAGGGGAAGATACCCCTTTCGGGGCAGAATGTCTCGCCGAGGCATTGGCATTTTTGATAATTCTGTGTAGCCTTCCTGCCGGTAAAAAGGCTTGAGGTTTCCCGCTCTCCCATCCTCGACTAATTGAGGCCAGACTTCTTCAGCCTCTCCAAGGACGACGGAGTCGGCATGTTCTTTTGCTTCCTCCGGAACGGCAGTAGGATGAATTCCGCCGAGGACAACGGGTATTCCTTTTTTCCGATAAGCGTCAGCGATGTCATAAGCCCTCACGGCTGTTTTAGTTAAAACCGTGATGCCCACCAGATCGACTTCCTTCAGATCCTTGTCCAGATCGATAGGAGTTAGGAGATCATCGGTGAAAGAGATTTGGGCATCAGGTGGGGAGAGACCGGCAAGGATAGGGAGAGCGAGGTTAGGGACGCGGGCATTCTCTTCAACCGCCGGCACGATCAGTTCAATCTTCACGAAGATAATCGTAACCACCTTTCAAAGGAATTGTCAAAGCAACCTCTACTCCCCTCTCCCCTTAGGGGAGAGGGCGGGGGTGAGGGGCCTTGGGCATTTGTCACGAAATTGGAGATGGTTCCAAGGGTAAGTCGCGTCCATCTAATAATTCTCGTTGACGAGCCTCAGTCCTTCCGCTAATATGCCCTAAGGAGAAAAGAATGAAGGTACCGAAATTTAAAAGCTTAAAGGAAGAAAGAGATTTTTGGGATACCCATAATTCGACGGATTATCACGGTGACTTCAAGATAATCAAAGACGTGGTTTTTGTTCGACCCAAGAAGGAAGTTATCTCTTTACGTCTGGAGCCTAAGTTCATAGAGAGGTTAAGAGAGCTCGCTGATAAAGAAGGTCTGCCTCCTACTACCTATGCGAGGATGTTGATTGTTAAAAGTATTCAGGCCCATACAAAATAAACCCGCCGCTTTGTATGAAAGGAGGGGAACATGGAAAAGGTTATCGTAACTGTGGCGCTTGTCGGAGGGATCACCACCCGTGAGAAGAACCCAAACGTTCCCATGACTCCCAAAGAGATCGCCGAGAGCGCCATCGAGAGCTATCGCGCAGGTGCGGCCATTTGCCATGTTCACGTGCGGGATCCTGAAACACACGAGCCTTCTTCCAAATTTGAGTTGTACCAAGAGGTCGTCGAACGCATCCGCGAGAAATGCGACATGATTATCAACCTATCTACTGGGTTCGGGGGTCGCTTAGGTTACGATCCTGGGGCAAAAGGCCACCCTTGGGATACTTTGTACTTGAAGAGCCCTGAAGAACGCGCTGAGCATGTGGTTAAATTAAAACCTGAACTCTGCTCCCTGGACGTAGGCACACTGAACTTTGGCCAGAGGGCTTTCGTCAATTTGGTGTCCGTCGTGGAGACGATGGCCACAATGATTCAAGGAGCCGGCACAAAACCCGAGTTAGAGGTCTTCGATATAGGCCACATCCGTATTGCCAATTATCTTGTGAGCAAAGGGCTTGTGGAGAAACCACCTTTATTCCAGCTCTGTCTTGGCATTCCTTGGGGGGTTGAGGCTACCGTCGAGAACATGGTCTATATGCGTAACAACCTTCCGAGAGATGCGCTTTGGTATGCCTTTGGCACCGGCTCCAGCCAATTCCCCATGGCGGCTGCTTCCGTGGTCATGGGAGGTCATATTCGCGTGGGATTTGAAGACAACATTTATATCAAAAAAGGTACCTTAGCGGCAAGCAACGCTCAGCTGGTCAATAAGGCAGTGGATATTGCTAAGCTCATGGACAGGGAGGTGGCCAGTGCACAAGAGGCACGGCAGATCCTGAAGCTAAAGAAATAAGACGGAAGCAGCTTACCGTTTTAAGTACCCCTTTTTCGACGGATCCATAAGGGAATAAGTCACGGTGGAATTCCTGCCATCGTCTGCCGGATGCATTGAAGATTCAAGAAAACCTGGCTTCCTTCCTCCTGCTGTTCATTGACAAGGTGCGTCGAAACATTTAGATTTCAACTTAATAGAGACTTCTAATCCCTTCCCCTCATGTTCTAAGGCAATTTGGATCATTTGATTGACGAATCAGGGATTTCTTGATAAGAGGAAGATTCCGTGAAGACTCACTTCATGGAGCTAAAGGTACTGGGAGGGATGGCGCTAAGAATGAAAGATCTGGATAAGGGAAAGAATCAACTTATGAATGAATTGGTGGAATTGCGCCAAAGAATTGCTGAATTGGAAGCGAGAGTCAGGGAGCACAAGTGTTCGGAGGAGACACTGCAAGAATACCAAAAAGTGATCGAAAGTTCACAAGATATGGTCGCGGTGGTCGATCAGCATTACCATTACATCCTTGCCAACGCAGGATTCCTCAAATATCGCGGTTTGAGCAGGGAACAGGTGATCGGAAGGTCAGCTCAGGAAGTTTTGGGCAAAGACGTTTTCGAGAAGGTGGTTAAAAAAAACCTGGACGCCTGTTTTCGAGGTAAAGTCGTCCAATATGAAATGAAATATGTATACCCGACGTTAGGTGAAAGGGATTTGTTGGTGCAATATTTTCCGATTGAAAATCCAAAGGGTATAGATCGAGTGGTGTGTGTTATTCGGGATATCACCGACCGCAAGCAGATGGAGAGAGCGCTGCGAGAGAGTGAACAGCGATTCCGTTCCTTGGTCGAGACGACCAGTGATTGGGTATGGGAAGTAGACGAGCATGACTTCTATACTTATGCCAGTCCGAAAGTGAAGGACCTGTTGGGATACGATCCAGAGGAAGTCATTGGTAAGAAACCATTTGATTTAATGCCACTGGAGGAGGCAGACCGGATAGCCAAATTGTTCAGGGACATCGTCAAGCTTCGAAAGCCTTTCACGAGACTGGAGAATACAAACGTGCACAAGGAGGGACACCTCGTTGTGCTGGAGACGAGTGGTGTTCCGATATTTGGAAAAGACGGAAACTATGCTGGCTACAGGGGCATTGACCGCAATATCACTGAGCGCGTGCGGGCGGAAGCGGATCGGAAGGGCCTCGAAGCCCGTATCCAGCGGATGAAGAAGATGGAGGCCCTGGGGACGCTGGCAGGTGGGGTAGCTCATGATCTGAACAATATTTTAAGTGGTATTGTGGGTTATCCGGACTTGATTTTGATGCAATTGCCCGATAACAGCCCACTGCGAGAATCGATTTTAGCCATCAAGCGGTCAGGGCTGAAAGCAGCAGAAGTTGTTCAGGACCTACTGACCCTGGCGAGGCGGGGCATGGTTTCCATGGAAATAATGAACTTGAACAGTGTGATTTCCGATTACATGAATAGTCCTGAGCAGGAGAAGATCCAGTCTTTTCATCCAAATGTACGTTTCGAGGTCCTTCTTAAATCAGACCTCCTACCGGTTAAGGGTTCTCGTGTGCATCTTTCCAAGACAGTGATGAACCTCATCTCTAACGCTGCAGAGGCCATCCCCGAGACGGGTGTCGTGACGATATCCACAAAGAATCAGTATCTGGATCGAGCCGTTAAGGGATATGACGATATGAAGGAGGGGGATTATGTGGTTCTTGAAGTTTCGGATACGGGGAAAGGAATTTCTACTGAGGATATGGCTAGGATTTTTGAGCCTTTCTATACGAAGAAGGCGATGGGAAGGAGTGGGACGGGTTTGGGGCTGGCGGTGGTATGGGGGTCGGTAAAGGACCATGACGGTTATATTGATGTTCAGAGTGAGGAGGGCAGAGGGACGAAGTTTTCACTTTACCTTCCGGTGACGAGAGAGGTCTTGACGTTGAATCAGCCGCCGATTTCCGTCTCAGGTTATATGGGGAAAGGGGAAACCATCCTGGTGGTAGATGATGTGAGAGAGCAGCGCGAGCTCGCTGTGACCATGTTGAGTAAGCTCAATTATCAAGCCATATCCGTTCCCGGTGGAGAAGCAGCCATTGAATACATGAAGACGCGGGGAGTGGATCTTCTTATTTTGGACATGATCCTGGATCCCGGCATGGATGGCCTAGAGACTTACAGGAGGATTCTGGAGTTACATCCTGCACAGAAAGCGATTATCGTAAGCGGTTTTTCGGAGACGGAGCGTGTCAGACAGGCTCTGGGTCTGGGTGCCGGGGCCTTTGTCATGAAGCCTTATGTGCTCGAGAAGATAGGCCAGGTGGTAAGACGAGAACTGGATAGATGCTCGCCTTCGACCTGATGATCGACGGGGGAATTGGTTTGCGCCTGTTTCATCTAACTGAATTCTGTTAAGATTGACCCGATGTCGTTGCAGCGGAGTATGCACAGAAAACGAAGGAAAACTCGAAACGGGGTCATGAAAGCGAAAAAGCTTGTATTTCTGATACTCCTGGTCTGCCTAGCCGGTTGTTATGCCGGAAGCGTCAAGCCCTTGCTCAACCGTCCTGAGTTTAAAGCTGAAAACGAGCCGATTCGAACCTTAAGAGTCCTTCTGATAACCGATAATTCCATTCGGAGAGAAGAAATCGAAAAATTTATTTCAAAATGCTCAAGCCTTATTGAGATGCAAGTCGGAATAAGACTTGAAATTGTCGATTGGCGCCAGATCACGTGGGAAGATGAGCTCGACGATATCATTAAGATGGAAATAAGGGTTGCCACGGAAACGTGGAGTAAGAGAGACGAATTTGATATCGCAATCACGTTTGTCCATTTTGTCTATAATATTGCAGGGGGTAGATTGCCTCTGGGGGCAACGGACACATTTTTTTGGAGGTATCTCTTCGTCAGGGAGTTGGATTCCTATATCCTTTTGCACGAGGTATTTCACGCCTTTTTGCTGCACCGAGGTCATTCGGAGGAATGGGTTATGAGGGCTGGAAGGCCCCCTTACGGTAGCGAATGGTATTGGCTTACTCCAGGGGATAGGAAGGCGGTCCTCCAAAACAAATGGAGAGATTTCAACGTCATGCCGGGTTCGGAGGGAGAAGGGGAGAGGAAAACGGCAGAAAGTTGGTTTTATTATAAGGTTGGACTTGCCTATCTCCAGAGACGACAATTTGACCAGGCCGTTTTATTACTTAGCAAATCTATTGAAACAAACCCGAAGTACGCTGCAGCCTACGAAACTCGGGGGGTCATTTACTCTCGTAGAGAGCAATACGATCAGGCCATTTCCGATTTCAATAGGGCCATTGAGATTGATCCAGGTTTTGCTAAGGCTTACTTCAGTCGGGGGAGGGTTTATTATATTGGAAAAGAATACGAAAGATCTTGGGAGGATATTAAGAGGGCACAAGATCTAGGCTACAAAATTCCGCCAGATTTTCTCGGAGAGCTCCGTAAAGCTTCGGATAGGCAAAAATGAATGATGGGTGAGTGAAAACGCCTATTTATTGCGAAAAATTACTCACTTCAATCCACGCGAACCCCGCCCTTCGAATTTCAAAGACAAAGAATACATTAAATTTATGTTTGAAAATAAATAGTTACTGTACGTAAACAGATTCACAATGAGCTCATTGTTCGGGCATATATTTTGCTTATTTAGTTTAACTCCTATTCTACGGGAAACAATCCCAGAGGTATTTGGCGGGTTTTTGATGGGAGCCCTTCAACATTCTATCAATTTTATAAGGGATAACGTCGAAACTATTCTAATTGCAATGATCCTGTTATCGTATTCGGCTCTCATAATTTTCAGCATTGTTTTTATAAGGGTTTTTGTTTGAGGCGGGTTTGATAAAAAGCGGGACGATGAAGAATCGTGTATATAAATCCGTATGGATCTTTGTGACAATCGTTCTCCTCTCTTTGTTCTCCGACGCCTCTGCTCAACAAAAACAGATCAAATCGAAAAATGCTGAGTTCTACGAACGTCGTGGGCTTGCCTATTTGGAAAAGCGTCAATACAATAAGGCGATCTCGGATTTCGATAAGGCTCTTAAGATGAATCCGGGGGCGGCTTATGCCTACCACAATCGGGGGAGAGCTTACGGGGAACAATGCCAATATGACCTTGCCATTTCTGATTATACCAAGGCTCTTGAGATAAATCCAAGGTACGGTGATGCCTACTTTAATCGGGGGCTTGCCTATCACGCTAAGGGTCAGTATGATCAAGCCATTTCTGATTACACCAAGGCTCTTGAGATAAATCCAGGAGATGCGGGTACCTACTATGCAAGGGGGTTCACCTATTACTTTAAGAAAGAATATGAAAAATCATGGACGGATGTTAAGAAGGCACAAAGTTTGGGCTATTCTATTCACCCTAAATTTCTTGACGATCTTTTCAATGCTTTTGGAGCACAAGGTCAGACAAAGAGTAAGTCACTTTCTTCTAGTTAACTTTATATCTGCTCGGCATACTCCCTTTCTAACCGCAATCATCGACATATTAGGATGGTGGCGCAGTCCCCACTCATTGCAGGTGTAACCGAGATTGATGAATCCGCTACCCCAATCATCCGATGGTGGAATGCCCGTAATTTACTGTTCGCCCGGTCTGTTTTAGCTCTTCCAAGTATTTTCGAACTCCTTTGGCGGGCACATGCCCCGCAAGCCCTGTCTTAGATTCCAGACCTCAGATAGAAACGAAAGAAATAGGATGAAGGATCTCGATAGAACCTTGAAATTTTACTTTGCAAATTTGGGGGAGACCGAATAAAATGAGAATCGATGGAACCCATTGTCGTCATCGGAGCAGGGCTGGCGGGGTGTGAAGCGGCCTGGCAAATTGCCAAGAGAGGAGGGAAGGTGATCCTCTACGAGATGAAGCCGGAGGTCTATTCTTCAGCCCACCGCTCTCCTTTCTTTGCAGAATTGGTCTGCAGTAATTCTTTCAAATCGGAATCCCTTGAAAACGCTTCCGGCATCCTAAAGGAAGAGATGGGAAAATTGGAATCCCTCGTCTTAAAGGTCGCCAAGGGGGCAAGGGTTCCTGCCGGAGATTCTTTGGCTGTGGATCGAGAGGTTTTTTCAGGGCAGATCACCCGCGCGTTGGAAGACTTAAACAATGTGAAGGTGATCCGAAAAGAGGCTTCTTCCATTCCTCAAGATCGGATTACGATTATCGCGACCGGTCCGCTCACGTCCGAAGTTTTCAGCAGGGAGATTCAGCGGGCGACCGGAAGCCGTCACCTCTTTTTTTATGATGCCATTTCACCCATCGTCACCGCTGATTCAATCGATTTTCAGCGTGCCTTTAAATCGTCTCGTTATGGCAAAGGGGGAGAGGACTACGTCAATTGCCCGATGGATGAGGAAGTCTACGGCAGATTTGTGGAGGCCTTGAATAGGGCGGAGAGGGCGCTGGTGCATCCGTTTGAAAGAAGGTATCTCTTTGAAGGATGCCTTCCCGTCGAAGAGATGGCGGAACGGGGCAGGGGGACTCTTGCTTTTGGGCCTCTCAAGCCGGTTGGCCTGATCGATCCGAAAACAGGAAAACAGCCTTTTGCCGTCGTCCAGTTGAGGCAGGAGGACCGGTTTAAAACGCTTTTCAATCTGGTGGGGTTTCAAACCCGATTGAAGCACGAGGAGCAGAAGAAGATATTCCGAATGATCCCCGGGTTAGAAAATGCGGAATTTGTTCGACTGGGCTCTATCCATCGCAATACTTTTATAGACTCCCCACGGCTGCTGGTGGAATCGCTCCAACTCAAGGCTCTTCCGAGCCTCTTTTTCGCCGGGCAGATTACAGGGGTAGAAGGGTACACGGAGTCGACGGCGATGGGATTGCTGTCCGGAATGAATGCCCATCGATATGCGAATGGAATGCCCCCCCTTATCCCCCCGTCTACAACCGCCATAGGCGCCTTAGTCGATTATATCACTCATTCCACCGCTGTTCCCTTTCAACCGATGAATATCAACTTTGGTCTGTTTCCCCCTTTACGGGGGAAGAGCAGGGGCAGAGAGAAACGACTCCTTTTGGCCAAGCGCGCATTGAAGGACATGGAAGAGTGGAAGAAGAGAAGTGAAGGATAAGAAACCCGCTGCCGAATCACAATGAGGAACCGATGAAACAGAGGAATTGTTTTCGATGCGGGAAGGAACTCCGGCCTGGCAGTCCTTTCTATATCGTTCACATTAGGGTTGTTTCGGGCTTTGACGGCATCCTCTCAGAACCGGGGGAAGGGATTGATGAGGAGTTGAGGGAACTGATTGAGCAAGCCCAACATTTGGACCCAAAGGAGCTGGAGAAAGATGTTTATGAAGAGATCACTCTGGTGATATGCAAAAGTTGTCGAGATCGGTTTGTGGATGAAATTCAGCACCCCTGGGAAGGTCCGTTCCGGATCCGAAAAGATCCGGACTCCTTTCTCCATTAAAGCTTGCCTCCCGTCGCTCTGCCCCGCCATTTCTTGCCTCCCTTCTTTCTTACTTCCCCAAGGCACAGTGTTGTAATGGGGGAAAGGTGGAGAATGTCATGCTGAGCTTGTCTCAGCATCTGAGAAATCGAAGACTTACAAGACCCTGGCACGAAGTGATGAACAAATGTGAATAAATGAATTCAGGGTGACAAAATAGTAATGACGGCACGGTCGCCAAGAGGGAGGGCGGAAAAAAATCGCTTGACAAAACGCAAATTTTGTGATTTGTTGGTTCAACTGAATCAATTGAAGGAAAAGAATGGAAAAGAGGACTCTTTATTTAAAGAAGCTGACCGACCCCGTTTTGAGGAACGGGTCGAGGGAGATGACCGGTCGTTTGCGCGGTGCACGGGTTCGAGAGGCCATTGAGAAGGTGTTGGGACAGCAAAAGGAACCCCTCCGCGTCGTCCTTGATTTCTCGGGAATGGGGTCCATCGACTTTTCCTGGGCTGATGAGGTGGTCGCCAAGATGATCTCCCGGTTGTGGAGCGGAGAGTACGGGGAGAAGTTTCTCGTCCTGAAGAACCTGAGTCCCTCTCAGGCCGAGAATATCGATGTGGCTTTGGAAAGGAAGAGATTGGCTCTTCTGATTACAGGGCCCGAAGGATGGCGGCTCATCGGCTCTTTGAATAATTATTTAATCCACACATTAAACCGGGTGATGGAGAAGAAGCAACTGACCCCGAGGGAATTGTCGGAAGAGGAAGGGATTCAAATGAACACGAGCGGCACGCGGCTTCTCAATCTATACAAGAAGCGTCTTGTCGTGCGAGCGGAGAGGGCGATGGTGGGAAGGGAAGAATCCCATCGGGGGAGGCAATACCTTTACCAATCCCTCCTTTCCTGAGGAGTGTGGGATGGCAGAACTGCGGAGAGAGCCCGTTACGAGGATGTGGGTGGTGGTCACCAACGACAACCCGAAAGGCCCATCGGATTACCTTCCCTTCAAACCTCCGTATCGCGTCCCGGAGGCAGAGAGCCCCTGTTCTTTCTGTCCCGGGAATGAAGGGATGACACCGCCGGAAACGTTTTCATTGACCCGTGATAAAGGGCGATGGCTTGTCCGAGTCATCCCGAATAAATCTCCTTTTTTCCATATCGAGGGGGACTTCGACCGAAGACCCGAAGGGATGTACGATATCATGGAAGCCATCGGGGCCCATGAGATCGTTGTGGAGGCTCCTGACCACAATCAGAGCCTGGCCACGATGGACCCCGGCCAGATCGAAAAGATCCTTCTGGCTTACAGGGAAAGGCTAATCGACTTGGAGAAGGATGAGCGATTTCAGCAGTTCCTGATTCTGAAAAATTATCCCGGCATCTTCAACCGTCATCCTCACTCCCATCTCATGGCGATGCCGGTCATCCCGAAGAGGATTGACGAAGAAATCTGGGGGACGCTGGATTACTACCAACGCAAGGAACGCTGCATTTTCTGCGACATCATCAAAGAAGAGATTTCGACGAAGAAGAGGGTGGTCCTGGAGACCGTCCATTTTTTGATCTTCCTTCCTTTCGCCTCGCGCTACCCCTTTGAAGCCTGGATCCTCCCAAAGGTTCACTCTCCCGATTTTCATCGGATCAAGGAAGAAGAGATCGCCGATCTATCCGTTGCGGTCCAGTCGCTGTTTCATTCCTTTTTTAAACTCCTTTCCGATCCTCCTTACAGTCTTACCTTTCACACCTCCCCCGTCCGGAATCGATACCACCGACAAGAATACCACTGGCATATCGAAACCCGGCTCAGGATTGGATTGCGGGAAGGGTTTGAATGGGGAACGGGTTTTTTTGTCAACCCGACGCCGCCTGAAGATGCCGCGAGGTTTCTAAGAGAGGTCTTCTAAAGAATGAAGAGCTGAGGATGGAAAACTGGGAGTTAAAAAAATCGGACCGAATCGAAGGGAGACCTTTCGAGGCCAAGAGGCGCAGACGGAATTGGGCTTTCCTTTCAGGATCTGCCGTCGTCGGCCTTTTCCTTCTGATTTACTATTTTGTAATCCCTCCCGCTTCTTCACCGCCCCCCGCCTCCGTGACATCCACTTCCCAGGAACCCCAGCTTCAGACGATCGAGGGAGAGGTCAAAGAACGAAGCACGCTTTTCAAATCCTTAGCGGAGAAGAATATTCCTCCTCGATGGGTCGATCTGATCCTCTCGAAATTGAAATCCTTTGTGAATTTTAAGAAGATCAAAGGAGGAACCTACCGTCTCATCACCGACGAGAAGGGGGAACTGGTAAAGTTTATTTATGAAGCGGGTCCGACCGAGATTTATGAAATCGAAAAGGATGGCCAGGAATATGTCGCGCGAAGGAAGAATGTCTCCCTCGAAACCCGTCGGGTGAAGGTCGTCGGAGAAATTCGTTCTTCTCTGTTCGAGGCGATGGATGCTGCCGGGGAACAAGACCCATTGACCACCGCCTTTGCCGAAATCCTGGCTTGGGAGATCGATTTTTATAAGGACGTCCGGGAAGGGGATCGATTTAAGGTGGTGGTGGAAAAGGTTTATAAAGGGGATCAATTCGTCCGATACGGAACCATCCATGGCGTCGAATATCAGAGGGGAGAAAAAGTTATCAGAGGGATCCGGTACAAAGACGGCTATTATAATGAGAACGGAATTTCCATGAGGAAGGCATTCTTAAAGGCTCCGTTAAGATTTAACCGGATCAGTTCTAAATTCAGTTGGGCCAGGAAACATCCCATCCTCGGAGGATTGAGGCCCCATTTCGGTGTGGATTATGCGGCTCCAACCGGCACGCCGATTTGGGCCGTGGCAGACGGAACCGTTACGGCCTGCGGATGGAACAATGGATTCGGGAACCAGGTGATTCTGCGCCATATGAATGGTTACACGACCTGTTATGGTCATCTCTCCCGCTTCGGCCCCGGGATCAAAAAAGGGGTGAGGGTCAAGCAGAAGCAGGTGGTCGGATATGTGGGATCCACCGGTCTCTCCACAGGACCTCATCTGGACTATCGGTTGTTGAAGGACGGGCAATTCCGAAATCCTTTGAAGGAGACGTTTATCCCCGGCGCTCCTATCCGAGAGAAAGAGATGGGAATGTTTGGAAGGAAGAGAGAGGAAGTGTTGGCTTGGCTCCAAGGGGATTCACCCTACTGGAAGAAAATGGAAGAGGGGGAGACAAATATGGAGCGGTTAGAGTGAGGCGGATATGGGTGAGAAAAAAAAGATTCTCATCGTGGATGACGAGCGGGATATTGTCAGGGCATTGATGATCCGGCTTCAAGGAGCTGGCTACGAAGTGGTCACCGCCTTTGACGGGGCCCAAGCCATTTTTGTGGCCCACAAAGAAAATCCCGATCTCATCCTCCTTGACATTCGAATGCCGGCCGGAAACGGGTTCAGCGTTGCCGAGAAGTTGAGGCACTCCAAAAATACTCTTTCCATTCCCGTCATCTTTCTGACAGGGAGTCCGGAAAGGGACTCAGAGGAAAAGGCCATGACCCTGGGCGCTCGTTTTTATATAAAGAAGCCTTACGACCCTGAGGAGCTGTTGGATGCGATCAAGAGGGCGCTGGAGAAAGACCCGGCCCTCGCTTGAATGCAAGGGTCCATTCCCCCTCTCTCGGGTGAGACCGTGTCCCCACGATGAAGGAGGGTAGATACGAGAGGGGATTCCCGCGCCCGCACGATCGGCCTGCACGGCTTCGGCATGTCGTCATTTAGAGTTACGAAAAAGAGAAATGACGGTGAGCACAAGGCGGAGTTCAATGTACAAGCGGATTCTATCTGAAATCGAGAAAGAAGTCGGGGTTCATCCCCGTTATGCAGACCTCCGGAATCAGCTGGCTCTACTCTTGATGGTCGAGGGAGAAAGAGAGAGGGCAGAGGCCCATTTTCTGGAGGCCTTGCGCCTGAACCCGAAATATCGAGAGGCCAAACTCAATTTAGGCTTTTTGTACATGGAGATGAGACGATGGAAAGAGGCAGAAAAGATTTTTCTCTCCGAGGTGAAAAGACATCCCGAGGATGGTTTTCTCCATCATGCCTTGGGAATTCTGTATCTTCAAACCGAAAGAGAAAAGGAGGCCGCTGCTCGAATTCATAAAGCGATCCGGTACCGCTCCCATGGCCTGTCTTATTACAAGAGGGGGAGAGCGCGACGGACAGGGGTGGTTCACCGTGATCAGAAAACAGAGAGGGTATTGAGGCAGGTTCGTCTGGATCCTTACGCTCAATTCTGCAATTTCACCGGCCTCCATCTTGCTAAAAAGGGAAAATTTGGGCAGGCGGTCAAAGAGCTTAAGAAGGCCGCAAGGCTGAAGCCGGATGAATTTATTTTTCACGCCAACCTTGGAACCGTCTATTACTACCAGGGGGTCTACTCAAAAGCGGTTCAGGAATTTCAGAGGGCTTTGAAGATCGATCCGTCTTACGGCATGGGGTACGCAAACCTTAGTCATGTCTATGGTTTGATGGGCCGGGCCCACGAAGCCCTTCGGTATATGAAGAAGGCAGTTCGGATGAACTCTCAGTATGCAGACCTCCACTATCGCTTGGCCCTTCTCTACAGTGACCGGAAACGATATGAGGAAGCCGTCTACGAAATGAAGCAGGCCCTCCGGATCAATCCCCACTACCTGTTTGCAAGGGTCAACTTGGGTGTTCTGTACGAAGATCAGGAGAGATGGAAAGAGGCAAGAAGTGAGTATGGGAAGATCCTTCAAATCACACCCGACGATGAGCACATTCGGGAGCGGTTGGAAAGAATCGGCCGACCAAGGGGGGATGAATCATGATGCCTGCCAGCCTCCCCAAAGCAGCCGGGGCTCAATCGCTCCTGGCGATTCATCAAGGCGCGCTGGGCGATTTCGTTCTTGCTTTGCCCGCCCTCGAAACGCTCCGGAAGGCCTTTCCGGAGTCCCAACTGGTCATGATGGGATATCCGAGAATTCTGGAGCTGGTGGAAAAACGATTCTACGCCGACGATACCGTTTCCGTCGATCAAAAAGGGATGGCCTCTTTCTTTGTTGGAGAAGGATCTCTGGATCCCGCGCTCTCCCAATTTTTTAAGGCCTTCGATCTCGTCGTTGTCTTTGGGAGGGACGGCGAGGGACCCATCATCCGGAATCTAAGAAGAGCATGTGAGGGTCGGGTTCTTCACGTCCGTTCGTTTCCGGCCCGGGAGGAGAAGGTTCATTTAACCGATCACCTGCTTAAACAGTTTACCCGATACGGATTTTCAGCATCCGGCTCAAACCCCAGGCTCTATTTGAAGGACGCGGATCGGGAATGGGCAAGGGGTTTCTGGAAAAGCAAAAGGGTGACTCCGGAGGAGCGTTCAAAGGTGGTCATCCTCCATCCCGGAAGCGGGAGCAAGAAGAAGGTCTGGCCCGTTGATCGATTCTTGGACCTCGCTCACAGGCTTCAGGATAACCTCGGCTCAAGAATCCTCATCGTTCTTGGTCCGGCCGAAGGCCCGGAAGTCCAGAAGGCCTTTGAGGGAATGGGCCCCACCGCGCCCATTCTGGCCAATGGGTTCACTCCTCTACAACTGGCGTCCGTGATGGAAGGATGCCGGTCCTTTGTCGGAAATGATTCCGGTATTACTCATCTGGCCGCTGCTTTGGGACTTCCTACGGTGGCCATCTTTGGGCCTACGGATCAAAGGGTCTGGTCGCCAAGGGGTGAAAAGACATTTGTCGTTTCCAGTGGAGTCCATTGCTCCCCTTGTCCTCAAGAGCGTTTCGTCGTATGCAAAGATTTTGAATGTCTAAGAGGGATCGAGATGGAAGAGGTTTTTGAGGTGGTAAAGAGGATAGGGATTGAACCTAAATTCTAAGAACCGAAAATAATAACCCTGAATATCCCCTCTCCCCTCGTGGGAGAGGGGAAGGGTGAGGGGAGGACATATTACGTTCACCCCCACCTGAATCCTCCCCCATCAAGGGGGAGGAAGTCGAATATGTAAGAAAGGAGGAAGAAGATGGAAGAGAAGAAAGTAGGGGAGATTATCAAATTTTTTGGAAAGATTAGTGTCGCAGCGATACGGTTAACCGAGGGATCGTTAAAGGTCGGGGATACCATTCATATCGTCGGCCATACGACGGATATCACCCACCCCATCGATTCGATGCAGATTGAGAACAAAAATGTTCAGGAGGCAGGGCCCGGAGCGGATCTCGGGATTAAGGTGAAGGGCCGTGTGAGGGAACACGACGTCGTCTATAAAGTCGTCGAGTGATCCCATCAGAAGGGAAATAGCGGGATTTGCTAACGGGGTAAAGCGCTCATCGGGGAAAGGAATCGTTCGGAATGAAGACAGGAGTCGCTCAGCTTCCGCTCCATTACGGGAAAGCCCCTGCCTGGCTTTTTCAGAGGATGAAGAGCCTGGCGAGGGAGATCACCCTTGCTGTCATTGATGCGTATGGAACGGAAGAAATGCTTTCCCGGCTTTCCGACCCTTTCTGGTTCCAGGCCTTTGGCTGTGCGTTAGGGTTTGATTGGCACTCGAGCGGTGTGACGACGACCGTCTGCGGCGCACTGAAGGAAGGGATGAGAGGAATGGAAAAGGAGCTGGGGTTCTTCATTGCGGGAGGGAAAGGGAAGACTTCTCGAAAGACGCCTCAGGAGATCGAAGAGATCTGCTATCAACGCTCCGTTGACGGAACCCCCCTTATCTATGCCAGCCGGATGTCTGCAAAGGTTGATAGTGCAGCGATTCAGGACGGGTACCAAATCTACCACCACGCTTTTTTCTTCACGCAGTCGGGACAATGGGCAGTGGTCCAGCAGGGCATGAATGAACGAAACCGATATGCCCGAAGATATCACTGGTTCAGTCAGGGGGTAAAGGATTTTGTCTGTGAACCGCACTGGGCAGTCTGTTGTGATCAAAAAGGAAAAGGCTTAAACCTTGTTGCCCAAGAGAGTGAAAAGACCAGACGATCCATCACTGACCTTTCTCACGAAAAGCCTGAGTTTCTGATTTCCCAAGGGAAAAGGGCCAACGAACTTTACCTTCCCGGAGAGCATCCTGTTCCCATGGAAGAGATTCGTCTGGAGCGATTGGAGAAGATTTTTGT
This sequence comes from Thermodesulfobacteriota bacterium, assembly GCA_047519465.1. Lineage (GTDB taxonomy): Bacteria > Desulfobacterota > BSN033 > BSN033 > UBA1163 > UBA1163. The sequence goes on along the minus strand of JAPVTA010000075.1, from coordinate 34,090 downwards.
TCAAATCTATGAACGTTCGCCAAACAATTTTGAGCAGCTTCTTGGAATCAAAGGGGCTGGCCCTCAAAGCCTTCGGGCGCTCAGTCTCATCTCTGAGTTGATCTACGGGATTAAACCGAGTTTCAAAGACCCGACTCGTTTCAGTTTTGCTCATGGCGGGAAAGACGGCCATCCCTATCCCGTCGATCGAAAAATCTATGATAAGACGATTGAGGTGCTGAGAGATGCGATTGATAGAGCCAAGGTAGGAGATAGGGAAAAGATGGAAGCGATCCAAAGGCTAAGAGACTTTAACGTCAAATTTCAAAGTTCAAATGTCAAATGAATGTCAAAGTTCAAAATCAAAAACCTTTCAACATTTGAAATTTGGGTTTGATTTGAAATTTGTCATTTGAAATTTATGGGTTTCATTGATGCGTTTTATCGCTGATTTTCATATTCACTCGAAGTTCAGTCGGGCCACCAGTAAGGACATGGAGGTGGAGACGCTCGCCCGGTGGGCTAAGAAAAAGGGCATTGTTCTCCTCGGGACGGGTGACTTTACCCACCCCACCTACTTTGCAGAGTTGCGGTCGAAATTGGAGCCTTTAGGAAACGGCCTCCTCAGGTTGAAGAAGGGAGATCAGGGCATATACTATATTATGACGACAGAGGTGAGCAATATTTACACTCAGAATGGAAAGGTAAGGAGGATCCATACCCTCCTTTTTGCACCTAGTTTTGAAGTGGTGGAGGCTATTCGATCTAAATTGGGTAACCTCGGGAAACTCTCCTCAGATGGGAGACCCATTTTTAGCTTCAGCGCGAAAGAATTGGCGAAGATGATCTTAGATATTTCCGGAGATTGCCTGGTCATCCCTGCCCACGCCTGGACGCCGTGGTTTTCGATCTTCGGAGCCAATTCGGGATTCGACTCCATCAAGGAATGTTTTGGTGAACTGTCTCCTCATATCCACGCGATCGAAACAGGTCTTTCCTCCGATCCCGAAATGAATTGGAGGTTATCGGCTCTCGATTCCATTACCCTGATCTCCAACTCGGATGCCCACTCCCCGAATCGATTGGGGAGAGAGGCCAATGCATTCGACTGCGAACTGAATTATCGGGAGATCGCCGAGACGATTCGAAAGAAAGACCGGAGGAAACTTCTCTTCACCATCGAATTTTTCCCGGAGGAGGGAAAATATCATTATGACGGCCATCGTCAGTGCGGGGTGATCTTCTCTCCCTCTCAAACCAAGGCGAGTCAGTACCTCTGTCCAAGCTGTCACAAGAAGCTGACGGTAGGGGTGATGCACCGGGTCGAGGAACTGGCCGACCGTCCCGAGGGGTTTATTCCGAAGAACGCCATCCCCTCCATCCACCTCATCCCGCTGGAGGAGATCATTGCCGGGGCACTGGGTGTTCGGGTTGGAACGAAGGCTGTAGAAGCTGAATATGAAAGGCTGATCGAAAGGGGAGGCTCGGAATTCAGGATTCTACTGGATGTCCCTCCCGATGAATTGGCTTCCTTTGTTCCGCCAAATATCCTCGACGGGATTGTCCGAATGAGGCAGGGAAAGGTTTCGATCATCCCCGGCCATGACGGCGTCTACGGGAAGATTGATCTCTTCCCCGAGCGGCAGGGAGGGGAGGAGACGAAAGAGCAGTTAAAACTATTTTAGGTTATCCTCTTCTCATGATCAAGGTAGGATGTTGTGGGTTTCCGATCAAGAGGGAAAGTTATTACCAAACGTTTCCCGTGGTAGAAATTCAGCAGACCTTTTATCGCCTTCCGCAAATCACAACGGGGCGACGATGGAAGGAGGAAGCCCCTCCGAATTTTGAATTCACGATGAAGGCCTGCCAACTCATTACGCACGAGCCCTCTAGCCCTACGTACCGAAGACTAAGCATGGATATTTCAGAGAAAAAGAGAAAAGACTACGGTTTTTTTAAAGGAACAGAGGAGGTGGATACAGCCTGGCTGAGAACGGCAGAATTCGCCAAGGCCTTGGGGACGAAAAAGATTCTTTTCCAATCTCCCCGAAGCTTCAAGCCCTCGGAAGACCATGTGAATCGCATGAAACAATTTTTCAAAAAGATAAAAAGAGATTCATTCACATTTATCTGGGAGCCGAGAGGGGAGTGGGAAGATAGGGTGGTGGAGAGGCTTTGCAAAGAACTGGGGCTCTTGCCCTGTTTGGATCCTTTCGGGAATTCTTTATCCAAAGGAGACTTGATTTATATGCGGCTTCACGGGAAAACAGGTTACCGGTATTCCTACTCTGACCAAGACCTTTTAGAGTTACTCCACCGGGTGAAATTCTATCCAGAGGCCTATCTGTTATTTAACAATTTGAACATGAACGAGAATGCCCGGCGCCTGAAGAAGTTACTGAGTGGAATCGTACAGTAATTCTCTCTATGCAGGAGCGACGTTTGTCGATGTTGTGAATTCAATTCTGGATCGGACGATACATTAGCGTTGGGCCCGGTAAGGGGATGGAGGCTGAAGATGGACAAAGAAATAAAGGAGAAGATGGTTCTGGTCAGTCAGCATCTGATGAAAATGTTGAATTTGGCTTCCGAGGCATTTCGAAAGCCGACGGAGAAATCTTTCAAAGAGGCGGAGGAGATCAAGGATAGAATTCTCCGGGATTCCTCAGAGCTAACCAGTTTTATCATTTCAAAGAGTCCGTCGAGCGAGAAAGGCAAAGGGTGGGCGAAGCCTTATCTCTCCATCGCCTCCAGTTTCGATCGCATGACCTACAGTATCGAAGGAATTTTGGATCGGTTAAGAGCCAAGTCGGAAAACCATATCCTCTTCAGTCATCAAGCGGTCAAAGAGGTGAGCGATATCTTCCAGGAGGTCATGAGACTCTTGGAATATCTTCCGAAGCTTATTACGACGGAGAACAAGCTTCTCGGCCAACGAATCGGAGAAGAGGGGAAGTCCGTTTTTGAAGCGGCGAATGTCTATTCCGAAGAACATGAGGAGAGACTGATTCAGGGAATCTGCGTGCCCAAGCATTCACCCATCTATCTGGGCATCCTCGAATCCCTAAAAGGGGTCATGGTCCATACGCTGGAAGTGAGCGGAAAGATCGTCTCCATTTCATCCAAATCCTGAGTTGCAAGATAGTATCCTCCATCGGTCCAAAAAATTAATTTGACAGCTCTCGTTTATTACATTAAAATGAATTGCCATTCAGAAAGTGAATAGACGTTTCCAGAGTTCGTCTAAGGATTTGAAGATCATGGAGACCGAAAGAGTAGGCAGAAAGGAAAGGGAATATCTGGCGCATCGTGAAGAGATTCTTTCGGCGGCAGAAAAGGTTTTTGCCGCAAAAGGATTTTTTCTTACCACGATGAGCGACATTGCACGGGAGGCAGAGTTCGGAACAGGGACGCTGTATAAATATTTCAAATCGAAAGAGGAGCTCTATTTCACCCTCATCGATGAGAAGGTGGAAGAGATCAACGGCTTGGTCAAAGACGAACTCTCGCAGAAGACCTCGGCCGTGGAGAGGATCAAGAAGGTGTTAGGGCTCCAGTTCGAATTCTTTGAGCAGAACCGCGATTTTTTCAGGATTTATATTTCGGAAAGGAATCGTTTTGAGTGGACGGTCAAAGACGAGCTGGGGAAAGGCCTCCACGAGAAGATGGTCGCATATATCAACATCCTTGCTGAGGTCATGAGACAGGGGATTGAAAGAAAAGAGTTCAGGTCGATGAACCCCCTGGATTTGGCCCATGCCTTGGTGGGGATTGTCAATTCCTTTGTCTTCGAATGGATGATCAGTCGCAAGCCTTATCCGCTCGTTTCAAAGGTGGATACGGTTTTGGAAATCTTTTTAGGCGGTGTGCAGCAGATGGAAAGGAGGAGATAGATTCATGAGAATGAAATATTTCATCGGGCTTATTGTATGGGCAATCGTTTCTACAAGTGCTGTCTGGGCGCAAGAATCTCGGGCGCCTCTCACTCTGGAGGAAAGCATAAAGATCGCCATGGAAAGGAGTCTGACGGTCCATTCTGCCGTAGTGGGGGTTGAGGGTTCTGAGTTTAAACGGAAGGAAGCGATCACCAATTTCCTTCCTCAATGGACAGGGCAATATAGTTATACCAAATATAGTTTTCCGGCTTTTATCGGCAACTTCGGGGGGGGGCTGACAGGGATTACCCAGACCAGTAATAGTAATGTTTACAATTTTAATACCACGGTCAATCAGCCCATTTTCACCGGAGGGTTTAACCTGGCCACGTATCGTTCGGCAAAGTTAGGCGTGGATCTTTCAAAGGAGAGTTTGGAGACCGCAAAGCAGGATCTGGTTCTTCAGGTAAGAATTGGGTACTTCACGATCTTAAGGGCTGAGAAGTTTTTGGCGGTGGCCGAGCAGCAGGTCAAAAATTTTGAGGCTCAACTCAATGTGACGAAAGCTTTCTTTGAAGTCGGAATTGTTCCGAAGAATGATGTGCTTCTGGCGGAGGTGAACCTGGCAAATGCCAGGCAGTCAATGGCCAGGGCGGCAAATGATCTGGCTACGACCAAGGCTCAATTCAATATACTGCTGAGGCGAGAGGTTAACACACCCTTCGAAGTGGTTGACATTCTTGCACACAGAGCCTTTCCTCTCACGTACGAGGAGTCTCTTGAAGAGGCCCTCCGGGTGAGGCCAGAGATCAAGTCCGCTCAATTAACCATCGACCAGGCCAAGGAGAGTGTCAAGATCGCAAGGGCTGGATTTTTTCCGACGGTCGGCCTTGCGGGTAACTACAGTCGGTCCTCTGACTGGTGGACGCTGGAAAATGGTCTCCAGAAAATAACGAGTGACAGATGGTCCGTTCAGGCGTTAGCTACGTTCACGCTTTGGAACTGGGGAAACACCGCGTTCAAGGTTGGAGAGAACAAGGTCAAGGTCACCCAGGCGGAGGATTCAAAAAACCAGCTCATGGATTCCATTACGCTCGAAGTGAAGAACGATTATCTCAACATGCAGGTGGCAGAAAAGAATGTCAGCACTGCGGAAAAGTCCATTGAGCAGGCCGAGGAGAATTTAAGGATGAATGAGGAAAGGTATAAATACCAGGTAGCAACGCAAACGGATGTGGTCAATGCCGTGACGTTGCTCGCCCAAGCGAGGACGAATTACTACGGCGCTCTAAGCGATTTCAATATTGCCAAAGCGCAATTGGAAAGAGCCATGGGGAGGAGCCATCCATAAGAAATAAAGAATACTAAGCGCTTTGTTCTCCTGCCGCAGGCAGGCGAGAGGCAACTATTTCTACAAACGGTTATGAGGTGTTGTATGCGAATCAATGATAGAGTCAAACGGATTGCCACCGTGGGGGTAATTGTCGTGGGACTGATAACGTCCGGTTGCGGATCGCGGCAGGCTGCTCCCCAGCCCGGTCTCCCCGAGGTTGCCGTTGTGACCATCAATCCCGAGCGCGTCGTACTAACCACCGAATTGCCCGGCCGGACTTCTGCCTACTTTGTGGCGGAGATTCGTCCACAGGTAAATGGCATTGTTCAAGAACGTCTGTTCAACGAAGGCTCTGATGTCAAAGCTGGCAGCGTGCTTTACCGGATTGATCCGGCGCCCTATCAGGCGGCTTACAACAATGCCGTGGCCGCGCTTGCAAAGAGCGAAGCCAATCTCCCACCCATTAGGTTGAAAGCCGAACGGTACAGGGAGTTGATTGCCGTCAAAGCGATCAGCCAGCAGGATTTCGATAATGCAATCGCCGCCCTCAAGCAGGCCGAGGCCGATATCGATTACTCCAAAGCCGCTGTGGAATCCGCCCGTATCAATCTGGCATACACGCGCATTACGGCGCCGATATCGGGTCGCATCGGCAAATCGAATGTGACCGTAGGCGCTCTCGCCACAGCGTATCAGGGTTCCCCTTTCGCGACGATCCAACAGCTTGACCCGATTTATGTGGACGCGACACAGTCGAGCGCCAACCTGCTGCAGCTCAAACGCAACATTGCAGCCGGCCGGATCAAGGGCACCGGCCCCGACCAGGCTCGGGTGAAGCTGCTCCTTGAAGACGGCACGCCCTACCCGCAGGAGGGAACCCTGAAGTTTTCCGAGGTCACGGTTGATCCAAGCACCGGATCTTTTATCCTCCGGATGGTCTTTCCAAACTCTAAGCATATTCTTCTGCCAGGAATGTATGTGCGTGCTATTGTCCAGGAAGGCGTCGTTGACCGTGCCATTGTCGTCCCGCAGCAAGGGGTCTCCCGCGACCCAAAGGGGAACCCCGTTGCGCTGGTTGTCGACGGCTCGGGAAAGGTCGAGCAGCGGATGATCACAGTCGCTCGCGCTATGGGCGACCGATGGCTTGTCAGCGAGGGGTTGAATCAGGGTGACCGTCTGATTGTCGAGGGGAGCCAAAGAGTTCGGCCGGGGGCTTCCGTAAAGGCTGTTCCATTCGATGGCGGTCGGAAGGATGGAGGTACCTGATGCTATCGAGATTCTTCCTGGATCGCCCCGTATTCGCCTGGGTCATCGCCATCATCATCATGCTGGCAGGTGTCCTTGCCATTTATCGCCTGCCCATATCGCAATATCCCCCAATTGCGCCTCCGTCGATCTACATCCAGAGCTTTTATCCCGGGGCCTCGGCGGAGACCGTAGAAAACAGCATCACTCAGATCATCGAGCAGAAGATGACCGGCCTCGACAAGATGATCTACCTGTCCGCCACCAGCGATTCCTCCGGGTCCTCCCGCATCGAGTTGACCTTTGCGCCGGGGACTGACCCGGACCTCGCCTGGGCCAAGGTGCAGAATAAGCTCCAGCTTGCCATGGCGAGCCTGCCCGTGGTTGTCCAGCAACAGGGTGTCACCGTCGGCAAGGCCACCCGAAACTATCTGATGATCGTGGGCCTGATTTCGGAAGACGGCAGCATGGACGGCAACGACTTGAGGGACTATGCTCAATCCAACCTGGAGAAGGTCCTGGCGCGGGTCCCCGGCGTGGGCGAGGTCGAAAACTTCGGGACGCAGTATGCCATGAGGATCTGGCTGAACCCCGACCGGTTGGTCGATTACCGCTTGACCGTCGACGATGTAATCACCGCGCTTCAGGCTTACAACGTCGAGGTCTCCGCAGGCCAGTTCGGCGGGACGCCCGCAGTGAAAGGTCAGCGCTTGAACGCTTCCATCATCGTCCAGAGCATGCTCAAGACCCCTGATCAGTTTGGCGCCATTCCCGTGCGCGTCAATCCGGACGGCTCGATCGTACGGATCAGGGACGTGGGACGAACGGAATTGGGAACCGACGCCTACGACGTCGATGTTCTTTACAACGGCAAGCCCTCGTCCGGTATGGCCATTCGGCAGGCTGCTGGCGCGAACGCCCTGGATACAGCCGATGCGGTCAAGGCCAAAATGAAGGAGATGAGCCGATATTTCCCTCCGGGGATGAAGGTTGTCTACCCGTATGATACCACTCCCTTTGTCAAGGTGGCCATCGACGAGGTGCTGAAGACCCTCCTTGTGGCGATCCTCCTGGTCTTCCTGGTCATGTGGCTTTTCATGGGGAATATCCGGGCCACCCTGATCCCGACCATCGCCGTGCCGGTGGTGCTCCTCGGGACCTTCGCGGTATTGGGATTTTTCGGCTTCTCCATCAATATGCTCACGATGTTCGCCATGGTGCTGTCCATCGGTCTTCTGGTGGACGACGCCATCGTCGTGGTGGAAAACGTGGAGCGGATCATGAGCGAGGAAGGCCTGTCGCCCAAAGATGCCACTCGCAAAGGCATGGAACAGATCACGAGCGCCCTAGTCGGCATCGGGCTTGTGCTCTCGGCCGTATTCGGCCCCATGGCCTTCTTCGGAGGCTCGACAGGCGTTATCTACCGCCAGTTTTCCATAACCATCATCTCCTCCATGCTCCTGTCGGTGGTGGTGGCATTGATCCTGACGCCGGTCCTCTGCGCTTCTCTCCTCAAACCGGTGGCTGCAGGACATGAACCAGCGGAAAACGCAATCTACTTCCTGCGGCCCTTCTTTTCGCGGTTTGACCGCATTTTTTTCCGGGTCAGGGACTGGTATGTCAAAATAGTCGATTATTCCTATCCGAGGAAACTCCGCTCCTCTATCATTATCATTTATGCCATCGTCTATATCGTGATTGTGGCGGCCGTGGGGATTCTTTTCCTTCGTATGCCCACGTCGTATGTCCCCGAGGAAGACCAGGGGATCCTCCTTGCGCAGGTTATGTTGCCGACGGGCTCCACCCTGGAACAGACTCAGAAGATCGTGAACGAAGTGCAGCGTCATTTCCAGGAAAATGAAAAAGACGCAGTCAAATCCTGTTTGGCAATTTCCGGTTTTGGGTATGCGGGAAGGGTTCAGACCAACGGTATGGTATTTATCATGCTTAAAGACTGGAAGCTCCGAAATCGAAATCTCTTCGTCAGGCTCAAGGACTGGGTACTTCGTCGCAATCGACCGGACCTGAGGGTGAAGGCCATTGCAGAACGTGCCACGAGGGCCTTTTCTCAGATCCGCAACGCTATGGTCTTCGCCTTCCCGCCGCCTTCGGTGATCGAGCTGGGCAATGCCACCGGGTTTGACTTCCAGTTGCTCGACCGCGGCGGACTCGGTCACGAAAAACTGATGCAGGCCCGCAACCAGCTCCTCGGTATGGCTTGGAATGACAAGCGTCTGGCCAAGGTCCGGCCCAACGGGATGGAAGACGTGCCCGAATACCGGGTCGACGTCGACTGGGAAAAGGCCGGCGCCCTTGGGGTTCCGATTACTTCCATCCACGACACCATCTCAGGGGCCTTTGGCAGCGCTTATGTCAACAACTTCATCCAGGGCGGCCGGGTCAAAAGGGTCTATATTCAGGCCGATGCCCCTTACCGCATGCTGCCCAAGGACATCGAAAAGCTATACGTACGCAATACTGCGGGGAAGATGGTTCCTTTTTCCTCTTTTGCTGCCAGCCACTGGACATCGGGTTCTCCCAAGCTGGAGCGTTTCAATAGTTTTCCGTCGATGAATTTATGGGGAGAGCCGGCGCCGGGAAGGAGCTCCGGCGATGCGATGAACGCCATGGAAGAGATGGTCTCGAAGTTGCCGCAGGGGATCGGTTTTGATTGGACCGGGGTTTCGTATCAGGAGCGGATGTCGAGTTCCCAGGCGCCCTTGCTATATGCCTTTTCCATCATCGTCATCTTTCTGTGCGTGGCAGCCCTGTATGAGAGCTGGCCAATTCCCATCGCCAATATGCTGATGCTGCCGCTGGGCGTATTCGGTGCGACGCTGGTGACTTGGTCGCGGGGTCTGCACAATGACGTCTACTTCCAGATTGGGTTTCTCACGACCCTCGGTCTCACGACCAAGAACGCCATTCTGATCATTCAGTTTGCGAGGGAGCGGCTGGCGCATGGCGAAGGGGTGATGGAAGCGACCCTGGGAGCGGTGCGGGTGAGGTTCCGGCCGGTGATCATGACCTCGATGGCTTTCTTCTTCGGAGTCCTGCCGCTGGCTCTCGCAAGCGGAGCAGGTGCTGGCGCGATGAATGCCATCGGCACTGCTGTGACGGGCGGAATGCTCTCCGCAACATTTATCGACCTCTTTTACATTCCGTTGTTCTTCGCCCTTATATACCGCGCGTTCAAGGGAAAGTAGCCGCGGCAAACGCATGATGGAGGCCCCAATTCCGCCACCTCACCGGAGGTGAGAAGGGTGGGTAGTCCATAGGCATAAAGATTGCAGAAACATACGTGGTGTGTTTTGATTAGATGCATAAATATCTTTTGATTTCAGGATGTTGAGGGAATTCTGGAATTACGATACGATCAAAATTCGTTGACAAAAGTGACAAGTTGTGGTAGTTTTAGGCTAATTTTTAGCCCAGGGACGGATGCATGATCCGATTTTTCAGTGTTTCAGTGATCCTTTTTTGTTCGTTCCTTTTTGCGGGAACTTCCTCTGCCGGCATTTACCGATACGTGGACGAGAACGGAGTTATCCATTTTACGAACTGTCCGAGAGATCCCAAGTTTAAGCTCTACATTCGCGAGAGTCAGGACGATGTGGGAAATGAAAACTTCCGTTCTTACGTAAGAGATTCTGCTCAATATGACTCACTGATTACCGAGTTCTCCAAGAAATATCACGTGGATTTTGCCTTGATCAAGGCCATGATTCGAGCAGAGTCAGGATTTAATCCCTTTGCCGTCTCGAGAAAAGGGGCGAAGGGATTGATGCAATTGATGCCGGAGACTGCTTCCAGGATGAATGTTTCGAACGTCTTTAGCCCCAGAGATAATATTGAGGGAGGGGTTCGTCATTTTAAGAATCTCCTTTCCCTTTTTGACAATGATATCCGACTCTCCTTGGCCGCCTATAACGCCGGTGAGAACCTTGTCGCCGATTTACGCTCGATCCCTCCTTATCGTGAGACAGTGGACTATGTCAGGAAAGTATTGAGCTATTATCAATCCTATAGGCCTTAGCCCTCGCGGGTCGATTCCGAGAGATTCCAAAAAAAGACCGCTTCATGGAAAAACTCAATCGGGAACAGATACTGAGCTTGCCCAATGGAGTGACGATTCTCAGGATTCTGGCAATCCCTCTTATTCTTGTTCTCCTTTTTTATGTCGGTCGAGGATATCAACTCCTGACCGCCCTTCTCTTTCTTGGAGCGGCGGTTACGGACACGTTCGACGGATATCTTGCCAGACGCCGTGGAATGGTGACCACCCTAGGAAAATTTCTTGATCCTCTTGCAGACAAGCTGTTAATTGCTACCTCTCTCATCGCGCTCATTCCGGCAAGAGAGGTTCCTGTCTGGATGGTCATCGTCATTGTCGGCCGGGAAATTGCCATTACGGGCCTGAGGGGAATTGCGGTTTCTCAAGGTATCGTTATTTCTGCGAGCGCTCTTGGAAAGTACAAGACCGTTTTCGAAGTGGCCTCCATCTTTTTTCTTATTCTTGACGGAAGTTACTTTTTCGTCCATTCTCGTCCGATCGGGATGGTTTTTCTTTGGGTTGCCGTGGGGATTGCCGTCATCTCCGGCGTCGACTATTTTAGGAAATATTTGAAGGCCATTATTGTTTGAACTCTTGTATTATTTTTTTTCTTTCTATCCAACCGTCTCCGCGTCTCTCTATCTCCCGATCATCGTGTCTCCGTTTCTCCGTGTCGTAACCCCTCTTCATCCCCCCTTAGCTTAAGGGGGGAAAGAGGGGGGTTACTTCGCTATTGACATCCCATTTTAAATCTTGTAATTTTTTACAAAAAGCGGGAATAACTCAGCGGTAGAGTGCAACCTTGCCAAGGTTGAAGTCGCGGGTTCAAATCCCGTTTCCCGCTCCAAAGGCGGCATAGCCAAGTGGTAAGGCGACGGTCTGCAAAACCGTTATTCACCGGTTCAAATCCGGTTGCCGCCTCCAAAAAAACAAGGGGTTAAGCGATTTCGCTTAATCCCTTTTCTACTTTCCGCTGCCGTTTTGCTGCCATAAATTATAAGATTCCGCATAGGCAATGCTCAAAACAATTACAAATGGGACGAATCCAGGGTTTCGACTTGTCATTCAAATCGAAGCTGTTTGATAGGTGTGGATAGTGGCAGGAAATCCGCAGTCGTAAGGTTCAAAGTTCTTCATCCCCAACTTATTCATTTCTTCTTCCTGAGTTTGATGAGGAGCTGCCACCTAAGTGTTCTTTGAGGAAATCTATATTGAAATAGATTTGGGTGGGTTTGACCCGACGTATGAAGGGTTCCAAAATCATTTTTTTCTTGACATTTATTTGGACTGGCTTATTATGGTCTAAATTTAACAAACCCTCGCTACACATAAATAATCCCTTCAAGTGAAGGCCCAAGATCTCAACAGCCGGCTTGTAAAACTGGTTCGTGAAGATTTCCGGATTCAGACAAGCCTCATTCTGAGATAATTCTGACGAACGAGAGTGGACTTGTTGAATGTTTTGAGAAAATTTTGAAGAAGGGAATTAATGAGGGGGTGGAATTTGAGGAGATACTATGAAGTTGGAGAAAATGAATGAACTCATTGCTGAGTTCATTGAGAATTCGGTTATTCGATAGTATTCCGAGCAAAAACCCAATCATTTTGATTTTTGGAATTGGAGGGAGGAAAATAATGATGAAAATTATAAAGGGGTTTCCATCAAATTCGCGCGATGACTATCCGCTTAATGTGACGACTATATTGAAGCATGCAGTAAGAAATTTCGCAGGCCAAGAAATAGTCTCTCGAACACGCGACGGCATTTTCCGATATACTTATAAGGATGCTTATGAAAGGATAAAAAGGCTTGCGAATGCTTTAGAAAGTTTGGGGATTAAACCTGGAGATAGAGTGGGAGTTCTCGAATGGAATACCTATCGGTATATGGAACTATACTTCGGTATCCCTGGGATTGGGGCTGTCCACTTAGAAATGAATGTAAGATTGGCACCCTTAGATTTAGCCTATGTCGCTAATCATGCTGGGGTAGAATTGATCTTTGTTGATGAGACATTGATTCCTATTGTTGAGGCTATGGCATCTGAATTTAAATCGGCTAAAGGGTATGTCATTTTAACGGACAAGAACCTAAGGGAGATTAAAACAAAACTCTCCCCCATGTATTGCTATGAAGACCTTTTAAAGGAAGCGAAACCGGAATACGATTGGCCAATGATTGATGAAACATCTGCTTACAGCGCTTGTTATACTTCAGGGACTACCGGAAGACCAAAAGGGGTTTTTTATTCCCATAGAGATACTTATCTTTTGAGCACAGTCGCTGCAATTATCTTGGAATTGACTATCAGGGATTGCCTCTTGCAGATAGTCCCTCTGTATCACGCTTTAGGGTGGTGTAATCATATAGCAGTTCTCTTGGCTGGCTCAAAACTTGTTCTACCCGGGAGATACACTTTGGGAGAATTGGAATTAATTATTGATTTAATGGTAAAGGAGAAGGTAACCATTGCCATTGCCGCTTCAGCCGCTTGGATGCCGATATATGAATATATAAGAAACATTAGGGAAAAGCCTAACCTAAGGGGTGTCAGATTATACTCTGGTGCCAGTGAACCACCCTTAGCTATGCTGAAAGGTTTTTATGACCTCACCGGGGCTAAAGTTTATCATGTTTCAGGAGCAACCGAAAATACGGCATGGTCTACAATGAATAAGCCGAAGCCCTGGTTAGAAAGCAAACTATCAGAAGAAGAGAGGTGGGAATTGCAGAGAAGACAGGGACTTGAGGTTCCTGGCTGCGACGCTAAGATCGTCGATGGAAACGGGAACGAACTTCCCAACGACGGGAAGTCGGCAGGAGAACTCTTATTGAGGGCGCCTTGGGTGATAGGTAGTTACTACAATGCTCCAGAAACAGCAAGCCGGTTCACCGATGATGGCTACTGGAAAAGCGGAGATGTGGCGACGATTGATCCTGAAGGGTATATAAAGATCGTGGATAGGATTAAAGACGTGATAAAGAGTGGAGGGGAGTGGATTTCCTCTGTGGACATGGAGAATGAGATCATGTGCCATCCGGCGGTATTGGAAGCTGCTGTATGTGGATTGCCTCACCCAAAATGGGAAGAGAGGCCGTTTGCCTTAGTCGTGTTGAGAGAGGAATTCAAGGGAAAGGTTAATAAAGAGGATATCATGAATCACATTCGCAACAAGTTTGCTAGATGGCAACTTCCTGATGAGGTGAAGTTTGTCGATGAAATTCCTAAAACAAGCGTGGGGAAGTTTAAGAAGAGCGCAATTAGGGAGCGATACAAGGACGAATATATGTCGAAGCAGGCTTAGAGGCAGTTTAGGAAGGCTCATTACGAGTAAAGGAGGTGATCTATACCGAAGGGAATAATATATTTCGGTCAGGTTTAACTTCTTGAAAGGAGGATATGAATATGGGAAAGAGAAAGATTACAGGTTTAGGCATCGGTTTAACGATGGCGCTTTTATTGACGTTAAGTTTTGTTCTTGTCGCAGCAGCGCCACCCGCAAAGCAACTCCCACTGAAAAAAGAGATGATTAAAATAGGCGGTCAGGGGATTTTCACAGGGCCCAATGCGATTTGCGGCCGGAGTATGATGGAGGGAGCTCGGTTAGCCATTGATGAAATAAATGCCAAGGGTGGTATTTTGGGCAGCAAAATTGATTTTAAATACATGGATACCGAGCTGAAGCCCGCAGTAGGGATTAAGAATGCGAGATACTTAGTCGGGGAGTGGGGGGCTGATTTTCTCATGGGCCACGATTCCAGCGGTGTCTTAATGGCAGTAGGAGGAGTGATGCCCGAGTTAAAGAAGATTCTCATTGGGACTCATGCCGCTACTGCCAATTATAATGAGCGTCTGGTTTATAAAGAAAAAAACAAATACTGCTTCAGGACAGCCAGCCCCACATATCAGGACGCGACCATCTTTGCCAAGGTTCTTGCTAAGAAATTCCCCGAGGTGAAAAGATGGGCAAGCATAAACTGTGATTATGAATTCGGCTATGTCAACCTTGCGTTGTTCAAAAGGGCGATGAAGGAGCTTGTTCCGGATGTGGAGTTTGTGGCCGAGACCTGGGCACCCTTCTGGACCATGGACTTTACACCCCAAATCTCTGCGGTGATGGCGGCCAAACCTCAGGGCATTTATACCTCGCCGTGGGGAGGAGAGGGGGTGCAGCTTGCAAGGCAAGCCTTAATCATGGGTGTCTTTGAAGACCCAAATGTTAAACTGTACATAAACTGTACAGGTGAGACCTCAGATTTTCTGATGGGGATGAGCAACGAGATAGCCAAAGATAAGTTCCATGGGAAGTTATGGGTTACGGGTCGTTACGTCCTAACTCAAAATGATTTACCCATAAATAAACATTTTGTCAAAACCTACGCTGAAAAATACGCAATGTATCCCTTCCACTGCACCGAAGGTGCCTACTCAGCGATATATCTTATCAAAAAGGCTTTAGAAAAGACCCGTACCTTAGATACGGAGGCCGTCATAAAGGCTATGGAAGGTATGAAGTGGGACACACCTTCAGGGGAAAAGTGGATAAGGCCCGAGGATCATCAAGCAGTTTATCCTGTTCCTATTGGCAGGCCAGGGATGGACCCTGATTATCCACTTATGCCTGTTGTTAAGGATCTGCAATGGGTACCGGTTAAGGAGTATTATCGCTGGCCTCCATTTGAACCTTCCATAGATGAGATTGTGAAAGCGGAACTGAAACGGTAAACGGCAACTCGCGCCTGCTTTTGGGAGTCATGTAATTTTTGTGGCTCCCAGAAGCTTGGGCAAGCTGAGTTAGGAGAGTATAAGAATGGACACAATTGTTTACCAAGGGTTGACCGGACTCACTGCCGCTATGTTTCTATGGCTGGTTTCTGCGGGGCTTACTATTGCTTTCGGAGTATGCGGTATATTGAACATTGCCCATGGTGTTCTATATATGTTTGGCGGCTATTTTCTTCTGACCTTCTACCAACTCCTGGGCATGAATTTCTGGCTTTCTATCCTTCTCGCCCTCGTGAGTGTAGGTTTTATAGGACTCGTCTTGGAGCTGGGTTTTTTACGTCCCATCTATAAAGAACCCATTGAAATTCAACTTGTATTAACCTTCGCCTTCGTCTGGGTCTTCGACGACTTAGCGAAGCTGGCTTGGGGTCCGGTCAGTAAGATTGTTGCCATGCCCGGTTTCTTCGAAGGTTTTGTACCCATCATTGGTAGACCATTCCCCATTTATAATGTATTCATCATCGGCGCCGGTTTAGCGACTGCCATTATCATTTGGCTTCTCTTAGACAAGACATGGTGGGGAAAGTCGATAAGGGCTTCTGCGTTAGATAGGGAGATGGCGAGCGCTTTAGGCATAAACATCCGAGCTTTGTTTTCAGGGGCATTTATGTTTGCTGCTGCGATAGCTGCCCTTGGCGGAGCCTTGTCTCTCCCCATGAGGGTGGTTGGGCCGGGTATCGGAGGAGCCATCATCGTTCAGGCCTTTGTGGTGACTGTAATAGGTGGATTAGGAAATCTAAAGGGTGCCTTTGTCGGGGCACTCATCGTTGGTGTGGTGGGTGCCTTTTGCACATTATACATTCCTGTTTTTGAAATGTTCATCATATATATCGTCATGGCCGTCGTTTTACTCATACGGCCCCAAGGTATCTTTGGAGAAATAAGATGAGTAAGGTTAAGAGGCTATTGTTGCCTAACCGTATCCCATTTGTTTTTTGGGTAGTACTTATCATTTTCCTATTTGTAATGCCTCAATTTAGCGGAAAATACACTTTATATATGGTGATGAGCATCCTGATCTTTTCCCTGCTTTGTTTAAGTGTGAACCTTCTTTTAGGATATACAGGATTGCTCTCCTTTGGACAGGCTGGATTTTATGCCTGTGGAGCTTATGGCTGTGGTAAGATTTTGCTGGTTTTTCCCCAACTCTTGCCAGGAGTATTGGGTGGGGTCATCATTGCCGGTTTGGTAGCTCTTATTTTGGGCTACTTTTGCGTCCGACACACCACGATATACTTTGCCATGATCACTCTGGCTTTTGGGATGATGGTATGGGCACTGGCCATGAAACTGCGAGAGATGACCGGTGGTGAAGATGGTTTGGGAGGCATACCGAGGGCAGTTCTATTCATCCATAGTCTCAACATGGAGCCCATGGAAAATTATTATTACTTTGTACTCATTATTTCTTTAATAGCTATGTTTCTTTTTCATAGGCTTGTCAACTCGCCTTTAGGCTTGACCTTCAAGGGCATTCGCGACAGCGAGAGTAGGATTGCCTGTACGGGTATCTCGATCAGGAATACCCGTTTGCTTTGCTTCACCATAGCTGGAATGTACGCTGGCCTTGCTGGAGCTCTTATGGCACCTCTTGAAACGAGGGTGACGCCGGTTTGTGCTCATTGGGCAGCCTCGGCTGAACCAGTAGCAGCTACCATCATCGGTGGGATGTATACTTTCGGGGGGCCCTTGGCAGGGGCTGCGATTTTCTTCTTACTAAAGGATATTATCGTCAGATTTACTGAGTACTGGCTGCTCATTCTCGGTGTCATAGTGATCATTTTGGTCCTCACTTTGCGAGCACAGGGATTGGCAGGTGTCCTTCAGGAAGGCCTATTGGCCCGTTTTAGGGCAAATTTCGAAGGGAATCGAAATGAGCGAAGCGATATTAAGCAGTAGAGGCCTCAGGAAGTCTTTTGGGGAGTTTACTGCCATCAATGGAGTTGAAATAAACCTTAGACCGAATATCATCACCTCCATTATAGGTCCCAATGGTGCGGGTAAAACAACCCTTATAAACCTTATAACTGGTACGCTCCATCCTGAGAAAGGGAGGATATTTTTTAAAGGTGAGGACGTCACTCACCTCCCTACCGACAAATTGGTTAAGAAAAGAATAACTCGTTCATTTCAGATAATGAATATCTTCCCCAGACTGACAGTGTTCCAGAATATTGAGCTACCTGTCTTATCCTTCTTAGGTAAACACCGGAAATGGTTCTCCAGATCCGATGACCACCCCGATGTAACAGGGGAGGTCAACAAAATTCTGGGAGAGGTAAGCCTTCTGGATAAGAAAAATATGCTTGCTGGGAAGTTATCCCATGGTGACCAAAGGCTTTTAGAGCTGGGCATTGCCATTGCTCCCAGGCCGGAGCTCTGCTTTCTGGATGAACCATCGTCAGGCATGAACCCTTCGGAGAGCGCCAAGGTATTGGAGCTAATTAAGAGTTTAGCTACCATGGAAAAAACAACTTTTGTCATTGTGGAACACGATATGGACATCGTCTTTTCCCTTTCAGATTGGATCATCGTGATGAATAAAGGCGAAATAGTCACCGAGGGCGAACCAGGGCAAATAAGGGAGAGTAAAGAGGTGAGAGAAATCTATTTAGGAGAGGAGCTCTAAGTCGTGATCCTGGAAGTGAGTGATATTGTCACCTTATATGGCCAGAGCTTAGTACTCAACGGGGTATCATTAACTGTGGACAAGGGAGAAATAGTGGCTCTGCTGGGTAGAAATGGAGCTGGTAAAACGACTACGATGAGGAGCATCATGGGTTTGACTCCCCCCAGATCAGGAAGTATAAAATTCATTGGTACGGAGATAAATGGTAAGCTGCCCTATGAGATTGCAAAACTGGGTGTCGGTTATTCCCCGGATGAGTGCCGAATATTTGCCAATTTGAGTGCAGAAGACAACCTTCTACTCGCCGGCCGGCAGGTTAGAGGAAAGGATAAAGTTTGGACAACCCTAAAAATATACGAACTTTTTCCTGCCTTACAACGATTAAAATCTAGTAGAGGGGGGCGCCTGAGCGGTGGTGAACGGAAAATGTTGGCTATAGGCAGGGCCTTGATGAGAGATCCGGAATTGTTGCTGCTTGATGAGCCATCTGAGGGGCTGGCTCCTTTAATTGTAAAAGCTTTAGGAGACGCCATGACGGAGATTAGGAAGGCAGGCGTTACCATTTTTATAGCTGACCAAAACGTTAGGTTCTGCCGAAGAATAGCTGACCGAGGCTATGTGATGGAGAAAGGCATCATCCGCTACCAGGATAAGATGGAGAAGATTTGGCAAAATCAGGAGATGGTGAGGAGGTATCTCGTAGTCTAAAGGGTGTGAGTAGGAGGCCTTGAGTCGCTATTTAGAAGAAATCCCCGCGTTAGAGAGGCTTTAGAGCACAGTTCTGCTAACCAAGAATGGGGAATTCAGGCTTCCTAAGGATCTTGGAATACGTTTGCTAGCAGAGGGGAAGGTTAAAACAGGTTCACTCATCTCAGGGGAATATCCCCTAGATCAGTGGAAAGAAGCATTTGAACGATTTGAGCGTCGCGAAGGTTTGAAGTTTCTACTCTATCCTATTGGATAAAACGAAGGGCCCATTTCTTAAATCGATCCCATTGAGATGAGGAGTCTGTGAATCTATCTAAAAAACAAGGTTTCGATTCTGACCGGAGGTGCCCAAGACTTAGGGAGAGAGCCATTGCAATCGGATTGGCCGAGAGAGGGTCTGATATTGCTGTTTGCAATCCATCTTCGGATTCAGCCTTGGGTGGGCATGGAAATGTTGAGCGGGGCAATCTTAGACTGGCAGAATAGGACGATCCATCCTCACAAGACTTAGCCAGAAATTAGGAAGAAAGGAGGAAACGGGAATATGTCGAAAAAGGAGTGCGTATGGATGGCAATGGTTTGTGTAATGGTATTTTCTATTATGGCAACTCCGCTACAAGCAGCGGAAAGGGAATTTAGTAAGATTGATACGGTTCGCATTGGAATTCTGACCCCTGTCCAGTTGGCGGTGGGCATGGGGATCACGAATGCCGCGAAACTGGCCACCCAGGAGATAAATGGGTCCGGGGGCATCTTGGGTAAGAAAGTTGAAATGTTTGTCGGTGATACTGAAGGGAAGCCTGAGAAAGGCATTACGGCCCTTAAGAAACTCGTTCTGGAGGACAAGGTGGATGTCTTGATCGGCGAGTATTCCAGTGGTGTGGCACTGGCTCTTCAGCCTTTCCTGCCGGGCTATAAGACCGTTTTTATTACCACAGGAGCTGCTTCCATCGCTTTAACCGACAACGTTAAAAAGGATTACACGAAAAACAAGTACTTCTTCCGAAATATGATCAATTCTGACATTCGACAGCAGGAATGGGCCTTCAAGTTCTTGAAGGAATTCGTCCATGGAGACTTAAGATACAAGAAATTTGCTGTCCTTTCAGAAGCGACGAAATGGACGGAGGCGTATGCACCGAACCTGAAAAAGAAGTTGGAAGACGTGGGATTGGACGTCGTTTTTTACGAGAGGTTTGATGTCGATATCAAGGATTTCTCCCCTATCTTCACCAAGATTAAAGCCAACGGCGCCCAGTGGATTGCCCAGATCCTGAGCCATGCCGCCAGCATCCCTGCCATAAAAGCCTGGCAGGAGATCAAGCCAGCACCGATGGGACTGTGCAATGTTCAAGGGATGGATTCCAAATTCTGGGAGGTTACAGGCGGGGCGTGTCTATACGAGGCGACGTATAATTTCATCGCCAGGGCGCCCTTGACAGATAAGACGATCCCTATGTGGGACAAATACGTGAAACAGTTTGGGACAAATCCCGTTTACACAACAGGGTTTACTTACGATTCCGTGTACATGCTGGCCGAGGTCATCAGGCAGAAAAAGTCGGTGAAGTCAGATGATATCATTAACGGCCTTGAAAATATCAGCTACAAAGGCGTGCTGCATCCGCAGATCGGTTTTGACAAACAGTCTCATGACCTTCTGGAGGGACGATATGTGATGCCGATGGTGCAGTGGCAAGAGGGTGGGAAACAGGTCGTTTTTTGGCCCAAACCGTTCAAGACAGGCGAGTACATCAAACCCTCCTGGTGGAAACAATAGTGTGAGACCGGGGTTTAGAGCGGGAGGGTTGCTTCTCCCACTGCTAAACCTCGTCAATCGTTGAGAAAGACGTCATAGGCTGTTTTCTTCCCTGTACGGAGGTTCTGCAAAATCCCGGTCATGCCGACGCTTATCAGTATTCTTATTCTTGGAACCATATGGGGGTCCCTCTATGGCCTGATCGCCGTGGGCTTCACCCTTATCTTCGGGGTTGGAGGAATCATTAATCTTGCCCACGGATCCTTTTACATGCTGGGAGCCTACCTTGCCTACACGCTTGTTTCGGTTCTGAAATTGAATGCCGTTCTCTCAGCCTTGCTCGCCGTAATCTCTACGGCTTTGATTGGCATGCTCATCGATCGTTTTGGGATCCGGCCGATGCGGGATCACCATGTTTACGTCCTGATCCTGACCCTCGCGTTTGCATTGTTTTTTCAGGAACTGATGTACATGATTTATGGACCCTATGGGAAGGCGGTCCAGAGTTTCGTTGAGGGGGAAATGACCTTAAAGGGGATCAATATTTCCTGCCAAAAGATCCTGATCTTTTTCGTATCTGGGTCATTAATCACCCTCCTGTGGCTTTTCATCAAAAGGACCAAAACAGGGAAGTCGATTTCGGCTGTGGCTCAAAATAAAGAAGCCGCCATCTTCATGGGCATTCAATATGAGCGGGTCTATCTGATGACCGCTTGCATCTCTTCGGGATTGGCCGCAGTAGCTGGCGTGTTAATCGCTCCTGTCTTGGAGGCTGTTCCTACCATGTGGGCCTTCCCCCTCTTTAAAGCCTTCGCAATTGTCATTATTGGAGGCTTGGGAAGCATGGAGGGGGCTCTCATGGCGAGTATGCTCTTGGGATACTCTGAAACGCTTGTCAGCATGCTCATCTCAGCCAACTATCCCGACATGGTGTACTTGATTGCGATCATCCTGATATTGGTATTTCGCCCAACGGGCTTGATGCGGAAAAGCTAAGATGATTTGGACAGATATGTAAAGAGATGGGGAACCACGAAGAGTTAGAAAGTCGTTGGCCATTCTATAAACGGATCGCAGGGTTGGTTTTTTTCAGTTTTCTTGTGCTTATCGTGCCTCTTATTCTCAACGATCCGTATTACCTGGAACTTCTCTTTCTCTGCCACTATTATGTGGTATTGGCATGTAGCTGGGATCTGCTCTCGGGATTCACAGGAAACATCAATTTCGGACATGCTTTCTTCGTGGGAGGGGCTGGATTTGCGGGAGCTCTGCTGAATCTTCGAGTGGGTTACCCTCCCTGGCTGACCCTGCCGATTGGAGGCCTCGTCGCAGCATTTTGCGGTCTTCTGGTAGGAGCCTTCACCCTGAGACTCCGGGGACCTTACTTTGCGGCTGTGACATTTTGCTTCGGGGCGTTGCTGTATAAATGGGTCATGGTTAGCCCAAGGATTTTTGGGAGTGAAGAAGGGCTGCCCGGCTTGACCCCATTGACGGATAGTCCTTTTGGGAACTATTACTTTTCTGCTGTGTATATGGTGATTGTGGTTTTCTCTCTTTTCATTGCCTCGAAGTCATCGTTTGGTCTGATTCTTCGCTCCATCGGGGAGAATGAACGGGTCAGCGAGGGCTCCGGCATCAACACGACATACTACAAGGTGGTCGCGTTCATCATCAGCGCATTCATGGCGGGAATTGCAGGTGCCATGTACGGTCACGCCCGGATGCATGTCGGGCCGGATATGGTCCATGACTCCTTATCGGCTCTCGTGCTGATGATGGCTGTGGTCGGAGGAATGGGTTCCATCGTTGGCCCGATCATCGGGGCGTATATCCTGACGCTTGTGAACGAGCTGCTTCGATTCATGGGGGAACTGCGCCTTTTGGTTTACAGCAGTGCTGTCGTCCTTGTCATTCTGTTTGCGCCCAAGGGGCTGCTGGAAATCTTCTCGCAACTGCTGCGGCGCATGATCGGCCTGCGGAAATAGGCTGGAGCGACTTCATGATTTTATGGGAGAAGCGTTCTGGGAATTCAATTTTGGAGATCAAGGGATTGAGTAAGTCTTTTGGTGGACTTCAAGCGCTCATCCGCTTCGATCTCCAGGTAAGTCCAGAGGACCTGATCGGCATCATCGGGCCGAACGGTGCCGGGAAAACGACCCTCTTTAATCTGATGACAGGTTTTATTCGGCCTGATTCTGGAGGGGTTTGCTACAAGGGTGAGGAAATTTCCCACCTGAAGCCTTACGAAATCGTGAACCGGGGCATTTCCCGAACGTTTCAACTGGCCGATATTTTCAGAGAGATGACGGTTCTCGAAAATGTCATGATCCCGTGTTATTCCCACCGGGCGAAAATGCAACAACCCAGCAAAAAGAAGACATGGGAAATGGCCATGGATTTTCTGGACGAGATGGGAATGGCCGGCCGATGGAAGGAGACAGCAAGGAACCTAACCTTTGGGGAATTGCGGCTTCTCGATATTGCGAGGGCGATGGCCAGCCAGCCGGACATCCTCTTGCTAGACGAACCTTTTTCTGGTTTGGATAAGGAAGATTCAACCACTCTGGCTTCCGCTATCGAACGGATGCATGAAAAGGGGCAGACCATGCTGATCATTGAGCATCGTCTGAGGGACCTTTTGAAACTGGTTCAGCGAGTGGTGGCCATCGTCTTCGGAGAGAAGGTTGCAGAAGGCGCTCCCCGCGAGATCATGGAGAACCCAAAAGTGATCACGGCTTATCTTGGAGAGGGGAGGAAATAATTGGACCTTCTCGAAGTGAGGAAAATAAGAGTCTTATACGGAAAGGCGATTGCATTAAACGAGTTGACGGTGAACCTGAAGCCCAAGGAGATGGTTGGGGTGATGGGCCCAAACGGAGCGGGTAAGAGCACGCTTTTGAGGGCCATTTCCGGAGTCATTCCCGTAGAGGGTGAAATCCGTTTTAAGGGGGAGCGGATCGATCATCGAGTTCCCCATGAGATCGTCCGTATGGGAATCGTACACTGTCCTGAAAGGAGACAGCTCTTTGTCGATTTCACGGTGAACGAGAATTTGGAAATGGGAGCCTTTCTCAGAAGAGATAAACCGAAGGTAAAACAGGACCTAAACGGGATCTATGATCTGTTTCCAGTTCTGAAGGAGCGCAAGAGCCAGTTGGCCGGAACCCTGAGCGGCGGAGAGCAGCAGATGCTAGCAATCGGAAGATCCCTCATGTCCAGCCCCCAGCTCCTTCTATTGGACGAACCTTCTATGGGCCTTTCTCCCTTTGTGAAGCAGGTATTGATGGACGCCATCAGAAATATCTGGGAGAATGGCTTGTCCATCCTAATTGTCGAGCAGGATGCCTCGCTTA
This sequence comes from Thermodesulfobacteriota bacterium, assembly GCA_047519465.1. Lineage (GTDB taxonomy): Bacteria > Desulfobacterota > BSN033 > BSN033 > UBA1163 > UBA1163. Next base: position 10,368 of record JAPVTA010000075.1, on the reverse strand, counting down.
CGCTCGACCTAACAGAAAGGGTATACATTCTCGATCATGGGAAAGTGGCCATGGAAGGAAGGAGCAAGGAGTTGATTGACAACGAGGAGGTTAAGAAGATCTACTTCCAAATGGCCTGAGTTTTTTTGCCGGCCTTAGGCCATTCAGATGAAAACGAAGGCTTTGGGGGAGAGTGAGATACTTATTACCCTTCCTTTAAACGCCAATGAACGGGCTCTATCATTTCTCACTTTTCATATTGTTGCCATTCTCCCAAAGTGTGGATATCTGCTATGACCTTGCCTTATTCAAGATCAGAAAAGCTAAGGTTTGAAGATTGAATAGAAACATTTCCTTCATATTTTAGATAGGTTGTATTGGCAAGCTATCCGCGGTTTAGAGGTTTAAACTCTTCATTGCCACATTGTTTATTTTTTCGTAAAAGTGTTACCAACACCCTTCGCCTAAAATAGTGTATATTCAATAGAGTACCAGACGTTTTTCCTTGACAAAACCTTCAGCATCGTTGTAATTTTTAACCGATTGGCACAATCCTTTCCTTTCTCCACAAAAGTATGTCTTAGTTAATTGATATCATTTAAAACTCAAACCATAAGAATTGGCACGCTCAATGCAAATTTATATCGAAAATCAAAAGGGTGGAGGATGTAGATGAATCTTTCTAGAGAACAGATGCTTAATCTGTATAGGAAAATGGTAACAATAAGATTGTTTGAAGAAAAAATAATAGATTTATACGCAAGAGGCTTTATCCCTGGGTTGGCCCATCTCTATATTGGAGAGGAAGCTGTGGCTGTAGGGGTCTGTGCTAATTTGAGGAAAGAGGATTATATCACCAGCACCCATCGAGGGCATGGACATGCTATTGCCAAAGGGGCTGAACTGAAATATATGATGGCGGAGCTCTTTGGGAAAAAGACAGGTTATTGCAAGGGCAAAGGTGGGTCCATGCACATTGCAGATATTGATATTGGAATCCTTGGTGCCAATGGAATAGCAGGCGGAGGGATTCCTCTTGCAGTGGGGGCTGCCCTCTCCTCTAAAATGAGGAAGACGGATCGGATCACGGTCTGCTTTTTTGGAGATGGAGCCAGCAATAATGGGACCTTCCATGAAAGTTTAAATTTTGCTTCGGTCCATCGGCTCCCCGTGGTGTTTATATGTGAGAACAACCTTTATGGGATCTCAGTTTCTCAAAAGCAGCATCAGACCATTCAGGATATTTCCGTCCGAGCAATGGCCTATAATATGTCCGGAATGACCATTGACGGGAATGATGTCTTAGCTGTTTACGAGACTTCCGGTAAAGCAATTCAGCAGGCCAGAGCAGGGGAGGGCCCGACACTGGTCGAGTGTAAGACCTATCGCTGGCGCGGGCATCATGAAGGAGATCCGAATCAGGGGAGACGTTATCGGACTATGGAAGAGGTTCAGGAATGGGTAAAGAAATGCCCCATCAAACGTTTTGAAGAGAAGTTGGTGGGGGAAAGACTCTTAGATAAAAACAGGATTGAACATATCTGCGACGAGATTAAAAAGAAGATTGAAGAAGCGGTGGAGTTTGCACAGCAGAGCCCCTTCCCCGATGCTCAGGACATTTATGAAGACGTTTACGCCTCTTGATCCCAAAGGAGATTTCTATGAGGGAACTTACCTATGCCCAGGCGATCAATGAAGCCTTAATCCAGAATCTTGAGAAAGATGAACGAGTATTTCTCATGGGAGAGGATATTGGAAAGTATGGTGGCATTTTCCAAGTAACAGCAGGGCTATTGGATAAATTTGGGCCTGGAAGAGTTATTGATACCCCTATATCTGAAGCAGGTTTCGTTGGGGCCGCGATCGGAGCTGCCATGACTGGAATGAGACCAGTGGTGGAGATTATGTTTATTGATTTCACCACTTGTGCGATGGACATGGTTGTCAACCAGATGGCCAAGATCCATTACATGTTTGGCGGCAGGGGAAAGGTCCCTATGGTCCTGCGGACAAACATCGGTGCAGGACGGGGAGCTGCTGCCCAGCACTCTCAGAGTTTCCATGCCTTCTTCGTGCATATCCCAGGCCTGATTGTCGTTACCCCTTCAAACCCTTATGACGCAAAGGGTCTGATGAATACAGCTATTCTCGACGATAATCCGATTATGTTCATCGAACATAAAAAACTTTATGCTACAAAAGGACCTGTCCCTGAAGAATACTATACCATTCCCTTTGGAAAGGCAGACATCAAAAGAGGAGGGAAAGACATCACGATCGTGGCCACCCATGCCATGGTGAATCGTTCCCTCAGTGTGGCTGAGGAGTTTAGCAAGGAAGGAATTGAGATCGAGATCGTGGACCCGCGGACCCTCCAGCCACTGGATAAGGGAGCTGTCTTGGAATCGGTCAAAAAGACGAGAAGGCTTATTGTGGCAGACGAAGGATCTGTGATGTGTGGAGTGAGTGCCGAGATTTCTGCCATTGTGGCAGAAGAGGCCATGGAATATCTTGAAGCCCCCATTTTACGAGTGGGATCTCCACATACTCCAGTTCCCTTCAGCCCACCATTAGAAGAAATCTATATCCCTGATGAAGAGGATGTAAGGGAGGCTGTGAACAAGATGAAGGAATACCTGTGAAATGACCGAACAGGAGGATTCAGGGATGTTAAGAGGATCGGATTTTTCTGAGAGGCCAGAGGGAATAAGAGCTGTTCCGGCAGCCAGAAAGAAGGCGCGGCAGGAAGGATTAGATCTGTCATTGGTCAAGGGATCTGGCCCCGACGGCATCATCCTGATGAAGGATGTGGAAAATTTCAGAATCACCCAGAAAGTGGCCGAGACAAAGACTGAGAAGGAGAGAATCCTCGCCTCTTCTCTTGCCCGAAAGCTGACGGAGAAAAAAGGCTTGTCGCTGAAGGCGATCGAAGGGACTGGCCGCCGGGGAAGAATCATCATGGGTGATGTGATCAAAGTTGCTGAAAAACTGGGCGTCCCATCAGAAGAAAAAGCAATTTTTGGAAAGACCATCCCGATGACCCAGATGAGAAAGGTCATTGCCAGACGGATGGTTCAGAGCGCCTTGACGGCACCTCATATATACTTTTTTAACGATGTAGAGATGGACCAACTTAATCAATTTAGAGAAGAGATGCTTCCAGATTTCGAAAAACAGTTTCATCTTCGAATCTCGATCAATGATTTCTTGATTAAGGCAGTCGCTTTAACGATTAGGGAATTTCCCGTGCTCAACGCCATGGTGAAGGGCGAAGACATATATGTCATGCCTGATATTAATGTAGGATTCGCCGTAGCTATGGAAGAGGGTCTTATTGTTCCGACGGTCCCTCAGGCAGACCGATTGGGGCTGGGGAGGATTGCCCAGATGCGGGCAGACCTGGTGAGCCGTGCTAAGAAACGTAAATTGAAGTTAGAGGAGATTGAGAGGGGAACCTTTACCATTTCCAGTCTTGCTCAATATGATATCACTTTCTTTACAGCCATCCTCAATCCGCCTCAAAGTGGTATATTGACCATAGGAAAGGCCTGCGACCATCTTGCTCTAATAGACGGTGAGGTGGTTGTGAAGAAAATAGCTCGTTTTGGACTCTCGGTGGATCACCGTATCGTGGATGGGGCGGTTGCAGCGACATTTCTGCAGTCGTTGAAGAATAGATTGGAAAACCCAACGGTGACATTCGTGCACCTTTAGGAGTTATCCATGGCCATAGAAGTTGTTGTCCCTATGTTAGGAATTACTATTGAAAAAGGGAAGATTCTCAAATGGCTTAAATCCGAAGGGGAGTCTGTAAAAAAGGGAGAACCTATTTTTGAAGTAGAGACAGATAAGGTGGTCACAGAAGTAGAGTCACCGGCTACTGGAATATTGAAAAAAATTCTCATCCCTGAAAATATAGAAGTTCCCGTCCTGACCGTTGTTGCCGTTATCACAGAGAAAGGCGAACAACTCCCCGAGAGATACAGGGCGATAAAGCCCGAGGTTCCCCCTGCTACACCTTCAATGCCTTCACAACCCCAGCCACGGAAAGTTTCGGCGCATTCTGTAAGTGCCTTAGAGGAAGATTATGACATTGCCATTCTCGGTGCTGGAATTGGAGGGTATGTTGCCGCTATTCGAGCGGCTCAAATGGGGGCCCGGGTGCTTCTCATCGAAAAGGATGAGTTGGGAGGGACTTGTTTGAATCGTGGATGCATTCCCACAAAATCATTCCTCTCGGATGCGAAGATTTACAGTAAGGTGAGGGGCTCGGACGTATTCATTAATGGCTCGAAAGTTACAATCGATCTGAAAAAGATGATTTTTCGAAAAAACAAGGTTGTGAAAACGATGAAGAGAGGTGTCTCCATGCTTCTCGAGAGTCGAAGAATAACTCTCGACAGGGGTTTCGCAAAGTTTTCAGATCCAAAAACGGTCGAAGTTTCCTCAAATGGAAAGGTACGGAGTTATAAAACTAGAAATGTGATCATTGCCACCGGCTCTGAGGTAGCTTCCTTGCCCACGGTTAAGATCGATGGGAAAAAGATACTTTCAAGCGATGAAATAATGGATTTGAGGGAGATTCCCAAAGAAGCCATCGTCATCGGAGGAGGGGTGGTTGGTGTTGAATTCGCTACAATCTTTAATTGCCTTGGCGCAAGGGTAACGATTCTTGAAATGCTTCCTCAAATCATTTCGACGGAGGATGAAGAGGTTATCCGGGGCCTAAAATTGCTGCTTGAAAAACAAGGCATCATCGTCCTGACCGGGTCAAAGGTTCTAAGCGCCTTCCCCCGAAGAGAAAAAGTAGAGGTGACAATAGAGCATGAAGGGAAGAAAGAAAGGCTTTCCGGAGAGAAAGTAGTCATGGCTGTGGGGAGGACCCCCTTCACCGAGGGGCTCAACCTTGGAAGAATTGGGATCCAGATGGAAGGGAAATTTATCAAAGTTAATTCCAGGATGGAAACCAGTGCCGATGGTGTTTACGCCGTTGGAGACGTGATCGGAAAGATGATGCTCGCCCATGCTGCCTCAGCTGAGGGAATTGTAGCGGTAGAAAATATCATGGGCAAAGTTCGCGAAATTGATTATCAAAAAATCCCGAGTTGTATCTATACTTTTCCAGAGGTTGCTTCCGTAGGCTTAAAAGAATCCGAGGCTAAACAGAAAGGGTACGATATCCAGGTGGGGAAATTCTCTTACATCAACAACGGAAAGGCATTGGCTATGGGAGAGTCTGAAGGTTTTGTGAAGATCGTTACAGAGAAGGAGTTGGGACAGATTCTGGGTGTTCACATCCTCGGTGAGCATGCGACTGACCTTATCGGAGAATGTCTCCTGGCGATGCATGTGGAGGCTGCCGTTGAGGATCTGGGAGAAGTGGTGAAAGGCCATCCGACTCTTTCGGAAGCAGTGACGGAGGCAGCCTTAGACTCTCAAGGCCTGGCGATTCATAAGAAAGGGTCTTGAAAAATTTTAGTCCGAGTGGGCCAAGATTCCGCGAATAATGATGGACAATGAAGTTATACGAAGAATTTGCTTGGAGAACTCCCGCCTTTCAGTCGTGAGATTCATTAGAACACAAGGTGTTAGAAACGAAGCAAACGAGCCAAATTGCCTATTTTCGGAAGGCTCAATATCTTTTCTGTTTCTAGATTACTTTAAATGTTTCGATTTGATTTTCGTATGGACGTCCAGAAGGAGTTTACACAGGAGCTGTTTGATTCTCTATTTCTGCCCTTTTCCAATATCAGTGGGGAAGTCATTGTGACATTCATGCTGCCGTGGCCCAGATGGCTTTGGATGTATTTTGGATGTCCACCTTGGGCGATAAGCGGAAAGGCGAAGGAACAGACGCGAACGTGATTTTATCGAAGATGACGACGTTGTCGAATCCATCTTTCCCAAAAGGGAAAGTATTTTTCCAAAAAAGGTAAAGCCTTTCTCTTTTTCCGAAGGGTCGGCTTTTGCGGAGATTTTTTACTATCCTGTAACTCCCTGAACGAGTAAGGTATTTCATGTTTGCTTGGAATGCCCGGGAAGACGGTATATATCTTGCTATGATCTCTCTTATCTCCTACAAACAGAACGGTGCCACACGGGATAGATCATGAAGACAGTCGATCAGCTTGTGTCAGAGTGGACTGAAGAAGAAAGAGAGAAGTTGAGAGACCTCATCGATGAATGTCGTGAAAGGGAGAGAATAATTTCGGAAAATTCGACAAGGAGCTATGAGAACTTAGCCAAAATTGACGAATCGCTGCGGTCTTTCTTGTCAAGTTTGTATGAGATTAAAGAGAGAACCGAGAAATTGGCCGATGACCTATTGGGAATCTACCTGCATTTTTGCAACGGCGAAATGGCTTCCTCATAGATGACGTCACTCCAGTTCTTTCCTTCCGCCCGTTCCTTGCTCTTAAGGATCCATCCGTTTAACCATGCTCATTGACACCGTGCTTCAGATCGAATACACTTTTGTCGAACGCTGAGTCATTCGTTATTCGCTTCATCATTCATTGTTTGGCCATAGGGCTTGCGATAAAATTTACGTTTTACTCTGCCGTGTCCAAATAGAAGAGGAGTCCATGAGACAAGTAACTGCTTTGGCTGCCGTTCTCGCCACCATCCTGAGCACGGCTTTCTCTCCTGACGCCGTCCAATCGAAAGACAATGCATGGAAGAGAGTTGATGAAGGATTATCTATCGCGGAGTTTGCGCCCCAGGAGACATCAAAGATCGAAGACTCGGGAATCACGATTGTGAGGATTGACCCGAGGGTTTACTCATTCAAGCTTCTGTGTGCTTCGGAGCATGATAGAATAAAAATGACTGCAAAGAAATGGTGCCAAGAGCACCATCTGATTTCTGCCATCAATGCAGGAATGTACCAGGAGGATGGGATAAAAAACGTCGGCTACATGAAAAATTTCAATCATATGAACAATGCAAGACTTAGTCCTACCTACAAAGCTGTTTTGGCGTTTCACCCGACAGAGTCCACCCTTCCGGAGATCCAGATCATCGACCTGAAATGCCAGGACTTTGAGAGGCTTCGGTTCAAGTATCAAACACTTATCCAGAATATAAGAATGATCAGCTGCCTGCAGGAGAATGTCTGGACCAAACATGGTAAGGCGTGGAGCATGGCTGTTTTTGCCATGGACAAAAGTGGCGATGCATTGTTTATCTTCGCAAAGTCTCAATACTCAGGGCATGACTTTGCCAATATATTATTGTCCATGCCTATTTCAATTTACAACGCGATGTATCTTGAGGGAGGGCAACAAGCCAGCCTCTATTTTTCAGCCAAGGATGTTAAGTTCGAGAGGATTGGCTTCCCGGTAAGCCTTAATGAAAATGCTACCCTGGCTGTTGCCCGGCCTATTCCTAACGTGATCGGGATAGTCAAAAAATCGAAATGATCCATGTATTAGGAAATTCAACATCGGATCAGAACTTTTCACCTTCCTAACAATGCAGGAGGAACCGCTCGTCGGGGTGCTTGTGAGTAAAAGAATCATTGGCGATAAAGGGGGAAAAGAAATGACGGAGAAAGAAGAGATAGCCGCTTATTACACTGAGGATGGAGATATCTATTGTGTCGAGTGCATTAATAAAGATAGAGAAATGATGAAGAAAATCGAGCGAGCGATTACGGCGGAGGATTCAGAAGAAAGTCTCTATTTTTGCGACGGGTGTAAAAAAGAAATCAAATAAAATGAGACAGGCCGGTCACTTAGAAGCGAAACGGCCAAGATTTTCGGAATGGGTATAAGATCTTGGAAAACCAAATCAAAGCAGTTAAGAAGTGAAGTATACGCTCTCTATCTTGCATCTAAACATCCCAGAACTCCCTGGTATGCGAAAGCCTTCGCTATTCTCATTATCGGATATGCTCTAAGCCCAATAGACTTGATTCCCGATTTCATCCCTGTCATAGGGTATATTGACGATTTAATCATTGTTCCTGCGGGAATTTCCCTTCTTATTAAAATGATTCCCAAAGAAATCTTGGAGGAATGTCGAGAGAAGGCACGATCTCAGTCCATTGGTAAAAAACGAATCAACTGGACCGCCGGAGCCATCATCATCTTGATTTGGCTATTCGTCGTCTATATGATATTGAGACTGTTTTGGTAGATTTGCCTGTCGAATTAAGAGGTTCTGTGTGCCTATTGTTTGGGCAAAACGGTTAAAACGGCACCCATCAAGCGAAGGACAATATAATTCCACAATGATTCAACATCGGATTGTGGATTAGTGACAAAAAATCTCGTGAGAACTATCTCGACAAAAAATGCATCGCAAGGAATTCCTGCTTCCTTCCATATTTATTCTTCAAATGTGGCGCCCGTATTGGCGGATGTCACGAGTTTTGCATACCGTTTGAGGTAACCCTTCAGCACTCTCTTGGGCGGTTTCCACCTAGATAGTCTTTCTTTCAACTCTTCGTCGGAGATGAGGAGGCTAAGCTTCTTTCCGGGAACATCTATCTCAATCTGATCTCCGTTGCGCACGGCCGCAATAGGACCTCCCTCAGCAGCCTCGGGCGAGATATGGCCGATCGCCGCTCCACGACTTCCTCCTGAAAAACGGCCGTCGGTCAGCAGGGCGACATCCCGGTCCCTCCCTACGCCAACAATCGCTGAGGTCGGACCCAGCATCTCCCTCATCCCCGGCCCTCCTTTTGGCCCTTCATAGCGGATAACGACGACCTCCCCCTTTTTGACCTTTCTGTCGAGAATGACCTTGATCGCTTCTTCTTCAGAATTGAAAACTCTGGCGGGCCCTCTATGTTTGAGCATGGCTTCATCAACGGCCGACTGTTTCACGACGGCGCCCTCGGGAGCCAGATTTCCGAAAAGGACGGCTAACCCCCCGGTGGGGTGGTAGGGCCTTTCCATGGGGCGGATCACCTCGGGATTAAGGACCTTCTTTCCCTTAAGATTTTCTCCGACCGATTTTCGCGTGACCGTCAACGAATCTCGATGGATCAATCTCCCGCGACTCAATTCATTCATCAGAGCCGGAATTCCTCCGGCCTGATGAAGATCCTGTATGTGGTATGGCCCTCCCGGTGACATGTTGCAGAGGTGAGGAGTCTTCTCGCTGATTCTGTTGAAGGTCTGCAGAGAAAGCTTAACCCCGGCCTCCCTGGCAATGGCAGGAAGGTGGAGTGAGGTATTGGTGGAGCCTCCGAAAGCCATATCCACGGTGACGGCATTTTCAAAGGCCTTCTCTGTCAGGATCTTGGAAGGCGTCACCTTTTTTTGGATCAAATCCATAATCTGGATTCCCGATTTCTTCCCCAAACGTATTCTTTCGGCAAAGACGGCTGGAATGGTTCCGTTATAAGGAAGTGCCAGACCGAGCACCTCCGAAAGGCAGTTCATGGAATTTGCAGTAAACATACCTGCGCAGGAGCCCACCCCCGGGCAGGCACACCCTTCGACTTCCTTGAGGTCCTTTTCCGTCATCTCCCCAACCTTCGCCTTCCCGACGGACTCGAACACCGTGATCAAGTCGATCTCCCGGCCCCGAAACTCGCCCGCCAGCATGGGGCCGCCACTTACAAGGATGGTTGGAATATTGAGCCGGGCCGCTGCCATCATCATTCCCGGAATGATTTTGTCGCAGTTCGGGATGAGGACCAGACCGTCGAAGGGGTAGGCCATGGCCATGGACTCAATCGAATCGGCAATCAGTTCTCTTGAACTGAGCGAATATTTCATTCCCTCGTGCCCCATGATAATTCCGTCGCAGATACCGATGGTAAAGAATTCCAGCGGAGTTCCCCCGGCCATTCGGACGCCCGCCTTCACCGCCTCGGAGAGTTGATGAAGATGAAGATGGCCCGGGATGACTTCGTTGGCCGAGTTGGCAATTCCGATCATGGGCCGGTCGATCTCTTCGTCGGTCAGCCCAAGGGCCTTAAAAAGGGAGCGGTGGGGTGCTCTTTCAATACCCTTCTTCATACTATCGGATCGCATATATTTTCCTCCTTGCGGCGTCGAGATAAGGTGATAGTATCAGTGTCTGTGTCGGTATAGAGTTGTATTAACATAAGTTCTTGCATGAAACAACACGCCATGCGGCGCAGGCTTCGTTCGCGACGGAGAATTTCTAACCGCTACTCGAGTCTCAACTTTGAAAACTGGACACTTCTACTTTGGTAAGAATAGGACATTTCTAAATTGGCTTTACAGAGTCTCAGAACGGAGTTGACAAAATAACCCAAAAGCTATATTTTTGTTTTACGGCGAGCGACTGCCCCGTGACTCGTCAGGCAAAACATAGAGACCTGGCCATAGACGATTCACGCATCACGGGTCACGAATAGGCCTGGGTGGCGGAATTGGTAGACGCAAGGGACTTAAAATCCCTCGGTGG
>JAPVTA010000074.1:0-7136 GCA_047519465.1 Thermodesulfobacteriota bacterium | reverse complement strand
GGTCAGAAATTGGCCAAAAATCTATCTATAACGTGATTCGTGGCTCGTGTCGGTATTACCGGAAAATGAGTGAGGGGAGGCCCAGGCCGATCCCGATTCCGTAAAGGTAGTCTACCCAGAAGAACGACAGGATATTACCTGGCACGGCGGGAACCTCCCCAACTTGAAATCACAATTTGTGATTTCAAATTTGAGTACTCTTGTTCCGTCAACTGGAACATAAAATGGTGTGGGAACCGGGCTATATTTCGTTTTACGGCTTGAACCAACGTCCTTGGCTCATCGGGAAGGCAGGATCTTTAGTTTAGATAGTCCACCAGTGGATTATTCTGAATACTTATGAATGAAGGACCAAATTTAGCCTGCCGGATTCGATCCAACCGAATACGATTTTGGTGACCAGTTCCTCTTCTCCGACTCTGGCCTCCTCGTTCAAGGCGGTAAATAGATCAAATAAAGTGGTTCTAATTTTTATAGTTCTTTGGGAGTCAGACTTGGAGGAGGAAATGCGCGGGTTTAATTTCTTCATAAGTAACCCTCCCTTCGAGAATGGCTCAATTTCCATTCTCTCCTTTTAGAAACTGATGCAATTCTGATTTGAGAACCTTCCAACCCTTTCCTGCCTTGGTTCCCTTGATTCTGCCCGTGTAGAGATACTTCAAGTAGGTAGGTCTTGAAATCCGAAGGTAACCGCAGGCCTCTCGGGTTGTTAGGACAGCGTCTTCTCTTCTATTTAGCACTGCTTTTCCCTATTACCCTCAGACTTTACACTCCTTATTAGCATTTTCCATACCAACTGCCCTAATATCATTTAACTGGACAATATTTAAAAGGAATTAATTCTTAATCCTCGGTATATTAGAAATTAAAAATGACATTTCTTGTCGGCCCGTTATAATCCTTGATACAGAACTACCCATCAACAGCTTTATTGTATAGATTCCAGTCTCATCAAAACAGTTTGCATAAAAGATTGGATCTGAGCGGGCGAGAGTAGGGAATGAGCTTCGATAACGGGTAGACCTACTACTCTTCAATAGGGAAATGACCTGGGAGTCGACGATTAGGAATTGAAATGCGCATAAAAGAGGCAGATCCATCCCTTCCCTTTTGTTCGTAATCCTACCTCTTTTTCTTCTTTCTATACATAGAGAAAGTAATGGAGGAAAAGGTGCTATGCGATGGAGGGTTTTCGAGGCATCCGAGGCCTGTTCTTTTGGGGAGTACTTTGGTTAACGGAAAAAGGATCAGCCTTTTTGTTAGGTATCAGTCTTGACTTTTCCTTGTAAAGGTTTTCCAGTCTTTCCTCCTGATGTTCCGTCAGCGCCTGGTTCTTATCGAAGTCTGCTGACACCGTTTTGAGAAAAAGGACTTCCGCCGTGGTCAATGGATACCGGTTTAATCCGGACATCACCCACTCAAGTCTTCCTTTATTCATGCCCCTTCCTTTCTTCCCCTATCTTCCTCCGAAGCTTCGTTTTTCCGCAGCCTCTTTGACCAGCAAGTTTTTCCCCATGAAGTCCTGGCGGTTCAACATAGAAACAGCTCTCCGGCCCTCCCACTGCGTAGACATCTCCACGAAGGCAATGCCTCTTGGCTGCCCCGTTTGTCGATCCCGAACAATCTTGACCGAAATGACGCTTCCGGCTTTCGAGAAAAGTGCCCTGAGTTCAGCCTCAGTGGCCTGTCCGGAGAGGTTGGCTACGTAAACTTTCCTGTTCATGTTTCCTCCTTTGAGATTCCTGATTTGGTGAAGCATTCCATGCAGAGCAGTTTCTTGTCATCTGGCGGCAGAACCGGGGTGATGACTTCTTTTCCACAGCCCGAGCATACGACTTTATAGGACTTTGGATGTCTAAAATGGTTTGATTTTGGAGCATGGGAACGCCCACGCCTTCTTCGCTGGAACATGGGTTGTTCTCTTGTCTGTTAAAACCTGACTAATAACGGTTTCTGCTGCCGCGATAATCCGCTCGCCCTCCACCGGTTCTTCCCTCATCCCGGCGGGGCCGTGCCTCACTTACCCTAATCTCTTTACCCAGGAGTTCTTTCCCGTTAAGGCTCTTAATCGCTGTCTGGGCCTGAGACTGCGTTGGCATTTCTACAAAGCCGAAACACCGGGACTGGCCAGTATACTTGTCTTTAATAACCGTTGCTGAGGTTACCTCGCCGAAGGATGCAAAGGCCTCCCGGATTGCTTCGTCTGTTACTTCTAGTGATAAGTTTCCTACATAAATGTTCATCATCATTCTCCCTTTCTTGGATGTTTTTTCCTTTTCTTTGTTAAAAAAGTCTCGCTCCATTCGACTGCAAAATCCTCATGCCAGCTCCACACTGAGTCTGCTCTTTTTTGGAGGGCAGTCCCGCGGCGGACGGTCACCTCCTGCTCTTTGTCCTCTCTCTCTTCAATTTTGATTGTTTTTATATCAGTTTTTCTTCGGCTTCTCTCCCTTCTTATGCCTTCTCTCCGGTTGTTCTGCCTTGTATTTGCCATCCTAATCTCCAAATCAGCTTTGATTTGGCTATAAAAAAAGCCCGCAAAGAAGTCGTTTAGAGTTCTTGCGGGCATCTGCTACAGGCCTGAAAAGCCCCAGGCGACTTGGTTGGATTTTATTATAACACAATATGCCAAAACATGCTTGGAAATAAGAAAATCGGCTACAACGCCGGCTTCATAAGATGTTCTCGTTGGTCTTCTCTTTCGCGTCCTTCTTTGCCTACAGTATCCCCCTTATAGGTTAAGACAAAAGCTATTGATTTGGGTTTGTAATATCGTATTGAAGGTCGAAATCATATTTCACGAAATTACCAGGGTCGGCTTTCTTGCATCTTGGAATTACCATACATATATTTGGGTTGGAAGGAGGCGAGAGTATGGCACTCAAAACGGCTCATATACCCAAAGACAAAGTGAATGATAAAAATTTCACCACTACCTTTTCGGTAAAACAAACTCCGAAAAAAGTCTTCGATGCCATCAATAATGTTCGTGGATGGTGGTCAGAAGAAATTGAAGGTAGTACCGATAAACTCGGTGACGAGTTTACGTTCCACTACGAAGACCTGCACCGCAGCACCCAGAAGATCACGGAATTGGTACCAGGCAAGAAAGTCGTATGGCATGTCTTGGACAGCCACATCAACTTTGTCAAAGACAAGACCGAGTGGAATGACACTGATATTGTCTTTGAGATCACCAAGAAAGACGGCAAGACCGAACTTCGCTTTACGCACGTCGGCTTGGTTCCTGCCCTCGAATGCTACGGTGACTGTTCAGGCGGATGGGGCTTTTATATCAACGACAGTTTGCGCAGGCTGATTACGACAGGTAAAGGGAAGCCCGAGCAGAAAGAAAAAGGGGTCGGGGAAAAGGCTAAAGCCGCATAATTTGCAGATTACTTATCCGATCCATCTTTGGGCGTATCTACTGCTCATTTGCGGTTGTAATATACACCCCTTTAGATCTTTTGGAAGTGAGTGTTACAAGGAAGGAATCCTTGGAAAAGGGGCCGCGAACTTTACCCACCACTCTTCAATCCAAGGTAACCTTCAACGTTGATGACTACGAGTAGAAAGCAAGCATGGTGAAGGTTTTAAAGAAAAAGGACGAAACACGGAGACATAACCCCCCTTCATCCCCCCTTAGCCTAACCCCCCTTTCTATTCCCTTAAGCTAAGCCGTCGCTTTATTCCCCCCTTAAGCTAAGGGGGGGATGAAGAGGGGTTATGACGCGGGGACGCGGTGAATTTCAGCAGAAGCGTTGCGCGATTCGGTGGAACGATAACTTATGCGGTGTTCTATGGCCTGATCTCCACAATCGTACCATTTGGCACTAACTTTTCAATCTCCTCTATTTCTTCGTCCGTAACAGCAATACACCCTTTCGTCCAGTCAACCTCTGTGCGAGAATCACCAACCCATGAGAAACCATTCTTAATGCCGTGGATCATGATGCCTCCGCCCGGGGAAACACCAAGTTCCTTTGCCCGCTGTTTGTCTTTCTCGTTTGGATAGGAAATATGAAGAGATCGGTGATAGCGGCTGTCCTTGTTTCTTGAATCGATGACGTAGGTTCCCTCCGGGGTTTTGTTATCGCCTTGCCTTTCTTTCGGACCGTTCGGGTTTCCCCCCAAGGCTATTTTGTAGGTCTTGAGCACCTCGCCCCTTGAGAACAACGTCAATCGTCGTTCTTTCTTTTCTATCAAAATCTTATCTGCCGGTCCCCTCTGGAATGCAAAAACATTTTGTTCGAGAACTTCAATCCTTTTTTGCAGTGTAATAATCTCATTCCCCTTGCTTTTAACCTCTTGTTGGAGAGCCTCAATCTGTGTTTGCTGCGCAGCAATCGCCTTGTCTTTTTGTTGGAGTTTCTCAATCTGTCTTTGCTGCGTCGCAATCATCCGATCCTTGAGAATGACATTATTGATATTGAATATCATCATCTCACTGTCCTTCCTGTACCCACTCCCCGGGTAATCCTTTATCAGTTTCTGAAAACATTCCAGAGATTTCTCATAATTCTTTTGTCCATTTCCAGGATAAGCGTAAATAATTCCCATCTCGAAAAGAACCCTGTCTCCCGCCTTAGGATCTTTTTCAATAATCTGTTCATATTTGCTCAGAGAGGCATTGTAATTTCCATGGCTGAAAAAATCATGCGCTTCTTCGAAGGCTGACTCAGCATTAAAGTGACTGCATCCGTATATTAGAATTGGTGTTGTGATGATGCAGACAAGGAAAAAATAAAAAAGCTCATCTGCCCTGCGCTCTTTTTTTCCCATAGGCCCCTTCGTAATCGTAAATAATATGTCGATGATCCCAGAACATCCCTCTTCCTTTTAGTTTAGTGATATATCCAAAAATGCACCACATTACAAGTTGCCGTATGTCTGCTTGACAGATTAAATGATGAATGATCCGGACGGATGTAGCCGGTGGAAGTAGAATGGGGGTGGCAGGGTTTGAGACTCCTGCCACCCCCATTACGGAGCATTAGAGGCAATGTTAACAGGTCCAACAAAATGGTTATTTCTTCATTGATTTCCGGAAAGCCTCGTCAGCACTCTTCGCCTTTTCCTCTGCAATCCTCGTCTTTTCCTCTGCGATCTTCTCTCTTTCCTGTGCCAGCTTCTCTCTTTCCTCTGCCATTTTTACAGCATCTTCGGCACGGGCTGCGGCAGCCTCCGCCTTTAACGTGGCCGCATCAGCCGCCGCCTTGGCAGCCTGCGCATCCTGCGCTGCCTGATCAGCTTTCGCACCAATCACCATTTCCTGCGACTGAACTTTCGCGAGGTCACGTTTTGTTGCGCAACCCCCCACGGTAATAGCAAGAACAACGATGATCGAGACCACCAAAAGGCTCTTCTTCATCATCTAATCACCTCCTTTCATCGAGACTCAGATCCTTAAATTCTTTATCCCCCTTTCCTGATTTAAGATATTGGAATGATGGCAAGATTTTGGCCAAGGTGGCGGAAGGGGAATATGCATGATTCGTTTGCTCTTTTAGCCCCTTTTTTACAAGCAAGAACTATTCCGAGTATTTTGAACATCGTAATACCTTAATATTTTGGATTTTTTATGATCTAGTGGTTTCAATGGATTGATTTCTTGAAGGGAATTCCATACAAAAAATGAAAAATAGTGAAGGCAAATCCGTACTCGATGAAGGATTATTTGAATATGAATAGTTTGTAAAAAGGGGTTGAAGCAAGCTATGCGGCTTGAACGTGTGAGAAAAACCGGGATCGACTATCTCTTTTTGACAGGTTCAATCAATATACCATCTATTTCCAGATCAATTTTCAAGCGCTTGGCTGCATCTTTGGCCTCGCTGACATCATTGAAAGGGCCAGCGATAACACGGTAGCTATCGCTCTTCGATAACACCCTTGCCGGGATTTGTGGACCCTGGTGGTTGATAATGGCGGCAATCCTCAGAGCATCAATCTCGTCACGCACATCAGCAGCCAAAACGTACCACGCCTCCATTTGCAGTTCTGGTATTTCCGGTCTGCCATACAATTTTTCTGGGTGCTTGACTTCTATGGTTTTCGCAGCCGCTTTTCCACTTCCTTGACGGACCTCGAATATGGGAACAGGAATCCCTCGGGCCTCGGCCAGTACTTTCTTAACTTTGCTCCAGTCAAGCGTGCGCCCCGATTCCTTTTCAATATTTCTCAATTTTGCATATATCTTATCAAACTCAACAGCGTCCAAATCTTCCGGGGGCGCATGAACTTCCATATAAACTACTCCATTACATTGGCCCAGGAGATATGGCTGGTTAACGAAGCATACAGGTGTTTTAATCGGAGTGTTCTCATAGAGTTTCTTCACGTCTTCTGGATAGAGTCTTATGCAGCCATTGGTTGCCATAAGACCAATGCTGGCCGGTTTATTAGTACCATGGATCAAATAAGTCGACTTACTTAAATATAGCGCGTATTCTCCCAACGGATTTTCAGGTCCCGGCAAAACTTTGGCGGGCAGAGGATCTCCTTTCTTTCGATGATCCTCAGCAATTGAGGCAGGCACATACCAGGTCGGTCGGGTTGCCTTGCGCGCCACATACATTTGACCGATGGGCGAAGGTCGCTCTGCGGTACCGACACCGAGGGGGTAGGTCAACACCGCCAGTGACTGACTATCTCCTTTAAATTGAAAGAGCCTCATAGCGGCTAAGTTGATCACGATGCCTTTTCTTGGGGCGTCCGGCAGGATAAAGCTCAGAGGCAACATGATACGTTCTCCGGCCTTAGGCACCCATACATCTACCCCTGGATTTGCTGCACTGATTGCATTGATCCCCAAACTGAAATGTCTTGCAATATCCGTTAGCGTATCCCCTTTTTCAATCCTGATGACTGCCAACCGGCCAATGACGTCATCACCGTTTGCAACCGAAAACTCATTTCGTTCAATCTTCTCTTCCGGATAGATTGGTAAGGGCGAGCGTTTCACCTCAACTTTTTTCATTACAGCACATCCATGGAGATATAAGATGAAGATGAATAGAACTAAAAGATGAAGCCTATTGGATAAGGGTGATACGTCGATGATTCGGCACATGCGTCAAATAAGGTACCTTTCTTAATGAAGAAAATTTAAAAACCATTTTTCAGTAAAGCACTGG
>JAPVTA010000073.1:0-52154 GCA_047519465.1 Thermodesulfobacteriota bacterium | reverse complement strand
GAACGGATTCTATTCTCAGTCTTCACTCATGAGAATCTTAAACAACGAACAGCGACTCCATTTCTTTTGCTGACACAAAACACTTGACGCTACCTTATGAACGAAGAGGCGGTCATTTTTGATCTTTGGGATTGTTTCTAACGGAGGACAAGGCCCTGGGTTGTGGCTGGATTGTGGCTTGAGCCCGGTCGAAGGGAGGCTTAGGCGAACCATGTAATCTCATATTGGACCGGCAGGGCTTAGGCTACCGCTCCCTATGGGGGGTGACTTTGGAACCGTAATCGCTCCATTTTCGAATCGGACAAATCTCGCAGAGTGGTTTTCGGGCTACGCAGGTTCTCCTGCCATGCCAGACGAGGAGGTTTGAGAAATGTGTCCACTCTTCCTGAGGGACGATCTCCATCAAATCGAACTCAATCTTAACGGGATCATCATTCTTCGTTAGGCCGATTCTCCGGCTTACCCTGTGGACATGGGTATCCACCACAATGCCGGGTATTCTAAAGGCATTTCCTAAAATGACATTCGCTGTTTTCCTTCCCACCCCGGGAAGGGTCACCAATTCCTCTAGAGTTTTTGGGACGTCCCCTCCGAATCGTTCGACCAGCTCCTGGCAGCAGCGATGAGCCGCCTTGGCTTTGTTTCGATAGAAACCGGTTGGCCGAATTTCCTCCTCCAATTCCGCCAGATTTGCCTCAGCATAATCTTTTGCAGAACGGTACTTTTTAAAGAGATCCGCCGTGACTTGATTCACCTTGACATCCGTGCACTGGGCAGAGAGAATGGTGGCGATGAGAAGCTCGAGGGGATTGGAAAACTTCAGAGCGATTTTGGAATCGGGTATCGCCTTAGACAAAATTCTAATGATCTCCTTCACTCTTTTTCTTAAATCCTCTTGCTTTTTCATAGTCCCCTCCGGATTAACGATGGACCTTAGACGATCAGCTTTAGACCCCCAACTCATAACTCATAACTCACAACTTTTTTTCTCTCTCTTTAGCATATTTGCACAATCTCCGGTCAATGTCCATATCTCTCCTTCCTCCTGCCCTGTGCCGTAAGGTGAGACAAGTTCAGCGGTTTCAGGACAAAAAACGTCAATTCTCTCCAAACAAGTTCGAAGGTTTTGAAAAAAACCTTTTGAGTTACAGGAGGTTAGAGTAAACCATACATTTTGGTATAGAAAATGCTATCAATCAGTGTAAAGTCTAATAGAAAAGGTGGAAAAATATGATAAGAGATAGTGAAGACACCGTCCTGACGACTCGAGAAGCCTGCCAGTACCTTCGGATCTCAAGACCTACCTATCTGAAGTACCTTTACTTAGGGAGAATTAAGGGAGCGAAGGCGGGCAAAGGCTGGAAGGTTCTCAAATCGGAGTTAGACCGGTTTCTTAAAGGAGAGAACCAACAACCGCAGGCAGCATGAACCTGACGGCGTGGAGAAAAAATAAGGGGTGAAGCCGAGTGAAAAGCTTAGAGGATCAACTGGATATTTCTGAGGAGAAGGAAATTGAGGAGAAAGTAAAGTCAACCAAGGCGTTGATTCAGACTTTTCTTCAGACTCTGAAAGCCTTCCGCCTCTACGAGGCCGACCATCCTATCCTATCTAAGTTCTTAGAGAGGCTAAGGAAAGATTTCGATCAATACTTTGCCGCCTTTGATTCTTTCTCACTGCAGATCGGGGAACACCGGCTCCACTACCGGGGAAACGTCGTCTACGAAAGTCAGGACGTGAAGGAAAGTTTGGCCTTTCTCTTTTTTAAAGATGGGATCCGGGAACTTCAATTTTCAAAAGGGTTGGAATTTGAGGAAATGATCGATTTTCTAAACATTGTGAGAAAGAGTGACTTCCTCAATCGTATGGAGGATGACCTCGTCACCCTATTGTGGGAAAAGGATTTCTCTCATATCGCCTTTACCACGGTAGATGAATTTTTGGAGGGTGGTGCTAACTTTGTTCCGGCCACGGGGGAAGATTTGATAAAGGGATCGGAGTACAAAGGTTCCTTTGAGGAAGAGCCTCAAGAGAAGGCGGAAGAAGTGGAGGTCGAGAGCGTAGAGGCTCCCGTGACGGAGGGGTTGCGGCAGGTGATCAACCCTGCTCCGGGGCAATCCCTGGTTCAGGCTTGTCAGCTCACTCCCGAGGAGAGTGAGATCATCAACCGGGATGCACGACAAGAAGAACAGGCGGACTACATCTATGTCTTAATTGACAATCTGATCGAAATCTTGCTTCATCTCGGCGAAGATGTAGATGCCTATGAAAATATGATTTCCTACTTTGATCGGGTCCTCGAATACCTCCTTGAACAAAAAGAAGTGGGAAAAGCGGTGGCGCTATTGAAGAGCCTTAATGAGACCATGGAATCTATTATGATGAAGGACAAACAGATTTTCGCGATTCAACGCATACTCGACAAAGCCTCGAGCGCCCGTTACATTGAACTCTTGGGAAAGGCCATGAAAGAAAAAGGAGAGGCTAAAGCAGAGTCCATCCTTCACTATTTTCGATTTCTCACGAAGCAGGCCGTCGAACCTCTGTGCCTGCTGCTCGGCGAGTTAGAGTCCGGGAAGTGGAGAAAGGTGATTTGTGACCAGGTGGCCGAGGTTTCCCAAGGAGAGATTCAGCCGCTGAGTACA
The DNA here is from genome assembly GCA_047519465.1 of Thermodesulfobacteriota bacterium. Taxonomy (GTDB): domain Bacteria; phylum Desulfobacterota; class BSN033; order BSN033; family UBA1163; genus UBA1163. The sequence continues at coordinate 49,512 of JAPVTA010000073.1, read as the reverse complement.
TTCTTATCGGATCCCAATCCCGTGGTGATCTTGCAAGTTCTCTACATCCTTGGGAAGATCGGGAATCCCGCTACGGTGAAATATATAGGAGACTTAGTGACCCATCAGGATTTGAAAGTGAGAGAAGAGACCCTTCAGCTTGTCGAAAGGTTCGGAGAAAAGGGGAGGGACCTCATTAAGAAATTCTTGACGGATCCCGCATCTGGAATCAGAGCAAAGGCTGCACTCCTCTTGGCAAGGAGTGCCAAGGGAGAAGCGGTGAGACCCCTGACAGAAATCATCCTTTCCGAGGATTTTTACAAGCGGGATTACAGGGAAAAGGTCTCTTTCTTCAGGGCCTTGGGGGAAACAAAGTCAGAAGAGGTGATACCGATCTTGGAAAGAATTGCCAAGAAGAGAACGTGGTTCCAAGGGGAGAAATGGAATGAGATGAAGCAATGCGCCGCCAACACCTTGAAGATGTTGGGCGCTTAGGAGGGAAGGGCCTTCTAAGAGAAGAGTGACTGAATCCCGTTGGATAAGGCAAAGGATAAAGGAGACAAAATGGATATTTCACCATCCACGACTCAACCCAAGATGGGGAGCCCAAAGCCGCCCGACGGCATGGACTCTGAACTGTCGAAATTGGGAAACAACCTCGTGACTAAATTTCATGTGCTGATGAAGATCTCGCAGATTTATGATTCCAAGAATGTGGCTCTCAATCAGTTTGTCCAGGAATTCCTCGAGACCATTAATACATTGATCAAGCGGGAAGGGGCCCTCTCCCTCAAAATCCGCAAGGATGACTTCTTCCTCAACGACCAACGATTGCGGTATTCGGTAGAAGGGTTTACTAGTTTCAAATATCTTCTGACCCAATGGAAAAAACGGTTGATAGGCGAAGTGATTTTCAATGCCCTGATGGAAGAAGAGATGCTGAGGTATTTCATCTACACCTTCATCAACCTGGAAGAAGGCCGCGAGGAGAATGCGGGTCTCTTCAAAAAACAGTTGGTGGACCATCAGATTACCTCGATCGAGGCAAATCCTCTGGAGGTGATGGAGGGCGAGGAGGAGGCCTTTACCATCCAGAAGGAAGATGACCGGGAGGTAGCGAAGAGAATATTTTTCGAGACCATCGGGACGATCAAAGAGGTCATCACGAATATTAAAGGAAAGCAGCATGCCGACGTGAGGAAGCTGAAGAGGTTGGCCCAGAAGGCGATCCATCTCGTCATCGAAGACGAATCCATCCTCCTGGGAATGACGATGATCAAAAATTATGACGAATATACCTTCAACCATTCTGTCAATGTTTCGATCTATTCTTTGGCGATTGGAAAACGACTGGGATTCTCGAAAAAAACTTTGACCGAGTTAGGAATTACTGCCCTGCTCCACGACATCGGAAAGTCAAAGATTCCGAGAGAGGTTTTGAATAAACCTGCTTCCCTGAATGATGAGGAATGGGAGCTGATGAGAAAGCATCCCTTGATGGGTGTGGAGGTGGTTCTCAATCTAAAGCAATTAGGAGAGATCAACCCCAGGATGGTGGTCGGTATCTTTGACCACCATTTGATGCCCGATCTTTCGGGGTACCCGAAACTGTTCCGGAAAAAAGAGGTTAGCCTCTTTGGGAGGATCATTCAGATTGCGGATGCCTATGATGCCATGACGACTCCCCGTATTTATAAGAAAATTCCGTATACACCGGAACAAGCTCTCGCCCTCATGTTGCGAGAGAACGTGACTCATTTTGACCCCCTTCTCCTCAAGATCTTCATTGGCCTTGTGGGAGTTTATCCTATTGGATCCTTGGTCCTCCTCAATACGCGCGAGATAGGGATTGTCTATAAGACCAACCCAGAATCGACGTGGTTGGACCGCCCCATCGTCATTTTAGTGGATCGGGACGAAAAAGGGGATCCGAAGAAAGAGTTGGTTGATTTAACAGAGACCGACGGGGGAGGAGGCTATAAACGAAGCATCGTCAAGACATTAGACCCGTACAAATACCACATCGACATCGCCAAATATTTTCTGTAAGAAATCTGGTAGCCCATGGCTTCGGTAGGCGGGCATAGAGCTCAGCGTGAGAGATGGGCGCTACATATCTACTCTTACAAAATAAAGGTCTGTGACATCCGAGCTTTCGCCTATAACCATCCGTCCCCAATTTAAGACGGATTCCTTTGTTATTCTTTTTGGATCTTTTCTTCTTTCGGGCAGTATCCCAATAAAATGCTCCTTCCCTTTTTCATCACGATAATAGAATTCATAAGCTGTCATCCTCTAAGACTCCACGACGGTTTCAAAACTTTCCGCTGAATCCCATTCGTCGGACGGTGAAAAATCACGTATCATACAACCAACTCGGCTCTAAATCTCGCCTCCCTTTTTTCGAAGAACTCCCATCTTTTCCCCTTTATCTCTGTCATGAGAAGAACTTCCCCGATTTTTTTCCCGAATTACCCATTCTGCTATCCTCCCTTCTTCTTGCCCAAGGGAAGAAAGAGTTGTTCTTGACTGCCTTCTTTCCATTCTTTCAGGAAGTTATCTACCACGTGTCGGATAACTCGGGCTATTGAGACGTCGTTTTCTGAGGCAATGGATGAAATACGCCTCAGTGCTTCCTTATCAAGACTAATTGTTATACGTTGCCTTAGCTTCCCATTACTCATACGGGTTGATGAACCGTGATGATTAAAAATGATGATCTTTGGTGAAGAATTCTACAACTTTAAAAAGATAATGTCAAGAAAAATCTTAGGTCGATTATAACTTATTGATATACAATAATTATTTATGTAATAAGGCCTTGAGTGGAAGGCACCAAAATATTCTCGTTGATTTCCCTGATCAAATTTGGTAGTCTGTTAGCCAGACTGGGCCTCAGTTATCAGATTCTGACCTTTCGGATGGGAAAGGGGTGAAAAAATCAGGTTGGATCCCGCATTGCTTTAATTGCTGCTTCTGTAGCAACTCTTGCTCGTGGAGAAAAAAGGCATAAAGAGCGAAAGAGGGACGTAGAGAACGGGAGCCTCTACAAGTTCCAGGGCGGTGAAAATTGGAGAAAGACCTGCTTCCAAGTTCACATAAATATCTGCTGAGAGATTTGGCTTTTGCGAAAAGGGAAGAGATACTGCGCATAAAATCTTATGAGCCACATTGCCCTTCGCCTAAATGCACCGGGAGAGACAAAAACAAACTATATCATATAAAAGGAAAACCCAACTGGCTGCCGCCGGAGGTTTGGGCAAAGAAGAAGGAAGACCAAATCCTATACAGGTGTGCTTTCTGCGGGTTAGTGTGGTTTCAAGAAAGGGTAAAAAGAGCAGGATTTGATGCAAAGCCGGTTGGTTATTACGATGATCTCGAGCATCCTTGGGAGTTTGTTCCTTTGAAAGGAAAGTACAGAATTCGAGGACAGAATACAAGCCGTTACTGGCAGAACGTGGGAAGCAAGCGGGGTGCTCTCCATCCGCCAAAGAGGGGAGGAGTGGATTAAACGGAGGACCGTTGGTTGTCGACTTGTGTAAGCTTACTATAGAGAAAGACATTAGGTAAAGAATCGGAAGAAGGGTTTGTTGACGGATGGATACTAATTAGGTTCGTAAGAAAAGACTTTTCTTCTCTCGGCGGGAAATCTTATAAAGATATTGATCTTTCCCTTCTCTTCCTCCGTTTCAATTTTCATAGTCCCTTGATTCCTCAGAACCGTTTCCTTCGCGAGGCGCAATACTAAATCAAACCCTTCTTCCTTCTCCAGGGACGGGAATCCCTCCAAGGTTCTCCCAGGCCATGCCGCTGGTTTCGTACCTCTTAAGAAGGCCGCCCGGATCTCAATATACCTTCCGATCTTCTCGAAAAAGGGTTGAACTCCGCCTGTACCCCTCTGAAGGCTGAAGGATTTAGTCAAGAATTCAATCCTCCCGTGGGGCGGTGTTAGGGCCACGGCGTATAGGAGAACGGAATTCAAAATATATTTCAATTGTTCATCGGGCACAATAGTTTCAGGAAGATTCTCTTCAAATGTCTTGGTTGTTTTGATGTTCTTTTCTTCCAGTTGGGCCCGATATTTCGTTAACACCTGTTCGAGGAGGGTATGGACGGTGTCTGTTTTTTCAACGGGCATGCCGGTTTTGACATAATTGAGGAGACTGTTTAATAGCAGATCACTGATCTCGATCTTTTTTCTAATAATTCGATGAAAAGATTCGCCAAATTCCTTGTCCGTAAATCTCCCTCGGGAAAGCTCGGTAACCTGTCGAATGGAACCCAGAGCGTTTCTAACCTGAAGAATCAATTGAATAAGCAAACCTGGTTCAGTCAAGGGCTCTCGATCCCGCCATTCGGCGGCGCGGGGGGCGGGAAAAATTTGAATTGTCCTGCTGATAAGAAAGGGTCACTTTGATTTCCCACCTCATCTTGGGCCGTAATCCCGATATGGTAAGTTCCGGGTCTCGTGGGAAACTCAGGCCATTCATCTGGGATGATCAATTCTGTTTTCCCACTGACATGCTTCGAAACTATCCCGGGCGTCGCCTCCCACAAGAATTTTCCGGGATCAAAAACGGTGCTATCGTTGGCGACATACACCACATAGCTGGTGGCCTCGGGAACGGGTTCCCACCAAACTCGCCGTTTACGAATCAATGGCATAACCTTCCTCCTTGTCAATTTATTCCGCTGCTTGGCAGCCCTCTTCTGCCTAATGGACTCTTGTTCAGTGGAGACAGAAATACATTAAAGTTCTTGAGCATTTTTCGTACCAAATTTCTACTGTCGCAATAAGTTCCTAAAAAGATGGTCTTTTTCTTATATCCGGTTATATTAACAAAACCTAAGAAGTGGAAGCATTTTTCATAAAACTCCCGAATCACTTCCCCTAAGAAGCGAAAAATCCTTTCCACCTTTTTATTGACCCGTAGGTGTCCCAAGTCCCACCTTCAAAGTGGGGTCCCTGCCTCCCGGCCCCGGTCCCGCGCTATTATTTATTTAATAGACTGAGGGTGGGAGCAGGCCCTGAACCCGGCATGGTACAGGGCACAACATAGACGGAATCCACCTCACTTAGGAGCTGTTTAGGATGCGGAGCTTCACTGGGAAACCATTCAATGGAGGTTTCAGAAGGAGGGGCTACAGGCTCGACAGTATGAATAAAACTAAATTCTGAGGTTCGCCATTTTCTCCCTCTCTCCTCATCTCTTTATCTGGGCTTCTTTCTTGGGAGGAGGAAAAGATGACACTCTGCATTGGGATTTGTTCCATTCCTCAATGAGTCTTCGAGTGATTTCCAGCTGCTGCCGGACGGAAAAGTCAGCATATTTGGGGTCTCGTTTCCGATAAGTCCTCTCAATAAAGTCCATGGAGTTGTGGGCACTTCGGAGTTGCGCAAGGATGATGTCGCATTTCCTCAATCCCCATCGGGCTTCGACGGAATCTTCTGGATTGGGGGAGAGCCAGAGGTAATTCTGATAGAGATGGTAGAAAGTGACGGATTGACCTTTCTGGATGGGAATCGTAATCCTTTCCATCATTTCTTTTGTGGCATCATTGTTGAGATGGTTCAATTCGACCAGATGGCGAAGGTGGTCCATAAGTAAGATAATCCATCCGTCGCGACCGGGCGTGCTATGAATCTCCCATAGTGTCGAGCCTTCTGGACAGCCTCCCTTATGACATCGTTGATATCCTTCCAGGACAATCGGAATCCTCTCTTTGACGTACTGAACCGTGTTGTTCAAAACCTTCTCCATTTTATCCCACGGATCGTAATCCGTTGGGTCAATTCTCTTTGCCACACCTTCGACAAAATCGGCATGGCCCTCTGAGAAACTTGGAGAGTACTGCTCGAGAGAGTAGAAGGGATGTTCCTCAGCAGGGAGATATTTCCAATGACCGCCTTCAAATATTGGCCAGCGGAACTTAATCAAACCGGAATAGATCGTCGATTCCGGTCTCGTAGTCAGAAAATCCCTTTTGTTCATTTTCTGGAGTTTTACGGGAACCGTGGCCTCCCAGGTCTGAAGAGGATGAGCGGTGCTTCCGTCTAAGATGACACGGCCAATGATCCCCGAATGAGATTCCGTCACCAAGAAGGCTGTTCCCGGGATGATCGAATCCGGATCAATTCGAACAGGGTAGGTATCCGAGGGAAGGGTTCGAGTAGTCGTCTCCGAAAGCATGTAAAGCAGGGCTTTGCGAAACCGGGGATCTTTATACCACTCTGAATGAGTTGGCAGTTTCCCCCATTCTGTAGACCAATGGCCGACCAACTGGCCGTCCTTCGTAGTAGCCGCGGCAGGGAGGTGGGCGATCCGCGCGTAAATCCATCTCACCGCATAGGGAACATCCGCACAGTCGACGGGGATTTTATGGCGTATAAAGAAATCCTCCGTGATGTTTTCCTCCACCCAATTCGCGAATCGGTGCTCTTCTTCGACGCTCCATCGGCGTTCTCCTACTTTCCACACTTGAAGGGATGATTCCTTTATGCTTTGTGCAAAGGATGGGACAGAGAAGAAGAGGACAAGGAAAGGTATCAAAAACCGCATAGTCTCATATTAAAAAGATTGGGAGAGAATTGTCAACAAGAGGCAGTAAGGCTATGGGTCTTGACAAATCATTGGTTTGTTGGCATAATTGCCAACAAGAGGCTAACGATGGCGATAACATTTCAGGAGGCCGAAATAAGAGCGAAGATCATAAAGGCGATGGCCCATCCTGTCCGGCTCATGGCCATTGAGTTCTTAAAGAAGAGGGACCGTTCTTTCTCGGAAATATTTCAATTGTTTCAGCTTGACAAGTCAACGGTTTCAAAGCACTTACTCGTTCTAAAGGAAGCGGGAATCGTCTCCTGCACGAAGAATGGGGCGGATATGATATACAAACTTGAAGTCCCGTGCGTAACGGACTTTTTCAGTTGTGTGACGGCGGTAATTGAAAGCAACGTGAAAAAGCAGCAGGTCTGTCTGTGTAAGTAATTTTTTTTCGGAGCAGCGTTGGTGTCTTTGCCAACAAACCATCGGATAAGGAGAATGTCTTATGTTGAAGTACCTGGCTGATAGTTTGGTCTATACCCTGATAGGGATCCAACCGGGGACCATGTTAGGAGAAGCGCTGGACTTCTTCTTTTACGACACGATGAAAGTTTTTCTGCTCCTGGGAGTCATCATATTCGGAGTTGCGGTCATTCGGAGTTTCTTCCCTCCCGAACGCTCTCGGAAGCTTCTTGGCAACCGACGCGAGTACGCTGGCAATTTTTTGGCTGCTTGTTTAGGAATCGTCACGCCCTTTTGCTCCTGCTCGGCAGTGCCCATGTTCATTGGCTTTGTAGAATCGGGGTTACCTTTAGGAGTAACCTTTTCTTTTCTGATCTCCTCCCCCACCGTAAACGAAGTGGCTATGGTCATGCTCTGGGGCCTGTTCGGATGGAGAATTGCCCTGATCTATGTTTCTACGGGAGTGATCATTGCCTTTTTTAGCGGTATTGTCATCGGAAAGCTAAAGTTGGAACATCTTGTAGAAGATTATGTCTACCGGATGAGGATGGGTGAAACCGCAATGGCTGCCCCTACCTGGACGGAACGGTTCGCTTATGCTCGGGATTACACCAAAGACATTATTGGTCGAGTATGGTTGTTCGTTCTAGTCGGGATCGGACTTGGGGCTTGGATTCACGGTTATGTTCCCATGGATTTTGTATTGAAATATGCGGGACCGGGGAATCCCTTCGCTGTCATTGTTGCGGTCTTGATTGGTATTCCTCTTTACTCTAACGCTGCTGGCACCATTCCCATTGTTCAGGCTCTGGTAGAAAAAGGGCTGCCCATGGGTACGGCGCTGGCTTTCATGATGTCCATCGTGGCCATCTCCACGCCGGAGATGATTATCTTACGGAAGGTCATCAAGCCGAAGCTCATCGCTATTTTTGCGGGCATTGTGTCTCTAGCAATTGTCATCGTAGGCTACCTATTCAATGCCATTTTGTAATTCAGATGAGGCAAGACTAAAATCCAAAATGAAAGGAGTATGTGAAATGAAGATCGAGATTTTGGGCATGGGGTGTTCGAACTGCAACAAATTGTATCAAAATGTTGTTGAAGCGGTAAAACAGAGCAGGAAAGATGCCGAAGTGGCCAAAGTTGAAGATATCAAAACAATTATGGGTTATGGGGTGATGTCCACACCTGCGTTGGTGATAGATGGAGTAGTGAAGACCACGGGTAAGGTTCCAAAGGTGGAAGAGATCATGGTGTGGATTAAGTAGAGGAGGAAAGGGAAAAATGACGGTTAAGCCGATTTTGCTCCATCTGACTGCGGAGGAGGCACTGAAGCTGACAAGAATCCTTCTCGATGACGACAAAGAAGAGGCTTTTCTCTTTCTTAAAGAGTGTCTAAAGCCTCAATTGGATCAGGCGACAAGAGATCATTGGGTGCCGGTCTTTGAGGCTTCGTATAAGCCTTCTCAAAAGGACAGCTTCAACAAGATTTCTAAGAAAGAATAACAGCGGGGAGAGTTAATCTCAAGCATCACAGACAAACATGCTATTCCATTCGTATAAAATCACCCGTATCCTTCCCTGTTTGGCCGATCCGGAAAAGATCCGCGTCATTGCAGAGCTATCTGACGAGATTCATGAAGTGCTTCCTTATCTAAACACCGTCCTCAAGGGATGCATTTACAATCATCCGGCCAATACCTTGACCATTAAGAAAGATGGAAAGCTCTTAACACTTCATTTTAACCATATCACATTGGCCAAGGTCGAGGATGAAAAAGAGGCGGAAGAAATTCTGAAATGGCTGCAAGACCTGATCAACGAAACTTATGAGAATCGAGAGCGAATCGAACCGAACTACTCCAAAGGGGCAGATCTGAAGGCACTGGACATTTTCAGACTTCTCCCAGGGACAAATTGCAAAAAATGTGGCGAATTGACTTGTCTCGCCTTCGCGGTCAAATTGGTGGGCCAGGAGATTGAATTAGCGAAATGCACTCCTCTCTTTTCAGGAGAATATCAGGAGAAACGTAACGTCCTGGTTGAATTGCTCATCGCGGCCGGATACGACGTTCCTCCAGCCTCTCTGTGAGGCTACGCAATCTATAATGGTCACCCTGAACTTGTTGATTTACATTCGTTCATCACTTCGTGCCAGGATCTATGGGTGATCGAAAATGAGAGATACTGAAGGAACTTCGGCAGGAGAGAGAATTTGCAGCAATGCTACTCAAGGACTATCATTTAAGGATCGTGCTCTCAGATTGTAATCCTTCATCTCAAAAGGTGAACGCCCTCGTCGATCTTCCCACGGACATAGGCGAGGTGATCCCTTTCCTCAATACGGTTTTAAAGGGGCGTCAATATAATCAAGAGGAGAGAAGCTTGACCGTAAAGCGAGGAAGCCACTTTATTACATTTTGGCCACGGCAGATAGCAGTTACTAAACTGGAGGACGAAAATGAGGCCCGGTCCGTGATCGAAGAACTCAAACGGATTTTGAATGAAACCTATGAAAGAAGAGACCAGATCCAACCAACCTATACTTCGAGGCCAATACCTCGACCTCTGGACATCTTCAAACTCCTTCCGGAAAAGAACTGTAAAGAATGTGGGGAACCCACCTGCATGGCCTTCGCATTGAAGATGGCCAATGAAGAAGTGGAGTGGAAAAAGTGTCCATTGCTGTTAACGAAAGAGTTTGAGAAAAATAGGCTCAAATTACAGGAAGTTTTACCTGACTCAGAAAGATAATGGGGAAAGACGGTGGAGAGAGAGGAGGCTTTGGCAAATGGTTGAAGAACAGATTACGAGGAGACTTTCCTTTTTAGATCGGTTCCTAACTTTATGGATCTTTCTCGCAATGTTTGTCGGGGTGGGCTGGGGATACCTCTTCCCGGGAGTGGTCGGCTTCTGGAACCAATTCCAGGTGGATACCACAAATATCCCTATTGCTATCGGACTGATTCTGATGATGTATCCACCCTTAGCGAAAGTGAGATATGAACAATTGGGCCAAGTCTTCAGGAATTATAAAGTACTGACCTTGTCTCTCATTCAAAACTGGATCATCGGTCCCATCCTCATGTTCCTATTAGCTATTATTTTCCTATCGGGCCATTTCGAATATATGGTGGGTTTGATTCTAATTGGACTGGCCCGCTGCATTGCTATGGTGATTGTCTGGAATGACCTGGCTGCGGGAGACAGAGAATATTGCGCTGGGTTAGTAGCTTTTAACTCAATCTTTCAAGTCCTTTTCTTCTCCATCTATGCTTACATCTTCATAACCGTCCTGCCCCCATGGCTGGGATTAAGGGGAATGACGGTCAAAATCACCATCGGCCAGATCGCAGAGAGCGTCTTCATTTATCTCGGGATACCTTTCATCGCAGGTGTTCTTTCGAGACTCGTCGGCCTAAAGACGCTGGGCCGTAAGTGGTACGAGGAGAAATTCGTCCCCAAAATCAGCCCAATCACTTTGATTGCCCTTCTTTTTACCATCCTGGTCATGTTCTCTCTTAAGGGTGAATTCATCGTACAGCTTCCCCTGGACGTGGTCCGCGTAGCCATTCCTCTGTTTATCTATTTTGTGGTGATGTTCTTCGTCTCCTTTTATTTATCGATGAAGGTGAGTGCTACTTACGAGCAATCCACCACGTTGAGCTTCACGGCTGCCTCTAATAACTTCGAGCTTGCCATTGCTGTAGCGGTAGCCGTCTTTGGCGTCAACTCAGGCCAGGCTTTTGCCGCTGTGATCGGTCCTCTTTTAGAAGTTCCTGTTCTGATCAGTCTGGTCAACGTCGCTCTCCGGTTTAAGACGAAATATTTCCCTTATGCAGTGGAAACGCCGACCGGAGTATGCCATCTAACCTGCGAACCATGAAAGGTGGAGAGATGAGAGAAAGACAGAAAATCGTCTTTGTCTGTGTTGAAAATGCCAGGCGTAGCCAGATGGCGCAGGCGTTCGCTGAGATCCTCGGAAAAGGGACATTAGAGGTTTACAGTGCGGGCTCCTGCCCCTCTTCTCCATAAGCATTTCCTTCTTCTTGTCAAAACCTGCATGAAAGGCAAAATTCATTGACCCCGCTTCTTTATAAATATATAATGCCACTATTCATCGATTAAGCTTAAAGACCAATGTAACGAACTGCAAAAGCAGAAATGGAAGTGGATCCTTCGAAAACACAAAACGAGGCGCTCTTTAATGCGGTGCTGAACACCGTCAGTGACGCCATCACCGTGATCGATAAGGATTTGAAGGTCATATTTCAGAACGAGGCCGTTCACAAGACGTACGGTTCCAAGATAGGAGAGCACTGTTTTGAGGCCTACCGGGGACGCCAAGAGCCTTGTGAGAATTGCATCATCCTGGAAGTCATAAAAGACGGTAAACCCAGAAGGGCACTGCGCGATATTCAACTGCCAGACGGCAGCATTCTGTGGATGGAAATTTTTTCAGGACCCTTCAGGGATGAGGAGGGAAACATCATCGGTGCCGTGGAAATCGTTCGCGACGTTACAGAACAAATCCGCCTTTCCGAGGAGTGTGTCACGCTCCGGCGAGAAATGGAACGTCAAGCACAGTTTAGCAACATTATTACTCAGTCCAAGAAGATGAAAGCGATCTTCCGGCTTATCGAAAGAGTTGCTTCCACCATGAGTTCGGTGTTGATCACCGGTGAGTCTGGGACTGGCAAGGAACTCATTGCACGAGCCATCGTTTTCAACTCCGACAGAAAGGATAAGCCCTTCGTGACTGTAAATTGCGGGGCCATTCCAGAAAACTTGTTGGAGTCGGAACTCTTCGGCCATGTGCGAGGATCTTTTACAGGAGCCATAAAAGATCACAAAGGTCTCATTGAGACGGCCGATGGCGGCACTCTCTTCCTCGACGAAGTCGCGGAGATCTCATTGCCTGTTCAGGTGAAACTACTCCGATTCCTTCAAGAAGGGGAAACCCGCCGAGTCGGAGACACGAAAGTCCATAAATTCGACGTCCGGATCGTCTCCGCGACAAACCGGAACCTCGAAGAAGCGGTCCGTGATGGTGTGTTCCGTCAAGACCTTTTCTTCCGCCTAAACGTGATCCCTATCTTTATCCCGCCGCTCCGTGAAAGAAAGGAGGATATCCCTCCACTGGCAGCTCATCTTCTCCAGCGTCTCTGCGACGCGCATTCCCGGAACGTGACGGGGATCTCCTCGGAAGTCCTTAAGGCATTCATGGCCTATCCCTGGCCGGGGAATGTGAGAGAGATGGAAAATGTGATCGAATACGCGCTGCACCTCACCGACGAAGACAACCCAATACCTCCAGAACAGCTCCCGCCAAATCTGTTGGTTCAGAAAGATATCTCGTGGAGTCCCAAAGACTTTGTCTCCATTGAAGAATATACAAAGCAGTCCATTCTCATTCTTCAGAGAGACCATTCCGAGGAGCAGATCGCTGAGATTCTGGGAATCAGCCGCAAGAACCTGTGGGAGAAACGAAAACGATGGGGTCTTCCCAGGACTGAAAATCGAATCTGATCCAATCCGAGAAAGTATCCATCTCTTTTTATCTCTTATGTCCCCTTTATTGACCTTGCATCCCCCACTCTAGCCTGTTGCCAATCGTAACGGACCAACCATTTGTCATGTTACGATTAGTAACCCTGAAATATTTTTTCTTTAATCTCCCGTTCATTCATCGTCCCCTAAAATTCTGCATTTCCAAGAAGTTATAAGATTCTTTTTTCCCTAGCCCCCTCATGGCACGCTTCCTGCTCTAAATACCTGCAAGAATCAAGAGAAGAAGATGCTCCAGCTGGAAAACAAATTCTCTCTGATGACGACAACAACAAGATAAGGAGGTGAAATCAGAAATGGCTGACAAAAAGGACCCTCACAAAGAATTTGCTACCTGCTTTGAGAAATTGCCTTTTGCAGAGATGATGCGGAAGATGGCGAGTCGGCAGGGAGTCGGTTCCCTCTGTGCAGAGATGATGAAGAAGATTACGGAACATCAAGGGGAGGGCTGTCGCTTCAATTGTTCAGAGATGATGCAGAAAATGATGAAGGAGTGCGGCAAGGTTCAAGAAGGTGCAGAAAAATCTGAAGAGGAGGTGCGTCATGGAAGAAAGGAATCATGATCAAGAGTTGAAGAACAAAAACGTTTTACACAAGAAGTTAGATGCAGTAGGCTGGGGTTTATTTTTCATCTGGACTGGGGTAGCCGTGCTCTTCAATGTTGGCTGGGGTTGGGGTCTCCTTGGGGTTGGCATCATTACGCTCGGAGCACAGACGGCGCGGAAATATTTCGGTCTGAAATTAGAAAGATTCTGGGTTGCGGTGGGATTCTTCTTTGTTCTGGATGGGGTTTGGGAATTGCTCGATTTCCAGTTGGGTCTTCTGCCAATCCTCTGTATTGCCGCAGGCGTCGCCCTTGTTGTCTCCACTTTGATTGGCAAATCACGCCATTCTTCATTATGCAGGCTTCGTTGAACCCGACCATTCCGAGTTCCGGTGGGGGACAAAAAGATGCATTGATTTTTCAGCCGTAGGAGTCAATCTGAGGCAACAGGAGGGATCATGAGTAAATATGCAGCCTACATAATGATTAATCTGGCTCGAATTTTGGGTGGAATGTCGCTATTCGTATTTACGATCTTCCTCTTTGTGGGTTCTTTGAATCTCTTGGACATGCGTCTTGGTGAAAGTGGACTTTTATTGTTTGATGCCGGCCTTTCCCTCCTGTTTTTCATTCAACACAGTGGGATGATCCGAAAGCCGTTCCGCCGCTGGTTGACAGCCTTCGTTCCGGAAGAATATGCTGGCGCCATTTAGGCGATTGCCTCAGGAATCGCGTTGTTGTTAGTGATTCTACTCTGGCAGAGGTCGACTCAGACAATCATTACACCATCCGGCCTCTTTCGCTGGTCGCTCCGTGCAGTCTCTTTTCTTTGCCTCCTCGGGTTTTATTGGGGTACTAAAGCGCTGCGGCTCTTCGACCCCTTAGGCTTGAGACCAATCTTCAATCGTTTGCGAGGCAGGAATCCTATGCCAATGCCTATTACGGTCGCAGGAGCTTACCGCTGGGTACGCCACCCGCTTTACCTCTTCACGATGCTGATGATCTGGTCTTGCCCGGATCTAACAAGGGACAGACTACTGTTCAACCTTCTGTGGACGGTCTGGATCGTGATCGGCTCATACTTCGAAGAAATCGACCTCATCGCCGAATTTGGTGATGACTATCGCGAATACCAGAAGAGAGTGCCGATGCTCGTGCCTTTCTTAAAATGGCCTAAGAGGGAATGGATCATTGTCATCAAAACGGTAGTCCTTAAAAAGATACTTTTCACAATCCTACTTTGATCTTGACAAATAAACTCTTACCATTTAGTTAAAGTTTATCGCTTTGTTCCTTAATCAGAAGGATTGTTTTGAGCCACCCCTTGCATAAGGGGGGCGAGGTCGTTAAGAAGGCGGCCGAGCTGTCGAGGTGGTGATTCCTTGAAGCTCGGCCTTTTTATTATCACATGAGATCGTCATACGCCGGAGGTGCATGATGAAATCAGACAACAAAATCGGCAATGACCTGGACTTTCATAGCATTTACAAAACCTTTTACCCAAAGATTGTTCGTTATTTGGCGCACGTGGTCGGGTGGCGCGACGCTGAAGATGTAACCCAAGAGGTCTTCGTGAAGGTTAGCCAAGCCTTGGGAACTTTTAAGGGGGAATCCCAAATTTCAACTTGGATATACAAGATAGCAACAAATTCTGCGTTAGATAAGTTGCGAAGTCCGTCATTCCGACAAACGGGGCGCAGTAGCCTTTCCGGAGAGTCAATTGGAGAGGGTGAAACAGAAGTGATGGATCAGAACGCATGGACCGGTGAGAAGACTCCTTCCATTGAGACTACCGCGATTAGAAAGGAAATGAACGAATGCATCCGGGGTGTTGTCGAAAAGCTTCCTGAAAACTACCGAACGGTTGTGGCTCTAAGCGAGTTGGAAGGATTCAGAGACGATGAGATTGCGGAGATCCTCGGGGTAAGCATTCACACGGCAAAAATAAGGCTGCATCGAGCGCGTGCCCGGCTCAAGAAACAACTTGAGGCCCATTGTAATTTTTATCGTGATGAGCGAAACGAATTTGCCTGCGATCTAAAAGGATCCGGCGAACCCCAAAAATAATATCTCAAAGGTGTATCCTTTCCTTCCTCGCCTCCGTCTATACAGTCAAAAAGGAGGTGATCCACCGTGAAGACCAAAAAGACAAATAAAGAGAAGAAGTCCCAGAAAGCCAATTCCTTTCCTCATTGCGGAGACTTTCAGAAAATGGCTGAAATGATGAAAACCTTTTGCCCGGGTGAAGGTGATGCCATCGACTGCTGCTCTATCATGAGGAGAATGATGGGCCAAGGTAAGCGAGCAGAGGCTAAGGAAACGAAAGAAACACAGAAACAACCAGGAGGCGGAGAAAACGGGTAAAAATTTCAAACTCATACGTCTATCCGCCTATCGGAACGAAAGGAGGTGGGCCCCATATGTTTCCATGTGCATGGTTTTTTGGTTTCAGTTTTTGGTGGATATTCCCCATCATCATGATTGCGATGATGATATTTTGCTTCTTCATGATGAGAAGGCACGGGATGGGTAGCTGGATGGGTTGTTGCGGAAGAGGTGAGAATCGCCTTGATGATGGAAAAGATCTGTTATTGAGATAGTTCCGCCGTAAGGGAAGACGAAGGCGAAAAAGATGGTTGAGAGATTGTGAGAAGGTCCTCGGATACGACCAATTACCGATTCAGCCTTCGCTTCCCTAACCTTCGAAAACGCAGAAAATGGGCCTTAAAGACGGGGGTCGTTCTCTTATGATGGAGAATATAATGTCATATTAAGACAGCGTAAAGAAAGGAGCTATTACAATGGCAACTATCAAAATGATTCCCGAAGAAAAGGCTACAGGCAAAGTTAAAGATATTTATGAGGAGATCAAGTCCAAACTCGGAATTGATTTCGTACCCAATCTCTACAGGGTGATGGCCACTAAACCCGATTACTTGGAAGCGAACTGGAACAAAGTTAAAACAGTTATGATTGAACCCGGCAAACTGGACCGCTTGACAAAGGAGATTATTGCTGTCGCCGTGTCTGCGGCACTTGGTTGTGAATATTGAGTGGGCGTTCACACTTCTGCGGTGCAGAAGTTAGGATTAGATGATGAAGCAGTGCTCGAACTAATGGGGGTTGTGGATTTAATGAGTGGCTTCAACAAGTTGATGGATGGGTTACGAGTCGAAACAGACCAAAAACCCTGGTATGGTTGAGGGTAAAGAACCTGAATGCCGTGAGCATTGCAATTACAAGATGAGGGATCTAACTCCATGAGTAAAAAAGCGAAAGCGATTCTCTTTGTCTGTGTTGAAAATGCAAGGCGCAGTCAGATGGCACAGGGGTTTGCCGAGACCATTGGGCAAGGCAGGTTAGAGGTTTACAGTGCGGGCTCCTGTCCTTCTTCTTCAATCGATCCACTGGTTATTCAGGTGATGAAGGAGAAGGGAATCGATATTTCCGGCAGACGACCCAAAGGCTTAAATGACCTTCCTCCTATCGAGATGGACTATCTCATCACGTTGGGGTGTGAAGAAACATGTCCTGCTGTTCCCGCAAAAAAAATTATCGAGTGGGAAATCCCAGACCCCAAAGGAAAATCGCTGGATACCTTCAGGATAATCAGGGATATGATCGAGCAGAAAGTCAGAGCTCTATTTAAAGAAGTCGAATAGGGATGAGTCGAATTCAGATTCGGGTCGATTACTGGAAGGGTGCTGGAATCGCTTGCTTTAGAGTCAAGCTTAAGTTAAAGACTGAATAAAGGGCTTTTTATGTTACGAAGGCACAAATTAATAATTCTTGTTCCAGCGATGTTCTTGATTCTCATTTTACTGGTGGCGCCTCCACTGAACATGGCCCGTCGGTCAGCGGGTGGGGTCCCTTTTGCGCATGGCAAGCAAGCCCACCTGGCAAGTCAGTGTCCGTTCCGTTTGCTCATTACTCACGAGGATCCAACTGTCGTAATTTTAAATTTGACACCGTTGCATCAGGAATCGACAGCCGCACTCGATCTCCACGTTTTGGACGCTGACTCTATTCATTCCGATATAACCTTCAATGCTTTTCCCCTTCGCTGTTAATCTTTGGTCAAGGCAATTCGTTATTTAAATACTTGCGGAATCGTTCCCCTAACCCCCCTCCCCCAATGGGGAGTGGGGAGGTAAAGGGGCGCTCATTAAAGATCAAGACACATTCCTTACAAAGGAGATTTAAAATGGAAAAACAAGAAAGACCAGATAACAACAGAGGCAAGAGGTTTGCATGGGTGGGCGCTATTTTCTTATCGTTCATTGTGGCTTTTGAGATTGCCATTATGATCAGCCCTTTTGCGTTCTTTTTCTATGCCGTATTCAACCCGTTTTTGCTTGCATTGAATCAATCATCCATGACGCGCTGGCTGACAGCCTTTTTTCTGCCTCACATGGTGGTTCCACCCAATGAGGCATTGACGATTATTCGTATTTTAGGATCTGTGTTATTTGTAGTTGGCATGGTGGTGTTTTTCGTCTGCGCTGGACAGGTTTATTTAGGCAAGTTGCTGAAGAGGGGTGTCGCCACAAAAGGATTGTATACTTTTATTCGCCATCCTCAGTATCTCGGCCTTGGATTGGCAGCTTCGGGGCTGGCTATCATGTGGCCCAGATTCCTGACGCTGGGGCTTTTCGCGGTCATGCTCTTTTTGTACTACCTTCTTGCCAAAGACGAGGAGCGCCGGATGATCAATCGGTTTGGGGACAGCTATATCAGTTATATGAACCGGACGGGAATGTTTCTCCCAGGTTTCATTGAGAGAACATTGATAGGAAGCTCGAGGCCACAGCAACGTCCAGGGTTCGGAAAGGCCATTGTCATCTTTCTGGTACTTCTTGTGGTGACAATAGGGAGCGGTTTCGTTTTGCGGGCCTATACGGTCCATCATCTCCCATTGGAACAAGTCAGCCATGTTGATGTTATCACGATAACGGGAGAAGATTTGGAAACCGCAAAGCAGCTGCTCCCTTCGGTCTTGCAGGGTTCAGTTGTCGCCACAAAGCTGCAGTCAATCGAGAGCAGCAAGAACCATCGCCTCCTTGCTTATTTCATTCCAATTAACTACGTGATGCAAGGCATGATTGCTAATACAGGCGGGGAATGGAAGCTGTTCGAGCAGCATAAAACGATCGGCATGATCACTGAGTATATTTTCCATCCTTTCGCTCATTTGACGGAAGGGCATGCTCATCACCCTGGGATGCAGGCTCATAATCCGAGCATGCACGACAACCCAGCCATGAAGAGAAGGATCATCTTTATCGAATTGTCTGACGATAAAGGAAATCTTAAATCGCCGTTTGATGATTTCAACATCAATGCCGAAAGGAGTCCACTTTTCTTCATTGACGTCCACCTCCATACAGGAGAAATTCTTCAAGTGCGCGATACGCCAGCGGGTAGTGGATGGGGCACGGTGCCAACTCCGATGTTTTGACGATGACAAAATGTGGGCTATCACTTAGTAGTCAGTCCATAATTGTATGGACATTCGATTCGCATTTTTCAGGTCACGAATGAAAAGGCGTCATTCCGGCGAAAGCTCGCCTCGGCGAAGCCTGGGCCGGAATCCAGTGTTCCAATGGTCTCTGGATGCCGGATCAAGTCCGGCATGACGAACCAGGGACTTTATGAACAGGCTCTGAATAGGCAAGGCTTACAACCGATGATGTCAATATTATTATGGACCCGTTAGTATCTTTGGGCCAAGCTTCGATGTGAGATCAAGGAAGCATGGATGCAAGAGTTTTGGTATACTATAATTGTCAGGACGGATTCCTTGATGGAACAATTCCAACGCCGATGCCCTAATCCGACCCCTTCCTTATTCCGTTTATTCACTTCATTCTTGAAACTGGGCGCTACCGCATTTGGCGGGCCGGCCATGGTCGCTTATATTCGAAGCATGGCAGTTGACAAGAAGCACTGGCTCGATGATCAATCCGCTCGCGATGGAGTTGCCCTCTGTCAGGCAATCCCCGGGGCCACGGCGATGCAAATGTCCGCCTACGTAGGTCTAAGGGCAGGGGGGGTGGTAGGCGCTGCGGCAAGTTTCATAGGGTTCGGTCTCCCCGCCTTTCTTTTTATGACGATCCTGTCAGCCCTCTATGCTCGAACCCATACGTTACCCGCGATCGTTTCAATATTCAATGGGCTTCAGGCCATCATTGTTGCGGTTGTTGCCAATGCGGCTTTGTCATTTGGTAGGTCTTCCATAAGAAACTGGAAGAATATCATCAATGCACTAATTGCTGCGGTTTTATTTGGGTTAAAGGTCAATCCCATTCTGGTCATTATCGTTGCCGCCTTGTTAGGGGTTGTACTCTATAGCGAAGAACCTCATCCTGCTGTCGTGGATCCAAAGGACAGGGCCCACCTCCCAAGCTCTCTTTTTCTAATATTGTCAGTGGTAGGGATGGGATTTGGGTCACTTTATTTCTTAGACAGAAAGTTATTCGATCTTGCCACACTCATGTTTAGGATAGATCTGTTTGCTTTTGGAGGAGGGTTTGCCTCTGTTCCCCTCATGTTCTACGAAGTTGTTCAAGTGCGCCAGTGGCTGGATGGTCCAACCCTTTTGAATGGCATTGTTCTTGGGCAGGTGACCCCGGGGCCTATCGTCATCACAGCAACCTTTATCGGGTATTTGTTGAGAGGGCCTCTCGGGGGGCTAATTGCTACCATCTGCGTTTTTCTGCCTTCTTTCACGATGGTCGTTGTGACGGCGCCTTATTTCGGCCGATTGCGCAGTTCGTTGTACTTTAAGAGGGTTATCACCGGTATACTATGCTCCTTTGTAGGCCTCCTCCTAACCGTGACAATCCGGTTTGCATTGGACGTTCCCTGGGACCTTCCCCGAATTCTTCTTTTGGGCGCAGCCTTCGTTGCCCTGATTTTGAAGGTAGACATTCTGTGGGTCGTCCTCGCAGGAACGGTGATTTCGTTGATTGTCCTATAGATGATTTGCCTCATACAGGAAGGATTGTCCATGCCTTCAAAAACTTTTCATCGCTGGACAAGAGAGTTCGGGTACGCCGTCCTTGTGTTGATTGCCCTCGTTGTCCTCTCCGTTCTTTTAGGGCAGTTTGTCTTTATGAAAGGCTGGGAGGCAATCTACAGGGGATTATTCCGGTTTTTCCGAATTGTTTTTTTCCTCTGTATTTCCTTCCTTTTATTATCCCCAATCTTTGGCTACCTTGGCTTTGTTATGCGAAGAAGAAAAGGAATTTTTGTCCAAATTACAGGAAAACAAGCATTGGAAATCTATCCGATAAAACACTGGCTCTTTCGGCCTTTTCAAGGCATCGGTATCGGACTTCTCTTTGCCACAAAACTGCTAAGCATTCTTCAAATCATCACAGGATCGAACGCCAAAGCCCCCCTCTTTTTGCCCAGAAGCCAGTTTCAGCCGGGACGCCTCTTGATTGCCACAGGGATCACGATTCTTGTCGCTGTCGTCTTATCAACGCTCTGGACCATGGACGATCTTGGAGTCAGGTATTTCAACCGGAAAGATTACGAAATCAAAATGATTGGGAAATATGTGGGGACGATCATGCCCATTGTCTTCGGGCTCTACGGGGTACTTAGTCTCTTTGGTGAATTTCCAAAAGTGGAGGCCCTCCTCTACCTATTTCGGGTCGTTGTTATTCTCTATCCCCCTTTCGCGGTTTTCAGCATCTTTCATGCCCACTTTATCCAGAGAAGGGCAGGTGATCTTTCAAAGAGATTGAATGTTGAGAAAAGCGATATTCTCCACTGAAAAGGCCACAGCAGAGAGAGATAGGGAAGGGGACAAAGGGTCCCACGAGAGATAAAAGAGTTCGCGAGGCCATCGCGCCAAAAGTCTTGACAAATGCGTTGGAAGGTTTTAGAGTTTAATTTATTTGAAACTAATAAACTTATAAATAAACAGGCGAATGGATACCGAAACTATTATCCCGGGCTTTAGAGGGCGATTAGAAGGAGGAAGAATGGAAAAAATTTATGAACTACATGCCGATCTCTGCAAGATTTTTTCCAATGCCAAACGGCTCGAGATCATCAATTCACTGAACGATAAAGAAATGTCGGCCGGCAAGCTGATCGAAAGAATTGGCCTCAGCAAGGCCAACCTTTCCCAGCATATGGGCGTGTTGAGATCAAAGGGAGTGATCCTAACCAGGCGGGAAGGGGTCAATGTCTATTATCGTATTTCAAATCCGAAGATCCTTCAGGCCTGCCATTTGATCCGGGAGGTTCTCCTCGAGCAATTTCAGGAAAAAGGGAAGATGGTCTCCAGCCTCAGGCAAAGTAAACGAGACTTTCATCGGGTCCAGGCCGGAAGGTGAATCAATTCTGCTAATTGACGGAGTGACGTAATGAGTCCTTTCAGTGAAAAACACCAATCGTATCTCGAAGAAGAATTTGGGAGTAGGGTATCGTTCGATAAGACCGAACGGAAGCTCTACGGTCATGACATTACATCCCTTCCAAGCCTTATCAGGCCTCTGGTGGGAGACACGACTCCTGATGCAGTGGTCCAACCGGAGACAGAGAGGGAGCTAGTCGAGTTGGTCCGATGGGCGAGAGAAAATAGCATTCCTCTCACCCCTCGAGGCAAGGGATCGTCTGGTTACGGTGGTATCTTGCCCATGAAGAAAGGGATTGTTGTTGACTTTTGCAGAATGAACAAGATCATCCGCATTGATCCCCAAGGCTTGACAGCCTCCGCAGAATCAGGTGTGGTATGGGAAAAACTCGATCAGGCATTGGAGAAGCACGGGCTAACCCTCAGGCTTTATCCGAGTAGTTACCCATCTTCCACGGTTGGCGGATGGCTGGCTCAGGGCGGAGCAGGCATTGGCTCTTACGAGGCCGGCTGGTTCCGGGACAATGTCGTCAACGCCCGCGTTGTTCTTCCCGATGGCGAGGTCATGGATCTCAAAGGGGAGGATCTTGATTTTGTTTCCGAAGTTGAAGGGATCACAGGTCTCATCAGTGAGGTAACCCTGCGGGTTCAGCCCTCGGAGGAGATTGAGGTCGTCTCGATCAGCTCCCCCAGAGCACATGATTTCCAACAACTCGCGCAGACCTTAATAGATAAGAAGATACCCATCTGGTCATTGATTTTCATCAACCCGCACATGGCAGACCTCAAGAACAGGGCTCCTCTCATGGAACACGATGGCCATCCGGTGGAAGAGCGGATCAATTTGCCGGTTTCCTACATCGCCACCTTGGCTTTTCGCAAGAAGGATCGAGAGGCCGTGATCGGTCAATTGCCTGAGCTTCTCAAATCCTGCGGAGGAGAGTTGCTCTCCCGTCAAATCTCAGAGCATGAATGGAAAAATCGCTTTAAGCTGATGCTCGTCAAGCGACTTGGTCCGAGCCTTGTCCCCTCAGAGATTGTCGTTCCCCTTTCTGCACTGGGGGATGTGATGGAGGAGATTGAGGATAAAGTCAAGCAGCCTCTTGTCAAGGAAGGTGTTGTCATTCGCCAGGGGACCAACGGCCAGCCTGAAGTTGTCATTTTGGGCTTTATACCCAGTGATGAGCGCAAGCTTATGTATAACCTTGTCTTTGGTCTGACCCTAACAGCGACAAAGATAGCTGAAAAGCATGGAGGCCGGGCTTTTGCCACAGGAATTTATTTTGGGAAAAAAGCACCGACGATTTTGGGGGAGAACAGAGTCAAACTGCTGAAAGCCTTGAAGGCTCAAATCGATCCAAGATCGATCATGAATCCAGGCAAGGTCATTGCCAAAGGTCTCCTGGGAGCAGCAATCCGTCTGGCAGGATTCTTTGAGCCTCTCCTTCGGCTCGTGGGAAACTCTGTGGGCACCCAGATAGGCGAGCGGCCGACAAAGTCTATTCGAGGTATTCCCGCGGATGTCGCCTGGTATGCCTATGGATGTTCCCAATGTGGTTACTGTGTGGATGAATGCGACCAGTTTTATGGCCGTGGCTGGGAAAGCCAGAGCCCACGGGGCAAGTGGTACTGGCTGCGGGAATATATGGAAGGCCGGGAGGAGTGGAATCAGCGTATGGTGGACACGATCCTGGTCTGCACGACATGCGAGCTCTGCAACCTGCGTTGCTCGGCTTCTTTACCCATTGAGCCTTCCTGGATGAAATTGCGAGGTCTGCTCGTCAATGAAAAGAAGGAGATGACCTTCCCTACTTTTGAAATGATGGGCGCTTCCCTCCAGAAGGAGGGGAACATCTGGGCGGCCTACCGTAGAAACCGGGCTGCATGGTTTCCAAAAGACCTCGAAGAGAGGCATGGTCCCTCGCATCGTGCCAGGGCTGCCTATTTTGCCGGTTGTACGGCGAGCTATGTGGAGAACGATATCGCGTTAGCCACGGTTCGTTTGCTGGATGCCGCAGGTGTGGATTTTACCTATGCAGGTGAGAAAGAAAACTGTTGCGGAATTCCCATGCTGGCAGCCGGGAAATGGGATGTCTTTGAGGAAACGTTCAGGAAGAACCTCGAGGTGATGAAGGAGGCTGGAGTCGATACGGTCGTTGCTTCCTGTCCGGCATGCAATATGATGTGGCGACAGGTCTATCCTGTCTGGGCGAAGAAGCTGGGGATTGAATACGGTATTACCGCCAGGCACTACAGCGAGGTTTTGGCCGAGAAGATCAAGGAAGGAAAGCTTTCATTCCCCTCAAAGGGAAAACAGAAAACCGTACCCGTCACCTGGCATGACTCGTGTCACATCGGCCGTGCTTCAGGAGTGTATGAACCTCCTCGAGAGGTGATTCGGGCGATTCCGGGTTTTAACCTGGTCGAGATGGAGCACAATCGAGAAGCAGGGCACTGCTGCGGAAGTGTTTTGACCCTGATTAAGGACCCTTCTGTGGCGGCTGAAATAGGCAAAACCAGGCTGGAGGAGGCGCTCCAAGCGGGGGCTGAAAAGGTGATTGCCCTCTGTCCCTGTTGTGAATTCCAGTTCCGTGTCACCGCCGACAAAAAAAAGATACCCATCGAAGTCGTTGACCTCGCACATTTTGCAGCTTCGGCTTTGGGTTACAACTTTCCCGATCCTCACCCGGAAGTCCGGAGGCAGTGGACAGTCTTCGAAGCAATGATTGCCCTGATGACGCCCCAGGGTTTCGCCGACTTGATGAGCACGATGTGGCCGGAGCTCGTCGACGCCATGCCTTTTGGGATGGGACCAATGATGCGATTCATGGGTAAGATCCCGGCGGCGCTGGACTTGATGAAACCGATGTTTCCTATTTTGTTCCCCAAGTTGCTGCCCTTGATGATGCCAAAGGTAATGCCGGTGCTGCTCGAAAGGGTGGCTGAACAAGTCCCTATGCCAGACTATATGCAGGAGCAGATGGGAGAGTTAATGCCTAAGGTGATGGATCAATTGATGCCCCACATGATCGGTGATGTTGTGCCCCTGGCCACACAGCCGATGATTGACTATCTCAGGAAGACGAATTAAGGCACGCCACTCCATGGGAATTTGTCGTGATTTATGCGGGACAGATTGCTCAGGTTATTTCTTAGAAAAATGGAGCACCAAGACTATCTCTATTTTTTCCTTATCCAATACTTAAACCGGTTCCAGAGGGTGAGTTTCTCGAAGACATAGAGTCCTTCTCGGATTCTTAAATAGACCCTTTGGCCCATTTTCAATTCTTTGGGGGAGCGATAATCTGGATTGCAGACCATCACCATTTCGCCTCCTTTCGTGCTGACAAAGCCAAGGGTGAGGGGTGAAAGGAAGCCTTCCGGTGTGACGTAAAGGGTGGTGAATGTTTCCAAAATCCCAACCCCCTCCGTGGGCGGAGAGTCGGTACCCTTCTTCGAAACGCTGATTTCTGGATAATAATCGGGACTCCAGCCCTCTTTCACGATTCTTTTTCGGTCAGTCCTTTCAAGGATGGTGACCAAATTATTATTTCCCAACCCTCCGACGCTTTGGGCCAATCCAACCTCTGCTCTCTCAAGTTGCCTTTCTCTACCCGCCTTCCCAATGAGTTGATAGACGATTTCTACCAACTGAGCAAGGCCTGAGGCACCTACGGGATGGCCTCTTGCCTTCAACCCTCCGGACGGGTTGATGGGAAGCTTCCCTCGGAGATGTGTCACTCCCTCTTCTAAAGCCTTCCATCCCTTCCCGGCTGAGAAAAAGCCTAAATCTTCTGTCCCGATAATTTCAAAGGGGGTAAAGGCATCATGGACCTCTGCAAATTGGATATCGGAGGGATTGATCTGGGCCATAGCGTAAGCCTTCTGAGCGGCTTCTTTGGTCGAGTTGAAGGAGGTGAAGGAAGTTCGATGCCTTAAGGCGGCGGTATCCGTCGCATGGCCGATACCGGAGACTTTGACCGGGCTGGGTTGGGCAGTGAGAACGATGGCTGAGGCTCCGTCTGTGACCGGCGCACAATCGTAGAGGCGGAGAGGGTAGGAGATCATCTGGCTCTTCAGGTAATCTTCTTTATTAATGATTTTTCTGAACTGAGCATAAGGATTCAGGTAACCATTGGAGTGATTTTTGATGGCCACCTGGGCGAGGATGTCCTCAAGTTTGAGCGGCGACAGATTAAATTCTCGGGCATATTTTTGCGCAATCATCGCGGCCAAAGCAGGCATGGTCGCACCGTACCTTCGTTCGGAACGATCAATCACCTCGGAGAGAATCCGAGTAGTCTTCGCCGTAGGGAGGTGGGTCATCTTTTCGCCGGCGAGGGCGAGGACATGTTTCATATGACCGGATGCCACCGCATAGAAGGCCGCCTCAAAAGCACCTGCGCCCGTGGAAGAAGCCGTTTCCACTCGTGTAGAAGGAATTCCAGTCAACCCGAGGGTGTCCGCCAGAAGTGTGGCGAAATTGGAATCTCCGACAAATTCCTCAACACTCATAACCCCTATGTAGATCGCGTCGACTCGCTCCAACTGGGCTTGCCTCAATGCTGAGGATGCTGCCTCGGCCATCATCTTTTCGAGGGGCTCTTTGGACCTCCCGAATTTTGTCATTCCCGCGCCTGAAATAAAGACATCCATAAGTCTTTTCCGTCCTTATTATCTGAATCTTACAACAAAAAATTTCATTTTAATAGGCAAACTTATGGGTTAAAACCTACCCTTCTTAGCAAAGGCTTTGGACGATATGCTGACCTCGAAATGGATTAAAACTTGGGACTGAATTAGATACAATATTCATGTAACTCATTATAATCATTATAGTTCTGCTTGTGAAAAAATATATTTTGACCTCGCGAGAAATGAATATTATATTAATATTGGACGTAATGACAAATGTAATAATGCCCTGACAGCACGGCTAAAGACATTTAGAAAAGCGCCCCTCCTTTAAAACCCAGAATAAACATTAGTCTGAATCTAAGAATAAAGTTTATAGGCTGAGCGAGATGGACGAGATCAGTTATCAGAAATTTTTGACGACTAAGATCGGCGATCTGGAACTGGATGTGAACGAAAGTTTGGCGCCTCCCATCAAGAGATTGAGGAAGGAACTTCGAGTGCATCGAATTCTTCTATGGCCTGACTTCTATTTTGGGAACGAGTGGGGATGTGTGAACAAAAAGATTTCGATTAGCATCCCTTTCTATTTGGCCATGCCCGAGTTAGAAGACCTTGAAGGAGACACTCCAACGACTGAGGAGACGATAAAGATCCTCCGTCATGAGACAGGCCATGCGGTGAACTATGCCTATAAGCTTTGGCAGCGGAAGGATTGGAAGGAAACGTTCGGGGATTTTCATAAGAAGTATCGGGATGGGTATCTGTACCGGGTAAATCCCTGGTCGAAGAGTTATGTCAGACACCTCCACTATCTAGGGGATCCTCACTACGCTCAGAAACATCCCGATGAGGATTGGGCGGAGACCTTTGCCATCTGGCTCGACCCCCGGTCCCATTGGGGAGTGAAATATCGAAATTGGCCTACCGCATTGGAAAAATTGTCCTACGTAGATCGGTTGATGGAAGAGATTGCCGGGAGAGAACCTTTCAATGCGGAAAAGAAACAAGAGGGGACATATAAAACGATAGAAGAGACGGTATCCGAGTGGTGGGGATTAGACGGGGAAATCCTGGACCAAGAACTCCAAGAATATCTGGCCGATATGAACGAGCTCTTTGTGAGACCAGGAAATGGATGGAGAAATCTTCTCCCTGCATGGAAGTTGATTCGGAAGCACGCAAGGCCCCTGACCGAACAGGTAAGTCTCTGGATCTCGGGGTCCAACAAGCACTCCGTTCGAAAAAGGCTTCGGCAATGGGAGGCCATCTGCAAAAATGAATCACTGGGGTACCTTCCTGAAGATGAGGAAAAAAAGATGATCGAATTGACCACTCTCCTCACCTACTATGTTGTGGACGGAGTTCATCACTTCCGCAACTGATCTTCTCTCATGTAATGCCTCACTGAAGCGTGGATTAGATCCCCCGAGGAACGTTTCCGAAAATCTTAACTCTCTCATTCTTTTCGTCGTTGACTCCACCCTAGGTGTCGGGGTAAAAAATAAGAGATGGATCGATTCCGCCTTCGTTTTATCCTAGCCTTTTTTGTCCTCTCTCTGCTTCTTTTTCTTCTATCCTCAACCGTTCAAGCGACGGAATATTACGCCTTCCGCCTCGCCGGGTCTGACTGCACCCTCTGCCACACGGATGCCAAAACAGGGGAATTGAATCGGGTAGGAGCCCAATTCCAGGAAGAAGGGTACCGATATCCCCTGACTCGGAAAGGCGTCCTCTTTTATTTTCTTGGAGCATTCGCTCTCTTTCTTGTCTGCTTCGGCTTTTATCTTCGATATCGCCTCTGGCGTCGCGGAAAGGATGAAGGGAAATGGAGCGGGTTGGGAGAAAGATGGAAGGGCCTGTTCATCTATGTCTTGGGACATCGGGGAATTTTGAGAAGCCCTTTCCCGGGGATAAGCCATCTTCTTCTCTTCTGGTCTTTTGCCCTCCTTAGTTTTTCAATTCTTATCGTCCTCATCCAGGAGTATTTATCCTTTCCTTTTTTGGGAATCAGGCTCTTTGATTTCAAATCTTATCCTTATTACCGTTCGATTTTAGATTTCTCGGGTATCATCGGATTGATGGGTACGGTATCCCTTGCCTGCCGAAGGTACCTCGGGAGACCCAGAGAGTTGGACAATCAACGAACCGATGCCGTCTCCCTTTTTCTTCTCTCTCTTGTCTTTCTGACCGGCTTTTCACTAACGGGGGTTCGGAATCAAATCTACCAATCGTCCTGGTCTCAATGGGCACCCGTGGCTTCACTCACGGGGCGGATTCTAAAAAATTTTTTTCGGGAAGAGGGTGGCTTGAGAGCCTGTCTTTCTGTGCTCTGGTGGGTTCATGTCTCCCTCTCTTTAGTCTCTTTGTCCTACATTCCCTTTTCAAGAATCTTTCACCTCTTTTCCTCTTCTCTTAGTATCTTCTTCAGAAATTTGGAGGCGAAAGGAGCCTTGGCCTCCCTTGATCTCGAGGGTTCAGAAACCTACGGCGTTGGAAGGATAGAAGAATTTTCGTGGAGAAATCTTCTGGAACTGGACGCCTGTATGCGGTGCGGTCGTTGCCAGGAGGCATGCCCGGCCCATCTCACCCAAAAGCATCTCAATCCCAAAAAGGTCATACAGGATTTAAAAAGGCATATGGAAAGGCCCTTGAAAGAGAGAGACCGCCTTCACCTCATCGGTGATGTGGTGGCAGAAGAAGTGATATGGGAATGCACCACCTGCCGAAACTGTCTGGAGCACTGCCCGGCTTTTATCGAACCCATGGTTAAGCTGATCGACCTCCGAAGAAATCTTGTCCTCCATCACGGGAAGATTCCGAAAGAGACGCATTTTGCCTTCCGGAATATCGAACGGAGGGGAAACCCCTGGGGGTTCGATCCAGAGAAGAGGATGTGGTGGACGGAGGAGTTGGGGGCCAAAGAAGTGAGTCCAGGAGAAAAGGTAGATATTCTGTTCTGGGTCGGATGCTACAGCTCTTATGACGACCGAAATATCAAGGTGGCTACTTCCTTGATTCGCATTTTGAATCGAGCCGGGCTGGATTTCGGGGTGCTCGGTACTCGAGAGTGGTGCTGCGGCATTGACCTGAGAAGAATGGGAAGCGAGTATCTTTTTCAAGTTACTGTGGAAAAGAACGTGAATCAACTCCGGCAGGTGAGGTTTCAAAAGATCCTCACCACTTGTCCTCACTGCTTGAATACCTTGAAGAATGAATACCCACAATTCGGGGCCGACTTTGAGGTGATCCATTATACGACTCTTTTAGAGGAGTTAATTCAAAGTGGAAAGATTCCAATAACTCCCGGAGGCAGGGCGACAAAGGTAACTTATCATGATTCCTGTTATCTGGGCCGATACAATGATGGCTACGAACCGCCCCGAAAGATTCTGAGAACGATGCCAGATCTCACCTTTTTAGAGATGGAGCGAAGTCGAGAGAATGGGTTCTGTTGTGGAGGAGGCGGATGCCACATGTGGATGGAGGAAAAGGCAGGAACGCGGATCAATGAAGCTCGGGTGAAGCAGGCAGAAGGGACTGGGGCCGAAATCTTGGCCACGGTTTGTCCCCTCTGTATGATCTCTCTTGACTCGGCGGTCAAGGTATTGAACTTAGACCGGAGGATTCGAGTAATGGACATCCTGGAGCTGGTTGATGAGAGAGTGAAACCATAAACCAGAGTGGAGTGGGATAGAGAACTTTTTTGTTTCAAATTTCAAATTGCAGATTGCAAATTTGAAATCTTAAATTTGAAATCTGAAATGTCATCATAGGATCACCGTTTTTTTGATGGTTTTAATAATCTCGGCCGGCTCATCGATCAACTGAAGGATTTCCAAGTCTGCGGGTGAAATCTTTCCCTCCTTTTGCACCACTTCCTTCATCCAGTCCAACATGCCTTTCCAATAGCTTGATCCTACCAGGATCACCGGGAAAGGTCTGATCTTGTGTGTCTGGATGAGTGTTACCGCTTCAAACAACTCATCCATAGTTCCAAACCCTCCCGGAAGAATGATATAGGCGACCGCGTACTTGACAAACATCACCTTGCGGACGAAGAAATAGCGGAAGTGGAGAGTGACGTTAGCGTATGGATTGGGTTTCTGTTCCTGTGGAATTTCGATGTTGAGACCGATAGAATTGCCTCCGGCAGAGGCAGCGCCCTTGTTGGCGCCTTCCATGACGCCAGGCCCTCCTCCTGTGATGACGCCAAAACCGTTCTCCGCCAGGGCCCGGCCGATTTCTTCCGCCTTCTGGTAGACCTCATCCCCGGGTTTGACTCGCGTGGATCCAAAAATGCTTACCGAAGGATGATACTTTCCGAGGGCTTCGAAGCCCTCCACAAATTCCGCCATGATGTGAAACATCCTCCAGGATTCACTGGCAGCAATCTCATTAATCACGTACAGTTTATCCGCCATACTTCCTCCTTATTCCCGTTTTTCCTGCCGGCAGGCAGGCGTGGGGGTCCGAGTCGAAAATCAATTTCGTTGATAATTTTAAGGTTTTATATTAGGAAAAGAGTCTAAAGTCAATAATTGATGAAAAAGTTCGGAGCCGGCCAGATGGTGCGTTGGGGGAACGCACCCTACAATAGTTAAAGGGGAACACACACAGATGAGAGTGACGTTTTTGGGAGGGGTTTGAACGGTCACTGGGTCTGCCACCCTCTTAGAAAAGGGGTCATTGAAGTGGTTGGTCGATTGCGGAATGTTTCAAGGAAGCAAGGAGCACGAGGAGAGAAATCGGAACCTCCAGCCTTACCAGCCGAAAGACCTTTCTTTCATGTTGCTCACACATGCCCATATCGATCACAGCGGTCTCATTCCGAAACTGGTCAAAGAAGGATTTCGAGGGAGGGTGATATGTACAAAGGCCACTCTCGATCTCTGTGAGGTGATGCTCCGGGATAGCGGACACATTCAAGAAATGGAAACGGAGTGGGAGAATCGTAAGGGCAAAAGGGCAGGGATGGGCGAGGCGATTCCCTCTTTACACCGTGGAAGACGCCGAGAAAAGCCTTCGACATTTCCGGACAGTGAATTATGGTGAGATGTTTCAATTGGCGGATAGTCTGAAGGTGCGTTTTCAGGATGCCGGACACATTTTGGGATCCACGATCATTGAAATCTGGACCGGAGACGAAGGAGGAGAAAGAAAAATTATCTTCTCAGGGGATTTGGGAAACTCTGACCAGCCTATCATTCGAGACCCCTCAATCCTTGAGGAAGGGGATGTCGTTTGGCTGGAATCGACCTATGGAGATCGGCTCCACAAATCAAGGGAGGAGACCGTCCAGGAACTATTGAAGATCGTTCAGGACGCTATCGCGAAGGAGGCGAAGGTCATCATTCCCGCCTTTGCCGTTGAGCGAACCCAAGACATTATTTATACTCTTGGCCAATTTATCAGAAAGGGCTTCATACATGCGATTCCCATCTATATTGATAGCCCTCTGGCCATCTCCACGACGGAAATCTTTAAAAGGAATTCAGATTGTTTCGACCAGGAAACCAAAGATCTTCTGTCAGGCGGAGAAAATCCATTAGAAATTCCGGGCATCCGTTACACCCGGACCACCGAGGAGTCAAAGGCGATTAACGAGGATCCAAGGTCCGGGGTCATCATCTCCGCCAGCGGCATGTGTGACTCTGGAAGGATCAAACACCATCTGAAGCATCACCTTTGGCGAGAAGAATCCCATATCGTCTTCATCGGCTACCAGGCCGAGGGAACCGTTGGCAGGAGGATTGTCGATGGAGCCAAGACGGTCAGACTTTTCGGAGAGGAGATAGCTGTCAAAGCGCATATCCACACCTTGGGAGGATTCTCTGCTCATGCCGACCAGAGAGGACTTCTTAACTGGATTTCTCACATTCATCATCCTCAGCTTGAGGTTTTCGTCAACCATGGGGAAGAAAAGATCTCCCTGGAACTGAGTCGGCTGGTCAGCGAGCGATTCCGTATTAACGCCACGGTTCCACAATGGATGGAGAGAAGAGGTCTCTTTGGTGCCGAAGAAAAGCCTCCGCTTGAAGAGAGGGTGGAAGAAAGAACACCCCCTGAAGAGGCGTATTCTGTCTTGCTTAGAAACCTGGAGCGAACTTATAAGAGGCTGCGTCGAAAATTGAAAAAAGATAAACGGAAAGGAGAGGGTTTTTACGATCCCAAGCGTGTGAAACGGTTGGAGGAGGTAAACAAAGAATTAGAAAAATTGGAATCGGAGCTATAAGGAATTTTGTGAAATGTGTTTGACTTATACTATGCCATTGTAGTGATTCATAAATTATTCCACAGTGACCGTCATTCCGGACCCGATCCGGAATCCAGGGTTCCCGGTGAAAACCGGGACCCAGTCTTTAAAATGGATCGCGACTTTCGGCGGGACGACGTCTGGATGCCCCCGTATCCCGATGTGGGTCTCCGCAGAGGGTCGCTCCGACAAGCACGGGGCAGGCTCATCAAGTGCGGCATGACGGAATAACGGCCTTTATAAGCAGAGTCTAACTATAATTCGGAATGCGGATTTCGGATTGCGGAATGAGGATTTGCACATTGAATAGGTTAATAGCTCGGCACGTATGCGCCAAAGAGATGAAGGAGAGCGTTATGAAAGGAAGGACATTGTTTTTCCCGATATTGTTGATAGCGATGCTTTTTTTGAATGTGCCCGGAAAAGGCCTGGCCGGAGTGGTAGTCGAACAGGTGGTGAGGGATCGGGACGGAATCCCGTCAAGGGCTTTGCTCTATTTTTCTGACTACCGATTTCGGACAGATCATCAGGAGCGCGGAATGACAACGATCTTGGACCTTAAGGGAGATGGGTTGGTGATGGTCGACCACCGGTCCAAGAGTTATGTGGAAGTCAAACTTTCCCAATGGGAAAGAGAAGTAGCAAAGCGACTCAAGGAAGAATTTCCTAGGATAAAACCCAAGGAGAGGAAGATCGTCGTCAGAAGGACCGGCAGGACTACTGTCATCAACGGTTTTCAGACGGAACAGATTGAGGTCCTGGCAGACGATGAGCTGATCGAAGAGAACTGGGTGACCCGTGATGTGGAATTGAAAGAAATAGAGAAGGTGATGGATCGAGTGGCTCAGGGGTTTTCAAAAGATTTCAGCCTGGAGATGAAAGAAAGCAGAGAGATTTATGAGAAGCTGAAGCCTTATGGATTTCCCATTTTGACTAAAGACCATGCGATCGCTTACGGGTTGAGGGCCATTGACCGTGTAGAAGTAAAGAAAATCGAGACGAAGGAATTAAAGGATGACGTTTTCCTTCCCCCTGCCGACTATCAAAAAATTGTCCCAGAGCCGCCGAAAAAGTAAGGAGGGCGAGAGTAACTCCTCGGACGCAGTCGGATCGAAGTGGTCTCCCCTCCAAAACCTTGGCCGGGTCAAATGGCACAATATGAAAGGAAATTACCCTTCCGGGAAGCCCCGGCCTGTGGCCGGTGAGCTTCACATTGCGGATAGACATGTTCTCTCGAAAGTCTCCCCTCCCCTCGGAGATTGTGTCACAATTGGTGGGGCTTGATTTATCAAGCCCACCAATAGGGCTCAATGAATTGAGCCCCTACAACATATTTTGTGTGTGTCTATTCGGTAAATCATATTACGACACAGTCTCTCGGTGGGAGGGGATGAAGGGGAGGGAGGACCCAAAGGGTCTTTGTCTTGTCCACCCCCACCCTCGCCCTCCCCCATCGAAGGGGGAGGGGATTACGGGCAATAGTTGATTTTTGGATGATGGGTGTTAGTATAAATGAGAAAGCATTTTTTGGAAGAGGAGGTTCCCATGATGTCCTTAGTCAGCAAACCCGCCCCAGATTTTGAACTGGAAGGTTATTATCACGGACAATTCGGCCGGTATAAATTGTCGGATTACAGAAAGAAATGGGTTCTTCTGCTTTTTTATCCCCTTGATTTCACCTTTGTCTGCCCGACGGAAGTACTTAATTTTTCTTCGGCCGCAGAAAAATTCACCATACTCGATTGCCAGATCTTCGGCATCTCGGTGGACTCGGTATATGTCCATAAGGCCTGGGTGGATACCAAGCGGGAGGACGGGGGTCTCGGCGGCAACCTGAACTATCCGCTCCTTTCCGACCTGAATAAAGTGACGGCACGAGAATACGGAATCCTTATGGAGGATGAAGGGGTTGCTCTGCGAGGGCTTTTTCTGGTCAGCCCTGAAGGGGTGATCATGCACTCTACGATCAACAGCCTTTCCGTTGGTCGCTCTGTGACGGAAGCGATGCGAGTCATGAAAGCCTTCCAGTTTGTCAGCTCCCATGAGGGTCAGGTTTGTCCCGCAGACTGGGAAGATGGGAAAGACACGATGGTTGCAAATTCTGACGGGATGAAAGATTACCTCGCGAGCCATTAATTATCGCAAATGATTCGAATGATTCCGAAAACGACGTACACGATTCGCTGACATTCGTTATCTTCGTAAGCAAAGGAGCAGGGATGGAGCCGTTAGAAGGATGGTTTCGAGAAAAACAGGTCGGGAGAACCGTTGATGCATTAAAGAAGAATAATTTTGAAGCCCTTTATGTTTCGGATTCTAAAACGGCACTCGAAGAGGTGATGAAGCGGATACCGGATGGAGCCGTAGTTGGAATAGGGGGGTCTGTGACACTTGCCCAGATTGGATTAACGGAGGCCTTGGGAAAGAGAAAAATTCAATTCATCTGGCCTCAACAGCAGGCAAAAAGCGATGAGGAGCGGTTGGAACTCTTCCGTAAATGTTTTTCTGTCGATGTCTTTCTTTCAAGCGCCAATGCTGTGACTGAAGATGGAAAATTGTTCAATGTGGATGCCACAGGCAATCGGGTGGGAGCGACGTTCATCGGGCCTAGGAAAACGATCATCGTCAGCGGGGTCAACAAGATCGTCAAGGATGTCGAAGCTGCGGAAAAGAGGGTTAGAGAATGGGTCGCTCCACAGAATGCAAAGCGGCTCAACCGGAAAACCCCGTGCGTTGAGACAGGAATTTGCGGAGATTGCAGCTCCCCGGACCGGATCTGCAATATCTACGTGACCCTGGCCAAGAGGCCCGCACGCACGGAGGTGGTTGTGATCATGGTAGGAGAGAATCTTGGGATCTAATCAAGAATTTCAAATTTCAGATTGCAGATTTCAGATTTAACTTTGAGCTTTCAGCTTTGAGCTAAACGCTACGTTATTTGCTCAGAACAATTCGGGCATCGACGGCGATAGTCCCTTTTTCGAGAACCTTCACGGGGTTGATGTCAATCCCTTCGATTTCCGGGAAATCCGTCACCAACTGGGAAAGCCTGAGCAGGTTTTCAACCAGGGCGTTGACGTCCAGAGACTTTTCCCCCCGAACACCCTTGAGAATGGCCGATGTCTTCAGTTCCGATACCATCTCTTCAGCCTCGGAGCGATTGATCGGAGCTACCCGGAGTGAAATCTCCTTGAAGACCTCTACATAAATTCCTCCCAATCCAAACAGAAGTACGGGACCAAAGGAAGGATCGTGTTTCGCCCCTATGATCACCTCCTTCCCATCCGAGATCATCTTCTGAGCCAATACTCCGGAGGAAGCT
Source organism: Thermodesulfobacteriota bacterium (assembly GCA_047519465.1). GTDB lineage: Bacteria > Desulfobacterota > BSN033 > BSN033 > UBA1163 > UBA1163. The sequence continues at coordinate 13,830 of JAPVTA010000073.1, read as the reverse complement.
CCTTTTGCAAGTCCTTTCATTTTGTCATAAGCTTCTTCTGCTTCTGAATCCCGGTTGATATTGAGCACAACCCCGCCGACATCAGACTTGTGCGAAATTTCCGGAGAGGCGGTCTTAAGAGCAACGGGAATCCCTATTTTATTCATCACCTTTTTCAAATCCTCTTTTTGGTCAACAGTCTGATAATCCGCCACCGGGATGCCATAGGCTTGGAGAACCTCGAAAGCCTCGGTAAGGAGGAGATCTCTACTCTCTTCTTGGGCTGTTTGAACGAGCGATTTGACCCGGCCACGGTCCACGCGATAGGTTATCGGCTTTTCCTTTAAGACAGTTTGCTTCCGGTAGTATTCCCTGGAAACGGCCAAAGCACTGAGCGCCTCGCTGGGCTCCGTGAAGATGGGATAATCGAATGTTTTCTTGATAAAGGCCGATTCCTCCTCTTCAGTAAAGTAACAGAGAGCCACAGGCTTTTGATGACGGAAGGAGAGTTCCTTCACCGCGTGAATCAACCTGCGGGAGGGCTCTTTTTCCTCACCGGAGGAGCCATGCTGGAAAAGAATTCCGTCTACACCCTTAATTCTTAGGGCCTGATCGAGAATTTTCGTATACAGGTCGAAATCGAAAAGGTCCCCCAGATCGAGAGGGTTGGTGGGCTGGATGACTTTCGCCCTGAAGTAGCTTTGAATTCGTCCTGTAAAATTCTTTGCCAGGGGAAAGAGCTTGAAGCCATAGCGTTCCGCAGAATCCGCGGCAACGATGGCAATGCCCCCGGAGCGCGAAAGGACGACCAGGTTATTTCCCTTCATGGGCGGAAGGGAAAGGATCTTTACCGCACTGGCAAAGAATCGAAAATCTCTTGCCCTGATAATATCCGACTGCCTCAATGCGGCGTCGACCACTCGATCGTCGTTCGCCAGGGCTGCCGTATGAAATTTGGCGATATGGTGACTTCCTTCTCCAATGTTGGCTTTGTGGACAATGATCGGCTTGGAGGTGGATCGGGCAATCTCCATCAATTCCCTTCCTCTTTCAAGGCTCTCCAGGTAAAGACCGATGATTTCCGTCTGCGGGTCTTGGATGAGATATTTGAGGTAATCAATCTCATTAAGGTCCAGTTTGTTCCCCATGCTTACCATCTTGGCTATCCCCACGTTGGCGCTGGCAAGTAAGTTGAAATAGGAAATGGTTACTCCGCCGCTCTGAGCCAGGACAGAGACTTTTCCTTTGTTGACCGCTTCCTGCTTCAGTTTGACGAAGGGGACGACAAACCCGTTTTCAAGATTGATGAGGCCGATTCCGTTGGGCCCGACGATTCGAATGCCCCACTTCTTTGCAATCCGAAGGATCTCTTGTTCTAAACGGGCCCCCTCCTCGGAAAATTCCCTGAACCCTCCTGATTCAACGATAGCCCACCGAATCTTTTTCCGACCGCAGGCTTCCAGTATGCCCGGGATGGTGTGAGCAGGTGTGAGGATTACGGCCACATCGATTCCTTCTCTGAGGTCATCGATTGAGGTATGGATTCTTCTTCCGAAGAGAATCCCCTCCTTTTTGCCTGCCAGAAAGATCTCCCCATTAAACTGAAATTCGAAAAGATCCTCGGCGATGATTCTGGCCAGATTGTCAGGCTTTTCTGAAACGCCGATGACGACCACCGACTTCGGATAAAAGAGTTGGTCCATTTTTTTTGCCTCCTTCAGAGAAAAAATATATACCGCAGAAAACAGGTTTTCAACAAAAAAAGGGTATCAATAGGTTTTCGGGAATGCGAAAAGAAAATGTTGAAAATGGGCGACCTACTGTGTATAGTGAAATTATGGAGCATAGGTGGTTAGTCGGGTGCCTTATTCTTTCTTTTTTGTTTCTTGTGATTTCCCCAAATTTTCATCATCACAATCACTTTGGTACCGATCTCGATTGCCGGTTATGTATGCTAAGCCTCCACCGTTCGCAGTTCATTCTTCAAGACAGCTTCGAGCTCCCCGCGCCAATCTGCGAGAGACTTCGTCTATTGCCGCAAGAGCAAGATATCTCACTCTCAACCGATAGGAGCATCCTTTCCAAGCGGTCACCTCCTGCATAGGGGGCAAGACCAGAACCTAATTCCTCAACGTGACCGAGAGCATGCCATATCATCTCCTCGTTTTTTCTTATAGCTGGTTGTATGACGGGGGAGCATTCCTCTCTTAGATGGAGGTATCGTATCCATGGAGGGATCAAAATGAAAACAATTCTTATTTCGATCATTGTTCTCCTTGTCTTTTATTCCAGTGGGTTCGCTCAGACATTGGAGGAGCGGATTAAGATCCTTGAGGAGGCCCTCAAGAAACAAGAACAGACAATAAAGGAGCAGCAGAAGATCATTGAAGAGCTGAAAGTGGAAATAAAAAAGTCCCAGCCTCCGGAACAGAAGGAAATGGCACAACGTAAAGAAGTAACACCACCCGCTGAAGAAAAGCCTTCGAAGACGGCTTCGATCCTCGACAAAGTGAAGGAGATCGCCTTGCCCCAAGAGGGGGAACCCAAAAAAGATATTTTATCCTATCAGGTGGGTGGAGCTACCCTTCGGCTTATCGATATCTCTTTCGATGGCCTCTTCGCTGCCGGAGCATCGACAGAGCGCGACCAGCCATTGCAGTTTCTTGAAGGAGGTGGACACGACCCGCGAAAACGGGGTTTCACTGTCCAGAATGTGGAACTCTCCTTTTCCGCAGCCGTGGATCCCTATTTGAACGGAGAGTCTCATATCGTCTACTTTCTTGATCCGATTACGGGGGAATCGAAGGTTGAGCTGGAGGAAGCCTTCTTCACGACGCAGAAGCTGCCTTATCAACTTCAGCTCAAGGGCGGGCAGTTCTTTACGGAGTTTGGGAGAATCAACCCACAACACCCCCATCAGTGGGATTGGCAGGACCAACCTATCATCAACACGCGCCTCTTTGGGCCTGATGGGATGAGGGGCCCCGGCTTCAGATTGTCATGGCTTACGCCTCTCCCATGGTACTCTGAATTATATTTTGGCATTCAGAATGCCAATGGGGAAACCATGACCAGCTTCCTTTCCAGCTCGTCAGCCTTTACAGAACGCCCCATCGGCGGCCGGCCCTTCGTGAGGCGCGGCGTCAAGAGCTTAAGCGATTTGGCCTATCTGGCCAGGTGGGGGAACTCCTGGGACTTGAGCGATGAGGTCTCCACCGTATTAGGGTTTTCAGGGCTTTACGGACCAAACGCCACCGGACCCCGTGGTGAGACGTGGATCTACGGTGCCGATCTTAAGCTGAAGTGGCGTCCGGTGAACAACTTTCGTGGCTGGCCCTTTCTTCTCTTTCAATCAGAAATCATGGGGCGGAACTACCGGGCAGATCGTTTCTTCAATCCGGGACCGGACGGAATTGCAGGCACGGCTGACGATATCCGCCTACCCAGGAAGGCTCTTGTGGATTGGGGGTTCTACACCCAGCTGCTCTGGGGATTCCGAAGTCCCTGGGCTGCGGGGATTCGGTATGAGTTTGCAAGCGGAAGCGGGAACAACGTCAATGTCGACTTCGGAACGGGCACCGTTACAATTGTTTCAAGAAATTCCGATCCCTTCCGGGGGGACCGACACCGTATTTCTCCTCTGCTTGTATGGCAGCCCACTGAATTTTCTCGCTTTCGACTGCAGTATAATTACGATCATTTAAACGGTTTTGACCATGAGAATGCCCACTCGATCTGGCTTGGGGTGGAGTTTATGTTTGGGGTCCACGCCGCGCATAAATACTAAAGGGGAGGAGCTTTCGTATGCAAAATAGATCTTCTGAAAAATATTTATGCCTGGTTTCGGTTCTCTTGCTGATTCGGTTGGGATTTTTTGTCCCCTTTGCCCAGGCTCAAGGATCGAAACCCATTCAAGTCTGTGCTACGATTCCTGATCTGGGGAATCTTGCGCAGGAAATTGGAGGGGACCAGGTTAAAGTTGGCGTGTTCGCGAAAAGCCAGGAAGATCCCCACTTCATTGAGGCCAAACCCAGCTTCATCAAGGCTTTGAGTCAGGCGGACCTCTTTCTCCAAATTGGCATGGAGCTGGAGATTGGATATGCCCCCATCCTTCTGCAAAATGCCAGAAATAGCCGGGTCCTCGTGGGAGCGCCGGGATATGTGGATTGCTCTAAAGTGATCACTCCCATGGAGATTCCAACAGGGCCCGTGGATCGTTCCATGGGAGATGTCCATCCTTTAGGAAATCCCCACTACATAACAGATCCGTTGAATGGTCTCCGTGTTGCTCGGCTGATTAGGGACAGACTCACAGAACTCAGGCCAGAAAAAAAGTCTTTGTTCGAAGAGCGGTACACAAATTTTTATCGCAAAATAGGGAACGCAATGGTTGGAGATAAGTTGGCCGGAAAATATGATTTTGAAAAGTTAGCCCTCCTGTATGAAGAAGGGAAGATCGAGTCTTTTCTAAAGGAACAGAAAGCAGAGGGTTCACTGGAAGGTTGGTTGAAAATGATGCTTCCTTATCGGGGGAGCAAGGTTGTTGCTGACCATAATCTATGGCCTTATTTTTCCCGGAGGTTCGGAATTTTGGTAATCGGGTTTATGGAGCCTAAGCCGGGGATTTCGCCGACAACAAAACATCTTCAAGAGTTGATAGAGATGATGAAGGCTGAAGGAGTCAAAGTAATACTGGCTTCCCCTTACTATGACATCCGACATGCACAATTCGTCTCAAAAAATATAGGGGCCAAGATAGTACCTATGGCTCATCAGGTGGGATCCCGTCCAGGGGCTGACAGTTACCTCAAGATGGTCGACTACAATGTCCGGCAACTTGTAACTGCGTTTGGAGGACATCTTTAACGATTACTCTCAGAGCCATGATTTCAACTTTATTCAAAGGATGGATTGTGCGGAGGTCTCAGTACTATGGAAAAAAATGACCTGATTTTAAAAATGGATGGGCTATGGATCACTTATGGAAAGCGGACCGTTCTCAAAAATGTAACTATTCAAGTCAGGACCGGAGAGTTTTGGTTCTTCCTCGGTCCGAACGGCGTTGGGAAGACAACCCTTCTTAAGGTTCTTTTGGGCATGTTGCAACCCCAGCAAGGACAAATCTACCTGCGTCCTGAATTTGCCCAGGGAAGCTCCATCGGATTTGTCCCTCAGCGATGCGATCTCAATCCAACGCTGCCGACGACGGTAAGCGAATTCGTCCTCCTTGGCCTTGCAGGAATACGAATGAAAAAGCGAGAGGGGTTTGAAAGGCTTTGCTGGGCTCTTGAGAAAATGAAGTTAGAAGAGATGATGGCCAAAAATTACTGGTCCCTCTCAGGTGGCCAGCGTCAGCGTGCTTTGGTTGCCCGGGCCCTGATCAGGCGACCTAAATTCCTCATCGTGGATGAACCGACCAAGGATTTGGACCTCACCGCTGCGGACGCACTCATGGAGTCTTTGACCGATCTCAATCGTAAAGAGAACCTCACTGTTCTTTTTGTCACTCACGATCTGACCTTAGCGGCACATTATGCCACCCACATTGCTCTCTTCCTCGATGGTTCTGTAAAGGGCGGACCCTGTCACACCATCTTGAGTCAAGAAAACCTCGAGAAGGCCTACGGGGTGCCCATCTCCATCTGGCAAGAGCCGTCAGGGGCTTTAAACGTCCGTATCGATGGGATGAGGGGAGAGACAGGAGGTCTCCAATGATCCAGAACTTTTTATCCTCCTGGGACCTGTTTCACCTGAGTTACCTCGCTGGATGGCTGATCAGTTTTTTGCTGGCCATGATCGGTGTACTCGTGGTGGCACGGGACCAGATCTTTATCGGCGCCGCCGTCTCTCAGGCCTCAACCCTGGGGATTGCCTTAACGATGTGGGCCACGGGAGTATTCGCCCTAGACCAGTTTCCTTGGTTTCATTCTGATATCAGTCTGTCAGTGATGGCCGTTGTTTTCTCTGTCATAGCTGCCTCCATGACCGGACGCGGGGAGGAGACCGGAGGGGAAAGCCATGAGGCCGTAACGGGGTGGGTCTTCCTTGTATCAGCCAGCCTTTCCATTCTGATTGTATCCCATAGTCCTCATGGTCTAGAGGAGATCCATCGACTTCTTTCTTCAAGCATCATCGGAGCTACCGTGACGGACGTCTGGATCTTTAGCATTCTTAGCGTCCTGACGGTCTTTCTTCTCATTTTTTTCTATCGTAGAATCCTTCTGTTCGCTCTCGACCCCTCGATGGCAAGGGCGATAGGGATGAAAATAACCGTTTGGAGTCTGCTCACCTCAGCGTGGCTGGGCCTTATCATCGGCCTCTCGATCCGCTCCTCAGGAATGCTTTACACATTTGGATGTCTGGTTCTCCCGGCCCTTGTGGCAAAGAATTTATGTCGGGAGGTCCGAGGCATGTTCTTCGTTGCACCTGTCGTGGCGGTAGGGAATGGCATCATTGGTTTTATGCTTGCCAACTACTATGATTACCCTCCCGGACAAATGATCGTGGCCTTGTTTTGCCTGGAGTTGATAGTAGCATGGGTGTCTGGAAGGCTGAGGCATGAAAAAGGTTAGCGGAAAAGGTGATGCATCCTCTGGCCGATGGTAAGGGATTAGCGCACAGATTCAATAACTGAGATGGAGACGTAACCCATATACTTGAGCCGGTCCCCTATCCCGATTATACCCCGGGTTCCAGATATTCTGGAAATCCGGGCTGATCTGTATATATCGACCCAGCTGGATTCGATAATACAGCTCAAGTACCTGCTCCGGACGGTAGTTCAGTTTTCCATCGCCGACTAACACACCCATTCCTCCCTCTGCGAGATACTGCTTGTGGAGACTGGATATGCTCTGAACCCCAAAAGCGATTCCGAAACGGTCCTCGGCGCGTTTCCAATGCACCCCACTTACTTGTGCTCCAACGCTAAGATGTCGATCGGCTTCCGCATAAGACCAAAATGATGTATGTCCATCAGACCAGCCTGCTCGGGCGAATAATCCTGTTTCTCCGTTGTCTGCCAGGGGTTGTTCCAAATTGATGCCAAACCCATACTTTCTATGTATTTTCTCATCGAGAACGATCACGTCCGGTGTCGTTGCATGTTCTGCCGCAATATTGAGCGCATCTCGATACCTTCCCATATTTCCCTGATTGTAATAGCCGAGAAAACGAATTACCGTTCCAAATTTATTTGGCTTAAGTGTGAGTTCAAGATTATACCCTCCCGTTTTTCCTATCCTCCAGTCGAGGTCCATACCATTAGCTATCGTATTTATCTGAAACCACCCAAACGTTAATCTCCAGGTTGGCTTCACGAAAGAGACACTGATACCTTGGCTATAACCTCTGGTGTCCGATGCGTAATCCCATGCCGGATTGTAGAGAAATGCGTAGTTGAAAAATTGTGTCCGCTGGTTATTGGAATAGCGGTTCAAATCTATATCGTCAGTTATAGCGAATCTCCCGAATTTTATCTCTATCCTGCTCGTAGGATCGCGTGATGGTAATTCATCGATACCGGGCTCCGGGGACTCGTTTCTTTCTTCTGATAAAGGGATGAAGTAACGCAGAAAGAGACGAGCAAGATATGGATTCTGCCCCAGATTCGCGGGACCAGCTCTGATGAGATCTCCATTCACGTATCCGCCAAGCCCTAACCCATGACTTACTCCATTACCTCGGAACATTTCAATATCCAGATAAGCCTGTAAATTTTTTGTGATTTGGGAACCGAAATAGATCCCATAAGAATGAGTAAACTTTTGTCCTAGGCCGTGATCGAACCTGAGGCTATTGTTTCCTTGATACGGACTGTGAAAGGATGGCATGTTCTGATAGATTCCAGTAGCTTGCATGCCAAGCAACTTGGGAGCCCAACTCGGGAACTGTATTCCAAGCAAATTAGATATAGAATCATTTACTTCGTAAGCCGACTTGGGCAGTTTCAATTTCGATATCCTGTTTTCAGTTAGACCAGGCGAGGTCTCAGGTTGACGTTGGTTATCTCCAGCGACATGGTCCTCATCCGCAATAGCCATTGCAGGAAGCGTGGCGGCGTGAAGGAGGAAAGCAACGACAAGAGTGACGATGTGATAAAGCGATTTTCCTAAATTCTTCTTTCGTACGGCTAAAAACGGGCAACAAGAGGGCTGTATACCAGCTGCCACCGTAAACCTCCTTTAGGTGTTGAGCCGGATCAAAGCGACAGAAATAAAAAACCATTCCAAGAGTGGGAATGGTTTGAAATTCGCACCAGGCAACCGTCCTAATGCCGAACCGCATTGATTACGGACTTCGACATCTCAGCTGCCGAGGATCGTTAGAAGGCCCTTTGTTTCCATTATTAAAGTTCCGCCTAGAATTTGTCAAGCAAAATGGAAAATGGTCATCATAAACGAATGGGTTAGCGAAACGGGCACCGACAAGGTTGACCCATCAAAGGGAAGGGATAAGATGTGCTTTCGAGGTATGTTAATAACCTGACGAGGGTTGCCCTTGGAAAACGAAGAAAATAAGCATTTGGCACCGGGTGAGAGAATGCCTGATGGGTGCTGACAATCAATCATTTTTTATTTTCGTCAATCGCCGTCGATAAAAGTAAACCAGCAAGTAGATGATGCCTATGATTACCAAAAGGGCGAGAAGAACCGTCACCTGATCGTTCCTCACTGAACTTCCACTTACGGAGAGCAAAATAGTCCCAAACAACCTGCCAACAGTGGAAACAACAGTAAAAGTCCAAACATTCATTTGGCTCAGGCCTATGATGTAGCAAAGGGCAGCTTTGGGGAAACCGGGAATCAAAAAAAGGATGAAGGAAACGAAAGGTCCCCGCAAGTCCATAAAGTGATCGTATTTCTGCATGATCGAAGCCCTCACAACCCTTCTCACAAGCGGCAGACCATATACTCTGGCAAGGATAAAGGCTAACCATGATCCAATACTGAGACCAATAGTGGAATAAATTGTACCTAATACAGGGCCGTAGAGATAACCGCCGACAAATCCGGTTATTTCGGCGGGTAGGGCGCCTGCGATGAGCACCTGAAAAATTTGAAGTCCGATGAAAACAAAATCGTCGTAAGGATGGAAGGAGTTAATGAACTCGATCATCTTGTTCTGGTAGTTCGAGGAGAAGTAAATGTTATAGCGAATAATAATGTAGGCTCCAAGGATAATGAAAAAACCCAATAAAATTAACTTGGGAGCGTAGCGGATCTTCATGCCAAGCCACGATTTACTCAAAGCCCATTCCTAAAGTCCGATGAGATTGTAAAATCAAATTATCCTGGCTGTTTCCCACCAAGATGATTAAAACATCATGACCTGAAAGCATAAATCATCCCTTCTCCTTGGAAAGTTCCAAAAAGGACAATTCAATGCGTCAAGAACAATGAGACAATTCTCTAATCCTTACTTTTGTCTGAATTGTCTTCCAATTTCTTTTGGGTGGTCTCGTCCCCTTCCAAACCTTTCTTGAAGCTTCGAATTCCCTTTCCAAGACCCGCACCAAGATCGGCAATTCTGTTACCACCAAAAAGGACCAAAACAATCACCAAAATAACCAACAAATCCTGCCCCGCAAGCATACATCCTCCTTTCTTTCGCAATACCAGACCAAAAAGACGGTCTGGCTAAGATCTAGTGTTCGGGCGATTTCCTCTTGAATTAACCTGGATTCCCGCGCCCGGAATTCGGATCGAAAAGATTGATATGGATATAGCCTAACCGCGGATTAGGTCCTTGATCGAAAGGGGCGGGCAGATTGGCCTGACCTTTAGCTTCTGACAGGAATGTAAACGGAAATACGACCTCCTTACTTTCATGCCCAGCCTCGTCAAGAATAGAAACCCTCAGCATAATTTGCGTCCCGTCACTTAGAATGGGTGTATTTGAACTGAAAGTGTTCCATTGGATGTAACCCTTCAGATGCTTTCGAAACTCTGGTTTAAGGTAGATCCAGTCTGCCGGGTAGTAACCGTAACCGGGCTGGTGGACGGAACATGCAATCCTTTGCATCTGCCCATCCGGGTTTTCTGCCTCGAGATAGATTTTCCAGATATATCCATAGTATCCCTCGCTCACAGCAAAAGCATTGATAATCCTTGCTCCTGTTGGCTCTGGTTTTTGTTGAGCCCAGCCCTGATGAGCGATTAGAAATACCGTCGCGAAGAGCAGCACAATCAAACAAATCTCTCTCTTGGTCTTCATATCCGTTTCCTCCCATCGTTTTAATCTAACTATTTGACCCAATCCGGGTCGGCCTTAGCCTCTTCCGCCTCTTTAGAAATCTTGGTTAACATTTCAGTAGCTTCAGTGATCTCGGCTTGATACCTCGCCATCTCTTCCTTCAATTTTTCCAGCTCAATGATACTCGATTTATATTGAGTGGGACTCCCGTATTTCCTCCGCATCAACTCCTCTGACTTTTCCGTATACTTGGTCTGGACTCTCGCATAATTGGCATTGGCTTCTTCCAGGCGCTCCTTCCACGGACGGGCCCTCTCCCTCCAATAGGTCTCGTTCTGACCGTAGATATCCGTTATTCCTCCGTCACTCTTTTGAAAAGGAGGAGGAGGAGAAATTCCAGGTTTCTGGGTATCTTCCCACTTCTCCGTCTCTACTCGGTCTCGGTATGCAGGAGGGACTTTATCGTATTCATCGCTGTAATGCTTCTCACCCTTCTCATCGGTCCATTTGTAAATGGTGGCGGCATAGAGGGGTGAGACAAAAGCCAAGAGGGTTAAGATGTAAAGAATTCTTCGCATTTGGTCACCTCCAGCTTATCGAAATTTTATGAGAAATTCTTAAATCATGTTCAAATCTAAAACTGGTTGTCATACAGCAATCACTCTGTCTGCGTCCGGCAATTGCAGAACAAATTCCTTTACCTGTTCGAATTCGGCGTCTTGCAGGTCAGAACCTTTTATGAGCCGAATATAGTTTTGATCCTGTGATTTTCCCACGGGGGAGACAAATCCGAAATCTATATGGTTCTCTTCCACGGACACATATGCCAGGTTTTCTAAATTGATAACGTAATTTCTAATCCTAACAAAGGACGACATATCATACCTCCCGTTACGGATCAATCTAACGTCTATGGAGCATTAGCACAACTTATGCGACCACCGTTCCTGACGACAAGTTCATTTGCTTATTTTTCTGTCCGCACGAACCTGAAAAGTAAGGGCATCACCAAGAGAATGATCCCTGTGCCGATCAGCATCCCGCCCACAACCACTATGGCGAGAGGCTTCTGGACTTGACTACCCACCCCATGGGCTAAGGAGGCGGGAAGGAGGCCGAGAGAAGCTATAAGCCCGCCCATTAAAACCGGCCTAAACTTATCTCTCGCAGCTTCAATCACTGCGTCCTCCTTATTTCTTCTCCCTCTGTAAATTTCTCTGTAATGGGTAATCCAGATGCAAATGTTGAAGATGGAAATCCCTATGACCGAGATAAACCCCACAACAGCTGAGATGCTCAGAGGCTGGTCTGTGATCAACAGGCTGACAAGCCCTCCGAAGACTGTACAGGTTGGGGCAACCATCGTCAGGAGGGCATTTCTCATGTTTCCGTAGAAAATATACAGGAGGATGAGGATGAGAAAAAGGGCTAAGGGGATGGAAATGTAGAATCTTCGAAAAGCCTCCATCATTTCATTGAAGATACCGCTCCATTCCAAATAATACCCTTCGGGGATCTTTATCATTCCAGCCTCCCTCTGTACCTTCTGTACCGTTCCGCCCAGATCCTTCGAGCCAACACTGAACTTTATTGGAATGTATCTCTGATGGTTCTCCCTGTAGATAAACGAAGCCCCGGTGTCATATCTTATCTTTGCCACCCTTGAGAGTGGCACAATCCCGCCGTTAGGGAGCAGAATAGGGATGGTTGCTATCCTGTCCGGCTCCCTCCTGTAATCGAAAGGAAAACTTACCTGAAGAGCGAAGTTCTTATCTCCTTCGATGATTTGACTGACGGCCTTACCCCCCAGCGCGGCAGAGACCATGTCCAGGATCTCTTGAACACTCAACCCGACAGCCGCTGCGTTGGGTCTATCCACCTCTATCAGGAGGTTTGGCTGGCCGAGTTCGGTGTATATGCCGACATCTTCGACATCAGCCACCTTCTCGATTTTCTCTTTAACCTCTCTGGCGATTCGATCAAGTTCATGGAGGTCATCTCCGAAGATCTTTACAGCATTCTCCCCTTTTACGCCGGACGTCATCTCTTCAAGGTTGTCCTCCATGTATTGCGACACGCTGATATTAGCATTCGGAAAGAGCTGTGTTACCTTTTGCCTTGCCTCCTCCTCCAGTTGTTCTTTCGTAACTCCCCTTCTCCACTGGCTGTAGGGTTTTAGATCGACATAGTACTCTGAATTAAAGGGGCCTGTTGCATCTGTCCCGTCCTCTGGTCTTCCGACGCGGACAGCCAGTGTCTTGGTCTCTGGGAATCCCATGAGAACATCTCTCACCTTCCTAGCATTTTCATGAGTCTTGCTGAGCGCTATGGAATAGGGAAAGGTGACTCTTATGTAAATATTGCCCTCGTCCAATTTTGGAAGAAACTGTGTACCGATTACCTTGAAACTGAGGACAAACCCTGCGAGGATGACAAGAGAGCTAACGAGGATCACGACACGAGCCTTCTTAAGCAGGGTTGAAATCAAGCCAACGTAGTATTTCTGCATTACCTCAAAGAATCTGCACTCCTTTCCCTCGTGTCCCTCGAGAAAGGCATGGATTGCCGCGGCGAGATAGGTAAAGGTCAGCACGAGTGTGAAGATGAGGGCATAGGAGTAAGTCTTTGCCATCGGAGAGAAGATCTGTTTTTCTGCTCCTTTCATGGTGAAGATGGGAATAAAGGCGAGAACGATGATGACCACTAAAAGAATGATGGGTGTCCCCACTTCCCGTGTTGCTTTAATCATCAATCTCTCCTGTGTCGCCCTGATCAGAGATTTTTGGCCGGGTTCGTGCTGTCTTGAAACTCTCACATAATTTTCCGTGAGGACAAGAGCAATATCAGCGATGATCCCAAAATCGATAGCTCCGATGGAGAGCAGATTGGCAGAATCACCCCGAATGGCCATGACCGCAAGGGTAATAGAAAGGGAAATAGGGATCACAAGAGCAGTCATGATGGCAGCTCGAAGATTCCCGAGAAATAGAAAGAGGGCAACGGCCACAAGGCCCACACCCAACGTTGCGTTTTCCAATACTTTTTTTATCACGCTCAGGATGAGGCCCCAACGCTCATAGTAGGGAATGACCTTTATTCCTTTGGGCAGGATTCGCTCGTTCAGCTCTTTTATCTTTTCGTGAATCGACTTGATAGAGGGAATGCTCTTCTCACCTCTTCGAAGAACCACATTTCCCATCACCGCATCATCATTGTGGTTATGGATGACGATGCCTGTTCTGGGAATGTTTCCAAGGCTCACCTGAGCGATGTTTTTTATGAGAATCGCCTTTCCACCCTTGTAAGCAACGACGTTGTTTTCTATGTCCTCCAGGCTCTTGATCAGGCCTAAACCCCTCACCATGTAGTACTGATCACCCAGTTCGATAGTCCTCGCTCCCACGTTGGTGTTCGACTTGGAGAGGGAATCGATCACTTGTGAAAGGGTTACCGCATACTTGATAAGATCCTCGGGAATAACCCTCACTACGTAAGCCTTTATGAATCCTCCGTAGCTCGCCACATCTTCCACACCCTGTGCCGTCTTTAAATACCTCCCTACCGTCCAGTCCTGAAGCGTCCTCAATTCCATCAGATTATTGGAGCCATAAACGACATACTGCATCACCTCCCCCATCGGACTCGCGATGATGTTGG
>JAPVTA010000072.1:0-37252 GCA_047519465.1 Thermodesulfobacteriota bacterium | reverse complement strand
TGGCAACGACTAAATCGATCCCTTATCAAACACTCATCAGGCATTGGCTCTCACAAGAAATCAGGAAAGAATTGAATCTCTTGAAGTGAAAAACAGGATTTGCCGGAGCAGGGGGACGTTGGTTCTAAAACACTTGTGCGTCCAGAGAGCGGGACGGAGAGCGTAGAGAGCGGCACGTAGTTGAAAAATAACACTTCTCCCCCTCTGCTTCAAAGGGTCGGGGTGTTACAAGAAAAAAATCTTGGGGGCAGACTTAACGATTGACTTTCAGGAGCGCTTGCTTTTTATTGCAATCCTACGAGGTTTCTGGGTTCTTAGAAAATATCCATTCGTTCTTTTCATCCCTGATCGTTCCAAATTCGGATTGCTGATTGCGGATTGCGCCTGCCTGCCCCTGCCTACCGGTAGGGGTAGGCAGGGAATGCGGATTTATTGGGATCACTTTTTCCCCCTGACCCCTTTTTTCCTCTTTGGCTCCAGAAAGCCTTCCAAGAATTCTGAGACCGTTTGAATAAGAACGCCGCCGGTAACGCTTGGATTATTCATAAAGGGGCCGAAATCCCTGATATCCCCTGTGAGCAGATGGGTTGCCTTGCACTGGATAGCAGCTTCAAGGATAGGGCGGTCCTTTTCTGGAAGAGGAACTGGACACATTTGACCTGCTCTGGAAGGGACTTTTATAACGTTCGCCGCTAACGCTTCAAACCTTTTGAGGTAGCTTGGAAACTTGAGTGAAATGTTACGCCGGGCTTCCTCCGTGGCATAAGAAGATGTCACGACTTCCCAATAACCCTGGGCTCCCAGGTAAATGATGAGGGCTGCCTTTCCAGAAGGATTGTGTGCCGCTGTGAAGAGCACATTTGAATCAACAAATAGGCGAATCAAGATCGCTTCCTCAGACGTTTCAAAAGGGCATCCCGTTCAGACGGCTCAAGACGGTCTTCCTTGTCCCACCGGGCGATTTCTTCATCGGAATAGGTCTCAATTTCGACTACGGCTGCGGGCCGTAACACGACGACATTATCCTTCTGCTCAAGGGTCACGATCCCTCCGGATTTAATGCCCAAGCGTTTCCGTACCGAAACAGGAAGAGTGATCTGTCCCCGGCTGGAGACCAAAAGATTTTGACGCATATTAGCCTCCTATATCTAGAATTCTAGGATTCAGTATAACAGAATTTCTGCAATTCGTCAAATGATGTAAATAAGTCGTGAGGGGAGGAAATAGGGCGGAAGTGTGTTGCCTACCTCTCATATCCAAACGATACCCACCAGGTGTTCTACTTCTTTGAATTCCGGGTCGCCTGTCACCAAGGTGGCTTTGTGTTCGACAGCCGAAGCAAGGGCAAAGCAGTCGGCATAAGAGAGGGCATATTGAGCTTTATATTCAGCGGCCTGAAATATCAACTGATTGGAGATGGGCAAGATGGTGAAGTTCAACCTTTCAATGTTTGCCAGAACTTCTAATTTCTTCTGGTCGCCAAATTCCTTTTTTGTCGAATAGATGATCTCACCGAGATTAATGGCATTGATATATTTGACCACTCCGGTTTTCCTTATTTCCTCAAGGAGATGAACAACCCCTTCATACCCCTTCTCCTTTTGGAAGAATTTCAGAAGAGCGTGGCTGTCAAAAATGAAAGGCCCCTTCTTCATTATTTGAATTCGCCCTTCCGTTCTTTCAGGAGCTTTTCGGCAAGAGACGGTTTTGAGGGTAAAAGACCGCAGGCTGCCTTGACAGGGTCTTCAACAGGGGGAATCAGGTAGATGATGCCACCGTACTCCATCACCTGCAACTCCGTACCGGGTTCGATACGATACCGCTTTCTCAACTCAGCAGGAATGACGATCTGGCCTTTGGATAAGGTTTTAACAGTAGCCATTAAAGTCTAACCTTTTAATAAAAAGTTGAACGGCACGAAATAAATGTATAACTTATAAGCTGTTTTGTCAAGATCATTTTTTCGGGTCTTCTCCCCGCCACAAAGGGCATCTGTGCCCAATTACTTTCTCATCACCACCCAGAGGCCCCCGTCAGTGAGAATCTCACAGTTTCCTTCAAGATGGCTTGAGCGGACCTGTTCCTTCACACTCTCCAACGTTACCCTCACTCTTCCCATTGCATCGTTAAGCTGCTCCGAGCGTTTCTTGATTTGGCGAATGATCTCGGCAGGGGTATATTTGCCAAACCCTCCGCCGACAAAACCGATTCCCCCTGTCCCTAACACCCTGTAAATAGCCCTGAAGTCAACCCGGAACAGGGCAGGAAAAAAGAGCGCACCCCGGAAGACGGCCAGATCAACACTGCACTCAGCAATATTGATCAAGGAGCCATCGCTTTCGATAATCCTAATCCGGTCCTCCAATCCGTGTTTTCGGGCCTCCTGCCGGTATAGGGCAATCGCTGCTTGCGGAAAGACAGCGATCGAGAAACTCTTGCCAACCTTCTTCTGAGCGAGAGCATATATAAGTCCCGAAAAGGGACCAATTTCAAGGATGTGTCCATCCTGGCGGCCGTAGAGTTCCTCGATCTGCCTCACAAGAAAGGGTCGGATTGGCTCCCAGAGGAGATTGAGTTCTTCGATAAGAGTATCTGTTTTCATTTGTCACCTGCCGCTTTTTGCATAATCTGCTTGAGCACGTGGCGGAAACTTTTGTGACCATACGGAAGAAAACCTTGGGGTTAGACCCGGCCACACTTAAAGATTGACTTTAGGGGCACTTCTTTATTATTGCAGTCCGATCAGACTTTTTGGGCTTTTGGGAAAGATCTATTCTTTCTTCTCGACTCCTCACATCCAGAGACAGACTCAACCATTTTTTCATTCGGGGGAGAGGAGTGTAAACTCTTCTCCCCCGACTCTTTTCAGTGCCGGACGGAAAAAAATTCGTTAGTACCTATGGTGCATATCGTCCCGATCGTGATGGTGCGAATCATCCCGGTCGTGATAGTACCGATGATCCCGATCGCGATAATAATCATCCCTCTCATGTATAAAACACCCGGTCAAGGCCGATATCGAGAACAATCCAATCATTAACCATTTTAATAGCTTGCCATTCATTGGATTACCTCCTTAATTATGTAAATATAAGTACGGATGCACAAGCTGTCAAAGAAAGAAGGCGGGGTAGGTTCTGAAACTTATTTGGCCTACAAAGAGTCTTTGGGGGCAGATTTAGGGATTGGCTTTCAAACGGGAGCGGGAAGGAGTTGAATAATAACACTTTCTGCACGCTGCCTCACGGTCCTACTGTTCCCTTCTGGCTTTCTTAATTTCCTCCAGATAGAACTTAATGAGCGGTGACATCTCGGGCGGTTGCCAATCTGTCCTTTTAGGTTCTTCCGGCCAGATGAACGGTAGATGCCACACCTCTCCCGGTTTTTTCGCCTTTTCAAGTACCTCAAGGGTTTTAAGAAGAACTTCCCTTTGACCTGCCATGTCTCCGACCTGCCCCACGGGTCTCCCGTAAGGATATTCAATGGCAGCAGATCGGGGGATGCCTATCGCCCGATGAAATTCGTAGGTGGGCGTGAGAACAACGGTTGAGAATCCGTCCTCTTCCAAGAACCTCGCAGCCAGTCCGACGGACTGGCAGCAGAAAGGTCAGGCAGGAGTCATGAGAACTGCGTTGACTCGATCAATCTTCATCCTCATGGAAATTGGCTCCATGGCTTCCTTCAAGAAATCGGTGCTTTTCCATTGAAAACCGTAAAAGGAATAGGAGATAGGAGCAAAACGGCCAATCATTTTCTCCTTCTCAAATTCAGCCATCCGTGCCATAGGAAGCATGACATTGATATCCTGTTTGATATAGTTGGTATTGATATGGAGATGATTGACTTCGATATCTTTCTCAGTGGTCCCCCTCGGTATCTCCCGATAAGAACGGTCGCCCCACAGAGGTTCTTTTTTCTCCCGTTCCATGTCAAAAGGACGATCTGTTTTCAGACTGATGCCCGCGCTCGTCACTAACGCGATGGTCGCCTGATTCAAGGGCTTGGCCATCGGCGTCCACGGAATGTAGCCTTGGTAGTCTTCTCCCGGAATGAATGTGTTGACCCAGGCTCTTAAAGCCGGTGGAAGGAACCGAAACCCATCAACCTTTTTCTCTCCCTGTATCATTTTTTCCTCCTAATATGCACACGCGATATCTTGTAGGGGCTCAATTTATTGAGCCCTATTCGTGGGCTTGATAAATCGGGCCCCTACAATTATGACACAGTCTCACTGGGGAGACGAAAGCATATATACAAAAAATTTTATACCGAGCTAACCTCCATTGCAAGGCCATTTAACTTACAGCGGGACGCCCTGCCCTTGACAATCCATAGCCCCTGAAATATATTTTATTTTGATTTCAAATATTTATTGGAGCGATCGTTGTCTCTCTTTATTACTTTTGAAGGTGTGGAGGGGAGTGGTAAGACCTCTCAGATTCAGCGTCTGAAAAAATATCTCACCCAAAAAGGCATTCCCTGTAAAGTAACCCGAGAACCGGGGGGATCTCCTGTTGGTGAGAAAATAAGGAAAATCCTTTTGAACCCGGACCATCGTGAGATGGTCCCGGCGACCGAGCTCTTCCTGTACGAAGCCGCCAGGGCGCAACATGTGAAAGAGGTTCTTACGCCCTTTCTTAAAAAGGGAGGGATTATTCTTTGCGACCGTTTCTGCGATGCCACCCTTGCCTATCAAGGCTACGGCCGACGGATAGACCTGAAATGGATTGACCGCCTCAACCGCCTTTCTTCTCAAGGAATCAAGCCTGATGTCACCTTCCTCCTGGATTGTCCCTCTGATGTAGGGTTGAACAGGGCACTTCAGAGGAACCGAACGCTGAAACAAGAAAGAGAGGGGCGTTTCGAGAGAGAGGAGATTCAATTCCACCGGCGGGTGAGGAAAGGATACCTTGCCATCGCCAGAAAAGAACCCCACCGGGTCAAGGTGATTGATACCCGAGAGGGCCAAGACAAGGTCTTTGAAAAGATTCGGAAAATCGTTGATAATATAATTATAGGGAAAAAAGTTCGGGGTTCGGCTTGCCTTCGCCGGAGCGCTTCGCACAGACAGGAGTTTTGAGTTCGGAGTTTGAATCCGCATTCCGCAATCCGAATTCCGCAATTGAACGAATCATGGCATTCAAAGACGTCATCGGACATAACCGGCCCATTGAACTGCTGCAGAGGGCGATCAAAAATGAGAGGGTTGCTAACAGCTACCTTTTTTGGGGGAATGAAGGGATTGGAAAGAAGTACGTGGCTCTCCAATTTGCAAAAGTGCTTAACTGCCCGGAAATGACGGCCGACTCAGGAGATGCCTGCGATCATTGCACCTCATGTAAAAAGATTGAGCACGGACTTCATCCCGATGTCTTGCTCATCGAACCAGAGGGGCAGAATATCAGAGTCGACCAGATAAGACAACTGCAAAGGGAACTGGCTTACAGACCCTACGAAGGGAAACGTCGTGTCTGTATCCTGACGGCTGCAGATCGGATGGCACCGCACATTCCGAATACCCTTCTTAAAACACTGGAAGAACCTCCGCTTCACACGGTGATCATCCTGTTGGCTAACAATTCGAGGTTTATATTGCCTACAATCCTTTCACGGTGCCAGCCCATTCGCTTCCATCCCCTGCCCGTCCCATTGGTCTCCAAATGGCTGCGGGAAGGCAGTGGCTTCGATGAAGCGGAAGCTCACCTCCTCGCTTCGCTTTCAGAAGGAAGTCCGGGAAGGGCTTTGGAGATCCAAGAGGAGATCCGTCAGATTCCAAGAGAAGAACTCTTGAAGGAGTGGGTAGGATTGAAAGCGCTTTCTCTCGAAAGAATAGGGAGCTGGGTTGGATCTCTGCCCTCCCAGCGAGAAAATCTCCTCTTAATACTTGAAGTGGCCAAGACCTTGCTGAGAGATTTAGTCATCGTGAAGACTCTGAAAAAGGGGAAGAACTTGATGCATTCAGATCTTGCGCCCATCATCGAGGCGATGACCCCAGAGCGGAGTCTTTCCTCCCTATTGAAGCAGATGGAAACACTGCACCAGACCATTATTGAAATCAGGGCCAATGCCAATACGAGCCTAGCCCTCGAAGCCATGATGCTGTCTTGGGCTGAAGGATAAAAAAGATGATTCGCTTGGTCTTCGTGAAACTACCCAACGGAAAAATAGAAGAATTCGATGCGACACAACTCTCCCTCGAAACGGGTGAAAACGTCATCGTCGAAACGGAAAAGGGATTGGTCCTAGGAAGGGTTCTCTCCCCTCCTCACGAAAAGGAAAAACGCTTTTTTCTCAAATCCCCAAGAAAGGTCACCCGGAAAGCGACGGCCGATGACCTGGAACAATTTAAGGAAAACCAACAACTGGAGAAGGAAGCCTTTCAATTCTGTCTTCGGAAAATCAGGGAGAAGAACCTGGACATGAAGCTTGTCAAGACAGAGGTCCTTCTGGATCGCTCGAAGGCCCTTTTCTACTTCACCTCTGACAAGAGGATCGATTTCAGGGAGCTGGTCAAGGATTTGGTCGCAGAATTCAGAATGCGGATTGAGATGCGGCAGATCGGCGTAAGGGATGAAGCAAAGATGATCTGTGGCCTCGGGAGTTGTGGGAGAGAACTCTGTTGCGCTAAATTCATGAACCGATTTGAGCTGGTCTCCGTCAAGATGGCAAAGGAGCAGAACTTGGCGCTCAACCCGACGAAGATCTCCGGAGTTTGTGGCCGCTTGATGTGTTGCCTCTCTTATGAATTCCCCACCTATGTCGATTTAAAAAAGGATCTCCCCAAAGTCGGCAAGCACATTGTCACACGTTCCGGCAAGGGAAAGGTCATTCGCCAAAATGTCCTCAGCCAAACCGTGACCGTAGAGTTGGAGGAAGGGGGAGAGGTTACCATTCATGCGTCCGAGCTCTGAAAAATCCTTCTATATTACCACCCCCATCTATTACGTCAATGATGTCCCCCATATCGGCCATGCCTATACGACCGTGGCCGCTGATATCCTCGCTCGCTTCAAGCGCTTGGAGGGCGACCGCGTTTTCTTCCTCACCGGCACGGATGAACATGGCCAGAAGGTGGAGAAAGCAGCCCAGGAGCGAGGGGTTGATCCGAAAGCGCATTGCGATGAAATGGTTGTGCGATTTCAATCCCTTTGGAAGAAACTGAATATTTCCAACAATGATTTTATCCGAACCACGGAAATGCGTCATAAAGAGGTAGTTCAAGGCATTCTCCAGGCCCTCTTCGATCGCGGGGAAATTTACCAGGACAATTATGATGGATGGTACTGCATTCCTTGCGAACGATTCTGGACCGAAAAGGATCTGATCGAGGGGAAATGCCCGGATTGCTCTCGTTCCGTGATTGAAATCTCGGAAAAAAACTATTTTTTTCGGATGAGCAAGTATCAACCCTGGTTGATCGAACACATCGAAAAAAACGAGCGATTTATCTTTCCCCTTTCCAGAAGGAATGAGATCTTAGGATTTCTGCGCAGCCCCTTAGAAGACCTCTGTATCTCCAGACCGAAAAAACGGTTGAGGTGGGGAATTGAAATCCCTTTTGACACCGAGTATGTCACCTATGTCTGGTTCGACGCCCTGATCAACTATATCAGCGGAATTGGCTATGGCTCTAAGGAAAACACCTTTTCTCAGTTTTGGCCTCAGGCGACCCATCTCATCGGCAAGGATATCCTCACCACCCACGCGGTCTATTGGCCAACCATGCTCAAGGCCATCGGCCTGCCTCCTCCTAAGATGGTATTTGCCCATGGGTGGTGGACGATTGAAGGCAAAAAAATGTCAAAATCGCTTCAGAATGTGGTGGAGCCTAATCGCCTGATCGACACCTACGGGGTCGATGCCGTCCGGTATTTTCTTATGCGGGAAGTTCCTTTCGGGACGGACGGCGATTTTTCTCATGCTGCCATGGTCCATCGGATCAATAGCGATCTGGCAAATGATCTCGGCAACCTCTTCAGCCGAGCTCTCAGCATGGTCGTCAAATATTTCGATGGTCTCATTGTGCCTCCTTCCGACCTGCAGGATGTGGATCGAGGGCTTCAAGAAGTCTCTGAGAAGATTCTTCCCCAAATATCGAAACAGATGGATGACCTAGCCGTCCATAAGGCATTGGGTTTGATCTGGGAGATTGTCAACGCTGGCAATAAATACATCGATGAAACAGCACCTTGGGCATTGGCCAAAGCGGCAAAAGATCGACCCCGTCTTGGTACGGTGCTTTACCAGACCCTGGAATCACTTCGACTCATCGCGCTGCTCCTGGCTGCCTTCATGCCGTCGACCTCTGAAAAGATGTGGTCCCAGCTCGGCATAGGGGAAAACCTTTGGGAACAAAATTTAAACGACAATGGAAAATGGGGAGGGTTAAAGCCAGGAAGGAGAGTGGTCCAACCCAGCCCTTTGTTCCCGCGACTGGATCCCTCAAAGATATCGTTTGAATAGGTTCCCAATTTCAAATTTCAAAATCCAAATGTCAAAGGAATGTCAAATTTCAAAACGAGATTCTAAAACAGGTTCAGAATGACACATTTGTCATGCCGAACCGGGTCCTAAACCTTGCCCTGAAACGAGTTCAGGGTCTATCGAATTCGATCTTCGATTTCGGCATCTCATTTGGGCCTTGGATTTCATTTGACATTTGAGCTTTGGTATTTGACATTCTCGTAAGAAATAAAGCTCCCCACCTCCAAGGCGGGGCTTGTGGGGCACGGACCGGTCATGCGAAAACCACAACCCATTCGTTTCATTCTTGAGCAAGCTATAAAGTCCTTGGAGATCGATGTCCCGCTCAAGACCTATTCCATACTTGGAGCGTGGAATGAGATTGTGGGTGAGTCCGTGGCGGCCCATTCTCAACCCCGTTCCATTCGAAATCGAATCCTCTTCATCGAAGTCGTCCATCCGACCTGGATGCAGCAACTCCAGTTTCTCAAACCCACTCTTCTTGAAAAGGTCAATACTTTTTTGGGCCAATCCCTCATCCAGGACATTCGATTCAAATTGGGGAAGATCTCTCAAGCGATCCCGGTTCCTCCAAAAACCTTCTGGATGGAAGATGTGGAGCTTGACAAGGGGACCTTGAGCCGAATCGAGAGCCTTCTCCAGGAAATTGATGATGAAGAGGTACAGAAGGGTCTGCGCGAGATTCTGATCAAAGGAGCAAAACTGGAACGTTACAGAAAGAAAGCAAAGTAAATTACCCTGCCCCTTAACCTAATTCCTTCCCCGATTAACAATCGTTCCCCATGAGGATTCACCGGCATCCGTCCGCCCGTCTTGCCGACCCCGGTTCTGAATTCGCCACATTCCATTTCCTATTGTCTTTGAACCTTGGAAGGAAAATTGACACAATTTGTCGCCTCAATGTTCTTTTTTGTTATCTTCCGGATTTTGAGTTAAACGGTATCTTCCGGAATTAAGAAAAGAACTTTGTGAATTCTGATAGATACACCCCCTTCCAAATCCTTATCTACATGGCACACAAGATGCAGGCCGATAGAAAGTTTTACTTTGTTTGCAGAGTTTACAGGCAATACCGACCGGCCAGCAATGACTTTAAATAACACCTCGCAAGAAGGGCATAAGGATGGATGGATGAGAATGACATTCATTGCTCCATTTCCCAGATGGGGAAAGAGGAACGGTGAGCGGAAATTTCAAATATTCCTGTTTAAGATTTTAATAGCCATTCCACTAACCATCTTATCACTCCTCTTTTCCCCGTTAAGGTTCGCGCATGCCCAGGGGTCAATCCATGTCCCTATCCTTCTTTATCATCGCTTTGGACCTGTAGCTGCCGACGGCATGACCGTGACGACAGCCCTTTTTGAGTCCCAGCTAAGATACTTGAAAGACAATGGGTACGAGGTGATCCGTCTCAGCGAACTGGTCGACTACTATCTTGGAAAAAGACAAGCCCCTTCACCCCGTTCCGTCGTAATTACTGCTGACGACGGTCACATTTCCGTCTATAGAGATATGTTTGCTCTTGTCAGGAAATACCGCATTCCAGTCACCCTTTTCATCTATCCTTCGGCAATATCGAACGCATCCTATGCCATGACATGGGCCCAGCTCAGAGAAATGAAAGAGACAGGACTTTTTGATTTTCAATCCCATACCTTCTGGCATCCTAACTTCAAGAAAGACAAGAAGAGGTTGACAGCGGCGGAATATGAAAATTTCGTAGCCATGCAATTGAGAAAATCAAAGGAGACTCTTGAGAAAGAGCTCCACGTCAGAGTGAATATGCTGGGGTGGCCCTTTGGCATTTATGACGAGGACCTTCTCCATAAGGCCAAAGAAGCAGGATATGTGGCCACATTTACTATGGACCGGCATCCTGCGGGCAATCGGGATAATGTGATGGCTCTTCCTCGTTATCTTATGACGAACGGAGAAACAGGAAGGAGACTCGCCACAATCCTGGCGGATTCACCGCGGGGGTAGAACGATGCTGATCAGCAGAGGAAGCAAGGTACGGATGGTGTTGTTTGTGGCTCTTTGCTTATCGATACCGGCGTATGCGACGTCGTACACGACGGGAAGGGTGGTTGATTTCTTCACGGGGAAACCGGTCAAGGGGGCTTTTGTTACTTCGAATAACGGCGCCGTCCTGACGGATGAAAATGGAGCGTTCGTGGTGAACGTCGGGTCGAGCAAAGTGGGGGTGAGAGCACTTGGATACGGAAGAAGAGAGCAGATCGGCATCCCTCTGAACGGCGTGACCCAAGAGATCAAACTCATCCCCTTTAATCCGAAGGCCCTTTACCTCTCCTTTTTTGGAATAGGCGACAGGAGCCTGCGAGAATCTGCAATCAAACTCATTCAGGAAACCGAGCTGAATACGCTCGCCATTGATGTGAAGGGGGACAGAGGCATGATTCCTTATAAAAGCTCGATCCCCCTTGCCGCTGAAGTGGGTGCTCAACAGACCATCACGGTGAAAGAGATGGCTCCTCTGATGAGATCCTTGAAGGCAAAAGGGATCTATACCATCGCACGGATCGTTGTTTTCAAAGATAATCGTCTCGCCCTGGCACGGCCTGATTGGGCTGTGAAAACGGCCGGAGGAGAGGTGTGGCGCGATAGGGAAAACCTGGCCTGGGTGGATCCTTTCA
The DNA here is from genome assembly GCA_047519465.1 of Thermodesulfobacteriota bacterium. Classification (GTDB taxonomy): domain Bacteria; phylum Desulfobacterota; class BSN033; order BSN033; family UBA1163; genus UBA1163. The sequence continues at coordinate 26,111 of JAPVTA010000072.1, read as the reverse complement.
AGAAGGAGGTATGGGATTATAACATTAATATTGCTGTGGAAGCGGCTCAATATGGATTTGATGAGATTCAGTTCGACTATGTCCGGTTTCCAGACGCCTCCGGGCTTCAATTTTCAATGCCCAATACAGAGGACAACAGGGTAAACGCCGTCTCCGGATTTCTTATGGAGGCGAGGAGGAGGCTGATTCCCTACAATGTCTTTCTCTCCGCCGATATCTTTGGTTACGTGTGCTGGAATCTCAACGATACTAAGATCGGACAGAGGCTTGAAGACCTTGTCGCCCACCTCGACTATATCTGTCCCATGCTTTACCCATCCGGATTTCAGTACGGAATCCCCGGCTACAGAAATCCTGTTGCAAACCCTTACGAAATCGTTTATCTTTCCCTCAAGCGAGCGCGAGAACGAACCAATCTCCCATCCCATCGTTTCAGACCATGGCTGCAGGCATTCAGAGACTATGCCTTTGACAGGAGGTACTTCAATGATCGAGAGATCATGGATGAGGTCAAAGCCGCTGAAGGGTTTGGTTCCCACGGTTGGATGCTCTGGAATCCGAGGAACAGCTATTCTTCAGCGGGCCTGAAGAAAGAAAAGCCATTGGGCTGAGATTCGTTCGATTCGTTTGCCAAAAATTCGAGATGGTAACTTTAAAGCGGCAGAAAACTGCGAGGTGGCGGAGGATTCTCCTCCCACTCATGCTCTCTGCTGTCATCCCCACCTCAGCATCCCCCCAAGCGCTTCTGGAAGAGCAAATGGCCCCCATTGCAGACATGGCGAAGAAAGAGATTCAAGCCGGCAGGGTTCCGGGTGCTGTGATTCTGATCGGGAACCAGGGAAAAGTCGTTTACCGACGGGCCTTCGGCCTTCGCGCATTAAAACCGAAGAAGGTATCCATGACAACAGATACCATCTTCGATATCGCCTCCCTCACCAAGGTGATTGCAACGTCCACCGCGGTGGCCCAGCTGGTCGAGGCGGGAAAATTAAATCTCGAAGACCTCGTTGCCAAGTATTGGCCCGAGTTTGGAGTAAACGGCAAAGAAACGATCACCGTGCGTCATCTGCTCACGCACTATTCTGGCCTTCGGCCGGATCTGGACTTGAAGCCAAACGGGTCGGGTTACGACATGGCTCTCCGTATGGTTGAAGAACAGAGACCCGTTCTTCCTCCTGGCATAAGTTTCATCTATAGCGACATCAATTTTATCATTCTGGGCGAGCTTGTCTCTCGCATCTCCGGAGAGCCTCTTGACGTCTATTGTGCCGAGCACATTTTTAAACCTCTGGAAATGAAGGACACGGGCTTCAAGCCTTCCCCTCTTCTCCGGTCTCGTATCGCACCAACTCAATACCAGCATGGAACCGCGGGGAAGATCCTCTGGGGAGAGGTCCATGATCCAGTGGCCTGCAGGATGGGCGGTGTTGCCGGACACGCCGGCCTTTTCTCTACGGCCGATGACCTTGCGATTTTTGCCCAGATGATCCTCGACGGAGGCAGCAGAGAAAGTGTGAAGGTTCTTGGCCCCCTCATGGTTGAGAAGATGACCCTCCCGCAATCCCCGCCTGACAAAGTTCCTTTAAGGGGATTCGGCTGGAATATCGATTCCTCCCTCATTTCCGTGGGTTCCTTTGAACACAAAGGGTTCACCGGAACCGGAATTTGGATAGATCCGGTTTCTAAGACCTATGTCATTATCCTGACGAATCGGGTTCACCCAAAAGGCAAAGGGAATGTCGAACCGCTACGAGCCAATATCCTTTCCCTAGTTAATGAAGCGATTGGATCCGTTTCGGCCGAGCCTAGTCTTGCCAGCGGGCCTTCGCCCGGCCAGAACGAACAAAGGGAGAACACTAACGAGAAGGTGCAAACAGGAATCGATGTACTGGCCGGAGAGAACTTCAGAGCCCTGGCAGGATTGCGCGTGGGGCTGATTACCAATCATTCGGGCGTCGATTCTAAAGGAAGGCGGACCGTAGACCTGCTCCATAAGGCTCGGAATGTAAAACTGGTGGTGATTTTCAGCCCGGAGCATGGCTTCTCAGGAAAGGCAGAAGGGAGGGTTTCCTTGACAAGAGAACCTTTGACAGGTCTGCCCATATACAGTCTTTACGGAGACGTTGCGCGGCCGACACAAAAGATGCTCGTCGGTCTGGATGCGCTCGTCTTCGACATTCAGGATGCAGGGGCTCGTTTCTACACTTATATCAGCACAATGGGTTACGCGATGGAGGCGAGTGCCAAGAAAGGAATTTCTTTTTACATACTCGACAGGCCAAATCCGATCAGTGCTTCGCTGATCCAGGGGCCTATCCTGGACAGGGACTTAAAATCGTTCACTGGATATTTCCCTCTGCCGGTCCGACATGGGATGACGGTCGGCGAGCTCGCTACATTGTTTAACGCCGAGATGAACATCGGAGTTAAATTGCACGTCATCAAAATGCGTGGTTATGAACGCACCCACTGGTATGACGAAACCGGATTGCAGTGGCTCGGTCCGTCGCCCAACTTGCGTACTGTTACAGAAGCGATTCTCTATCCGGGAGTGGCGATGGTTGAAAGTTCAAACGTGAGCGTGGGTCGGGGGACGACGACACCTTTCGAACTTGTTGGCGCTCCCTGGATCAACGGAGAGGAACTAGCGTCATACCTGAATAACCGCGGAATGCAAGGCGTCCGATTCACGCCTGTGGATTTTACACCGGGCAGCAGTAGTTTCAAGAACCAATTATGTCACGGCATCCAGATCGCCCTACTCGACCGACAGGTCCTGGATTCTCCTGCTCTGGGGATAGAAATCGCCAGTGCACTTTACCGTTTCTATCCGAAGGACTTCCAGCTTGATAAGACGCTGGGACTCATTGGTTCACGTCAGGTTCTGCTAGCCATTAAGGAGGGCCGGGACCCCAAATCCATTGTCCAGGACTGGCAGGGTCCGCTGGGGCAATTTTGTGAGCTCCGGTCGAAATATTTGCTCTATTGACCACAATCTTCTCAACCGTCTACTATCCGTTACAAAAAAATATCCTACTCAAAACTCCCTTTACTTTGTTTGCCCTCCGGACCCGATATGATATAATTCTTAATATGGCGCCCGGTGACCCAGACTATTAAGAAGCGCGCCTATCCGAAGAAAGGTGTCAAAGTCAGGATGACCTTCAACCGATATTTCGCCAAATATTGGCTTCCCGTATTGCTTTGGATGTGTTTTATTTTTTGGATGTCTACTGAAACCTTCTCCTCAGAAAACACATTTTACTGGATAGAAATGATGCTGCGTTTTTTGGCCCCTAAGATCTCGGCCCAGGAGATGGTTTTCATACATGCATTGATTAGAAAAGCCGCACATGTCTTTGAATATTTTGTCTTGGGTCTTTTACTGTTCCGGACGTTTCGCGGCAACTCTACTTTGTTGTGGAACTGGCGATGGTCTTTCTTTGCCGTCATTGCGGTCGCCCTTTGGGCGGCTGGCGATGAGTTTCACCAATCCTTTGTCTCGGCCCGGACGGCATCCGTCGTGGATGCGGGCATCGATACGGCGGGTGGGATCCTTGCCCAGTTCGTAGCCGCTTTGTGGCATCGTTATAGGAAGAAATAGGTGGAGAGTTCCTCCGTGCCAGGAGGCGGGTGGCTAAACTTTTTCCAAGGCGATCTTAGCCCCTTCTTTAACCTTCAGGAAGACTTTAGGGTCGGATAGCACTTTCCCCACGATATTGACTGCGCTGGCAGCTCGGATCTCGTCACCCCTGCTCGCAGGGGTGGGTCCGAAGAAGATGCAGAAGGCGTGTCCGGTCGGCCAATACCCCAATTCTCCCGCTGAGACCACCTCCCTTGACCCTGTCTCCAACCCCGTCTTCACTGGGATGGCAAAGTAAATCTCCTCGCCCCAGAGATTGGCCTTTCCCTCAATCGGGAGACCCTCCCAGATCAGTTGGGCTGTCTTCGCTTCATTCAGCTCGGCCTCGACCTTTAGCTCACTCACGAGGATCCTGATCTTTTTTCCCATCCTCCACTCCTCTTGTCTCAAGGGGATCGAATTCATTATAAAGACCCTCATGTTCTTCCTGATTCTCTATATTGTTCGGAAAGAAAAGGATCTCCCGATCCATCTTGACAACCTCCCCTTTCAGAGTAAGAAACGTTTGAGTCTGATTTCTCAGCAAAAAGAAGCTCAATACGACAAGAATGTAGCTGGACACTTCTCTTGCGGTCGTATAGAAAAAGTGTGGGTCCAAACCAAAAAAGTAGTAATCCTCCGTAAAAAGCCTCCCCGTGTTGACCAAAAGCCCCAGCGTGATAAGCTGCAAAATGCGTTTGGTCCTCGTCGTATTCTGAGCCAAGGAAAGGAGGCACTGATCGTAGGCCCTTTTAAAGTTTTTCCAGCTGCTCGATATGTTCTTGAGGAGGTCCAGATATACCTTCTCATCGCCTCCGTAAATCTTCAGACGGACCTGTCTGTCTCCACGAAATAGAAGATAACGTTTTAACAACTCCTCTCTTTCCGAGAGGAGTGTCTGGTTTCTTCTGAGTCCTCGGTAAAGAACAAAGGCGAGGCCGATGAGAAGTAAAAAAGGTATCCCTTCGTTGACCAGCTTGATCCAATTCATGGCGTCCTTTCCCCGCCAGTTTGTTATCCAGTCCCTCTCTCTTTCGAGAGAGAAAGGGGTTGAGGGGGCAGCGTTCAGACCCGATTTATTAGGCTAGCCATGTAGCCGGCTCCAAATCCATTATCAATGTTGACCACCGCCACACCCGAGGCGCACGAATTCAGCATGGCCAACAGTGCCGTGATCCCTCCAAAACTCGTCCCGTAGCCCACGCTGGTGGGAACGGCGATCACCGGACGGTCCACCAACCCACCGACAACGCTCGGCAAAGCTCCTTCCATTCCAGCCACGACAATAAGGACCCGCGCCGCTTCCAATCTCTGCCTTTCGGAAAGAAGTCGGTGAATCCCTGCGACGCCGACATCGTAAAGGGTTTCGACCCGATTCCCCATGAATTGAGCCGTGACTGCGGCTTCCTCAGCCACGGGGATGTCAGTCGTTCCTGCGCTGATGACCAGGATTGTCCCCTTTCCTTCGGAAAGGACTGGATGCGTGAGACAGGTCAGGACTTTGGAATTTGGATAGTATCGGCTCTTCGGGAATGCCCTTTGTATCGTTTTGGCTTTTCCCTCTTCCAAACGGGTAATGAGGATATTCTGCCCTTTGGTTTTTAACTGTTTCGTAATCGAAAGAATTTGTCCGGCGGTCTTTCCCTCTCCCCAGATCACCTCCGGAAAACCTTTTCGAAGGCTGCGGTGGTGATCGATCCTGGTGAATCCTAAGTCCTCAAAGGGAAGCGACTTCAACTGGCCTTTGGCTTCATCAAGCGTCGTCTTCCCTGATTTTACGTTCCTCAGGAGATCTTCAAGCTTCCGAATATTCATTCTTCTCTCTAAGAAAACATTCTATTCAGTCTCCTAATGAAAAGTCAACCCCCTGTGCTCGGTCCACTACATATGAGATAGCGTGTATACAATCTTGACAAGGAATAACAAAAAAGATAGGCTAAATTTGTTTGTGGATCGCCATGTGTTCAGGGGGTTATAGGTTGAAGGAGGCTCGATGAACCGAACGGGGGTGGTCAAGGACCGAAGATATTTGGAGCATGTAATGGACCCTGGTCATCCAGAGAGCCCGGACCGACTTCGGGAGATCTATCAAGGAATCGAAGAGGAGGAGATGAAAGGCCGGGTTCTCGGAAAGGTGAAGCCTCGACCCGCTACCCGCGAGGAGTTGGAGACGGTCCACTCTCCTGCCTATATCGATCTCATTGCCTCGACTGCGGGCAAGCCTTATGTCCGACTCGATCCAGACACCTCTGCGTGCGCAAAGTCTTATGAGACCGCGCTTCTGGCAGCCGGAGGCCTCCTGGAGCTGATCAAGGTTGTGATGCAAGGGAAGTTGAACAACGGATTTGCGTTGGTACGCCCCCCGGGCCATCACGCGGAGCGGGATAGGGCTATGGGATTCTGTCTCTTCAACAACGTAGCGATCGGCGCACACTATGCGCTCCAGAATTTCTCCCTCCAGAGAATCCTGATTGTGGACTGGGATGTCCACCACGGAAACGGCACGCAGAACTCCTTTTACGAAGACCCGCGGGTCCTCTACTTTTCCACTCATCGTTACGGCTTCTATCCAGGGACAGGGGCGGCAACGGAGGTTGGAAGGGGGAGGGGAGAAGGATTCACCGTAAACGTTCCTCTTTCGCCCGGAACGGGTGACGCGGATTATGGAATCCTCTTTGAAAAGCTTCTTAGACCCATCGCTCTGGAATATCGGCCGCAATTGATCTTGGTCTCAGCAGGCTTCGATACCCATTACAATGATCCTTTGGGTGGGATGGAAGTGACAGAAAGGGGATTTGCCAGGATGACTCAAATCCTAATGGAGATAGCGCAAGCCACGGCTGAGGGAAAATTGGCGCTCACCCTTGAGGGCGGGTACAATGTTGCGGCTGAGAGGCGTTCTGTGAAGGCCGTCTTAGAAGAGCTTTCGCAGGCATTGCCCCTCGATAAGACAGACCTGCTGGAAGAAGAGAAGGTCAAATATCCTCGAATGGAAAAATTCCTCCTTCAATTGAAGGGGATACAGAAACGGTACTGGAAGGACCTATAGACTAAACATCGCAAAATGTAAATTTCAAACTGCAAAACTTTAAATAATTTTGCTAATTTCACATTTTTAGATTTTCAATTTTAATCGAGCAGTGCCTTAAGCTCCGCCTGTGTTTACCATTTCCTTCAGTTCTTTTCCGACCTTAAAAAAAGGGAGTTTCTTCGGTGGAACGTCCACGACCTCCCCGGTCTTCGGGTTTCGGCCCTTGTAGCCACCGTAATTTCTCACCACAAAGCTACCAAATCCTCTGATCTCGATTCGTTCTCCCTTCTCTAAACTTTCCTTCATCCCGTCGAAAAGGGTGTCGACAATGACCTTGGCAACCTTCTGTGTTACATTCGCCTTCTCTGAGACCTTCGTAATCAGTTCCGCCTTGTTCATAGTTCCTCCCTTCCACTAAACAAAATGACTTCAACTATATTGCACCCCATTTCTAAAAAAGGCAAGACCCATTTCCTCTTCGAACAACCCCTCTCTTTTGCGCCGGGGACGATTGGCCCGACGAAGGTGTCTCCGTGCCATAACCCGTGACCTCAATGGAACGCACCTCTCTCTTCCCTAACTTCTGCCCTGAAATCCAAATGTCAAGGCCCAAAGTTCAAAGGAAGCTCAAATGACAAATATCAAATGGTTTGACATTTAATCGTTTGACATTGATTTGACACTTGAACTTTGACATTTATCATTATGACTTTTGTCCTGCCGAACGTACTCCTTCCACCAATTCACGAAAGGTCTTTTCAAAGCCTACCCGGTTCTTGTTAGCGGAACCAGCTAAAACAATCTCACCCTCAGGACTCTTTGGAATTCTTACCCAAACCTTTTGATGGGAAAAGAAGAAAGAGACAATGAGGCCGAAGATCATCAGGCCGCACCCGATCCATACCACCCAGACTCCCGGGTCTTTCGTCACCGACAGTCCGGTATATTCCCTGGGAGAATCCCCTTCAAAGGTGAGGATGAACTCGTCCTTCCTCTGCTCATCGAATTTTGGGAAGGCTTTCAATAACCAAAAGGACCGGGGTTCCTGGTTCGGCTTGAACAAAACCACCTGAACTCCTTCACCAAAGTTGTGGACTTGGGGAGCATACTGTAGGATCCGGATCAAATCATTCGAATTCGGGACTGGAACGGTGGCTCCTTCAGCGGCCTTAAACGTTGCTTTCTGCTCTTTACGCTCCCACTGAATCCCTAATGTGATATCGTGAACCGTCCCATAATTCGCCTGATAGAAAGCCAGCCCTTTGTAGTGAAGGGGATGATTGACCTGGATGGTCTTCTTTAAAACCTCTGTCCCATTTTCGAGGATTGTCACTCGGCTGCTGTATTCCTTGACGTGTTTCTCTTTTCCCGGAACATCATAATACGTGATGTTGAAATCGTCACAACGCACAGAAAAATCGAGGGGCTTAGGGATTTCCGCATCCCTCGCCCTTAGAAAAATCTGATTCACCGCCTCCCCTTCTAGGATTTCCACATGCCCCCTAAACCCGTAGAGGGATCCGACGATCCCTCCGATCAGGATGATCAGAATGCTTAAATGGGTGATGGGGATCCCCAGTCTGGAGAGCCTTCCCTTTTCAGCAAAAAGAGTGATAGCTCTTTCTGTTTCGATCCGTCCCCAGTTTCCAAACCATCCCTTCAAAGAAGATTGGACATTCTCCTCTCTCTTTGTCGAGTCCGGAATTCGAATCTTCTCCACATACGGAATCGCCTTGAGCATCCGATCTTCCAACTCTCCCGACCCACGGGAAATCTGACTGAAAATACCGGGGAGGCGATGAACAGAGCAGGTGATCAAATTGATGACGAGGAGCAAAAGGATGGCACTGAACCACCAGGAATGGTACATATCGAAGAGATTGAAAAAGTTCAACACCTCATACAGGCCAATCCCGTACCGCTGAATATATTCTGCACGGGTGGCATTCTGGGCGATCAGAGTGCCGATAATGGAAAGGCTGGCAAGAAGGATGAGGAGAGCTATGGTGAGTTTGAGCGAACGGAAAAAATCGTAGAATACGGTGACAAACCCATCCTCTTTCACGTTAGCCGCATCTTTTGTTTCTTTCATGCTATCCTTTGTTCTACGTTATTAGACACAGCAAATATAGAGAAATTTTTGCCCTGCCCGAGGCGCAAGGTCACAAGCAGGGAAGTACCTGAAATACTTAACATATCCTTTCGTTTACTGTCAAGCAAAAAGGGGTAGTTCCTTTTTGGAACTACCCCTTTCCAATTTGCCTCTGTCCGCTTGCGGCGAGCGGACAGCTTCAGTCTACTTCTTTGCCTTCACATGGCACTGAGTGCATCCTGTTGGACCCGCGGGTTTGTTGGCCTTCTTCGCTTCCTCATGGCAGCCTTTGCAGTCCTTGTGGGCGGCATCTTTCATCGAAGGAGTCTTTCCTTCTGCCTTGGCCTTGTGACAATCCACACACAATTTGCCGGTAGTCTCGCCCTTCTTCCAAGTATGATGGCATTTTATACAGTCGATCTTCAACGTCTCGGCATGCTGCTTGTGATTGAATGTCACTTTCCCATAGGGAACATCGAATGTGACCACGTCCTTAGCAGCAAAGACGCCGGTGACCATCATGATGGAGAACAGGAAACCTGCAAGGATCCCTACGCTGATCAACCCTTTTTTCATTACCTTTTCACCCCCTTTCCCTCAGGATCTATTTGTCATTTCCCTAACTCTTTAGACCAAGAGACTTTAACAAATATTCATATTTTGTCAAGTAAAAAATGGGAGGTTGGGCGATAGAGAACGCAAAGATTGTCATTTAATGTCTTCATCGATAGGCCGCATGTTGATTCGAAACTCACTCTACTTATCTTGAACTCTTTTTATACACCTCCTACTCCAAGTGATCAAGTCGATGTTCCAAAAGTATGGTTGGAAGTTTACTTGATTCTCATTTAGGGTATTGATTATGGTTTCAATGTGGAGAAACACGCTTTAACTTTCTATAATATGCCGTATACTGCCTAGCCCACTGATCGCGACCGAGCAAAAGATCGGCCGCCATGATGTAAGGTTTCATCTTTGCTGCATTCACGATGGCACAGGTCAACCCCGCCTCGATGGCGATTGCAAGGAAAACCGAGTTGATAACAGTCCTGTTAGGAAGGCCAAAGGACACATTACTCGCCCCAAGAACAAGGTTGACTCCAAGTTCTTGTTTAACGATTCTCATCGTTTCCAATGTTACGATTGCGGCCTGATCGTTTACCGCACTCGATTCTGCAATACAATCAACGAGAATATCCTCATGGGCAATTTTCATCTCGTCAGTATGGTCAATAATCTGTCTTATGATTTGTAGTCTTCTTAAAGGTTCCTTGGGGATACCTGAGCTATCAGAAGCCAATGCGATCACTGCAGTATTATATTTTTTCACCAAGGGCAAAATACCCTGCAGCACCTGGCCCTCTCCTGTCACCGAACTAATAATAGGCTTGCCGCAACCAAGCTTTAATGTCTCCTCGAGGGCAACTGGATTTCTACTCTCCAGACAGAGAGGCACGTCCACCGCCTTCATAATCTCAGAAAGCACCCGAGGGAATACCACACCTTCATCTATCCCAAAGGCATTCATGCTGACATTTAAAATATCAGCACCTGCCTCCACCTGTTTCAGTGCTTCCTCGCGGATGGGTCCCATCGCTCCCGATAATAAAGCTTCCTTTATTTGGCCCTTCCCAAAAGGATTGATGCGCTCTCCAATGAGGACGGTTGGGAGGTTATCCCCAATAATAAGTTCCTTCATCCCAGGACTTGCCAGTTTAGTTTTCATTTTTTGTTGGGAAAGGCACCTTATGGGTGAGTTGAAGTTACAACAAATAAGCGTTGATAAAATTTTACATTAGTAAACACCGTAAACGGTGGTATATCCAAACACTATTATGGCGAATAAATCTTTTTACAGATTTTGACTCCTGCTACGGCATCAAGCGCATAATAATCCGCGCCAACATACTCTCGAACCTTCTCATCCGTTGGTTGGCCACCGACGATCACCTTTACGCGGTCCCTTATGCCAGTTCTCCTTAGGGTATCTACGACATTCTTCATCTCTTGAAAGGCAATATTTAGCAAACAACTTAGTCCTAATACCTTGGCCCCTGTTTCCTTAAGTTTCTCTGCAAATTGATCAGCGGGCACATCAATGCCCATATCAATGACTCGAAAACCAGCATTTTTCAAGAGGGTTACTACGATGTTCTTTCCGATATCGTGAATATCTCCCTTCACCGTCCCGATAACAACGATGTTTCCTGATTCGCTTAGATCCGTCTGTCCCAATAATGGTTCCAACCTCCCCATGATTTCTTTCATAATGTGACTGGAATACATAAGCTCACTTATAAAATATTCACACGACGTGAAGCGTTCTCCAATTTCTATCATCCCGTCATTGAGTTCCTTCACGATCTCCAGAGGGGATGTCTCTCTTTTTAGTCTGTCTTCGACGATAGCGTTGACACGGTCCTTTTCAAGATCCACTAAGGCCCGTGCCAAATCAGTCAACTGTGCCATGAGTAAACCTCCTCTGAATGATCGCTTGAATTCCGGCTCCCCGTTCTAATTTACCAATCCCAGAAACGAAGCCAGCAAAATGCTCTCTGTTCAAACGTTTCCCAAGCCTCCTTGATCAATGTCTCATCGCCCATGACCCCTCCGAATTCTCTTAACTTAATTTCCCATGGCGTTATCACTCTCCGTGACGGGATTTTACCGACCGAGGGGGGCGGAGCCTTTTTAAGTTTCGGCTTTATGGTATCACTATACTTTCCGTACTCTAATGTAGCATTGACGTAAGCCCGAAAATTCTCAGGTTTTGTAGAATAAGGGATCCCACATCCACCGTTAAGAATGAGACCTCCGTCCCTACCTGCTGTCTCGCATAGCTCCTTTACTCGGGACCGAATCTCTTCGGGTGTCCCCAATATAAACATTCGGTCTGGTATGCCACCTGCGAGGCAAACATTATTCCCGATCTCACTTTTAGCCCGAGAAATATCGGCCTTATTGTCGATGTCACAAATAATCTTCCCTCTCGGGAATTCATTCCAATGGTGCCAGTTAGGTGTCCAATCTCCTTCGAGATAGGCACGTACAGTGTAGCCTGCCTCAATCAGGAGCATTATCGCCTTAAACAACGAAGGCCAATAGAATGTATCAAACTGTTTAGGGGAGAGAAAGGGATGGGTACCCCGGTGGAGGGGCATGAAAATTGGGTATTGTTTAAGGGGGTTTGCTGTAGCAATTGCACAACTAACCGAGTCGGGTATCAGGGCATCACAGGCTTCCAACACTTTATCTGGCCTTTCAAAGAGATCAATCATGATTCCCTGCAAACCTCGATAGCCGTCAGCTAAGGTATCAAAAGGCGCTAACATAACTCCCTGGAAAGGCTGGGGCAAACCATGCTTCTTTTCAAGATTTAGAACTCTCTCTCTCATCACTTGAGCCATCAACATGTACGCCATGCCGCCTTTCAAAAAGGCCATGTATGAACGGGCAGAACCTCTTTCCTTCAGTTCGCCCAATACGCGCGGGAGACGATGCTCGATCAAAAACTCAACCGGGTTGTTTATCAACAGGTCATACTCGTCAGCCTTCATCCACTCCCCTTCAACAAATTGAAAGTCCGTATTTTTAGGGAGGTCGTTTCCTGGAAGCCTATATAATCTAAAACCCACAGAGTCAAAAATAGGCGCCCATATTCGGCCAGACCTCAACAAATCGACTTCAGGAAAGTCCTCTGCAAATTTGGACTCGGCGGCCATCCATTTGCTAATATCGTACATCATCTCTTGCCGGGTGTAACCGGCATAGACTTCAGCAAAGTAGTTGGAACCTGTGCCTCCTACAATCATCCGATCGGTCGGCTCCAAGGCTATTATGGCTTGGTAACGGGCTAATCTCTCCTCGAATAATTGTTGAATTTCATCCGGCATGTTCACCCCCAAAAGTGTTGAATTGTGCCCGCCTTCGCTTTCACCGTCATACGTCTTTCAATATTTATTACGATACTAATTATTCTACAGAGGTTTTTGTGCCAAGATATGTTCTTATCACCCCGGGATCATTTAATACCTCTTTAGGATTTCCCTGGGTGATCTTTGTTCCGAAATTCAAGACTCCGATTTCATCGGCAAGATCTCCAACCAGCTGCATATCATGCTCCACCCATATAAGGGTGATACCCATTTCGTACTTTATTCTCAGAATAAAGCGGGCGAGGTCTTCCTTCTCCTGCCGGTTCATTCCAGCAGAGGGTTCGTCCAGCAAAAGGATCTCTGGTTCCATGGCAAGGGCCCTGCCCAAACCGACAATCTTCTGTATCCCGTAAGGTAGGCTCGAGCTTTCGTGCTTTCTATACTTTTCGAGCTCTAGTAGCTCGATGATGCTTTCTACCACTTCACGATGTTCTACTTCTTCTTTGATCGTTCCTCTCCAGAAAAGACCATTCGAAAGTAAGCCCCTTTTCATCTTCGTATGCCTGCCTACCAGCAGATTTTCAAGGACATTCATATGTCTGAATAGCTCTGTGAGCTGAAACGTTCGGGCAATCCCCATCCGTGCCACTTGATGAGATTTTGATTTTGCGAGATCATGACCGTTGAATAAGAGACGTCCTTGGGTTGGGTTGTAGATACCGCTGACGCAGTTAAGCAGACTGGTCTTACCCGCTCCGTTGGGCCCAATGAGGGCAAAAAGATCTCCTCTATTTACATCTAGAGAGATATCTTTAAGGATTCTCAAGCCGCCCATGGATAGGCTCAGACTGTCTATGCTCAAATGCACTGCTCTATCCATACCATCTCCGAGTACGTCGATATTGTTTGACATCCCGATAGCTTTTTCGAGACTCCTGACTGCGTTGCCCCAGATAGAATTCCTGGATGTCTTGATGACTCCTCAGTCTATCAGGGCTTCCTGCAAAGACAATTCGGCCATTTTCAATGACATAACCATAATCGGCGATCTCAAGGGCAGCCAAGGCATTTTGCTCTACGAGAAGAATAGTGATCTGTTGTTCATCCCGAATCACTTTTAGAAGGTTCATCAGTTCGCCAACCACAATGGGTGCCAGTCCCAAGGACAATTCATCGACCAGCAGTAATCGAGGTCCGCACAATAAGGCAGTCGATAGCGACAGCATCTGACGTTCCCCACCGCTGAGATAACCGGCAAGACGCTTCTTCGCCATTTGCAAAGGCGGAAAGTAGTTAAAAATGAGAGAGTAAAGGTCCTTTCGTTTTGATCGATGTTCTCCAGAAGAGATACAGACTTCTAAGTTTTCTTCCACTGTCAGTTGTTCAAAAATCTTCCCCCATTCCGGGACTAAGACTACCCCTTTTAGGGTGATCTCATAAGGAGGCTTGCTATGGATTTTTTCGCCTTGAAATTCGATGAAGCCTTCGGTCACTTTCGCATCATCCACTCCCAGGAATCCCGATATAGCCCTGAGTGTGGTCGTCTTGCCGGCTCCGTTCGTCCCTAACAATCCAACGATTTGATTTTGATAAGCTCGCAGCGTGACTCCTTGGATAGCTGTCGAAACACTGTGGTAAACCACCTCAAGATTTTCAACGTTGAGTAGCATTTCACCCTTATCCTGGATCATCTCCCTATCTCTTCTGCCTATCTCCCTAAGGGCTTATACTTAAACGGCCAGAGGACGAAGTAGTTCCTTATGCGATTCCAGATGGTCACGAGACCTCCTGGCTCCAAAACGAGGAAGATAATCATGATCAATCCGAAGCTGGCGTATTGAATGGCGAACATATAGGTTGTAAAACGGGTTGGAACGTGAAGCCCCCTGCCGATAGCATCGATGGTGTAAGGTAGGAGGACGACAAAGACGGTCCCAAAGATTGTTCCGAGGATGGTCCCGAGTCCTCCGATGATGATCATCGCAATATATTGAATGGTCATGAAGAGAGAAAAGGCCTCAACCGAGACAAAACCTCTGTAGTAAGCAAAAAGGCAACCAGCGATACTGGTCATCACCGAACTGGTGATAAATGCGGAAAGCTTATAACGGGATACTTTAATCCCAAGTGCCTCAGCCACGACCTCCCGATTCCGAATAGCGCTCCAGGCCCTGCCCGCACGAGAACGTACCAAATTAATGATGAATAATGTCGCTAAAATATCTATGAAAAACAGAATGAAGTACCATAGGCGCGGATCTTCTATTCTAAAAGAGCCAATGTAGGGAGGTTGAATCACAACCCCGGTAGCAAAACCTCTTCTTGTCTCGTATTCTGCTCCGACATAGGTCACGATGAAATGCATGGCCAATGTGCTTAAAGCCAAATAAAGCCCCTTCAATCTCAATGAGGGAAGCCCAAAGATAATTCCCAGGATGGCCCCGACCAATCCGGAGGCTGGAAACGTTACCCATATGGGAGCACTCAATTCTTTGAAAAGAATGGCCGTCGTAAACGCGCCGGCCGCAATGAATCCCGCATGTCCAAGCGATATTTGGCCGGCGTATCCTGTGAGCAGCATCAATGCCATGGCTCCGATTAATGTGAGAAAGACCTGATTGGCTAAGTCGAGAATGAAGGCAGAGACCATGAAAGGAAAGAGAACCAATCCAGCGATGAGAATGATGAGGCATACCCAACGGGCTTGAGTGTCTACTAGAGAGAGGTCACTCTTATAAGAGGTCTTAAAGTATCCGCTTGCAAAAGGCATTTTAAACTCTTTCCAGCTCCTCCTTGGTACCCAAAATGCCCCAAGGTCGAATCAGCAACATGGCTAATAATACAACGAAAGGGGCTGACTCACTCGCCTGAGGACTGATATAGTTGACCGCAAAAATTTCTGCCAAAGCAACGATAAAAGCCCCTGGGATCACCCCCCCGAAGCTATCCAACCCCCCTACCAAGACGACAGGGAAAGCCTTTAAGCCGATGACATACATACCGGGTTCTAATCCAGAATCACAGGCTTGAATCATTCCTGCGAGACCTCCGCTAAAGGCAGCGATTCCCCACGAGAAAGCATAATACTTATGAAGTTTGATCCCTCGCCGGGAAGCCAGCAAAGGATTTTCTCCCACGGCTCGCATCCTGAGGCCCCAGCGAGTGAATTTGAGGCATAAAAATAAGCCGAGATACAGAAAGGCGGCACTGAGAACTTTTGCAATGCCAAAGGTTGATATCACGACTTCTTTTGTTAATCGATGAGGGACGTTCTCCATACCCAGATATTGAAGAGGATACCAGAGCTGAGAAGTCCAAATCAAAGTGATCAATCCACGCAGAAGTATCCCAAGGGCGATGGTCACGAGGACCGCAACAAAAACGGACTCCCCGGCCATAAACCGCATGAGAAAAAAATATACGATAAAACCGAAGGTGAGACTAAAAATACATGCCAAAAAGAAGGAGGGGATAGGTTTTGAGAACAGACCGATACTTATCGTAAAGATGAAATAACCTCCGACGGTCATCAATTCTCCATGAGACAAATTGAGGACACGACTCGCCCTGTAAATAAAAACATATCCAACACAGATCAAGCAATATAACGAAGCTAAGACAATCGTGTTTACAATAAACTGCATAGGAGTAACCTCACGAACAGCAGGCCGGGTGATCATCATCCGGGCCTGCTCAAAAAAACTACTTGACCTGTAAGGGCGTCCAATCTTTAACAATGATGATTCCATTCTTTTTCGAATCCCACCGATAGACTCGGTAATAGGTGGCGGTTCGAAAATGGTTGTCTACAGTCCATGCGAGAGGACCACCCTTGAGACCTTTCGTATCCACCTTGACTTGATTCATCGCCGCTCTAACCTTTTCAGGATCCGGAGGCCAGGGGGTTTTTTTCAATATTTCCTCAAGAACCATCGCCGCAATCCACCCCTCTGAAAGCTGGGTGTAAGGGAAGATACTCTTCTCCTTCTCACTGGCTGCCTTTATTTTTTTGTGGATCTCGCTGTTGTCAGCGAAGAAGGCGTTCGTTCCGAAAACATAGAAACCATCATCTTTGAGTCGCTTGAGCTCATCCTCTGATGGTGTATGGCCATAGGCAAGGTACTTTCCGTCCCAACCTAGTTTACGCAGTGCTTCGAAAGGCCTTACTTCTGACCCCCATGGAGCCCATGCATAAGCCCAATTAGCACCCGTGTTCTTAATTTTGGATGCGAAGGGCGTATAGTCCGGAGTAGCAGGAGGGGTAATCTCTTTATCGACAGTTTCGATCCCCATGGTTTTTGATAGCTCTTCAGCGAAGTCAATTTCACCTCGCGAAACAGGGATGTTCATGCCCACCAGGCCCAACTTTATCGGACCTTTCGCCTCCCCTTTGATGAACGAAAGCGCGAAGCGGCTATCATACCTCGCGCCGTATGCCGTTGAACAAAATTGATAAGGATCTGGTTTGGGAGGGTACACATCAGCAGGACAAACCCCTCCAGAAAACAGGAGCGGGATCTTGTACTGTTGAGCCACCTGTACCATTGGAGCATAGGTGCTGGAAAGGCTGCCATTCATCAGCAGGATCACTTTATCCTGGACTGCCAGTTTCTTTGCATTGGCTGCGGTTTTTGATGGCTGGGCAGCATCATCCTCTATCACGATCTTAACAGGATGACCATTGATCCCGCCTCTGGCATTGACTTCTTTGAAGTAGATATCCAATGCATCCTTTATGGGTCCATAAATCTCTGCCCCAGGTCCGGTCACAGCCATGCTGCATCCAACCAGGTAAGCATCTTCGGCGAATGCAGGTCCTAAAAGAATTGTCATCATGAAAAATAATATGCCCATTCCCAACAACTTTTTTTTAAACATTCTCGCACCTCCTTGTTTTATTCTTAATTACGATGTGTAATTAAGTGCATCACTTTAATAGGTCTCCAATCTGCGATGCCACCAAATCTTCTTCCTCATGGCTATACATCGATTCAACAAGATCCCTGAATTTTTCGTACATGAGGTCACGCTTCACCTTGCGCGTTGGGGTGACGGGTTCACCATCCTGCTCCGGGTCCAGCTCTTGGGGTATGATACGGAAGGTTTTAACCTGTTCAACGCGCGATAAATCCTGATTGGTCTTTTCGATCTCTGCGCCAATAAATTTAATGACCTCAGGATGCCGGGAAAGGCTCGTGAAACCTGTGTAAGGAATGTTATTGAGCCGCGCCCAATCCGATACCGTTTCGAAGTCGATTTCTATCAGGGCCGACATATATTTGCGGTTATGGCCGAAAATGACCGCCTCACTAATATAGGGATTGGACTTCAAGGCATTCTCAATATAGGTGGGGCTGAGCGTCTTTCCTCCGGAGGTAACAATGATGTCTCGCACACGGTCTACGATCTTAAGATGACCACCCGGTGTCCATTCTCCTACATCACCCGTATGAAGCCATCCGTCAGAATCTAAGACTTCGCTCGTAAGCTCAGGATTATTCAGGTAACATTCAAAGATATCATGGCCACGAACCAGAATTTCCCCATTCTCTGAAAGCTTTACTTCCCAGCCAGCGGGCGGCGAGCCAACGTTTCCTGGACGGGGGAAGTAGGGCTCTTGAGAACATATAATGGCTCCACCTGTTTCAGTCTGCCCATAGAACTCAGAAACATTAACTCCGTAGATCTGCCACAAAGTCATGACCTCAGACGGAAGGGGAGCACCGGCTGATAGGACAGTATTCAATCGATCAAATCCAATTTTGTTAAGGATAGGTCTAAATGCGGCCTGGTAAAAAATGCAATAGATAAGAGTACCGAGGAAGTTTTTCCTGTCATCCCAAACATTTTTCAGGTGCCAACGGCCTATTTTTAATGCCAGGCGGTAAAAAAGCTTCTTCAAAGGGCTGGAATTTTTGATACCCACAAGGATGCCGGAAACAAATTTCTGGAGGTATCGGGGCGTCGTAAATAAAAGAGTAGGAGCGATATCAAAAATGGTCTGTCCCAGATCCTCAATGTCTTCGCCATAATGGGGAATGATGCGAGTAAGCAAAGGGAGTGTCACTGCAACGTCTTTGCCGAGGACATGGCACAGAGGGAGATAAACAACCGTGCGGTGTGGAATTTCAGCCAAGATCGGATAACGATCGATTAAGGTATAGGTGCCGGCTAAGTGTTTGCCATGACTGATCAGAACCCCTTTCGGATTACCGGTGGTTCCCGAAGTATAAACGATAAATAATCCGTCCGTAGGTCTAATTTCTTGGACCATTTCCTCAAAGGTATCCGGTTTCGAAATGAGCGCTTTCTCTCCCATCGTCAATAGTTTTTCATAGCTGATCAATGAAGAGTGCTCATACATGAATGTCCCTTTGGTATCAATGACAACGATATGTTTCAGATGGATTAATTCCTCAAAGAGAGGGAGAATGCGGTCGACGTACTCTTGGTTTTCAGCGACGAAAATGGAAGCCTGGCCGTCGTTCATCAGATAACCGAGTTCCTTAGGGGAGGAGGTAGGATAGATCCCATAGGTCAAAGCGCCCAAGGCTTGTGCCGCCAGCTCACAGAGGACATATTCCTCACAAGGATCGCCCATCAACGCCAGGCGGCCGCCTTTCGCGAGTCCCAATTCCCTGAATCCCAGTGCGCAATGGGCGACCCTTTCCTTGAACTCCGACCACGTTCGCTCTCGATAAATGCCGAGTTTCTTCGTACGGTAAGCAACATCGCTGGGGGTTTTTGAAGCCCTCTCCAAGAAAAGCCCAGGAACCGTTTTGTTCCTTAATTCCTGATAAATCTGAGCAGTGTCCATTCTTTCCGTTGAAAAGGAAATCAAGTCCCGAAGTTACCCTATTAAGGATTTCTCTTAAAAGAATTAACAAAGATATTGAAAGTTTGTTCCAAATTGTCGAAGAGAGAATAGGACATATCTTTGATGAGCCATCGAATGACCATATGTTCGATCGTGCCGAGGAAGATACTTCTAGCGATGTAAGGATTCAGGTCGGATTTCATCTCTCCCGAATCCCGTCCTTCTTCAAAAATTTTCACTAAAACCGAATAAAAAGTTTTCACATCTGAATAGACAGGAGTCTTGATGAAATTACTATTCGTTTTCAGAAAAAGAAATACCACCTTTGCGGTGAGCGGTTCTCTCTCGATGTAACGTAGGTACCACCAGAGAAATTTCCTCAGCTTATTGAAGGCTCCTTCGATACCGAAAAGTTGCTCCTCTACTTCAGTGATGGCCCCGGTGACCCACATATCTGGAATAGTGAGGAGAAGATCCTCTTTGCCTTGGAAATACTCATAAAGGGCTGCATCCGATAATCCTGCCAGATTTGAAATTTCTGCTATCGTCGCTTTCTGATAACCCTGCTCAGCAAAGAGCTTTGTAGCAGCCTTAACAATTCGAGTCTTAGTACTTTCTTCATGATTCTTGCTGGCCATACAATGTTAAATCCTGTTTATGTTGTATCTATCTAATTTTATTAATATTTATTTAGATCCACAATTATTATGTGCCTTTTTACCAAATAATATTTTAATTGTCAATAAAAAAATTTATAATTTTTCAAAACAATGACTTTTTAAAATTAGTATTATACTAATATTTGCTAACAATATTGGCAAATTACTGACGTTTTTATATATTTATCCGAATGTCGTTTAAAAGTCATTTAGACATGTTAGTCTCTCTATCTCTCTATAATGTTGACTACGCAGCTCCAAAGTGCAAAAATTCACGTCACTGTCCATGCTATTATTCTCAAACTCTCTTTTTTACATATCAAAATTTATAGCATTAAAGTTATGATTTATTGGGGGCTGAAGTTTGGCGGGCAATTTTCTCTAAAAAATTTCTATCTCTTCCAAAATGCGCTCTTTGGTTTGAAGCGGAGTATTATCCCTCTCTGCCTGATCCACAATCTCCTTTCCCATCAATGCAGCCCCAAAGGCTCCGGTGATCAAAGGTTCTTCAGGCACCAGAATCTCGTAGCCCAATTGTTCGGAAAGGGCTTCAAGTAAGCCGCTATTCTTGGCCCCTCCGCCCGTTACGATCACCGCCTCTTCCACCGTTAGCCGGGTGACCATTCTGGCTATCCTGTCGGCAAGGGAATGATGGATCCCAGCGAGCAGATCGGAAATGGGTACACCCTGCGCCAAACTGGCGGCTACCTCTTGCTGCGCCCATATGGTGCAGATGTTGCTTATCTTTGCACGATTCTTGCTTTGCAGAGAAAGGTCTCCCACTTTATCCAAAGGGACTCCGAGGGTATCCGCAATCACTTCTATGAATCGACCACTCCCTGCCGCGCACTTATCGTTCATGACGAAATCAGTGATCTTGCCCGCAGCACCTATTTTGATCGCCTTGATATCCTGGCCTCCGATATCGATGATCGTCTTAACATTGGGGAAAAGGCGGACAATGCCTTTAGCATGGCAACTGATTTCTGTGAATTGCCTGTCGGCAAACGGAACGTTAATTCTCCCGTAGCCTGTGGAGACAATGTAGGTGATCGCTTGAAAGGAAAGTGAAGCCTGACGCACCGCCTCTTCCATGACCTTATTGGCCAAGCGGCGCTGTTCCGGCCCTGTGGGCCCAATGACCGAAGCAATGACCCCTTTATTCAGGATCACTGCCTTGGTCATCGTGGAACCGACGTCAATGCCCGCGAAATAGGAGGTCAATGCATCTTCCATAGGTTAAGGCTGAGGAGAAAAAATTATTTCTAAACCTCAACCTAAGCCTTAACCTTTCTGACAATTAGGCTGCCTTGTTTAATCGATTGGATTCCAAAGTGGCAATAAAGGCGTCAATCTTATTTCTTGTATCCACCTCTGAATAGGATGTGATATCGATGATATCGCTTTCGAGAATCAGGGACGGAAGCTCTCTGTAGATCTTTTCCTTCTTTCCGTCTTTCCCCATTACAAACACGGGAATCGGCTTATAGATTTTTGCTAACTGATGCAACTGCCAGATGAGGCCTACGTGCCAGGTTCGGCACGAAAAGGCTTCGTGCATCACAATCCCGTCGATCTTGTATTCTTTGATCCAGTTGATTAAGCGTTCCACATCGGGCTCCGATCCCGGCCTGCTCTTGGCCTTATCATACCAGAGGGTCCAGTATCCAAGCCATCTCCACGCCAGATGCTCGATGGGGTCCTTGGTTTCAGGAATATCCATTTCGTAGAGGGGGGCGACCATTCGATAGGTTGTTTCAGCGGGAAACGAAGCTCCTTTGCTGTTGAAGTAATTGAAATCGGTCAAGGCAAACCAGGCAGGCAGCCCCCCTCCCCACATGAGTCTGTATTTCTCTGCCTCGACTTCTCCCTCTCCCTTTGCGATCTTTTCCTCCAGTTCCCTTTTAAGGCCGACGAAGAAATCGTAAGCCTTCTGGGTAGCCATCATGAAGTTGATCGGCACCATGGTATTCATGGCATCGCCGGTCCCCATGGGGCAAGGTACAGCCTTACGAAGGCTATAGGTTTCATCGATCAGGTTCCAGGTTCGATCACTTAAGTCAACTAACTCTCGCAGCCGGTCATAATCCATCTTCTTTCCGGTCTGCTCTTCCAGAAAAGTCACCAGTCCGCGTAATTGCTTGACAATATATTTGTGGTAGTAGTCCCAGACTTCCCGATGATCTCGATCCCCCTGAAACAGAGGATAGGGAAGGTCAATATTATAGATCGGGACATCGGGCATAAATTGCTGAGAGGCCTGGTACCACTTGGATCTCGGGTCGCAAAGGATCTGTCCACTCGATATCATGAAATCAGGCCTCGGCTGTCCACCCCAGGGGGAATCGGGAGGTATTTGGCCCAATTCTTCTCTCCATTGATCAAAGCCGATCCCGCACAGGGCATAGGTACACAAAGAACGGGAAAGACCGAGCGACTCCGCCCTCTGCAGAAACCTCTCCGCGTCTCTCTTTGCGCCGCAGACACCGGCAAAATTCTCCGTCCAAATAGGGATCACATCCATAGACCGGAAGATCTCTTCATGATGACAGACGATAAAGGTGTAGGCTAATTTCTGTTTCCCCTCTGCCCGTGCCCGGATAGCATCCGTGATGAACGCTTTGACGATGGATCCGACGGAAGCAGCAGCCTGGGTGGCCGTCATCCGCTTTTTCGGTTTTGACTCTTTTTGTTCCTCAGACATTCTCAAATCCTCCTTTATCCGACGATCTCCAGAAAGGCCTGGATTCTGGTTCTGAGTTGGCTAATTGTGCCCGCAGAATAGACATCCTCCAGAGGAAGAAGAGGAATATTGATCGATTTATAGTATGCTTTTCTTGCAGGGACCTCAAAGCCAAAAGGATCACAATATTTGTATAGATAAAGAATGGCACCGTCTGCCTTGAATTCCTTGGCATAGGCTCCAATATCACCAAATCGAGCTACGATATCTCCTTCAAACGTGCCCGCCTTGTTTTCCCTGTAGGTCTTTGGGCAATTGACTTTATCGAGATACCGATGGGCCAGTGCATGGATTGGATCTCCTCCTTCATCGGTCCGTGGAAAATAATCCCTCGCTCCGTTGCAGATGGTATCGGCCACCACATTTCCCCCGAGTTCCTCTACAAGCTTGATGAGTTCAATATTATCGAGACAGGCCCCGTCAATAAATATCCGAGGGCCTTTCTTAAGCGGAGATTTCTTTCTTTGTCCGATTTCTGCCAATACCCGATCGAGCAGCGTGTTAAATTCAACAATGGGTAGACTCGACCCCGCTGTTAACACCATCGTCAGCTCTGTACCGGAGATGCGGGGTGAGTCTGCCTTTCTGAATTCATAAAGAGTTCTCACCTTATCCCTGTTTTCATTATAGGTCCGAATCGTCTTAGCCAGATCTCCATCAGTGATCGCCTTTCCAGCAAACTTCTCCAGACTCTTTCTGAAAGTGTTTAACTCTGCATCAAAGAATTCAGAGGACGATTCCCCGCAGACAGTAGGGATGTTGATAAAGTGGAAGTAGGGATACGGCAGAGAATAACTCCAGGCGCTGTAGCTTCGCACCATACTATCACAGCCATGGGGGATGACCATCCCCGAGAGAAAGTCATACTTTTGTTTCACCGAGAGGTCGAAGCAACTGCGGTAATAGGGGCATACAATGGTCTCCAGGAGTGTGTCCCCCTTTGTAATAGGTTCACGTATATTTCCTCTGACCCGAAAAGGGATACATCCGGCTGCGGTAACGATTTCCAAAGGGACAAAGGAACAGATATAGCCGATGATCTTCTTCCCCTCCTTTTTCAGCTCCTTCGCCCTCACCCCATAGTCCTTATAATATTTTTCTACCGTGCTTAAAATGTTGCTCTGCTTGTCACTCATCGAAAATCTCCTTGGCGGTCTCCGGTCAATCCGGTTTTAAGCATTAAGATAACAAAAATTTTCCAATCTTGGAATATACGTATTTCCCCTCTCCTCCCCTTAATCTTGTTTCCCTAAGCTTTCCATGGCAATGATCGCTGCACCCAATGCAGCCGTCATCTGGGGATTTGGCGGTACAAGGATATCATGACCCCTGATCTCCTTCAGGGCCTGGATGAGACCCGCATCTCTTGCCCCGCCCCCCACCATGGCCACATCCTGTTCTACACCCATTCTCTCCGCCAAACTATTGATCTGGGCCGCAAGCGCTCTGTGTATGCCTGCCAGAAGATCTTCTTTTGTAACTTCTTGCGAAAGTCGGGAGATCGCTTCCGATTCAGCAAAAACAGCACATCCGGTGTTAAACTCAACTCTCTTCTTAGATTTTAAAGACAACTCACCGATCTCTTCGACCTTGACCTGGAGAACTTTGGCAATGACTTGTAGGATTCTGCCGCTTCCTCCGGCGCACTTCCCGCTTAATAAGAAATTGTGCACACTTCCATTACCATTAATACGGAGGACCTTCGTGTATAGATCCCCTACGTCGATGACCGTTTTCACTGAAGGAAGAAGAGAAGAAACACCTTTCGCCTGGCAGATGATATCCGGCTCGACCTCGTCTGCGAAGGCTACTCGATTCGATCCATATCCTGTAGCGACTGTCCGGAAAATATCGCTGACTGCTCTCCCGATCCGGGAAAGTAATTCCTTTCTGATCTTTTCGGCGGTAAGCCTGAAATCGCCGCCGGAAGGACTCTCAAAAGAACCCAGGACTCCTTGATCGCCGAGGACGATTCCTTTTGACGAAGCTGAACCAATATCAAAACCCAGTGCGAAGGCCATGTTAACTCAACACAAGGAAATAAATAAATGATAACATAAGTCTCGAATCTCCTCAAAACCGGAATCATTGTTTGACATGTTCAGCCAAAAGGTGTAAATTTTCCCAGTAACAAAGAATTCATTCTGATTGAACTTTCCCACAAGTCGTTACGGTCATTGAGAAAGAATGTTAAACGCACGAATCCGACCGGGAAGTCACCTATATCTTTCACCATTCGACAAAGTCCTTTTGGATCGCTGGCACCATCGCTGGCTAACGACAACTTACCTCAGCTAAGGCAGCAAAGGAGGTGCCCATTGGCAAATGTTCATGAAGACTTAATCATCGCCTTCCCGTGTCCACCAGAATCGGAGGGTAACTATAGCTTCACCCTTGCCTCTCGATTGGGGCAGATGCTTGAAATGGCAGAACAGAGATTCGGCCCTCGCGACAAATCCTACACGATTCTCGGGTTCGAGTTTCGGGCAGGGGTACCACAGATCCGGTTCCCAGGAAGCCGGAAGAGGGTGATTGTCCAACTTGATTCCTCGAGCATGAATGATCCAAATCTGCCTCTGTTTCAAATGGCTCACCAAAGCGTTCACCTTTTGACGCCTGTATTACCTGCCAACGCAAGTGTCTTGGAAGAAGGACTGGCAACTTATTTTTCAAAAGAGTATATGGCAGCCCATATTGGCGGGGTATGGCTAACCGGTGATCAAAAGTATGACCATGCCGAGGTTTTGGCCCGGAAGCTGTTATTGTTTAGCGCCGATGCCGTTAGAGCCCTTCGTGAACTTGTTTCTGTCATCTCCGAGGCTACTGTACAGAATATTTTCAAAATATGCCCGAGCTTGTCGCCACAATTAGCAGAACAGCTCGTTATGCCCTTTCAGTCGTGGGATGGGAAGATTTGGGGCTCTGGTGCCCTTTGACGCCGGTTTGATCCGATGAGACCAACCCCTCAGGATTTCATTTCTGAACTGGTAAACTGCTTAGGCGTAGGAAAATGATAACGAGGAAGGACTCGGATTTATAGAATTGTACCTGACATTTGGTTCGACTGCTAGAATTGAAGGAAGGATGCAGTCAAATTGTGTTCTCTGTTCTTCTACGTTTTATTTTGCCAAAGTAAACTCCCTGTCTATCCTCCAGTTTTCTTGGCCCAACTTCAAGTAAAACTCCTTTATTGATTCTTCAGATGCTTTATCAAACGGCTCCAATTGCGGCTCCTTTGCTTGACCCAACTTCAGGTAAAACTCCTTTATTGA
>JAPVTA010000071.1:0-4078 GCA_047519465.1 Thermodesulfobacteriota bacterium | reverse complement strand
TTAATCGTGAATGTTTCTCATTCTCCAACCGAATCCCAGCAAGGGCAAAAGAAGCAAATAGGTTCGATTTTTTTACTTGAGAGAGAAGGAATATATGCTTGACCCAAAAGAAAGAGGGTCGCCTTGTTAGAAAGGGGAAACGACCCTCAAGTTTGATGCAGATCCACCATAATTTTTAGACCAAAGCCTTTCAGTTGTCAACATCTTTTTCACGGAGAATAATGTGTTTGTCTTAATCGGACAAATTAGGAGGGTGTTCAGGATGTTCCTGCTTCTGGTGTTTTGCCCGGGATTTCACTTTTTAGTTTCGGAAGATTCAGGGATCTCGTGTTCCGAAGAAGGCGAATGACAGGCACATGAACTATCCAGGCATGTTTCCTTTCTTGCCCGCTGCGACAGGTACCAGTAACCGACGCCGACCGAGATCAATGATACGAACGCCATCAGAGGCTTGCCGATACCGAGCGCCCTTGCCCCGAAGATCCCCAGGTAGACGCCAAGCATTGGCGAGCCGCAACAGCCGATCACAAAACATCCCGCCGCCATGAGGACCCCGACGAACGTGATACTCCCCGCCGCCCCCGCCGCCATGGCAGCGTGCCGGAGGCGTAGGAACCTGCCAATGGCCCAGGCTGCAAAGGCTGCGCCCAATGCATATGAAAACCCCGTGTAGTAATCCTGTGCTTGAAGATACGCTCCAAGTCCCAGGAAACCTGTATCCATTATCTCGCTATTGGCCCACCCTTCCAATGGTGTGGCAGCGATGCGGCTCAGATAGAAGGCATGTGCTGCATATACGCCCACAAAGGCCAACGGTGCCAGCCATTGCGTCCAGCGATACTGGGTTTGTCCTTTTACCTCGCTCATCGCTTGGTAACCTTTTCCGCCCTGATGGAAAAACCTTTCGCTGTCTTCTCCAGGATGCCATCTACCTGCACGGTCTGCTTCACCTGGGGAGTAGTCCCTGTCCAGAGGAACGGGATTTTGTTTGTCCCGGGCTCGGTCAAGCACGAGAGACCACAATTCTTAAATTCCCTGACATCAACCAGCACGAAGCCCTTGCCGGGATTGACTGTACCTACAACACCTACCACTGAAACTCGACCGGAGTGAGCAGCTGGATTGGCGGCAAGCTCATCAACGGAAAGTGGTTTCCCTGCATTGGGTGTGTTTGACTCCGCCGCAAAGGTGGAAGCCGTAAATGCGACGAAACCGATGATGACGAGGACGTGTTTCATTCTGGCATTCATTGTCTCCTCTCCCTATATGAATTTAAATTTTACGACTTCGGAATCTGATTCTCAACGAGAGTTGAAAGGCATGAACAAGTGCTATCACTGCACTTTTCGTCTTGTGGGACTTCGCCCAGGGCAGCATCCTGAATGTAAGTCCCCCCCGTCTTAATGGCAAACTCAGCCTTTGCCAGTTCCCTGCCGAGGTAGGCCGCATGGTCTATCTGAGAAACTAACTTCATACTGACAATCGTCGAACAAATTGTTGCGGCACTTTTGCCTTCAATAATATGCGACAGGCGTCCGCTATTCTTATAATGCTCAACATAAAGGGAATTTTCTTTCCCCTTCCGAGCTAAAACAATAAAGTACCCTTCAGGATCTAACTGAAGTCGTTTGACAGGCGTAGCCTCAATAATGTCTACAAGGCGAACATAAAGACCATATTTGAATGGAGCGGAATGAAGAGATTTCAATAAAAGGATTTCTTTTTTTAGTGAATCTGCCTCACAGCAATGCAGGAAATTATGAACTGTTATTTGCTCCCTTAAATGCTCTATTTCTTGAGGTAATGTGTTTCTAAGAATTGGTCGAGCCCCTGATGCATCAACAATCTTTTGATTTTCATCAACACCTTTTAGGTTCAAGTTGATGATTGCATCGCCTGGGCGGTGGCCGGAAATTTCCTGGCCGGTTACTGCAAGATGGCGTATGAATGGGTTGCTGATTAGATTTTTAATGACGTATTCGATCCCGATATTTTCTGTTGTCAGGGGGCCGACAATTGCAATATTCCCAAGGGAAGAAAAAAATGTGCTATCAATATTCTTGGTATTGCCTAAAAGGAGTACAGCAATTGAGGCAGTAGGGTCAAAAACTTTATAGTCCCCTTGCTGAACGGGCCAAAAGCTGGGATTAAACTCTTGAGGAGTGGTTGTTGCGATACCGACAGGCTCGATTCCAGATCGCTCCATGGAGTTCAACATATCCATTCTTTCATTGTAAGCATTGAATGCCGGAACTGGCACACATGGTTTGCAATCCAGTCAGTGATGTAGATCGGTATTACTCGCATCTTCAATCCACTTTGAAAAGTCTTTCCTGGCGGCGGTGAGCCTGTTATCATTCTCCATGCTGCTGTTGATATCTTGAATTGTATCGAGGATTGAGGCCATCATATCTGTGTGGAGACAGGAACAAGTGCGACACCGCTCCAGTTGCATGATCTTTGAGAACTCACGGTGCACTTTTTCTATGGCCGTGATTTTTTCATCCAGTATCTTATTGGGCGCCATCCATCACCTCTTTTCTACATGCTCAACATTATTTTCTACGCTTCTTCCATTCTTTCCTTGCAGCAAGTTATCGCTGCCGGTTCAAGGTTTGTTTGATCCAGGAGATGACAAAGGCATCCCCGGTCAGTGAGTAATAGGCCATTTTCCCATCGTTGCGGTAGCTAACCAGGTTCAGGTTCCGCAGCAACCTCAGTTGATGGGACGTAGCCGAGATGGAAAGGCCAACAACATGGGAGACATCGCAGACACACAACTCTCCACGGGAAAGGGCCAGAAGGATTTTCAACCGTGACGGATCTGCAAGGGCCCCGTGCAAAGTGGCAACTCTGCGTACCTCAGAGTCGTCCGGAAGCCAGCCCTTGATCTCTGTGACAAGCTCTTCTTTGAAACAGGGAACCGCACAGACTCCGTTAACTTCTGGTGATACTTTTTTCGATTTTATATTTAAGGCAGGTCTCATTTCTATAATTGCTCAAATGTAATTCTGACAAAAAACAACCAAGATTGTCAAGGGATAACATCCACGCGACACATGACAATGTCTGTATGGTCAAATCGTGACCTTCACAACTCAGATCTCCTCTCCACAAGAACATCGCTGGAATCCGTCTGGATACCGTAATTTCCGTTCCCCCAAAAATGAAAGCCCCTGAATTTACAGGGGCTTTCTCAATTCAAAATGGTGGAGGCGGCGGGAATCGAACCCGCGTCCGAGAACCTTCCGCCAAAGCATCTACATACATAGCTTATGTTTTAAATTCGCCCTTCCAAACTCCCACAGGCAGGATTCCGGAAGGACTAGCTTAGGAAGATTCGCCCCTCACCCTATAAGCGTCAGGAAGGGACTATCCTGTATTTCTGACATCCACATTCCGTCCTGCAGGAGAAAACGGAAGGGACGCTGGCCGCTCTTAGGCAGCCAGGGCATAATCGTAGTTGTTTGCGATTATGTTTAACCCCATTTGTTTTACGAGCCAATGGGACCTCGGTATGCAGCCCTGACGTCAACGATCCCCGTCGAACCCTTTTCGCCCCCTTTCCATCTCCCGTTCCATGGTTTTCTTCTTGAGAGTCTCCCTCTTGTCAAAGAGTTTCTTTCCCTTTGCGAGAGCGAGATCTACCTTCACCCTTCCATCGGCAAAATAGAGCTTGAGCGGGATCAGCGTATATCCCCTCTGCTCCACTTTGCCGATGAGGCGTTTGATCTCTCTTTTGTGAAGCAGGAGCTTCCTTGTCCTTAAGGGGTTGTGGTTCAGCCGGTTAGCCTGAGGATAAGGACTGATATGGGCATCGACAAGGAAGACCTCTCCGCTCTTGATATCCCCGTAGCTATCCCCGAGGTTAACCTTACCGTCCCGCAGGGATTTGACCTCAGACCCAAGCAGCGACACTCCGGCCTGGACCATCTCCTCGATAAAATAATTATGAAACGCCCTTCTATTCTGGCAAATCAGCTTTTCGCCCATCTCTCAACACCACGCATAGCGCTAAGCGCATAGCAACCCCCTCACCCCATCCCTCTCCCCGCCGGGGAGAGGGGAGGATGAGGGG
>JAPVTA010000070.1:0-14291 GCA_047519465.1 Thermodesulfobacteriota bacterium | reverse complement strand
GTCCGCCATGAGCCAACCAACCGACGACTTTCCTACGGAGAGTTGTCAGAAAAGGCTGCCAGGATAAAGCCTCCGAAAGATGTTTCTTTGAAGCAGCCCAAGGCATTTAAAGTGATTGGTAAATCCATGAGCCGTTTGGATACGCCCGAGAAAACGAGTGGAAAAGCCATCTTTGGTATCGACGTGAAGGTTCCGGGAATGCTCACCGCTGTCATTGCTCGGCCACCGGTTTTTGGCGGCAAGGTAAAGAGTCTTAATGCCGGGAAGGCCAAGGCAGTGCCTGGCGTAAGAGAAGTAGTACAGGTTGATTCGGGAGTGGCCGTTGTCGGAGACGACTTCTGGTCTGCCATACTCGGCCGTGAAGCCCTGGAGATCACCTGGGACGAAGGCGTCAATGAAAAACGATCTACAGAGAGCATGCGCGAGCAGTATAAAGATTTGGCTAAGAATCCGGGCGTCGTTGCAAGAAGAGAGGGGAATTCCGAAGAAGGGTTTCGGAAAGCAGCCAAGAGGATCAGCGCGGAGTACGAAGTCCCTTACTTAGCCCATGCCCCCATGGAGACGTTGAACTGTCTGGTTGATCTTCGTGCGGATCGGTGTGACATCTGGACGGGTACCCAGTTTGAGAGCGTCGATCGGGATGCAGCGGCGCAGATTGCCGGATTCAAACCCGAGCAGGTCAGAATTCACAATGCCTTTCTGGGCGGCGGCTTTGGCCGGCGGGCAAACCCTCAGTCCGATTTTGTAAGTGAGGCCGTCCATGTGGCGAGGAAGGTGAAAAAACCGGTCAAAGTCATCTGGACTCGTGAGGACGATATCAAAGGCGGCTACTACCGGCCCTTCTGGTATGACCGGATTGCTGCCGGGCTCGATGCCAAGGGCAGTCCCGTGGCATGGAAGCACACGGTCGTGGGACAGTCGATCATTGTCGGATCTCCCTTCGAAGGAGCCATGGCCGACGAACACGGCGTGGACGCAACGTCGGTCGAGGGAGCGGCGGACATTCCTTATGCGATTCCCAATATCCTTGTCGATCTTCACAGCCCAAAGATTGCGGTGCCCGTTCAATGGTGGCGGTCGGTGGGCCATTCTCACACCGCCTTTGTCGTCGAGAGTTTTATCGACGAACTTGCCCATGCCTCCGGTAAAGACCCATTTGAGTTCCGTCGCAGTCTCCTTACCATGCATCCGCGACACAAGGCTGTCCTGGAGCTTGCAGCCCAAAAGGCGGACTGGATGAAGCCGCCGGAGAAGGGGATTGGCCGGGGAATTGCCGTCCATGAATCCTTCGGAAGCATCATCGCCCAGGTAGCAGAGGTGTCGGTCAACCCGGCGGGGAGGGTCCGTGTCCATAAAGTAGTCTGTGCGATCGACTGCGGCATGGTGGTGAACCCTGAAATCGTTAAGGCCCAGATGGAGTCCGGAATCGTCTTTGGGCTTTCAGCAGCCCTCCATGGGGCGATTACTTTCAAAGACGGTCGAGTCGAGCAGAGCAATTTCAACGACTACCCAATCCTGCGCATGTACGAGATGCCCACGGTGGAGGTTTTCATCGTTTCGACTGAGGAACCTCTGGGCGGTGTGGGAGAACCCGGAGTGCCGCCTATCGCACCGGCAGTGGGAAATGCGATTTTTTCAGCCACGGGAAGACGGATCAGGAGACTGCCTATTCGTGCCGAAGAATTGAAAAAGAAATAACGAACAAGAAATAGCCAGGCTACTTGTGGTCAAAGGGATTTTCACCTTCGTTACGTTTAAAGCGCGCGACCTTTATTTGCGGGCGAAACATGGCATCTCTTCTAAGAAAAGACAGGATTGGAAGAACCATGGAGGAGATAAAAGCATGGATGTCTTTACGGCCATCAACAAGAGAAGAAGTGTGAGGGCGTACAAACGCGCTGAGGTTGAAGAAGAAAAACTGAGAAAAATACTGGAGGCGGCAAGACTCTCGCCTTCGGCGAGCAACCGGCAGGACTGGAAATTCATCGTCGTAAGGAACACGGAGACAAGGAAGAAACTGGCCAAGGCTGCCTTCGGACAGTCTTTTGTCGGGGAAGCACCCGTCGTCATCGTCGCTTGCGGTACGGAACCAAAGACAACCATGGCGTGCGGTCAACCCACCCATACGGTGGATGTGTCCATCGCCTGTGCGTTTATGATGTTAGAGGCTTACGAACAGGGGTTAGGGACGTGCTGGATCGGCGCCTTCAACGAGGACGAGGTTAAGAAAATCGTTAAGATCCCGGAGCCTGTGCGGGTTGTGGCCGTGATTCCATTGGGATATCCGGATGAAAGTCCCTCACAGAGGTCCAGAAAGGATTTGGACCAGATCATCTGCTTTGAGAAGTTTGAATAGCTTGCAGGCCTTTCTTGCCGAAGATGGCCTCCTCGATAGCGGGAGGATTTTTACAAAAAAATTGTAGCGCCCCCATTTATTGAGGGCGGAGTTTGTAGGCAATACCTGCCTGCTGGCGGCATGCCGCCGCTACCTCGAGATGTCATTGCGAATCCCGCCCCGCTCAATGACTACTCTTTTATATCGGTCACTATAATAACTACCATATCTGATGGATTACGCAGGACAGTTAAAAAATATTGAGTTTACGCACGTTTTGTGGTATACGGATACTCATGCTCAAGCGGAAAAGAGTTGTCTTGGGGGTTACGGGCGGGATTGCTGCCTATAAGGCAGCAGAGTTTGTCAGGCTCTTGGTCAAGGCAGAAGTGGACATTCATGTGGTGATGACCGAGAATGCCCAGAAATTCATCGCTCCTCTCACCTTTCAAACCCTTTCCGGAAACCCGGTGGTGAGCGACCCCTTTGCTCTGCTTGAGGATGCAGAAATCGGGCATATTGCTTTGGCCGATCAGGCAGAGCTCGTCGTTATCCTTCCGGCGACGGCAAATATCATCGGAAAGATCGCCAATGGGATTGCCGATGATTTCCTGTCCACCATGGTGATGGCAACAAAGGCCCCGGTTCTTCTGGTTCCTTCCATGAACGTCAATATGTGGGAGAACGAAGCCCTCCGGAAAAATATTCAAATCTTAATCGGGAGAGGCTATCATATGATGGAACCCGGAGAAGGGGAGTTGGCTTGCCACTGGTACGGGAAGGGAAGACTCCCCGAATTGAATGAGGTGCTGGAGAAGATGGAAGATCTTTTCTCGCCAAAAGATTTGAAGGGGGAGCGGATCTTGATCACGGGTGGGCCCACTCAGGAGCCCATCGATCCTGTGCGGTTCATCACCAATCGTTCTTCCGGAAAGATGGGAGTCGCCTTAGCCAAGATGGCCAGGCGCAGAGGCGCGGAGGTTATTTTAATCACGGGCCCTGTATCCCTTCCTCTCCCAGGAACAGATATCCAATGGGTCCCTGTTCGATCGGCGGAGGAAATGAGAGAGGCTGTTTTCGCCCATTTGGAAGGATCTTCCGTTGTGATCAAGGCGGCGGCTGTCTCGGATTACCGTCCGAAGATGACCAGCGAGAAAAAAATAAAGAAAGGAAGCTCCGAATATATCCTGGCGCTGGAGAGGACAAAGGACATTCTCGAGGAGCTGGGGAAGAAGAAAGGGGATCGAATTCTCGTCGGATTTGCAGCGGAGACGGAGGATTTGATCGCGAACGCTAAAAAGAAATTGCTGGAGAAAAATCTCGATTTTATCGTGGTCAATGATGTGACTAAACCCGGAGCGGGTTTTGGTTCGGATACGAATCAGATCAAGATCTTATATCCCTCCGGCCAAGCAAAAGACCTTCCATTATTGACGAAGGAAGAGGTAGCGCAATTCATCCTGGATGATGTGGTAAAATTATTGAAGCAGAGGAAGAACCAATAGGGTTCAATCAAACCCCAGCCTATTTGGGATCCGCCTTTTTCTCTGTCTTTTTTTCCTCACCTTTTTCGCCCTGTCCCTTTTCTGTCCCGCCTTTTTCCGACTTCTTCCCTTCCTTTCGACTTTTTGAGGGATAATCGTTCACATAAAAACCGGAGCCTTTCAGGACAAAGTTGGTTGCCGAAATCAATTTTTTCGCTGGCCTCAGGCATTTGGGACAGGTCACCTTGCAATCTTCATCTACCTTATGAAAGATCTCAAAGACGTCATCGCACTTACTGCATTGGTATTCATAAATCGGCATTACCCTTACCTCCGTATCAGGCTTGTACCTCCAACCTGGTGCCGAATTCTTTCTTTAACTTTTTTAACGCTTCGCTTTCAATCTGCCTCACCCGCTCTCTTGAAAGTTTGAGGTGGTCTCCGATCTGTTGAAGGGTGAGGGGTTCTTCGGCCATGATTCTGCTTTTGATGACGTAGGCCTCTTTCTCGTTCAAACGCTTCATCGCATTCTGAACCTCGCGCTCCCGAATCTTTTTCTCTTCCTCCTGTGCGATGGCCTCTTCTTGATTAGGGGATTCCTCTTTCAGGAGTTCGAGGTGAGTGAGCTCCTGCCCTTCGTCAAAGGGGGTGTCCAAGGAGAGGTCCCTTGAAGACATCCTCTGCTCCATCTCAATGATATCCTCTTTGGCCACATCCAGATCACGGGCCAGACGTTCATATCTCTTTTCGTTTCCTCCATCGGCTTCCAAGGCCTTCCTTACCTTTCCAATCTTGTAAAAGAGCTTCTTTTGGGCTTGGGTCGTCCCGATTTTAACCAGGCTCCAAGTTTTTATGATAAAATTTTGCATGTACGCTCTGATCCACCAGATCGCATAAGATATAAACCGGTACCCCTTGTAGGGATTAAATTTCTTAACGGCCATCATCAGGCCGATATTCCCCTCTTGGATGAGGTCTTGGATTTTCACCCCGTAAGATTTATACTCGAAGGCGATCTTGACAACAAACCGCAGATTTGATGTAATGAGTTTCTGCGCAGCCTCAATATCTTCGTATTTACGGTATCTTACGGCAAGATTAAATTCTTCCTCCTGGGTTAGGAGCGGAAATTGATTGATCTGAACCAGATAACTTTCTAAGGAATTTTTGGTCACTGGAAGATTTGGAATTGGCATCTAAGTCACCCCGGAAAGACGTTAGCACTCTATGCTATTGAGTGCTAACAATAGCATATAATAAGGATGGCTGAAAAGTCAAGTATTTTTTATATGTCTTTGATTTTGTTATGTAATTGTATGTGAATTTCGTTAGAATGAGGCTGGTTTTTGGAGGCTGCCATGGAAAATGATAAGAAGAATGAAGAAGAGAAGAAAGGTTTTGTTGTAAAGGACAAGAGGTTTAGTGCAAAGAAAGAAGAGACACAGGAGCCTCTTGCTAAGGAAGAGGTGGCGACGGAGGGGGCCGCTGACGAAGAGGTTTCTAGTCAGAAAGGACCCCTCCCTGAAATTGACTTTACTCATTTTATCTTTTCTATCAGCACTTCGGCTCTCATTCAATTAGGAGAGGTTCAAGATCCCTTCACTCAAAAAATAGCCAAAAACCTTCCCTTAGCCAAACAGACGATCGACCTCATCGGGATGTTAAAAGAAAAGACAAAAGGGAACCTGACCCCTGAAGAGGGGAAGTTGATAGAATCTATCCTCTATGATTTGAGGATGAGGTATGTTAAGGCTTCGGCGTAATTCCTTTAAGGTTGTTTCTTGAAAGAGTGATAGAAGGTGTTTCCCCTCCGATGAAGGCGTAGAACGACGCCTTTTTCCATGTTCATCTCCCTGGCCGCTTTTTCAAAATCCTTTACCGTCTCGATCTTTTTTCGATTGATCTCCAGGACCACATCCCCTTCCTGAAGGCCAATGTCCTCGGCAGGGGTGCCCTCTTCTACGCCGACCACGACGACACCGCGCTTTATCTCGCCCGAGATTCGATATCGGGAGGCCAGCTGCGGTGTCAGTTCCTGGATCCTCGCGCCTAACTTTTCCTCTATTTCTTTTTCCTTCATCGCCTCCGGTTTCGCCGGCATCGCAGCGGTGGTGACTTCAACCGTTGTAGACTTTCCATCCCGGACCAGACCCAGTTTCACAGTCTGCCCTACCTTTTTCTTTTGGATCTCTTTGATCAGTTCACTGCTGTTCTTAACGGCTTTGTCATCCACCGATTTGATCACATCTCCTGATAGGAGCCCGGCTTTTTCGGCACCGGTTCCTTGATGGACCTGAGCTACAAGAACGCCCTCCTTCTCTTTCACCTGGAACTGTTCTGCCATCTCGGGGGTCAGGTCTTGTACGCTGATCCCGAGCCAGGGTCGGACCACCTTCCCCTGCTTGATAAGATCGCTCAGAATCTGTTTGGCCATATTGATCGGAATGGCAAATCCAATCCCTGTGCCCGGCTGGATGATCATGGCATTGATCCCAACCACCTCTCCGTCGATGTTGATCAGCGGGCCTCCGGAATTGCCCGGATTGATCGAGGCATCGGTCTGGATGAAGTCTTCATAAGTTCCCGTTCCCAGCCCCGACCGGCCTTTGGCGCTGATCACTCCCACCGTCACCGTGTGCTCCAGGCCAAAGGGGCTTCCGATAGCAATGGCCCATTCCCCCACCTCCAGTTTATCCGAGTCGCCGAGGGTGGCCACCGGAAGATCCTTGGCTTTGATATGGAGGACGGCAAGGTCGGTCCTTGGGTCCTGGCCTTTGAGAGTCGCCGCAAACTCCCTTCCGTCGTTGAGACGTATTTTGATCCTATCCGTGTCTTCTACCACGTGATTGTTGGTTAGAATATAGCCTTCCTTATCAACGATGACCCCCGACCCCCCACTTCTCTGTTTATGCCTGTATTCTTTTCCTTTTTCCCGGGGTGAAAAGCCAAACCCTTTAAAAAAATCCTCAAAGGGACTTCCCTTAAAAAAGTCCTCTCCGTATCGATCCCAGGGTCTCATCGTAATGGTTTTTTCTGTCGTGATGTTGACAACGGCAGGCTGGACTTTCTTGGCTACCTCAACGAAGGCCCTGCCGAGGGACTTCGCCGTCGTCATTTTTTCCTTGTCTTCTTTGGTGCTGGTCAGGGAGTTGGCCCGGTCGTTGTTCATACAGAAGAAGAGGCCAAAGAGAAGGCCGGCAAAGGCCAGACCCAGACCGAAACCCTTCGCCATTTTTTTGTACATCGTCCGCTCCTTAAACATGAAAGTCTAATTTATATAAATAATTTCCTCTGAGTTGTCAAATGTGTCCAAACGTGTCATTCAGCGTCCCTTGGAGGGGGACGAGGCATTGTATCACGTGGCTTGTCACGAGGGCGAGGACGATGCCTTGGGTCCTCGGGCAGAAGACGGCAGCGCAAAAATTCCTGGCTCTTGTTTAGCGGATGAAGAGGAAAGTAAAATTTTCCGCCCTAAAGGGCGGGGCTTTCCGGCAAGGTGGTTATTTCATAATGTGCCCCTTCCTGCCTGCCGGTAGGCAGGGACCCCGCCCTGAAGAGCGGGGCTTGTTGGCACGGACCGGTCAAACTATTGCCGAGGATCTCCAAGAGTGGATACAATCAATTCGGAGCTGAAGGTTTGATCCTGCTCACCCTTAGTCTCAACCGATCCGCAGGGTGAATCGGATCTGTCCCGTTAAGATGGTTCCAAGCTTTGATCTCTGAAACGGTGAGGTTAAACTTTTTCGCAATCGTCCAAAGGGTGTCTCCCTCTTTCACGACGTAGATAATTTCTTTTTCCAGGCGTTTTTCACCGGATTCGTCCAGTGGCCCAGAGGTTTTCGTCATCCTGATCTCCAGTTTATCCCCCGGCATTAGTTTCTTCTCCGGGTGGAGGTTATTCCAGTTGCTGAGGGCCCCGACATTGACTCCCATTTCGTTGGCAATACTCCACAGGGAATCCCCTTTCTTGATCGTATAGGTCGTTTGGTTCGCTTTTGAATGGCGGTCCACCCCGTTCGATTTTTTCTTGGCCATGCCTTCGGGTCTCTGATCCTGACCTTTCGGTAAGGGGATGAGAAGCTCCATTCCCTTGGAGAGGCGGCTCTTCTTGTTCAAGCGGTTGAGTTCAAGGATCGGCTCCAGATCGACCCGATAAAGTCTGGCAATCTTTGAAAGGGTCTCGCCCTTACTCACCATATGGGTCCTGAATGGAACTCTTTCGCCGGCAGAGAGGGCTCCAAAATTTCTTAGGAAGAGCTCCTTCTTTCCGAAGGGAATCTTGATCTCATAGTCGGGGAAGTTAGGAGGGGTACACCAGCGTGACAATTCGGGGTTGATATCCTTGATGTCATCAACCGTCACCTCACAGGCCTTGGCGATCAGGCGAAGGTCTGTGACTTCGGGCACCTTTACCTTCTCGTAACGGAGGCGCTCTTGGTATTCGATGCCCGTAAATCCGTATTTCTCCGGCTCTTTGGCGATAAGGGCGGCGGCAATCATCTGGGGGACATAGTCTTTTGTCTCCCGTTTCAGGTACCGGTATTTTGTCAGTTCCCAGAAGTCTTCCGTCCCGTAACGTTTCATCGCGGCGGCAATCTTTTTTTCACCGGCATTGTAGCCGGCGGCGGCGAGGTACCAGCATTCAAACATGTCATGAAGGTCTTTGAGATACTTGGCGGCGGCAATGGTCGATTTCTCGGGGTCCCTCCTCTCGTCAATCCACCAGTTCGACCTTAACCCATATCTTTTTCCCGTAAGGTAAATGAATTGCCAGGGGCCGGATGCCTTGCTCCTGGAATAGGCATAAGGATTGAAGCCACTCTCGATCAGGGCCAGATAGACAAGGTCTTCGGGAAGGCCGTTCTCTTTCAGAAGATTCTTCATGAAGGGGATATATCTCTCCGATCGCGCCAGCCAATTGGCAAAAACCTTCCGGGCCGTCGTTTGAAAATATTGGATAAATTGTTCCACCCTCGCATTGATCACAATAGGGATATCGAAATCCGGTCCCTGTTTTTGTTCTTCTTTAGGAAAGACCTCAAGAGTAAAATCGTCGTTGGACTCGTCGCTGATCGGAAGATCTAAAACCCCACTCCACGGGCGATCCGCGGGAGACGCGGGACCGGAGGGTGAAGGCATTCCTGAGGAAGAAGGGATTTCCTGAGAAGAGGGCTTTTCCGGACACGTTTGAGCGGGAAGAGAGACGGTTTGTTTTGGAGGGGGAGAGAGAGGGACCGTTTTCTCGGAAAGAGGGCTTGTATGGGGATGGCATGCGGACAACAGAAGCGCGATGATCCCCACTGCTAAGGCCTTACCCGCCATTCACTCCTCCTCCCGAGTTGGATAGAAGACCAGGAGAATCCAGGGTAAAAATTTATAGATTAATGACACAGAACACGCTGAATTGTCAAGCTAAAAAAATTCTTCTTGTTAATGATGCCGTTACGGCAAATTATCGGTTGTGACCGTCATGGTTTTTTTCTCGTAGCCGACGGACTCCGCCCTCAGGAAATGAGGGCGCTACAATATAATAATTCCCCGATGCTGAGATCAAGAGTTCGTTACCGACGAGAGGCTCAAATTCCGGGTTTTCGGTGGCCGGAATAATCCTGGGGGATGACAGAGCTCTCAGCTTGACGGGTCCAAACAGAAGTCGCACCCAACAAAGGGATACCGATAAACCCTCTCACTTCGAGACGATTTGGAGCAGACAGCGTCATTTTGCATCGATAAGTCTTGCCATTATCGGGATTGTAGATGGTTCCTTTCTCCCAGACGTTTTTCCCGACGTATGTGAAACCTTCTATGAGCTGTAGTCCAATCAGTGGGCGGGACCGCAGATTCGGATTTGGATTTTCACGATCAACGACTGGTCTGCCCGCCATGCCTCCATCATCATGAGGCGGATAAAGTGGTTCTTTCAGCCAAGCAATTCTCCCGCAGTATTTGCCACCACTCTTAAAGATCTCAATTTTGCAGTCGTTCTCCGGCGTGTTCCATAGGCCGAGTATTTTGTCCTCATCTGTGGCAAGGGCGAATGAGGCCAACAATGGAAAGCTTAACCATAGGACGAAAACAGCTCTTCTCATTTTATCGATCATTTCTCCGAGATGTCAGTGTGGCCTTTCATAGCATACTTTACAGAGACCGTCATTCCGGACTCGATAAGCCTGCCTTAGCCTGCCCCGTGCTTGATATGGGGTGTTTGACACGGAGGAATCCAGTCTTTTCAACGCCCCGTTGCTAGGATTTAATCAGCAATTTCAATGCCAATAGATCTTCATTGCAGCAACGGCACGATTGTCAAAAGAATTATTAAGAGATGGGGCTTAAATGAGAATAAAGGAAGTGACGCTTCTTGTTACAGGGAGATAAAAATTTGGCAACCGTTATCGCCGCTCGGTAACAATTTTAAGCCCTAAGAATACCAATGCTGCTCCGCTTGTCAATTCAAGCCATCGCTTCACACGGGGACGTTTAAGCAAGGCTGTCATTTTAGCCAGGAAGACGGTCAGTATCGAATACCAAAGTAGCCTTATTATTGCGTGGATGCTCGCAAGCATCAAAGACTTCAGCAAAACAGATTCACCCAAATTGATAAATTGTGGCAGAATGGCCAGGTAAAAGACTGACGTTTCGGGGCTCAAGATGATCGTTACAAGTCCTTCTGAAAAAGATCTCCATTCTGTTTTGTTCTTTATCGCGGGAGCCAGATGATTGAGTGACGGAAGGTCATTTGGTTTCTGCCGCAACCCTCGCCAAATGGACTGTCCTCCCAAAAAGACGAGGTAGACGGCGCCCAGCCATTTTATGATCTCAAATAATTTTGCGGATTGAACCAGGATCAGGGACAGACCTAACCCGGACAGGGTAGCATGAACAAAAACGCCTAAACAACCACCGAGGACAACGAAAAAACCGGCTTTCCGCCCATGCGCGATAACGCTTCGTGTGATCAACATCGTACTGGCCCCCGGAGTAACGGTCAAGGCCACGACAACTCCAATGAAGGCTAAAATCTGAGGTCTGATGATTGGGATATCCTCCTCGGGAAGCGAAGTTGAAATCTTTATATCTTTTGCACGGTTCTATGCCGCGCATACGTATTTTAATTTTATAATGCGTCTCTTGTAAAGAGTTGGAACTGCTCCTTTCCCGGTCTCCGTTTGAAATGTTTTACCGAGGGACAAAGGTGCAAATTCGGAAGTGGCCACCGGATGTGAGACGCCATTGCATCGGAGCATCAGTCTGAAACCTTGTCCCGTATCAGGGGCTGACCCCTCGATCTGGACTCCTTTTCCCCAAAGTTAGGGAACAGAAAATTCCAGGAGGAGGCAAGAAAACCGGGTCATCGCTTCCACCTGCAAAAGTACAGTTTTGTCAAGACTAAGCAATCAAGGATTACTGTTGGAAGTGAGCATAACATTATTTTTTAGGTTGAGACAAATTGTATTCTGTCAACAAAACTTTTCGTGATATCTCCCACTTCATCCTTGGGTCTTTTTATTTTCTGCCTTCCCTTCACTTTTCGTTGCTTTTTCTTCATTGCCTTCATACATTTTCTCATCTTTCACCCTCGGCAAATTTTTTCTCCACTTAAACCCAGGAAAGTGACTAAACACAAACTCAATAATTTTTTCAGCTTCTGCATTATCAATATTAGAATATTGGGCAACCTCATTTATAAATTTTGCCGGAGTTATTCTCTTGCTTTCTGAGTTTGCTGGCTTTTTCCCTTCCCTCTTTAAGATAAAAACGAAAATCATCAAGAGTATCCCGCCCAGGATCATAGGAAAGATAGCAAGCCAAAAAAAAGCGGACATGTTTAATTCTTTCTTCTATTAATTTGAAATCATCGCCTTTTCCCCCTTCTT
This sequence comes from Thermodesulfobacteriota bacterium, assembly GCA_047519465.1. Classification (GTDB taxonomy): domain Bacteria; phylum Desulfobacterota; class BSN033; order BSN033; family UBA1163; genus UBA1163. The sequence continues at coordinate 2,598 of JAPVTA010000070.1, read as the reverse complement.
TTAGCTGCTCAGAAAGAATTAAAAGAAGAACCCTCACAATCTATTACCCAACTATAGCGTCCTCTGCGGTCGTCATGTCAACGCCAGATAGTTAGAACGAGGGCTATTAGGGGTTATTGGAGAGGAAAGCAACAAAACCCTACATGTTCGTTCAACGTTGCATCTACTACTCGTCAGTCGGAGCGGCATTAGGAAATTGCAGTTTTCCGATTGAAAGAGTGGATACAACAGAAATCGCTGAAAGATGTCGCAACTCAATATTTCTATTGTCGAATTCTTTCCATTTGCTCACGGGCTTTCTGAAGCATTTCTTGCGCAATATTGAGCATTTCTTTGGCAGACTCCGACAATCTCCTCATTTCCTCGGCTGCTGTTCTACGCAGGTCTTCTATAATCCGAGGAGCTTCCTCTACGAGTTTTTCAAACTGGTGTGATAAGGACTGACGCAGATCCTCCGCTAACTCACGGGATTTCTCCTGTGCCTGTCGAACTCTCTCCTGTGCTTCAATGTTCTTTACTGATTCCCGGCGAATTTTCTCCGCAGCTTCACGCATCTCCTCCGCAGCTTGGCGCAGTTCCTCCATAATCTTTCGTTGTTCTTCTGTGGCTCGGTTCTCCTCTGCTACTAATACCCGTTCTCTTTCTGCTTGTTCACGAACCCGCTCCGCAACGAACCTTTTCTCTTCTGCATTTTTTCGTCCCTTTTCTGCTGTTCGCTGTAACACCTCCTTAGATTTCCGGGTTCTTAATCCCGCTTGTTTTCTGGCCATCTTTCACCTCCACACGTTTTTCGTAAATCATTCAAAATAGGTTCTTTATATCGGTTCGAACACATCCCCATTTGCTCATTTACAAGTGTAATATACAGGCTTTCAAGAGCTTGGTAAAGAGAAAATTACAGGAAGGAATCTTGAGCGGAGATCAGGGTGGGGCGGGGGCGTTTTTAGTGAGCGATCTGTAGATTTTTCAGAAATTCCACCTCAAGGCTCTATTCCGATTCTAATCGGAAGGGTTTTGTCGGCGGACCACTCGATCCAGGACCCACGGTAGAGAAGGACATGGGGAAACCCGAGGATATATTTCAGGGTGAAATAGAGATGGCTGGCTTCCCTTCCTGTTCTGCAATAGACGACGATCTCTTTATTCCTGGTTACTCCGGATTCTGCGAAGAGTTTTTGCAAATCCTCTTTCTTCTTCCAAACCTTTACCTCTTCTCCCTCTAAAGTTGTTTCCCAGAAGATATTCTTGGCTCCGGGGATATGGCCTTTACGAACCTCTTCGCCCTCCTCGCCGCTGTATTGCTCTGGGGAGCTAGCGTCCACGATCACAACATTCTTCGCGGAGAGTCGATCTTGGATCCATTTTTTCTCTGCGGATGTCTCTCGAATCACCTTCCCAAAAAATTTCTTTGGGAGAAGAGACGGAAACTCCCGGGTGGTGGGAAGCCGTTCTGAATTCCATTTCTCATACCCTCCGTTCAGGACCCCCACCTTTTTGTGACCTAAGTAGTCCAAGGTCCAGGCGAGGAGCGTCGCATTAGGGTTTGACCTATTGGAGTAGAGGATGATCCCCATGGAATTGGAAAGACTTAAATTATCTCCGAGCAGTCTCTCCAAACAGATTCGGTCGGGAGCCTGGTCGGGGATGCCTTTTGTTGGAACCTGGAGATTTTCAAAATGGAGATAGACCGCGCCAGGGATATGGCCTTTGAGATAATCGGACAGCGATGTCCTCATGTCAATGACACGAATCGAAGGATGGCTGGTTAGGTTCCACAATTCTCGTGTTTCAATCAGCCTGGGATGGTCAAAATTTGTTAAGGGAAACGTTTTAGCGGAGAGGAAGCCCGGAGGAAATAAAGCTATGACAGCAAGGATTCCTCCGAGCAAGGTGTGCGCTCTTCGTTTCTTCATAGGGACCTCGTTTTCTCCTCCAAGGCTTTCCGGTAGAGTTGAAGGTAAGCCTCAGCCGATCTTTTCCAAGAGAAGTCTGCTGCCATGGCGTTTCGGAGGAGCTGCTTCCAATGCTCCGGCTGGGAATAAAAACCGATGCTTTCCTTGATGGTGTTCAGGAATTCTTTGGCCTCGTAGCGGATGAACTTAAACCCGTTTCCTTTTTTAGTGACGGGGTCGTAAGGAGTGATGGTGTCGTCGAGCCCGCCCGTTGCACGCACGATCGGGATTGTCCCATACTTCAGGCTGTATATCTGATTGAGGCCGCACGGCTCATACTTGGACGGCATGAGGAAGAAATCTGATCCGGCTTCGATTTTATGCGCAAGCCGATCATCATAGGCGATCCGGATCCCTGCCTTTTGCGAATACCTCTTAGCAACCTGGCTGAAGAGGTCGTGGTATTTCTGGTCCCCAGTGCCCAGAAGAACGAATCCGATGTCAAGGCTGAAAAGTTCATCCAAAATCTCCCTCAGCAAGTCGAACCCTTTCTGATCGGCCAACCGGGAGATCATTCCCAAGAGAGGAGCCTTCTCAAGGGACGAGGGCAGATGGAATTCTTTGAGGAGGTCCTTTTTGCATTCCCTCTTGCCGGCCAGATTTTTCAGGTCGTACCGGACGATCAGGTGCGGGTCGTGAGCAGGGT
>JAPVTA010000069.1:0-8425 GCA_047519465.1 Thermodesulfobacteriota bacterium | reverse complement strand
TTGAAGAGTTTTGCCGCCATCCCGGGAACGTCGGGAACACGCATGATCTCTATTTTTGCTTCATTTTTGTTGTAAGTGACACCGGAAACCACTACCCTTTCCATCTCTCTGTCCTCCTTGCAGACGATCGTTCCAGGATTATCGTTAAAAGATGATCTGACATGAATGGGGACATCATATTTTTTGGCAAACTCGACAGACCGGATCTGTAACACTTTCGCGCCGAGGCTGGCCATCTCTAGCATCTCATCGTAGGAGATCTTGGATAACTTTCTTGCTTTCGAGCAGACATTGGGATCGGTCGTATAGACCCCATCGACGTCGGTATAGATTTCACAGACGTCCGCTTTCAGCGCCGCAGCGATCGCAACGGCGGTGGTGTCGGATCCTCCCCGACCGAGGGTTGTGATATTGTCTGATTCATCCACCCCCTGGAACCCGGCTACCACCACGACCCGCCCGCTCTTTAGATCGTTTAGCATCTTCTCCGATTCAATGCCTGTGATACGGGCTTTGCCAAAGGCGCTGTCCGTGGCAATCTTAATCTGGAATCCCAAATAGGATTTTGCTTCTGCTCCCATATCCTTTAGAGCGATGGCAAGCAAGGCGATAGAGACCTGCTCTCCTGTTGAGATGAGTACGTCCATTTCCCTTTCGTCAGGGGTGGGCGTGACCTGTTGAGCCAAACGGATGAGTTTATCGGTTTCTCCGGCCATCGCGGAGACGACGACCACCACCTCGTGACCCTGGCTCTTGGTGTTGACTACTCTCCTGGCGACATTTCTGATTCGCTCAACGTCCCCCACAGAAGTGCCGCCATATTTTTGAACCACCAGTCCCATTCAAACGCCTCCTATTTTAACCCCTCACCCGCCCTCTCCCCAGCGGGGAGAGGGGAAGGGTGAGGGGGCGAATTCCGCAATCGATTGACTATTTCTTCGTAGCGCCCCCCCTTTCCAAGGATTTCCAGAGACCTTGTATTCTTTCCCGTATAGGCAATACGGATGATCAGAAGCTCCTTCGGCAGAAGGGAGGGAATCTTATCCGCCCATTCGATTGCCGTAATCCCCTTGCCCTGGATATAATCCTCCAGACCTAAATCTTCAGCCTCTTTTTCCTTGCTCAGACGAAAAAGGTCAATATGATAAAAGGTTATCCTCCCCGGGTATTCGTTAATCAGGGTAAAGGAAGGGCTTGAGATATACGTCGGATTCCTAATTCCCGCTCCCGCGGCGAGTCCTTTGATGAATTGAGTTTTTCCAGCCCCCAATTCACCCACTAAGGCCACAACATCCCCTGGGAGAAGAAGGCTTCCTATGCTCTTTCCAAGCCGAACGGTCTCTGATGCACTCTTGCTCTGAATGACCACTTGTCAATTTCAGATTTCAAATTTTAGATTTCAGATTGAAGAATTTCTTCAATTTGAAATTTGCGATCTGTAATTTGAAATCTTTTAGGCCTTGAATTTAAAGTCGTCAGGGTTGAGACTCTCCAGCCATTCCTTGAGATGATCTCCTTCTTTTTCCATATCGATGGTTCGCGCTTTTTCGATCACTTGTTCGGACACAAAAATTGGGGCGTCCACAGCCAGGGCGATGGCCATGGCATCGCTAGGGCGGGAGTCGATAATGATCTCCTCCCCACCTCGGTTGAGATAGATCAAGGCGTAGTAAGTATTTTCCTTCAGGTCATTGACCACGATTTTCACCACCCGGGATTCGAGGGTCTTTAAAATGTTATGGATCAAATCATGAGTTGACGGCCGATGGGAACCCATCTTCTTCAGCTTCATCGCTATGGCATTGGCCTCGAAAGGACCAATCCAAATTGGGAGCCCTGTTTTGTTCGACAAATCCATCAGGAGGACGACAAACCCGTTTGACGTGGAATCGAACGTCAAAAACTTCACTTTCATTTCAAAATACATCCTATCTCTCCTTTCGTTCCACTGTTCCCTTGCAAAAACATTCCCTCGTTCCTGTCGATCTTCGAATCACCCCAGGGTTCTCTTTGCCGGGCAAGTGCCCCGTCCCACTCAACCCCTCTCTCTCCTGCCGCGGGGGAAGAAAGGAATGAGTGCACAAATGAATCATGACCCTTAATTCAATCTATCTTAAATGAAGATGGCGGGAAAAATCAACCCTTCGCCCGGTCCGGGCCGGAAGACTGGGATTTACTCAGGACTTTGAGGCTGGCCGAAGGAAACCCATTTGGCCTCAGATGAAAAGACAGGGAGTGGCGCCGTCGAAGTATCAGATCCCACCCTTGAGAAGAGTGGGTATTCTTTCAATGATGTCTGTGGCGATTAAGGATTTCTCTCCCATCTCTCGCGCCCCTTCATCACCGGCCAATCCGTGGATGTAGACGGCTATTTGGAGAGAAGTGAGAATGTCAAACCCTTGACAGACCAGCCCACCGATCATTCCGGTGAGCACATCCCCCGTTCCTCCGGAGGCCATTCCAGGATTACCCGTCGGGTTGATAAAGATCTCTCCTTTTGGGGTCGCGATCAAGGTGGGGTGCCCCTTGAGGACAAGATGGACATGCTGGGACTGTGAGAAATTTCGGCTGAGGCCGACCCGATCTTCCAAGACTTCCTTAGTCTGGGACCGAATCAGCCTTGCCATCTCTCCTGGATGGGGGGTGAGAATGAAGGAGCGGTTCTTGATGGGAAGGGTTTTAGGCTGCGTTGCTAAAGCGGTTAGCCCATCCGCATCTAAGATGATCGGGAGATCCAATGTCTTCATCAGTTTGAGGACGAGCGATTGGGTTTCTTTGAATGTTCCCAGACCAGGACCAATGACGACTGCCTTTTTGTTTTCACAAAGACGGACGATGGTGCTGAAGGCCCGGAGGCTAAGCGTTTGTTTGGCCGTCTCGGGCAGAGGCTCTGTCATGACCTCTGTTAACTTCATCTCCATGATGGCGTTGAGGCTTTTTGGGACGGCAAGCGTCACAAGGCCCGCCCCCATTCTGAGAGCAGCCTGACAGGCCATGGCTGCGGCTCCCGTCTTGCCGACCGATCCCGCAATCACCAACAAGTGTCCGTAGTCACCTTTGTGGGTATTTGGATTCCGGGGGATAGACAACCATTTTTGGATCTCTTCTTTCTCCAAAAGGTAGGTCGGAATTCTTTCCTCCTCAACCAATCTCCTGGGGATACCGATATCGATGACCTTCACCCTTCCGACATAATCGATCCCTGGCGGAATGAGATGGCCTATCTTGGGTAAGCCAAACGTGATGGTAAGAGAGGCCCGGATCGCCGTGCCAAGAGGTTTCCCTGTATCGGCATCTAAGCCGGAGGGGATATCGATGGCGACCATAGGCCTCTGGATCGTATTCAGATGATCGATCACTTCCCTGTAATACCCCCTGACCTCCGCATCGAGCCCTGTCCCAAAAATGCCGTCGATCAAGATATCGAACTTCTCTATCTCTTTTTTCACTTTGATGTAATCTTTAGAAGAGGGGACAGGGAGGATTTCCCCCCTCATCCGGTGGAAGATGTTAAAATGGGTCTCTGCATCGCCCCGAAGACCCTTCGGGTCGGTAAGGAGGTAAACTCTCACGGAACTCCCTTGATTCAGGAGATATCGAGCGATCACAAACCCATCTCCTCCGTTGTTGCCCTTGCCGGCGATGATCGCTATCTTTTTGTTGCGAATATCGGGGAAGCTACCGGAGATTACTTCTGCCGCTGCTCTTCCCGCATTTTCCATAAGGACGACTCCGGGAATTCGATAGGCCTCAATGGACTTCCGATCCAATTCTTGCATCTCCTCAGCGGTCGCTACTTTCATCATTTCCTTCCTCTAATAGCACATAGGCCACGGCGTAGGGTCGGTCGTGGGAAAGGGTGAGAAAAGCCTTTTTGATTCCGAGAGCTTCATAGACCTCCTTTGCCTTTCGATGGAAGGAGAACATGGGTTTTCCCATGGGATCGTTCTCCACTTCGATATCCGTCCACTGGATGCCGTTTCGAAGCCCCCATCCGATGGCTTTGAGGAAAGCCTCTTTCGCCGCAAATCGGATGGCAAAACATTCAGGCGGGCGGGCCCGGTGTTGGCACCGGGCGATCTCTTTCTTTGTAAAGACCCGATCCAGAAAAAGATCTTCCCACCGGCTCATGAGACGCTCGATCCGATCAATGTTCACAATATCAACACCCGTTCCGATGATCATCGCCCAAAACCTCCCCTCCCTTGGCGGGAGGGGATAAAGGGGAGGGGGATCCGATTCGTTCTCTTCACCCCCACCCTCACCCTCCCCCGTCGAGGGGGAGGGGAAATTTATTTAATCAGTTCAATCATTTCCCGGACGGCTCGATCCAGACCTACCAGGACCGCCCGGGCGATAATGCTGTGGCCAATATTGAGTTCTTCAATTTCCTTGATTTCTGCAATCCTGCGGACGTTGACGTAATTCAAACCGTGTCCTGCCGCAATCCGGAGATCGCGGCGGGAGGCCTCGGCCACTGCGTCGAGAATGACTTTTAACTCCTCATCTTCCCTAGAAGGCGTCTTGGCGTCGCAGTACCGACCGGTATGAATCTCGATGGCATCAGCGCCCGCATCCTCCGAGGCTTTGATTTGATCTTTCTTGGGATCGACAAAGAGGCTGACCGGGATTCCTCCCTTGTGGAGTCGCTGAATCGCTTTCTTGAGAGAGGAGAAGGATTTGATGACGTCGAGCCCGCCTTCTGTCGTCAATTCTTCTCTTTTTTCAGGAACGAGGGTAGTGATACTCGGCTTGGTGGCGAGGGCAATGCGGATCATGTCTTCGGTGGCCGCCATTTCAAGGTTCAATCGGGTCTGAATCGTCTCTCTGAGTATTCGCAGGTCTCGATCTTGAATGTGGCGTCGATCCTCTCTCAGGTGGCATACGATTCCGCCCGCTCCGGCCAATTCCACGATTCCTGCTGCGGTTACGGGATCAGGATACATCACTCCTCGAGCTTGTCTGACGGTGGCGACATGATCAATGTTGACGCCCAATCTCGGCATAAGAAATCTCCGATTTACAATGAACGATGGACAATAAACGATGACCGGTTAACGATTATCCGTTCCAATATGTTTCTTGACCAATTCCACGAGGTCTTCGGCAAATCCACGAAGCCTTGTTTCATCTTCCCCCTCGACCATGATCCGAAGGAGAGGTTCGGTCCCGGAGTAACGAACCAGAATTCTTCCCGAGTCACCCAATGTCTTCTCAATCCCCGTGATCTTTTTTTCGATTTCTGGAAACTCGGAGAAGTTCTTCTTTTCTTTAACTTGGACATTGTAGAGGACCTGAGGAAAGGGTTCCATCACTCGGGTCAGTTCATCTAAAGGGCGTTCTTTCTGTTTCATGATGGCCAGGACTTGCAGGGCTGTGAGGACACCATCGCAGGTCGTATTGTAGTCCAAGAAGATCGTGTGGCCTGATTGTTCTCCTCCAAGGTTGAAATTACCACGGACCATTTCTTCGACCACATAGCGATCTCCTACCTGAGTCCTGATGACTTTTCCCCCTGCTTTCTGCACTGTCTTGTCAAGCCCAATATTGCTCATGACGGTGGTGACTAATGTTCCCTTTTTCAACCTTTTTTGAGCTAACATTTGAAGGGCACAGATTGCCAAAATGTAATCGCCATCCACCTGTCTCCCCCCTCGATCCACAAAAACGATCCGATCCGCATCCCCGTCGAGGGCGATCCCGATATCGGCTTCCTTCTCCAGGACAAGGCGGCTGACGGCTTCCGGATGAAGAGAGCCACAATTTTTATTAATATTTTCCCCGTCGGGTTCGACGCCGATCGTGATCACCTCAGCCCCCAACTCCTCAAACACAGTTGGAGCGACCCGATAGGCCGCCCCATTGGCGCAGTCCAGGGCAATTCGTAGCCCATCGAGGGTTAAGTCGTTTGGAAAAGTATTTTTGAGAAAGACCACATACCTCCCGATGGCGTCATCGATGCGGTGAGCTTTTCCAACCGCACTCGCTGTAGGTCGAAGGGAATGGAGATGGTTTGAAAGGATCAGCTCTTCGAGCTGGTCTTCCATCTCGTCCGGAAGTTTAAAGCCATCGTGAGAGAAGACTTTGATTCCGTTATCATAGTAAGGATTGTGCGAGGCTGAAATCACCACACCTGCATTGGCCCTCATGCTGGTGGTGATGAAAGCGATGCCGGGAGTGGGCAAAGGGCCCACCAGCATGACGTCCGCCCCCATGGAACAAACGCCGGAAGCCAACGCGGTCTCAAGCATATACCCTGAAAGGCGGGTATCTTTTCCCACCACAATCCGATGTCTTCCTTTGACGTCCTTGAAGATATGGGCAATGGCCCTCCCCAGTTGCATGGCCATCTCCCCGGTCATGGGGTCTGCGTTGGCGACCCCCCTGATTCCATCTGTTCCAAATAGCTTACGTGTCATTCTGTTTCACCCCCACCCGTGGAAATCCTTCCCCCTCCTGCCTACCGACCCCATTCCCGCCCTATTAACAGACCGAGGGCGGGGCAGGCCCTGAACCTATCCTGGCACAGGGCGGCAGGCTTTTCCAAAGGAGGATTGGCAAGAATTAGGTTAGTCATCGTTATCATATTTTCTAAATAAAGGTCAAGCTGCATTCTATCCACCCCAGAAACGAGGGCCCTACGCTCGTCCTGCCATACGAATGGCGTCGGCCACGGCAATGGCCCGTCTTGCCTGGAGCACATCATGAGCGCGAATGATATTGGCCCCGTTAAGAACGCCAATAGCAATACTTGAAAGCGTCCCTTCCAATCGGTCTCCAACCCCTGCATTCAGAATCTTCCCGATGAAACTCTTGCGGGATGTCCCTAACAGAATAGGTTTTCCAAGTATCCTGAATTCAGAGAGATTTCTAATTATAAAAAGGTTATCCTTAACGGTTTTTCCAAAACCAATTCCTGGGTCGATGATAATCTGGCGTGGGTCTAACCCAGCAGATTCAGCCGTGTGAATAGAAGCCTTTAGATACTGGACTATTTCAGAAAAAAGGGAATCATAATAGACATTCTTTTGCATTGTTTCCGGGGTCCCACGGATATGCATGAGGACAATGGGGACGTCCTCTCTTGAAGCTATTTCCGCCAGGCCCGAGTCGAAGTTCAACCCACTGATATCATTTATTATTTCAGCTCCTGCCTCAATCGCTTTCTGCGCCACAATCGATTTGTAGGTATCAATCGAGATAGGCACATCCACTTTGGCTGCAATAGACTTGATGACAGGAATGACGCGGCGAAGTTCCTCCTCCAATTCGAGAGGTTTCGAGCCTGGTCTGGTCGACTCCCCTCCGATATCGATAATATCCGCCCCTTCCTCAACCATCCTCATTGCCTGGGAGATAGCCTTTTCCTTGTCATAAAAGAGGCCGCCGTCCGAAAAAGAATCCGGCGTGACGTTGAGAACTCCCATTAAGAGCGTTCTCTTTCCCAGTGTCAACGTCCGCTTTCGACAGCGTATGACGTATTGAGTCTTAGAAATATTCTTAAGGGTTTCCTTTATGGACTGGCCAAGAGGGATGAGGCCTGGATATTGTTCTAATTTGAGGATGAGCTTTTCGAAATGTTTCTGAGTCCCCATCAGAAGGGCATCTGTCTTTTCCGCGCTGCAATCAAGCCCCCTTCCATCGACAGCAACGTCCCCTCCCAATGCGAGCATCTCCTGTTTAAGAAGATTAGCCGTTCGAGGTTCAATCCCTTCTATTTTGAGATTAAAATGAAGGGTCTTGCCCTCCATCAACCTGACACCGGTGGGATCCACTCCCATCTTCTTCATTTGAAGGACGGCTTCGCCGGCATTCGTAATGTGAAGGCATCGAATCAGATTCATCTTGCCTAAACATTCTCACCCTTTATGATGGCTTCAATTTGATTTCCGTCAAGAACCTCTTTTTCAAGCAGCGTATTGGCCAGCTTGTGGAGAGTGGCCATGTTTGCCTGGATGATCTCTTTTGCCGTTTCATGGCCTTGGGCGACGATAGTCCTTACCTCATCATCTATCAAACGCGCTGTCTCTTCACTATAATCTCGGTGGCGGGCAAACTCTCTCCCCAAAAAAATCTCTTCTTCTTTCTTACCGAAACTCAGAGGGCCAAGCTTTTCGCTCATCCCCCACTCGCAGACCATTTTTCGGGCGATCTCCGTTGAGCGTTCGATGTCGTTTCCCGCGCCGGTGGTCTGGCGGTTCAACACCAATTCCTCCGCCACCCTCCCTCCGAGCATCACCGCAATGTTGTTCATCAAATAGTCTTTTGGGTAAGTATGCTTTTCGTCTATCGGGAGTTGTTGCGTGATTCCAAGCGCTCGGCCCCTGGGGATAATCGTGACTTTGTGAATGGGGTCCGTGCCAGGAATCATTTTTGCAACCAGCGTGTGGCCTGCCTCGTGAAAAGCGGTAATTCTTCGCTCCTC
>JAPVTA010000068.1:0-4253 GCA_047519465.1 Thermodesulfobacteriota bacterium | reverse complement strand
CGCTCAGGCAAATGAGATTATCATTTTAGCTATTTGATTATTGAGGGGAGGGCTAGTACTGGCCTTTTAGTTTCGAAGATGTCCCCACATTGTATGAAGCCGATCTCATCTGTTTCCTGTCCATCAAGAATGTTTCGATATGCTTTTTATATATTGAATCGGGATGGTTGACTTCTTTCGGTAATCTTTAATGCCTAAAACCCATTTACCTTTCCTTATAACATACTCAAAGAGTAGGAGGTGTACTTCCCAATCAGCTTCAGTTGTGAAATCCGGCCACAATCCTTATTTGATTCTGGCAAGCGATCTCCGGAAGTGGGTTATCACATTTCTTTGCTGAAGATTATCTCCTGCCGCTACAAGGCAACACTAGGGTTGACATTTTCCTCCCCTTCGTTCTATTTTTAAGGCACCGGGCCCTGGGCCCGATTCGTTTATCCAGACCATGGAAGAGAGGATCAAGATCGGGACGAGTGGTTTTTCCTTTCCGGATTGGAAGGGGACGGTTTATCCCGCAGGCATTCGGGAAAGGGATATGTTATCCTTCTACGAAAAAGAGCTGGGGTTTCATGCGCTGGAGATCAATTTCACCTATTATACCCTCCCCTCCCAGAAGAGTCTGGCGGGGATGGCCCAAAAGACGTCCGAGAGTTTCGAATTTGTGGTGAAGTCTTTTAAAGGCATGACGCATGAAATTTGGGATAAAGAGACCCGTGCAAGGATCGATAATCAGGAGATTTTTAAGAAATTCAAATACGGTCTCATTCCTTTGATTGAAGAGAGGAAGCTCGCCTGTGTTCTGGCGCAGTTTCCCTACGGATTCTTCCCCAATCGGGAAAACTCAGGTTATCTTCAACAATTTAAAGAGGAGATGGAGGATCTTCCGCTGGTTTTTGAGTTCCGGAATAAAGCCTGGCTAAGGGAAGAAACCTTTCAGTTCCTGGACAAGAAGGGGATCGGATTTTGCGTGGTTGACGAGCCCAAGCTGCCGCAATTGATGCCCTACCTCCCCAGGGCTACTTCTGAAATCGGTTATTTTAGGTTTCATGGCAGAAATCCCAATTGGTTCAACGTTCCGCTTAAGGTGAGGTATGATTATCTCTACACCGAAAAAGAGCTGAAAGAATTCGTTCCGGGTATCAAAGACATTTCTAAGAAGGTAGCAAAGACCCTCATCTTTTTCAATAACTGTTACTCCGGCTCTGCGGCCAAGAACGCCGCCCAGATGGCCCGGCTGCTCGCGGAGCAACAGTCGTGAGTTCGGGGTTCAGAGTTCGGAGATATAAAAAATAAAGCCCCCCGAACTCCGAACTAGACTACTCCGAACTTCTCCCAGGAGGAGATAAATTGATTGAGATCGATTTTAAAAAAGGGGATGGGCTCATCCCGGTGATCATCCAGGAGGCATCCACCAACGAGGTCTTGATGTTAGGTTATATGAATCGAGCATCGTGGGAAAAGACGCTGGAAACGAAGAAAGCCTCGTTCTGGTCGAGGTCTCGTAAGAAAATTTGGGTCAAAGGAGAGACCTCGGGGAATTTTCAGGAGGTTAAAGAGATTTATCTCGATTGTGATGGAGATACCCTCCTGCTCAAAGTAGATCAGATCGGGGGCGCGGCCTGCCATACCGGTTTTAAAACCTGCTTCCATCAACGATTTGATAAAGGACACTGGAAAGTCACGGGGAAAAGAATCTTTGACCCGAAGGAGGTTTACGGAAAGTGAAAATGCTGAAGGTTGGAATTCCAAAGGGGAGTCTGGAGAATGCGACCGTCGAGCTTTTTAAGAAGTCGGGCTGGAAGATCACCGTGAGCTCTCGAAGTTATTTTCCTATGGTGGATGATGATGAAATTCGCTGCACCCTGGTCAGGGCTCAGGAGATGTCGAGGTTTGTAGAAACAGGGACGTTGGACGTGGGGCTGACTGGAAAGGATTGGATTTTGGAGAACGGCTCCGATGTCGTAGTCGTTCAGGATTTGGTCTATTCCAAAACCGGCGCCTCTCCCGCCCGATGGGTTCTGGTCGTGGCTGAGGATTCTCCCATCCGTGAACCGAAGGATTTGCGGGGGAAAAAGATTTTCACCGAGCTCGTCAATTTTACCAAGAGGTACTTCGCCGAGCGAAAGATCAAGGTCGATGTGGAGTTCTCGTGGGGAGCGACAGAGGGAAAGGTGATTGAAGGGTTGTGCGATGCGATTGTCGAGGTAACGGAGACCGGAAGCACGTTGCGGGCGAATAACCTGAGGATCGTCGAAGAGCTCCTGCAGACCAACACGCAGCTCATCGCCAATCGTGAATCCTATCGAGACCCGTGGAAAAGGGAGAAGATTGAACAGATCTCTCTTCTTCTTCAAGGAGCCTTGCGCGCAGAAGGGATGGTTGGACTCAAGATGAACGTGTCAGCCAATGACCTGAAGAGTGTGATTGAAATTCTTCCGAGCATCACTGCGCCTACGGTGTCCAATCTTTTTCAGAACGATTGGTTTTCGGTGGAGACTATTATTTCCGAGAAGATTGTCCGGGAACTCATTCCAAAATTGCAGAAGCGAGGGGCAGTGGGGATCATTGAATATCCGCTTAATAAAGTCATATGAAATAAAAGGTTCTGTCGGGTTTTTCTGTGACTTACCTCCCTTTAACCCTCCTTCATCCCCCCTTAATCGAAGGGGGGAAAGAGGGGGGTTCTGAGCCTCAGCCTAAACCGTTAACCTGCGGGTGTGAGCAGTCCCACCACTTCCATATGGTAGGTTTGAGGGAACATATCGATGAGGCTGAGTCTTTGAAGGGAGTATCCCCTCTCCCAGAAGAGGCGGAGATCCCTCGCGAAGGTAGTAGGTTCACAAGAGACGTAAATGATTTTCTTGGGCTTCAATCGTACCACTTGATCCAGGATGGCCTTGCATCCTGTCCTCGGAGGGTCGAGGACGACGAGGTCAGGGAGTTCTCTTTTCCGGTCCAAGAGGACATCTTCCACCCGTCCATGAATAAAGTGGCAATTCTTAACCCCGTTTTTCTCCGCGTTGAACTGCGCATCCTCGAAGGCCGTTCTATTCTCTTCGATCCCCACGACTTCTTTTGCTCCCATGGCCAATGGGAGAGTAAGGTTTCCCACGCCGGCATACAGGTCGAATACTCTATCGTCCTGATCCGCCTCCGAGAATTGAAGAACCGTTTGGACTAATCTTTGGTTCTGCTCCGGATAGACCTGAAGAAAACTCTCCGGTGAGATTCGAAGCTTGACCTCCCTTTTTTCTATCTCGTGACTCAAAGGAATGGTGAAATTCAGAGTAGGATCACCGGCCAGGCGGTGCCCATCATTTTGGGTGATGGCGATACCCTTCAAGATCGGCTGACTCCGGATGAGTTCTTTTGCGAAAGGCTCGGCCCTCTGGTCATAGGAATGAAAATGAAATAAAAGGACTCCTCTTCTTTCCTCCGCAGAGACGTTGATCTTGACCTCATCCGTGCGTGACAAGGCGTCCAAATCCTCACGAAGTCTTTGGATAATCTGATTGACCAAAGGATGTGAGATGGGGCAGCGTTCAACATCCACGATCCGATGGGATCTTTCTTGGTAGTAGCCCATCGCTTTTCCCTTTACCTTCAATTTGACTCTGACCCGATAATCGTAGGGCTTGGGCGAAGGGACGACGCTGATGGAAGGGATGTTCAGCAGCCTGCCCAGTCTCTTGAGGAGCTCTTGCAAGATCTCTTTTTTGAGCTCCGCTTGAGCTGGATAGTTGATGTGTTGCCATTGGCAGCCGCCACAAGTCCCAAAGTAGGGACAGGGAGGGCTCACTCTCTCTGGAGAGGGCTTAATGATCTCGCTTAATCTCGCCGTCGAATATTTCTTTTTCTCCTCGGTAATCTCTACCCATGCTTCATCGCCGGTCATGGTGAGAGGGACAAACACCACTTTGCCGTCGATTCGGGCCACCCCATACCCCTTAAATGCAACCGATTCAATGCGGGTTCGAACTTTTCTCATTTCTTAAGAAATACCACGGATGGGAATGGTATTCAATGGATTCAAGGGGGAGAGGGAAGGAATGGAAGGGGCCCAATTCTGCGAAATGACTGGCGGAGGACTTTCTCAGCCGTCGGGTTCTTCATAGTGCTTCATCTCATCACGAAAGACGGCGTGCTTACCGAGAGGGGTGTGTGGAACGAATTGACATCTCATCATGATTTTGTTACGTTAAATCACTTGCATAGGGAGGATGAGCGGAGAGGATGACTTGGTTTAAGAAGGG
>JAPVTA010000067.1:0-13915 GCA_047519465.1 Thermodesulfobacteriota bacterium | reverse complement strand
GGATACCTTTTCGCCCTAACCTGATTATCAAACCAAACAAACCGTTCGTTAATGTTTTTTGCTCCCATTTACGCAATAGATTTAATTCTCGGATGTCACCTGGAGTTTACTCGATCAGATACAGAGTGTCAATAAGAATTGGACAATTTTCGGGGCTATAAATTGAATAGCTTGAACTTGCGGATGACTGTAATCAAATGAAATGCCGCCTTCCTTTTCAATGCAGATTTCAACCAGATATCTTCGGTTTGGGCAAAGTGCAGGTAGTGGCAAGAAATCTGGCGGTTTTCGTTTGGGAAAGCAAAGGGCGGCGTCTCTCTTCTACCGGAATTTCGGATAGAACATAAGACTGAACATTTTTCGTATTGACAAAGCAAGTGTTTTTGATATCCTTATTTTGACTAACTGCTAATACCTTTAATACCTTTCTTCTTTCCAAAGGGGGTGATGGATGGAGAAAGACCTTTAAAGTTACCTCGCCAAGCGGAAGTTGTCATCCAAAGAATTTTGTTCCTCCTCCAGCTTAATATTTGCTCAGAAATTAAATCTTTAAGGGCCTTCCAAATAGATCAAATCTAATCTGAACAAGGTAAAGATTAAAAGGTTAACCTTTGCCGTGAGAATAATCGAGGAAAGGATGTCTCAGACCAATTTCTTAAGGGTTATTGTTCTAATATCTGCCTTGGTTTATGGTAGCCCGAGTGACGGCCGAATAATATGAAACTCAACGATGAAATGTTGCTCACAGCGATACTTGCGTTTCGCATTCACCTTCTTTTCGTTGTCATTATGGACACGTATTCTTGAGTTAAGAGACAGGGGACCGAATGACTCGTCGTCCCTTCTAAGCCGCCAGACTCTTGTTACAGAACCTCTGTGGGCCAATAAGTTTCAACTGAACGAGAGGGTTCTAATAAAGTAACTTCGGGATGTTCTCAGGGGCATTAAAGAAAGGAGGCAACCGATGGAGCAAAAGATAGTGAGGGAATGGAGATCAATGGTTTGTCCTGATGGGGGGCAATCAGCGGTCATGTCCGAATGGGATATTCTTTCGGAGGAGGGTCGCGTCCTGAAAAAAACTCTGAAACAGATTGATTGCCACAACCCGAGACTGGCTGAATTTGGTGGAACAGATTGCAGTTGGGCATGCAGGGAGGCCATCGCAAAAGAGGAGATGGCAGAATCGAGAGTGGAATGGTTATTGGTCTGTGCTATCTTCGTCGGGGGGATCTTTTGGATCATCTTCTATGATATATACCTGAGACCATACCTGCATCTGTATGGTTTGTTTGTTTTCTTCGGATTACCCTTCCTACTCAGTCTTATGCTTTATTACACTTGGAAAATGATGAGACGTAAGGTATCCGATCAGAGAGCCTCAGCTTTCTCAATTAGATCAAACTGAATAGTTATAGGTGTTATCTCATCCCCCTTTCTGGAGATTACTTCCTCTTCTAAGGAAGTTGTCAATACCTTTGTGGTAATCAATAATTCTCGTTGACGCTTCCATTCATATTTGGTATGACTCCATCGGGTAGCCCAGACTCCGAAGAGAAAGATAGACATTCTTTTAGCGGGTGCAAAGTGAGAGAGGCTGAAGATAAACTGATTTTATCCCTCTGCGAAGAGAAGGACTTTGGGATAGCAGGGGCGTCAGACGAGGAATTGATAGAGAAATTCAGAGAACTCTATCAGGACCACCTGGAGCTCTTAACCAAGGCCGCCCTAGGAGATGACAAGGCACTTAGGCACTTAAGGTGGGTTTTAGGGTTGAAGGTAGTAACCTAACCCGCCCATAGTGTAAACCGAGTAAACATAGAAAAAGAGGACTCCTTCCTGTAATGTTGGTTTTCGGCTTCTACCCTTCTATCCAACATTTCAATCGAAAACCAGCAATCGAGCTAAGTTTCGCGAGGAAATTCTTTCTTGACAGCCAATGTATTTAAGAGTACTCTTTAAACTACTTTTTTCCTCCTTACTCGAATTAATCTCATAACTTAACCTGTAACCTTGTGGAGCGGAGTATGACAAAGATCGATATCGTTGAAAAAATCTATGAGAAAGTGAGCTTCCCCAAAAAAGAGGTGGCCAAGATCAATGAGCTTCGCCGATTTGAGGGCAAGGCGAAGCGGGTCATCCGGGAGAAATGAAGGATTGAAGGGGGACAGAAGGCATTCAATTCTGCGTGCGATGAAAGGAGGGTTTAGAATGAAAATTAAGAAAACTATATTCTTAGTCCTACTTTTCTCCTTGGTCTTGGTACCTGCTCTGACAGGAGCCTCTTCATTGATCGCTCACTATCCGGATATGATCCTGTACAACGGAAAAGTGGTGACGGTGGACAAGACCTTTAGCATCACTCAGGCAGTGGCAATTCGGGATGGAAGATTTTTGGCCGTAGGCAAGAATACGAATATTTTAGCCTTGGCAGGCCGGGGAACTTTGAAAATAGACCTGAAAGGGAAAGCGGTCATACCGGGGCTAACAGATTCGCATAATCATATGGAGGAAGCCGGAGAGGCATTGTACAAGGTACCTCTTGGTAAAGCAAGAACAGTTGCCGAAGCGCTTGCACTTATAAAGGAGTTTGCAGCGAAGACGAAACCGGGGGAGTGGATAAGAGGGGCAGGATGGCATCCGCTTGCTCAGTTACAGGAGAAGAGATACCTGACTCGATGGGAGATTGACAGCGTTGCTCCGGATAGTCCGGTATTTCTGCCAACGGTCGGCCATTTTGTGATGGTCAACAGCTACGCCATGAAGTTGGCCGGGATAACAAAAGACACGCCTAACCCTGCAGGCGGAGAAATACAAAAAGATTCTGTGACGGGTGAACCAAACGGCGTACTTGCCGAAGCGGCTATCCCCCTGGTAAGCGATGTGGTGCCCCCTTGGCCTTTCGATTTAAGAGTAAAGATGTATAAAGATGCAATGAAAACCTTCAATAGTGCTGGCCTGACCGGCACCGTCATCGGTCTTACCAACCCTGAGTCCTTCAAAATTTATCAGTATATCTGGGCAAATCGTGAGGCAACGATTAGAGCAAGTCTGATGTATTGTCCGACTGGCGAACCGATACCTACGGAATCGCTGGACGAGTGGGGAAGAATCATAAGAGGAATAGGCTGTTACTCAGATTTTGGGGACGATTGGCTCAGTTTCTCCGGGATTAAGCTCATCGTTGACGGCGGAATGACGCTCAAGACGGCCCACATGCGAGACCCATACCCCCATGACTCCAGTTATTATGGCTCGTTTTTAATACCCCCAGAAAGGCTCAACAAATTGGTCGCCACATGCAATCGATATAACTGGCGGGTTGGTATACATTGTGTCGGGGATGCGGCGATCGATAAAGTATTAGATGCTTATGAGTATGCAAACAAAGAGAAGTCCATAATGGGTAAGCGTTTCATCCTCATCCATGCAAGTCTGATCCAGCCTGATCAGATTGAAAGAGCTAAGAAGCTGGGTGTTAGGGTTGACCTACAAAACGACTTCATGTGGGATAAGGCTGCTACGGTCGAAAGATTCCTCGGTAAGGAGAAAGCGAATCGGGCTTGTCCGACCAGATGGTTGATAGACCGCATGGGTATAGGGAGTTTAGGAGCCGGTACCGATTATCCTGTCAACACCTTCAATCCTTTCATCAACATGTACGTCATGATAAGTAGAAAGGACAAGAATGGGGTGGTCTATGGGGCAAATCAAGCAATAACAAGGGAGGAGGCACTGCGTCTGTATACGAATGGATCTGCTGCGTATTCATTCAAGGAAGATGTGAAAGGTTCAATCGAACCGGGTAAGCTCGCAGACCTGGTTGTCATCTCCCACGACATACTAACCTGCTCGGAGGAGTCCATAAAAGACATTAAGGCGGTGATGACAGTAGTTGGTGGAAAAATTGTGTACGAGAGTAAATAGATTTTCGTTTGATATTCCTGGCACCATTATACGACATTGTCTCTCCCCATAGATTAGGGAAAGAAAAGAGAGAAAGAAAAAGAAATATACTGAAGAACGCGTTGATGACATCACCTGCCTCGAAACCGTTCTTGACCCTCAATGCAGATTCAATATGGGCGGGCGAAAAGGTTTTTGAAGCAGGAGTGCGCATAAGCCAATGGATACCCAGCCGATGCGACCAAATGAACAGCACAGATGCACACTCCTGCAAATCTCCTTCCGAACGTGTATAGAAAATATCGCTGTCGGGTCGTAGGAGGCAAAGAAGAGGATTATCAGATTGATATAATAGAAGAGCGATACCTTTCAAAATACTTTGAGATTGTAGACCAAGAAATTGCAAAAACTGCTCGCCTGCTGCGCCGAAGACATAAGGCAGTTCGTGATGCAATTGACCACATAGTAAGAAGAGTGCGGCTGCGTTCGCGTGACAGGATAAGAAAGGTAATGGAATTCAATCAAGGTCCTCCCTTCCAATTCTCATTGACACCCTGTTCCTAATCCAGTACTCTTCAATTGAGACCGAAGCCATCCTGAAACCATTGCTAGAAATCGTGGATCGCGACACTGCCAATGAGGAGAGACTCCTTCCCATGGAAGGAAAATAGCAGGAGTAAGAAAAATGGAAAAACGATATCAAGTCGTAATTATTGGTGCTGGTCCATCGGCTATTTTTGCAGCACTCACCTTATCGAATGATGGCTCGGAGGATATGGCCATCTTTGAAAGAGGAAAGGACATCCATGAGAGGAAAAGAGGGCGAGGTATGGAGATCCTATGCGGCTGGGGAGGAGCAGGTGCCTTCAGCGATGGCAAGCTTACTCTTTCACCCAAAGTAGGTGGATTCCTAAGTGACTTTGTTCCACAGGTTGAACTGATAAACCTTCTCAGAAAAGCCGATGACATTTATCTTTCATTTGGTGCTCCGAAAGAAATCTTGGGTCAGTCCTCTGATAAAACCGAGGCTCTGTATCAGGAGGCCAAATTGGCAGGGCTAGAATTCATTCCCATGGATATCAGACATCTGGGAACGGAAAACTGCGCTCCTCTTTTAAAGAAGATCCGGACCGCCTTGGAGAAAAAAGTAGATATCTTCTTTAATAAGCCAGTAAAAGAGATTGTCGTTGAGAATGGAAGGGCAGTGGGTGTTTTGCTTGAAGACGGTACCCAAGTGCATGCTGAGTATGTGGTTTGTGGCCCGGGCCGTGTTGGAGCAGAATGGATTAAGAACGAAGTGCAGCGTTTGGGAATCCCTTCTGTACCAAGCCCGGTTGATATAGGAGTTCGGGTGGAGGCTCCTGCCTCCCTTCTTCAAAAGCTTACAGACATTGCCTACGAAGCAAAATTTATCTATTACTCTAAGACCTTCGATGATAAGGTTCGGACCTTTTGCATGAATCCCTTTGGAGAGGTGGTTACAGAAACGATTGATGAGATCGTTACCGTCAATGGCCATAGTTATGCTAAGAAAAGAACAGAGAATACCAACTTTGCCATCCTCGTTTCCAATACCTTTACCGAACCCTTCAATGACCCTATTGGTTATGGGAAGTATATTGCGAGGCTGGCCAACCTTCTCGGAAACGGAGTAATCATTCAGAGATTGGGAGATCTGCTCGATGGTAGGCGATCCACCCTTGATCGGATCAATCGATGCATTACTCAACCTACCCTGATTTCAGCCACTCCAGGGGACCTCAGTTTTGTCCTTCCCTATAGACATCTGAAAAGCATCATCGAGATGCTTGAAGCGCTGGATCGAATGACTCCTGGCATCTTTTCCAGGCACACACTCCTTTATGGAGTAGAGGTAAAATTCTATACCAATCGAGTAAAAATCTCACCAACCTTAGAGACGGACATAAAGAATCTCTTCCTGATCGGTGATGGAGCGGGGATTACGAGGGGGCTGGTGCAAGCTTCAATCAGTGGAATATTGGCTGCAAACGAAATTTTGAAAAGGATGGGGAAAGAACACGCTTTGTAAAGGTTGGTTTGGAAGCAATGACGAAAAACATGGTAGATCTAGGTGACGAGTCTCACATCAACCTTAAAAAAGGGTTGAAATCTAGGGGACCTATGTTTGTCTCATCGAAGAGATAGAGAATTTGTTACTTTCTTCCTCGCTTTTGAAAATCTCGCCTCCTTGCAATACTTCAAGTAAGGATGAACGGAAGAAATCCAAGGTCTTTGATTAAGAAAGAGAATAGCAGAGCATTTCTTTTAAAAAAAACTTGACATAAATTTCTGGCTGTGATATCTAACATTTCAAGACTGCATTCTATTATTTTTAGACAATATGAAATTTAATACTTTGGCCAAAGCTATCGAGATTTTCGACCTATTCCTTAAGAATCGTGATTCGCTTGACGTTTACGAAATTGCCAATTCTCTCCATATGCCAAAGAGTACTGCCTACGCGTATTTAGCTTTCTTAAAAGACAGCCATTTTCTTGACATTGCTGATAAACCGGATAAACCAGGGAAATACAAACTTGGCCTAAGGTTCCTCGATTATGCTTCAATGATAAGAAATCAACTCGACCTAACCTCGGTCGCACTGCCTCATATGAGAGAGCTCTCTAAACTTCTAAGGAGTACCATTATCCTCACTGTCCGTCGGGGGGGGTATTCATGCATTGTAGGAAAAATAGAGCATGACGTAGGACTTGTTTACATTAGGAACATCGGAGACCGTTTGCCGCTCTATTCGGGGGCGTCTTCAAAAATTCACTTAGCATACATGAAAGATTCCGAAGTCGACCAGTACCTTAGCACTACAGAGTTGAAGAAGCTCTCCAAGCACACTTTCACAAAGCGTAGCAAACTACTCGAGGATCTCAAAAAGATCAGAAGGCTTGGCTACGCGTTTAGTAATCAGGAGATAGATATTGGGGTATCCGGTGTAGCCGCGCCTATCCTGAACGGGGAAAAGGAGGTAGTGGCCAGTATCTGTGTCGTTGGACCCGTGAACAGCATCAATAGAAAGAATCTGGGGTCGACAGCAGGAGCGGTTATTAATTGTGCCCGGGCAGTATCGAGGGAAATGGAATACGGCCAGGGAAGCTCAGAGTGAAAACCCATTTAAGAAAGGAGGCCAAAATGAATATTTCCAAATGGACTGCGGCAGGATTAATCGTTTTTGTAATTCTCGGTTTCTCGGGTCAGGCCTTTTCACAATCGAAAGGACCGATTAGGTTAGGGTCTCTAAGTGCGTTGACCGGGGTCGGGAGCCAAATGGGCCAAAGCCAGAGGGATGCATTGGTAATGGTATTTGAAAGAATCAACGCTTCCGGAGGAATTAACGGTCAAAAAGTTGACTTATTTGTTGAGGACGACCAGCTTCAGCCTACCGTTGCCGTTAATGGGGCCAAAAAACTCGTCTATAAAGACGAGGTCCTAGTGGTCTTTGGTACGCCCAACAGCCCTACTGCCCTCGCATCCTTGGAGGTGACCATGGAAGCGAAAGTCCCCCAATTGGTCTTCGGAGTGGCTCCCAAGATAACTCAGATGAACAACCCGTGGGTGCTTCGAGTTACCCCTGTGGATTCGATATTGGCTGGGCATTTAGTCAACTTTGCGGTAAACGAGAAGAAAATGCAGAAGCTTGCAATCCTGCACGACAGCACCGACTATGGTAAGGGCGGTATGGCATCTGCGGTAGAAGCCTTAACGAAACTGGGTTTGAAACCAGTAATCCTTGAGACCTTTAACAATGAGGATGTAGATTTCAGCAGCCAGTTAAACAAAATTAAGTCTTCGGGCGCCAATGGAATGATCATATGGGGACTTCACGTTCAGGGTGCCCATATCATGAATCAGGCCAAAAAACTTGGAGTAAACCTACCTATTTTTGGCAGTTCCGGGATTCTACAGGGTAACTTTTTGGAGCTTGCGAAGGATAGTGCAGAAGGAGTTTATTTAGTATCCTATTTTTCCCTCGATAATCCTAATCCACGGGTTCAGGCCTTTGTTAAAGAATATAAGGACAGATTTAAATATGACCCGACACCTGTCTCGGGATTGGCCTATGAAGCCGGAAATCTCGTTGCATCCGCTATAAAGAAGGTAGGCCAAGACCGCGCAAAGATTATGGCCGAACTCAAATCAGTAAAGAACTATATTGGGGTAACTGGGCCACTCAGTGCGGATGACAAAGGGGAAATGGGAAGAGGAGGAATTATCGTCCAGATCAAAGGCAATAAAGCCGTTACTATCTGGTCATCCAAATAGGGTAAACAAGGCCTGAAATGTTAATCCAGTTATTTCAACAAATCACAAGTGGATTTGCCATAGGTAGCATATACGCACTCGTAGCATTAGCGTTTAGTTTAACTGTGAAGGCATTAAACGCGATCAATTTCGCTACGGGCGATATCTTCATGCTTGGATCGTATTTTGCGATAACGTTCTTACTCCTCCTTAAGATTCCATTCTGGCTTGCAATCCCTTCGACGATTGTTCTTGTCGCTCTAGTAGGAATACTCTTTGAGAGAATCGCCTACAAACCTCTTTATAGAGCAAGACTGGGAAGGTCAGAGCATCACATCATTTTGATTATAAGCACGATTGGGACCGGGATCTTTCTTCAAAACGCTGCAATGCTGATCTGGGGTCCAGATGCTCTGGCTTTTCCACCGCTTTTCTCTAAAGAGCCCATTAAGATTATGGGGATGCTTCTGCCAGAGGAATATATTTGGGTAATCGCAATTGCCTTTTTCTTTATGGTCACTCTGCATTTCTTACTTCAGAACACTAAAATTGGGAAGGGATTGAGGGCGACGGCTCAAGACAGAGATACCGCAGCGCTTATGGGCGTCAACCTTTCCCTAGCAGACTCTCTCACCTTTGGCTTGAGCGCCTCTTTAGGCGCGGTCGGAGGAATTTTGATAGCACCTATTTCGTTTGCCTATCCTACAATGGGTTTGCCGTATGGCCTTAAGGGGTTTACAGCTGCTGTGATTGGGGGATTGGGTTCGGTGAAAGGCGCCATCGTCGGAGGACTTCTGCTTGGGATATTGGAGAACCTGGTGACGGGGTTTATCTCGTCAACCTATAAAGACGTCGTTGGATTTTCAATCTTAATCATTTTCCTGTTGTTTAAGCCTTCTGGCATGCTATTAAAACCCCCACAGCAAAAGGTTTAGGTATGACTTCTAAACTCTTGAAGAAGCTTCCGTGGATCCTAATTCTACTATTTTTGGTCTGCCTGCCTTACTCAGGTGCTAATATCTATAGCCTTCATGTTTACACACTCATTTGTATTTATATCATCATTTCCATTGGTTTGAATGTCATTTTTGGACACGCTGGCCAAATTTCACTTGGCCACGCCGCTTTTTATGCTATCGGGGCTTACACGTCAGCCCTTCTAACTGCCAGGCTCGGTTTTCCATTCGTCATAGCATTCTTCTGCGCAGGCATTGTTAGCTTGATAATAGGACTCGGCGTAGGAGCAGCTGCGCTGAAGCTTGAAGGCGCCTATCTGGCTATGGCCACTATAGGCTTCGGAGAAATTGTGAGAATGGTACTAATTCAGTGGGAGAAGCTGAGTGGAGGACCAGCCGGAATTTCAAAGATTCCTGACCCTTCTTTTTTCGGCTGGCAGCTACATTCTGCCCAGAGTAAGTACTATTTGGTTCTGTTTGTTACAATCGTCGCCTTCATTTGTTATCGAAACCTGATGTTGTCAAATTACGGAAAGAAATTCACTGCGGTGAAAGAAAACGTCTTGGCGGCACAGGCCATGGGAGTTGATACAACGAAAACAAAGGTTATTGCATTTGGGATCAGCACTCTCTACGCGGGGGTCGCGGGGAGTTTATACGCACACCTCAATTGCTATATAGCCCCCGACGCATTTCCCATTTCGGAATCGATCACGCTCCTCCTTATTGTCGTTCTGGGGGGTATGGGGAATATTCTGGGTCCTATTCTTGGCTCCATAATTTTAATCGAGGTTAAGGAATCGCTTAGGATGTTGAAGGATTATAATATGTTGATCTACGGTTTTGCTCTCATGGTATTGATGATATTTGCTCCCAAGGGATTTTCAGGAGTCAATATACGAAGAATCTTCAACTGGGGGCTCGGTAGGAAGATCTAAAGCAAGAATCGGACAGGAGTCTGATGGCGCCTTTGCTCAAACTAGAAAAAATCAGCAAGCGCTTCGGTGGCCTTGTGGCCGTGTCGGATTTGAACGCTGAAATTAACAGGGGAGAAATTGTCAGCCTTATTGGTCCCAATGGCGCAGGCAAAACAACCGTTTTTAACATGGTAACTGGTTTCTATAAGCCCGATAAAGGCAGTATATTATTCAATAACCAAGAACTGCGGGGCCTGAAGTCTCATCTGATTACAGAATGTGGTATCGCAAGAACCTTCCAAAATATTAGGCTGTTCAGTGATATGACAGTCCTTGAAAACATGATTGTAGCCAGGCAATGCCGGACCAAGGCAGGAATAGTAGGTTCGATTTTTAGAACTTCCCTTACAAAGCATGAAGAAAGAGAGGATAGAGAGAGGCTTCTGGAGCTCTTGGCTTTTTTCAATTTGCAAGATAATTACGAGCTGAAGGCTTCTGCCCTCCCTTATGGTAAACAGCGACGTTTGGAAATTGCCAGGGCCTTGGCAACAGATCCAATGTTACTTCTCTTGGATGAACCCACCGCGGGAATGAATCCACGTGAAAGTGAAAACCTAATGGAATTGATCTCACGCATAATAAGGGAAATGAGGATCACAATTCTGCTCATTGAGCATAATATGAATGTGGTTATGGAGGTTTCAGATCGGATTGCTGTCCTTGATCACGGAGTGAAAATTGCTGAAGGACCAGCCGAACAAATCCAAACTAACGAAGCGGTCATTAAAGCTTATCTGGGGGATATGGGATTTAAAGATGTTGACCATTAAAAACCTCTCTGTCTTTTATTCTAATATTCAGGCACTTCAAGATGTATTCCTCTCTGTTGAGGAGGGGGAAATTGCTACCCTCATTGGCGCGAACGGGGCGGGGAAGTCAACATTGTTGAAAACGATTTCCCGCATCCATCCGCATACCAGAGGGGAAATTATTTTTCTGGAACATGATCTGACAAAGTTATCAGCGGCTCAGGTCGTAAAGGTGGGTATATCTCATGCGCCCGAGGGTAGAAGAATATTCCCTGAAATGACTGTATTAGAAAACCTTGAAATGGGGGCTTATACAAGGGAATCAGACTTTAAGGAAGATTTGGACAGAGTGTACCGCATTTTCCCAGTTTTGAAAGAACGCAGTGAGCAACTAGGTGAAACCCTGAGTGGTGGGGAGCAGCAGATGCTGACCATAGGGCGTGGACTTATGGCACGCCCGAGATTACTTCTCTTGGATGAGCCTTCTATGGGACTTGCCCCTACCTTAGTCAAAACAATATTCGACATTATCGAGAAAATCAATGGAGAGGGAACAACAGTGCTTTTGGTTGAGCAGAATGCTTCGATGGCATTGTCCATAGCCAAAACGGGATATGTAATTGAGACGGGGAAGATTATTCTAAAAGATTCGGCTCGGAACTTAGTCCTAAATCCTCAGGTGCGCGAAGCATACCTGGGAAAACGTGGCGCAAGCCTAAAACAGACGAAAGGAGAAAGGTTATGAACAAGGTACCGTTTCCAGAAATTCCGAAGGAGGAATTTGAGTTACGAAAGAAGAAGGCAATGAAATTGATGGGAGAGAATCAGATCGATGGGATGTTATTGTTTAACAACCAAAATCTCGCATACTATCTTGGATTTAGAAAAACCTGGCTATTCCAATGGCTTCATGCTGGACTAATAACAAAGGAAGGCCAAGCCGGAATTGTTGTCCCTCAGATCATGCACGAGGTTGCGCGTCAGACAACGTGGCTCGAGGATGAGAACATCAAAGCATGGGGGGGTGCCACTCATTGGGGGCTTCCGAAAGATCCTGTCGAGGCAGTCATCGGTCTGATAAAGAAATTAGACCTAGGGGACAAGGTCATTGGTGTTGAAGCCGGTGGGCCTGCATATTGCTATATGAACGTAGGCTTATCAGAGTATGAGTCTGTTAGGGCAGCCTTCCCAAAAGCCAAATTTGCCAATGCAACTCCTACCATTTGGAAACAGCGGATGGTCAAGACTCCTTGGGAAATAGATTTAATGCGAGAGCTCTGCCGAATTACGGTCAAGGGCATAAAGACGGCCATTGAGTCGATTGAGGAGGGGACGACAGAAAGGGAGGTCCTAAGAATCTTTTGGGAAACCGTAATTAATGAAGGAGCTTTTGATACCCCATTGGCAGGTGAAATGATGTTCCGAGGTGGGGCAAAAGATTATGCTATGTCGACTGGCAGAGCTGTTGACGCGAAACTAACAAAAGGGAGGCAATTATTCTTTGATGGTGGGGCCAATCTTAAGGGTTACCAAATTGATATGCAGAGGCAGTTTTGCATTGGCGAGCCTCCACCTCTTCAGAAGCGGCTGGTAGAGATAAGTGAAAAAGGGCAGCAAGCGGCTGAAAAAATGTTCAAACCGGGCAATAAAGTGTCTGATGTTCATAAGGCGGCTATGTCCGTCATCGATAAAGTCCCGGATGACTTAAAGGACGAAATCAAATGTCTCTATTCCCATACTTTCATGGGGCATTGCGAGGGATTGAACATTCATGAACCCCCTTGGATAACCGCTGAAGAGGAAACTGTTATGGAGCCTGGAATGATCTTCGCCCTGGAAATTCCTGCCCTTGACGTCCCTAAGTTTCGCGTTTTGGGTGGTTTTCCGGAAGACCTTTATTTAATCACACCGAAGGGTCATGAGGTTCTTACCAAGGGCATAGAAAGAAAAGAGTTCATAATCAAGTAGAAAGCCAAAATAGGGAAGGAGTGTGGACGAGGATTCTCACGCTCCTTATTTCTATCTGCAAGGAAAAACGCATGGAACATAATGAACGAATATTTCTAATTGTCGAGACCGATGTTGAGCCAGAAATGGAAGACGAGTTTAACCGCTGGTATGACGAGGAACATATTCCTGGTCTTCTCAACGTACCTGGGGTCATCATGGCGAGAAGAGGGATAAATACTGGCAATGGACAAAGATATATTGCGATATATGAACATGAAAATCTAAATGTTCAACATACCGAAGCCTATCATGCCGCCATCGAAACAGAATGGACTAAGAGAATACGACCCTATCTAAGAAATTTTCAGAGGAGTATCTATAAAGTGATATGAGAGGGCTCTAAGGAAAGATTAGCTGACGTCTCATTATTGTAACTAATGCATCAAAGAAACGCGGAAACACATATCACTAAGAGGAGAGCAATGAGATTCGTGCTAAGGCTTAATGGAGTAGAGCTCTAACTGTTTGGCCCGAGAACGGGTAGCCGGGCGTTCTTATTGAGTGCCTAGAAGGAGTCTAAGAAATACTTCCGGTGTGATAACGGCCGGTGTCTTTCGGATAGGTTTGGTTTAAGGACGTTCTGACTGCCCTATAGTCTTCACAATTACCAAACATAAGAACCTCCGAATAGCTGAAGAAGACGACAATCTTTCTTCGTTCACGTTATGGTATCCATATATTCAGCCTAGCGGAGTGCTGAGTTTCAATCAATCCAAAAGCCTTACGCTCACTTCCAACCCATAATCATCAACCTCTAATCTGGTACCATCCTGATAACTCCGCTTCCAAAAGCGATTTTGATCTCGTAACACTCTAAATCTCCATCCTTTCTCCTATTTCCACACCGGGAATTGCTGTTCTTTATTGGTACGTAGGGGCAAACAAGGTGGCCGTTGTCCAAGGAAATAGTTCAATCACAAAACATCTCCGCCAGAGTAGAATACGCAGCCTATGCACATGTATGGATCATCGTTCTCTTTCTGGTAACATTCAATGCCCTTCTTCTTGTAACTTGAACAAATGATCATCCTTTGATATCCATTTT
>JAPVTA010000066.1:0-82629 GCA_047519465.1 Thermodesulfobacteriota bacterium | reverse complement strand
CGTAACAGTGGCCGATCCAAGGACCAAGCAGGTTCTCGCCAATGAGAAAGTGCGGATCAAGGTGACCGAATTTGGAGGACCCCCCGTTAGGACTGGTGGTGCACTCCCGGAAGTATTCAAGGGGTTTTCAAAAACATTGATGGAAAAGGCCATACGCATGACCATTGAGGAGTCGGCGAGCATCAT
This sequence comes from Thermodesulfobacteriota bacterium, assembly GCA_047519465.1. GTDB lineage: Bacteria > Desulfobacterota > BSN033 > BSN033 > UBA1163 > UBA1163. The sequence goes on along the minus strand of JAPVTA010000066.1, from coordinate 82,443 downwards.
CGTGGCGAAGACGCCTCCCGACTGTTATAGGGTTGTCCCTGCGGTTGCACAGAGGGAAACCCCCAAACCTCCCCCGCCTTCTCAAAAAGTCGCCCCACCCCCTCCTCTTCGCACCACAAAGGTAGTGTGGGACCACGTGAATCTACGTGAAGGGCCGGGAACGAGTTATAAAGTGATCGGCAATGCGAAGAAAGGGACTTCCCTCAAAATTCTCGAGGCAAATGGGGATTGGTTGCACGTTCGGCTCGAGAATGGAAATACGGGATGGGTGAGTCTGTCGGCCACTTCCGAGGCACCCAAGCCTCCCCCTTCTACAGCCGCTGTTCCCCCAACGCCCATGTGATACCAGAAAACTAATTCAAAGGGGCATCTATGCTGGTTTGTAAGAATTGTGACATCGAATATGAAATAGGTAAGAAGTTTTGCAAACATTGTGGCGAGCCCCTTGTCCCAAAAGAAGAGCCACTCGCCACACAAAAGAAAATGAAAAAAACTGAAGAAGAAAATTCAGACGGAAAGCTGTTCTGCCCCGTCTGTAAGATCGCTTACGAATTCGGCAGTTCTTGCATACAGTGCGGGGCCCCCCTGGGACGTCAGATCTCTTCCGGGGTAGAGGAAGAGTCTGAGACCGTCCGCAAACCAGGAACCGGAGAAAAGGAATCTCCAGCTCAGACATCCCAGGGACCGCAGATTGAGACGTTTCGCGCAAGACTCATTTGTCCTTCCTGCAAAATAACCTATGAACGCGGGGATTTTTGCGTTGAGTGTGGGTCGGCCCTGCTTCCTCAAATTCCCTCTCAGGGGAAGGATAAACCTGAAAAATCCGGCAACTCCGGCGTCGAGAGAGAACCCTTACAAGTACAGACAATTCAAGAACAGTCAACCGCACCACCCCGTAAGAAACTGATCTGCCCGACTTGTGGAATCATCTACGAACGCGGAGTTTCTTGCATAAGATGTGGCTCAAGCCTTGCACCTGAAATTCCATCCCAAGAAACAGAAAAGCCTAAATCATCGGATGCCGGGGCCGGTCCTCCGACCTCTCCTCCTAAAGCGTCAGATCTCATCTCTGAAATGGACTTAGACCAAAACCTCCTGGTTGCCCCTGAGCAGCCCCCTCTCGCCAGTCCTAAAGAGCGAGACTTGGGCGTTGGCCAGCCGGTCAAAACAAAAAAGATTGCAACATCTTTGGAAGAGCTTTTTCCGGATGAATCCCTTGAGCAACAACCCTCTAAGAAAGCAGCTGATCACGCCGAGAAGAGAGTAAGCTCTTCGAAGAAGCCCAAACGAGACTATCGCCGCTTGTCCCTCGAAGTAGGGGGTATGGCAGTCATGGCCTTGGCAGGAGGATACCTCCTCTGGTCGATCTTTTCCCCTTCAACAGCCAGGCCCCCTGAGTCCAAGGAACTGCCTCCTAAAGGTACCGTCAGCCAGATCCTTCCCGGTTCCTCTTCGGGTGTCAATCCGACTGCACCGGTGACAGAATCAGGAGGAGTCAAGAGCAAGGAGGGAAGTTCGACCCATTCTAAAGAGGCGACCCCTTCTCCTCCTTCTCCCCTTCCCCCCCCGGATGATTCCAAAACACCTTCTGCCGAAGTCCGAGAGATCCGAAGCATTAAAGCGCTTCTCGAGCACGTCCGACAGGCGAATTTACACAAGGATATTGACCTTTTCATCTCCTGTTACGCTTCTGATTTCCAAAACTTCGAGGCGAGAAAGAGGGCAACCCTCGCCTACTGGGAAAAGTTTAATTATGTCGACCTGTCCTATGATTTAAAGGACCCTTCTATCTCGGCAGAGACAGCCAAGGCAAGGGTGGAATGGTTGATCAAAACTTCTTCAAAGGCGGGAGGTCATCCCCAAGAGAACAAGTCCGTTCTAGACGTAACATTTAAGAAAGAAGACGGAGGGTGGAAAATAAAAGAAGTGAAGCTGACAAAATGATTTAAAAAAAATGCCTTCTTGCTGCAGCAACCATCTTGTCACAAACCCAAATTTCAAAACTCTAAATAAAATCAAAATGCAATAAACTCAAAACCCAACCTTTAACATAACCCCTCCCTTCCTCCCCTTAACTAAGGGGAGGTTAGGTGGGGTTAATTTTGGATTTATTTAGAGTTTAGGATTTAGAGTTTGTTCATCCACAGATATTTCTTAAACCAATCCACACTAAGCTCTACGGCGCGCTGGCGATGGGTCGGATCGGTCAAACGATGGTTAGCCTTCTCTATCACATGGATCTTCTTGGGTTCCGCTAAATGATAAAAGATCTCCCATGCCTGTTCGACGGGGACGAGTTCGTCCTTTTCTCCATGAATGACCATGCATTGAGAAACCTTTCTCAGAAGAGGCAGTAACTGATGTCTTGGAAGGTCCTCAAAAAAAGCCTCAGGGGGTAAAGGGGCCCCCTCATCCCTTTGTTTCGTCTTCAGGTCATCCAGGTGGTGAGGGGTGGCCCAGACCACGGTGGCCTTGACCTGTTCATCCATGGACGCCTTGATCAGGGAAACAAACCCTCCGAGGCTCGAACCGATTAACCCGATGCCCCCTCCCAGGCCAGGATAATCTCTCATCAAATCAACCGCTGCGCTCAGATCGATAATCTTCTTGCTGATGGTATTGTCCACCTCACCTCCCTCGCTCTCCCCAATTCCCCTGAAATCAAAGCGAAGCATGGCCATCCCTTCCCTTGAGATCCGTTCGCCGAGAGCGATATATTTTTCACTCTCCTTACTCGACAGGAGACCATGAGACGCGATGATGCAGGCAGGATTTTCTCTCTCGGGAAGATGAAGAACTCCAGAAATCTTATATCCTTCACTTTCGAAAGAGACTTTCTCAGTTCTCATACTGAATCTCCCTCTCATCGTGACCGTGCCCGTGATCCGTGTCCGCTAAATACTCCGCTTCTTCTAAAAGGAACGGGGAACTTATTTGTTCATTGTTCAATTTTAACTCCTGCTTCCTTCATCGCTGCCAAATACTCTTCCTTCAGTTGCTCTTTCGTGATGCCGTGGTCGATGAAATCCCAGGGGAAGATTTCATCCAGACCCCTTTTTCGATAGACATAGAAGTCTGAGTTAATGTTCGCCTCTCGAAGGGCCTGCCTCCAATCTCCTTGATACCGGTGTGTGGCTATCAATATCTTTCCTACTCTCCGATCCCCCCTCGAAAGCAGGGCTTGAACGTAAGCCCATTTGGGAAGGTCATAGATCATCTCCATCCCTTTTTCACCTTGAACCCCCTTTTGAATCATCTTTAGCTTCTTCTTTAAGTCCCTAACTTCTTCCAGGGGCACCCACTGAAAGGGCGTAGCCGGTTTGGGGATGAAGGGGTTGACGCTCAAGACTAACCTCCATCTTCTTTCCCGGTTTCTTCGATTCGAGAGAATCTGATGGCGAATCCGTTTGGCGAGCAGCAGAATTTCCTTAACGTCCTCGTCGGTCTCAGAAGGAAGTCCAATCAAAAAATAGCACTTGATTTGAGAGAGACCGTTCTCGACCAAAATATCGATGGATTTCAAAATCTCCTCTTCAGGATAACCCTTCTTCAACATCTTCCTGAGCCTTTCCGAGCCCGCCTCGGGGGCAATGGCCACAGTGCGATCCTGCCCCTCCCTCAAACATTGCGCCAAGGACGGAGAAACGGCATCCACTCTCAAGGAAGACAAGGAGATTTCTCCTCGCTGAGAGAGAATGGCTTGACACAACGGGAGGAGTTTTGGATGGTCGGAGACCGCGGTCCCGGTCAGGCCAATCCGATGCTCCTTTAAAAGGGCTTCCTTTGAAATCGCTTCCAGCGAGGAAAGGCTTCGGTTCCGAAAAGGATAGTAAACAAAACAAGCTGCGCAGAATCGGCACCCTCTGGGGCAACCCCGGTTTACCTCCACCAAAGCCATCTCTTTGAACTCTGTATCGGGAGTAAAAAGCGTGGATTGGGTAGGAAAGGGATCGAGCTTGGGGACCCATCTGCGTTTGACTTTTCTGGGGAATCCGGGCTCGGCATCCATCGCCTCTATCTTTCCGTTTTCGGCGTAGGTCACTCGATAGAACCTTGGGACATAGACCCCTTCCACTCGTCCTAAATTCTTTAGAAACTCGTCTTTCTCCTTTCTCTTCTTATCTGAAAGGTTCTGACGAAAGACCGTTAAAAATTCTCCAATCGCCTCTTCGGCCTCGCCGAGGATGAAGAGATCAAAGAATTCGCTAACGGGCTCCGGATTTAGGAAAACGGCAACCCCTCCGGCAATGACCCACGGGTGTCTTCCATCTCGGAGACGGCTCTCCGGCGGAATATGGGCCAATTCCAGTAGCGTCAGAACATTGAGAAAATCGTTTTCAAAAGAGATGGAAAAGGCTAAGATATCGAAGCCGGAGAGAAACTTCTGGGATTCCAACGAAAAAAGAGGGGTTTTGCTGTTCCGATATTCTTCAAGATCTTCTGGTTCAGGAAGGAAAGCTCTTTCACAGACCACATCATCATCGGCGTTTAAGATCCGGTAGAGGGTCTGAAATCCAAGGTTGGACATGCCCACATGGTAAGCGTTAGGATAGAGGAGGCAAATGGTAATTTTCCCGCCCCATGTTTTTTGGACAACTCCTCTCTCTTTTTCAAGAATACCTTTGGCCTTCTGAATAAGTTTCCAGGAAATCATCTCTCGGTGATTCGTGATTCGTATTCCGTGTGGGTGATTCGCTAAAAACCATTTTACCACAAAGAAAAAAACTTAACCAATCATCGGTCTTTCATCACGAATCACGATTCACGAACTTCAGTCGGCCTGTTTTCTTAAAAAAGTGGGGATGTCAAAACGATCCTCATCCCCGGCACAGAAATCCGACGGCGGATCCAGCTTGAGCTCATCGAAACGCTCGATCGCCTTCCCCCTCCTCATAAAAGCGGGGATATCCCTGTCATTTTCCTTGTTGCTGAAAGAGAAGCGGGGAATGTCCTTGCTCGGCTCCCGCAGGCCGAATGAGATAGGAGCGACTTTCTTAAACTGAGACGTTCTCTTGTCCTCCTTCTTGCCGAAACCCGTAGCGATCACGGTTACTCGAATCTCTTCCTTCATAGCTTTGTCGACCACCATCCCCCAGATCACCGTAGCATCTTCATGAGCTTCCTTCTGAATGAGCGTCGTGGCCTCGTTGATTTCGCTGAGGGTCATATTCTCCCCTCCGGTGATGTTGATGAGAAGCCCCTTGGCCCCTTCAATCGTAATATCTTCCAGGAGAGGACTGGAAATCGCTCTCTGCCCGGCCTCCACGGATCGGTTCTCACCCGAGGCAATTCCTGTTCCCATCAGTGCCATTCCTGTTTCGGCCATGACGGTCCGGACATCGGCAAAGTCCAGGTTGATAATTCCATGGCCAACGATGATATCCGAGATCCCTTTCGCAGCATGGTAGAGAACCTCATCCGCCTTTTTGAAGGCCTCCAGCAGCGTCATGCTCTTCCCGCCAATACCGAGGAGTCGCTGGTTCGGGATCGTGATAAGAGCATCCGCTGTCATCTTCAGATTGGCCAGCCCTTCCTCCGCCTGCTTCATCCTCTTCTTTCCCTCGAAGTGGAAGGGCTTGGTTACGATCGCCACCGTGAGGGCACCTATTTCACGCGCCACCTCCGCAATCACCGGCGCGCCGCCCGTGCCGGTCCCACCGCCTAACCCGGCGGTTATGAAGACCATGTCGGCTCCCTTCAGGGCCTCCCGGATCTTCTCGACATCCTCAAGAGCAGCCTTCCTTCCTATCTCTGGATTGGCCCCGGCTCCCAAACCTTTGGTCAAGTTCTCGCCCAATTGCAATTTCATGGAAGCCATATTTGCGGCCAACGCCTGCGCATCGGTGTTGGCTGCGATAAACTCGACGCCGGACAACTCATAGGAGATCATGGTATTCAGCGCATTGTTCCCTCCTCCTCCAATTCCGATGATCTTGACCTTGGCGGCCAGATTTTTATTTTCGTCGAACTCGATCATATCCTCCCTCCTTTTCTTAAATTCCGTGTTTAGAAGAATTCTTCAATCCACTCCCTCATCCGGTGGGTGACCTTGCTAAAGATATTGCCCTCGCCCACCTTAAACCGACTGTGCCCTTTCTTTCGACTTCCGTAAAGAACTAGGCCAACTCCAGTCGCATACATTGGACTCGCGACCAGGTCCACCAACCCTCCGATACCGACGGGCGCCCCCCTCCGAACAGGCAGATTAAAAATCTGTTCCGCCAACTCGGGAATACCCTCCAGGATGGCGCTTCCACCGGTGAGGACAATCCCAGAGGCAAGCAGATCGGCAAATCCCGTCTTGACCACTTCGTTATGAACTAAGGTGAGAATCTCTTCGACCCTCGGTTCGATGATCTCTGCCAAGGTCTGCCTGGAGAGAACCCGAGGCTTCCTACCTCCTACACTGGGAACTTCGATGGTTTCGTCCTTCCGAACTAAGCTCGTCAAAGCGCACCCGTACTTGATCTTGATCTTTTCTGCCTCCTCCACCGGTGTTCGAAGTCCCATCGAAATATCGTTTGTGATATGGCTTCCTGCCAATGAAAAAACGGAGGTGTGTTTGATCGCACCGTTTGAAAAGATCACCAGATCCGTTGTTCCTCCTCCAATATCGATGATCCCCACTCCCAGATCCTTCTCCTCAGGGGTGACGACCGCCTCGCTCGACGCCAACTGTTCCAGAACGATGTCGTCCACATCCAGCCCTGCCTTGTTGGCGCATTTGATGATGTTCTGAGCAGAGGTGATGGCACCGGTGACAATGTGGACCCTTCCCTCCAGCCTCACCCCTGACATCCCGACAGGGTCTTTGATCCCGTCCTGATCGTCTACGATGAACTCCTGGGGGATGATGTGAATCACCTCTCGATCCATGGGCATCGCCACGGCGCTGGCGGCATCGATCACTCGCTTCACATCATTTGGACCGATCTCTCTGTTTTTTACGGCGATCACCCCGTGGCTGTTAATCCCTTTGATATGGCCGCCCGCGATCCCTGCATAGACAGAGGTGAGATGATAGCCCGCCATCAATTCCGCTTCTTCAACCGCCTTCTTGATGGAATGGACCGTGCTCTCGATATTGATGACCACCCCCTTTCGCAACCCCTTCGATGGAAAAGTTCCGAGACCGATAACGCTTACCTGCCCCTCGGAAATTTCTCCGACCACGGTACAGATTTTTGTCGTCCCGATGTCCAACCCGATGACTAACGATTCTTTCTTTGCCACCTTTTCATCACCTCCTTTCAACCCCTCCTCACAGGGCCTGTTTGACCACCATCCTCTTCAAGTCACTGCAATCGATCGAGACCGCTGAGAAACCTCTCTTTCGGAGGTCTGCCCAGATGAGAGACAATTTTCCAAGCTTCTCTTCAAAGTCCTCCCATCCCATTTTGACCTCCACTCCCTCGGTTTTGGTAAAACAATGGATTCCAAACGTCTTCTCCATATGGATCTCAGATATCTCCTTCAAGGGAGGCAACTTTTCTCGTCCCGCGATCCTCACAATCTCAAGGGCTTTCGAGATCAGTCGTTTCGCCTCCGTCGGATCTTTTTCCAAAACCCGACGGGTCAAGCCGGTGAGATAAGGATAGTTATATTCATCTCCCTCCCCGACAGTAGAAAAAATTTCCCCTTTGGTATCGATATAGTAAAGCTCTTCCAATTGAATGATGGCCATTGGCTTTCTCTCTTCTACCTGAATCAATATCTTATCGGGAAAAACCTTCCCCACCCGAACCTGCTCAATCCAGGGATGGGTTTCCAATCGTTTGGTGACTTCCTTCAGCTTGACCGAGAAGAGATTGGGCATCCCTTCGATCACCGCAAGGGAGAGAAGCGTTTCTCTTGGAATCTTTCGACTGCCTTCCACCTCGATTTCCTTCACCCGAAAATAAGGATCCTCCAAGAGGTGGACATAAGCCCAATGGGCGACGAAAAGGAAAAGAACGACGGCGAGAAGGTGAAACGCCAGCCGAATCGTTTTTCTCAAGACCCTCAGAAATTTTTCCACTCCTTTGTCTTCCCGCCTTCGTTTCGGCCGGAGAAACTTTCCATCTCGTACGGTAAGGGTTACTCCCATTTTCGTCAGTCGAACGTTACGGGTAGAAAGTAGTCCTTAACCATTTAACTTCCGCTTACTACTTTCCACCCTCCGTCTTTAAAGATGCCCTCAGCAAAATGCGTTCCACCAAGTCTTCAAACGGAATGCCTGCGTAACGGGCTGCCATCGGCAAGAGGCTCGTTTCAGTCATGCCGGGCATGGTGTTGACGTCGATCACAAAGGGATTCTCATTTTCATCCGTCATCAGATCGACCCGCGCTACACCTGTGCAACCCAGCTTTTGAAAGGCTTTGAGGCTGATCTCCTGGGCATAGAGGTACTTTTCTCTTGAAATTCGAGCGGGGAGGATGTATTGAGTCTCACCCTTTGTATACTTCGAATGATAATCGTAAAAACCGCTCTTGGGTGCGATCTCAATGACGGGGAGAGGAATGTTTTCAAGGATGCCGACGGTGATCTCCCTCCCCTTCATAAATTCCTCCACAAATATCTCCTCATCGTATTCTCCTGCCTTCGTTAGGGCAGGACCCAGCTCTTCATCCTTCCGGACGATTGAAACACCGATCGTCGATCCTTCTCTGGCCGGCTTGACCACGACGGGCAGAGGGAGGGAAATTCTTCCTGGCAGTTCTTTCCTTATCTCGTCTCGCTGAAACACCTCGTATCGGGGCGTCGGGATCTTTTCACAAAGGAAGAATTTCTTCGACATGACTTTGTGCATAGCCAAAGCGCTGGCCAGAACTCCTGACCCGGTATAGGGAATTCTCATCAACTCCAACATTCCCTGAATGGTTCCATCTTCTCCGAATCTTCCGTGAAGAGCCAGGAAGGCACATCCAATCTTTTCCTTGACCAATTTTTCTGCAATATCGTCTCCCACATCGATAGGGGTCGCCGTATACGCCTTCTCGGTAAGAGCCTTCAAGATAGCCTTTCCCGTCTTTAAGGAGATCTCCCTCTCCTTGGAAAGACCGCCCATCATGACCCCTATTTTCTTCTTCTTGAGCGATGGCTCTTTCATTTACTCACCGCCGATTTACCAAATCGATTATCCCCTCTCCCCAGGCAGGCGCATTCCGAATTCTGCAATCCACATTACGGCTCGCCCACCACCTTCACCTCCCTATCAAGGGAGATGCCTTTTTCTTCATAAACCTTCTTTTCAACGTACTCTATCAAACGGATCACCTCTTCGGCCTTGGCCTTTCCCAGATTGATGATAAAATTAGCATGACGCTCTGAAACCATCGCCCGACCAATCCGAAACCCTTTCAGGCCCGCTTCTTCGATGCATCTTCCTGCCGGGCCTTCTTTGGGATTTTTGAAAACGGACCCCGCACTGGGATAATCCAAGGGTTGCTTTCTCTTCCTCATCTCCGAATAAGATTTCACCCTTTCAAGAATTCCCTCTTTCTTTCCCGTCTTCAGCTCAAATCGGCCTTTGAGAATAATCCATGATGGGGGAATGGCCAACCCTCGATAGGAAAATCGAAGCCTCGAACGGGACCTCTCCACAATTTCTCCGTCTTCCTTCATCAACGTCACCGAATGAAGAACATCCTTCAATTCCGCACCCCAGGCTCCGGCATTCATCGCCAAACCGCCGCCTACAGTCCCGGGAATGCCGAAGAAGGGCTCGAGCCCGGTGAGTCCCTTGCGGATTGAGAATTGGACTAGCCGTTGCAGGGAGAGCCCCGCCTCCGCTTCTACGGCCTCTCCGTCCATCTGGATCCTTTTCATCCCTTGGGTTAAACTGATGACCCATCCGCGAACTCCTCTATCCCTCACCACTAAATTTGTTCCCCTTCCTAAAATCAAGAAGGGAATTTTTCTACTCCTCGCGTAACGGACTACTCTCCTCAGTTCATCCACATTTTTAGGATACAAGAGGCTGTCCGCAGGGCCCCCCACCTGCATCGATGTGAACTTTCTCATCGGTGCATCGAAAACGACCTTCCCCTTGATCAGTCCCAACGCCCATTTTTTGTAGTCCCGCTCCATCTGATTTCAGATTGCAAATTTGAAATCTTATTAACAGCCTCATCCCCTTTCCCCCCTCTTAACCCCCCTTGATCCCCCCCTTATCTTAAGGGGGGGGAAGAGAGGGGTTAGTTTCTCCTCCCATTAAGATAAGGGGAGGTTGGGTGGGGTTATGAATCTACGCCACAGCGTCAATGTATGTACTATTTTGAGACCGTTAATAAACCTCAAATTTGAAATCTCCTCAGTTCAGTCTTTTCACTAACTCCTCTGAAACCTGCCAGATGTCTCCCGCTCCCAGGGTGATGACCAGGTCCCCAGGAGAGATAATACGGAGGAGATGCTCGACGATCTCCTTCTTATCCGCGAAATAAGTCACGTTTTTGTGGCCGTGTTCCCGAAGCCCCTCGAAGAGGGCTTTCGATTCCACGCCTTCTATCCGATCCTCTCCTGCGGGGTAGATCTCGGTAAGAATGAGGACATCGGCGTCATAAAAAGCCGGGAGAAAATCATTAAAGAGGGCCCGGGTCCTCGTGTAACGATGAGGCTGAAATACAGCGATAATTCTTTTCCCCCAGCCGGTCCGTGCTGCCTTCAGAGTGGCCATAATCTCCACAGGATGATGACCATAGTCATCCACGACGAGGATTTCCCTCTTCTCCCCTTTGATCTGAAACCGTCTCTGAATCCCGCTAAAATCGCGTAGCGTTTCCTGGACGACGGGAAACGGAATATCTAGTTCAAATGCGGTGGCTAAAGCGGCAAGGGCATTGTAGACATTGTGGAGCCCCGGCATCCGGAGGCTCAGTCTGCCGATCTCCTGACGCTTCCAGATCACATCAAAGCTGGTGGAGAGCCCTTCGAATACAATCTCTTTTGCCTGGAAGTCGGCCTGCGGGGTCAACCCGTAAGTAGTAAATCGCTTCTTCAACCTCGGGAGAAGGCTCTGGATGTTCGGATGATCGAGACAGAGCACGGCAAGCCCGAAAAAAGGAATCTTGTTCAAAAAACAGAGGAACGTCTCCCTGATTTCGTCGATGCCTTTATAATAATCGAGATGTTCCGGATCGATGTTCGTCACCACGGCAATGGTGGGCATCAGTTTCAGAAAGGAGCCGTCGCTCTCATCAGCTTCCGCCACCAGGAATTCACCCTGCCCCAGCCTTGCATTGCTACCGATACTGTTGAGCCTCCCGCCAATCACAACGGTGGGATCGAGGCCACCCGCCGCCAACAGGGTCGAAATGAGGGAGGTGGTTGTGGTCTTGCCATGGGTCCCAGCGATCGCAATCCCGATTTTCATCCGCATCAACTCTGCCAGCATCTCTGCCCTTGGAATGACGGGAATGAGCCTCTCTTCGGCGGCTTCGACCTCGAGGTTTTGCGGCCGGATGGCGGAAGAGATGACCACCACGTCCGCCTCTTTCAGATTCTCCCTCCGGTGGCCGTAGGAAATTTCGCACCCTAAAGACCGCAGCCTTCGGGTCACCTCTGTCTCCTTGATGTCGGACCCGCTGATATGGTAGCCGAGGTTGAGCAACACTTCGGCAATCCCACTCATACCGATTCCACCGATGCCTACAAAATGAATATGCTGGATCTTTCCTCTTCGGTACATCCTTAAACCTCAAGTTCAAATTTCAAAGTTCAAATTCCAAATGAATTCCAAATGTCAAAACCTTATCTCAATGGTGTTTTAAACTTTGAAATTTTAACTTCCTTTGAACTTTGGCATTTGACATTTTACCCTTTGACGAGGGCATAGCAGTGATCTACGATTTCTTCGGCTGCTCTCGGTCTCCCCAACCGTCGAATCGCTTCTTCCATCCTGGAACGCTCCTCCGGATGTTCGTAAAGACGAAGGATAATTTGGGCGACGGCCTCTCCCCTTAGCTCCCGATCCAAAATCATCTTGGCTGCACCCAAATCGACCAATTTCTTGGCGTTGATCAATTGGTGGTCATGAGCCGCATAGGGATAAGGGATGAGGAGGGCGGCCTTACCGCAGACCGCCAACTCAGCCACGGTGCTCGCTCCCGATCTGCAGATCACCAGATCAGAGGTCTGGTAATACGTAGCGAGATCCCCGAAGAAAGGCCTGACTAAAGCCTCAAACCCTTTTTCTTGGTAGGCTTTTGACACAACGTCGAAGTCTTCATCCCCTGTTTGATGAACCATTTTCAAAGAGGTCCTGAGTCCCAGAAGAGGATCCAGGGCTTCTACCATCGCCTGATTGACCCGGTGTGCCCCGGCACTTCCTCCAAAGATAAGCAGTGTAAAGCGATCCTTTTCCTTCTTGGATCGTCCGTCTTCCTTTAAAAGGGCAAGGAATTCTTTCCTGATCGGGTTTCCGGTCACAAGGGTCTTCTTCTCAGGGAAGTATTTTCTCGCCTCTTCGAAGGAGACGAAGATCCGTTGGCTAAACCACTTCAGAATTCGATTCGTCATTCCAGGCATCACGTTCTGTTCCTGGATGGCCCTTTTCTTGCCAAGAAGGAACGCGGCCAAGACAGTGGGTCCGGAGGCATATCCTCCCACGCCCAATACGAGCTGCGGCTGAAACTCCTTTAAGATCGCACTCGCCTCGGAGATGGCCTTGGGTAGGCTCCAAACGGCTTTGCCCTTTTCCAGAAGAGATTTCCCCTGGATGGGTTTGGCTCGAATCGTTCTCAAAAGAAATTTGCCTCCGGGTAGAACTTTAGCTTCGATCCCTCTTTCCGTCCCGATGAATAGAACCTCATTCCCTTTCTCTCTTTCAACGAAGGCCTCGGCAATCGCCATGCCGGGGAAAAGATGCCCTCCTGTACCACCTCCTGCGATCACACACCTCATCGTCGTTCCACACGGGTCGAAAGCTGAGAGAGTATCCCTATCCCCGCTAAATTGGCGATCAACGAGGTCCCCCCGTAACTGACGAAGGGGAGCGTCAACCCTTTTGTCGGAAGGAGTCCCAGGACGACTCCCATATTGATCACGGCTTGAAGGGAGACCATCAAGGTGATCCCCAATGCCAAATAGACACCGAACCGATCCTCGAGGGAAAGCCCGATCTGAATCCCTCTGAGGGTCAGAATGAAGAAGAGGAGCACAACCGCCGTTGCACCCACCAAGCCCAACTCTTCTCCGATGACAGAAAAGATGAAGTCCGTATGGGGAGCGGGAAGGAAGAAGAGTTTCTGTCTTCCCTCTCCCAGCCCTAATCCGAAAAGGCCCCCGGAACCAAACGAGAGAAAGGATTGAATAATCTGGAAACCCGCTCCGCTGGGGTCCTCCCAGGGCCGGATGAAACTCATTAACCTCTTATAACGATATCCCACGTTCATCAAAAGAGCATAGGCGACCGGAATGGCGATCAAAAAGGCAGCCGCCATGTAGATCACTCTGGCACCGCCGACAAAGAGGAGAAGAAAAACCATCACGGTGAGAAAAAAAGCCGCCCCAAAATCGGGCTCCTTCATCACCAAAGCGATGACAAGGCCGGAGAGGAGGACCGGCGGAAGAAACCCGAAAGAGAAACTCCGAATCTTCTCCTCTTTCTTGGCCAAAAGGTACGCAAGAAAGATCACCAAACCCAGCTTGGCAAACTCCGAAGGTTGAAAGGAGAAAGACTGTATCTTGAGCCAGCGCATGGCCCCACCGGTTCGGTGCCCGATGCCCGGAACCAACACGACGATCAAGAGAAGAATCGAAAAAATGAGAATGGGATAGGCAAACCGCTTCAGAATTTCGTAAGGGAAAAACATCATGACAAGCATCAGAACGAAACCCACCGCTGCATAAAGGGCCTGCCTCTTTAGAAAGTAGTAAGGATCTCCGAAGCGATCCGCGGCGATGATCGCACTGGTGCTGTAGACCATGATAATTCCGATCCCCACAAGGGCAAGGGCTGAAAACAGCAAGATAAAATCGAGCCTCTTCTTTCCTTTCATGGGTTCAATTGAATCTCCTCTATCTTCTCAATCAACTATTTGAAGTCTCAAATTCTTCCGGGTCACTCAGTCATTGAGTTATTAATTCATTCAGTACTAATGACTTAATGACTTAATGACTTATTGACTCAATAACTTTGTTGTTTGTTGCTTATTTTATGCACGACCTCCTTAAATACTCTTCCTCTCTCTTTATAGTCCTTGAACATATCGAAGCTCGAACAAGCCGGTGAGAGAAGAACCACCTCTCCGGCTTTGGCCTTTTGATGGGCCAGGAGCACGGCCTCTTCCATGGTCTTCGCCAGGACGGTATCGGTCAGTCCTCCGAGATCGCGGTTCATCCTTTCCCTCGCCTCTCCGATCAGGATTAAATGTTTGACCCGTTTCTCAATCAATTCTGCAAGGGGACTTAAATCCCCGTTTTTGTCCTTCCCTCCCGCAATCAGGATCACCGGTTCTGAAAAACTCTGAAGAGACTTGACCACGGAACCGACATTCGTTCCTTTAGAGTCATTGTAGAAACGAACGCCTCCGACCTCCCGGACAAATTCGAGGCGATGCTCGAGACCTTCAAACCGATCGAGGACGGCTTGGATCGCTCTTTTCGAGCAACCGAAGCTCCTGACCGTGGTGACGGCTGCCATCATATTTTCCACATTGTGAATCCCCTTCAGCGAAGTCTTGGCTAAGGAATATATTTCTCTCTTCCCTCCGAGTCTGAGGAAGATCGATTGGCCGTCGGAGAAAGCGCCTTCGTCAAGCTTCTCACTCAGGCTGAAAAAAAGTTTTCTCCCTCTCACGCCTTTTCCGAACTGCATCACGGTGGGGTCGTCCCTGTTCAGAACAGCAAGATCGCCGGAGTTCTGATTCGCAAAAATCCTCACTTTCGCGTTGATGTACTCCTTGTAACTGGGATAACGGTCCAGATGATCCTCCGTAATATTCAGAAGAACAGAGATTCGGGGTCGAAAATCCTCAATGGCCTCTAATTGAAAGCTGGAGATCTCAGCCACCAGCACTTCCCATCTGTTTCTCCCGTCTGCAAAGAGGACGAGCGGCTCTCCGACGTTACCTCCCACCCCCACTTTTTTCCCTTCCTCCTTCAGCATCTGGCCGATCAACATGGTGGTTGTTGTCTTCCCATTGGTTCCTGTCACCGAGATGATGGGGACCTGGATGAAATGGTAAGCCAGTTCAATTTCGCTGATCACCCGAACTTTTTTCTCAAGGGCCCTCTGAATGGGCTCGATGCTCAGGTCCACGCCCGGGCTCACCACAATCATATCCTGTTTGAGAAAGGTCTCTGCGCGATGCCCCCCCCATTCCGTCGAGATGGCCATGTCCTTCAATTCCTGAACGGCCTCCGTCATTTCCTCTTCCGGCTTCATCTCCGTCGTGGTCACAAGAGAACCTTTCGACTTGAGGAATTTGGCTGCCGCTACTCCTGTGCGGGCCATGCCCACCACCAATACTCGCTTGCCTTTGAGATCCATACAATCTGCCATGCCCTTATGAATCTCCCCTCCCCTGGCGGGAGGGGATGAAGGGGAGGGGGAATTAAATCTATTCACCCCCGCCCTCACCCTCCCCCATCAAGGGGGAGGGAAAAGGAGGAGGTTATCTCAACTTCAATGTGCTGATCGCAATCAGTCCAAGGATGATGGCGATGATCCAGAATCGGACAATGATCTTCGGCTCCGCCCAGCCCTTCAACTCAAAATGGTGGTGAATGGGTGCCATTCTGAAGACCCGTTTCTTCCGAACCTGATACGAGACGACCTGAATCATGACGGAAAGTGTCTCGATCACAAAAATCCCGCCCACAATGACTAAGAGGAATTCTTGTTTTGTGATCACCGCAATCGTTCCAAGGGCTGCCCCCAGGGATAAAGAACCCACATCACCCATAAAAACTTGAGCTGGGTAGGTGTTGAACCACAGGAACCCCAGGCCCGAACCGACCAGGGTCCCGCACAAGACCGTCAATTCTCCGCTCCCCTTAACAAAAGGAATCTGGAGATAGCCGGCGAATTTGAAGTTCCCCGCAAGATAGCAGAAGAGCATAAAGGTCGCGCTGGCGATGAGCACGGGGCCGATGGCCAGCCCATCCAACCCATCGGTCAGGTTGACCGCATTCGCCGAACCCACGATGACGAACATAGCAAAGAGAATGTACCAATCCCCGAGGTCCGGCATCACCTTTTTAAAGAAAGGAAAGATCAACCTGGAATCGTGGTCAATCGTGTTAAACAAGATGAAGCTGACGACAAGTCCCACGGCCACCTGAATGGGAAACTTGTATCGAGCTCGGATGCCGATGCCTCTCTTATCCCTGAGTTTTTTATAGTCATCCCAAAACCCGAGAAGGCCGAAGGCCAGCGTGGTTACCAAAACGATCCAGACATAGGGATTGGTGAGGTCAGACCAGAAGAGGGTTGGGATAAGAATGGCAGCCAGGATGAGGCTCCCCCCCATGGTCGGAGTCCCATTCTTAGCCAGGTGCCGCGAAGGGACATCCTCCCTCACCACTTGTTGAATCTGAAAGCTCCTCAATTTCTTGATCAACCAGGGCCCGATGATGAAGCTGATGAGAAGGGCGGTTAGAATCGAACAGATGGTCCTGAAGGTGATATACCGGAAGACATTGAAGAAGGAAAGCACCTCATGAAGAGGATAAAGGAGATGATACAGCATGTGTTAAGCCCTCCCCCCTGCCAACCCCTCTACGATCTCTTCCATCGCCATCCTCCTCGAACCTTTGACCAATATCCAGTCCCCTTTTTGAATCGTCTGCCTTAACAGGGAGACAGCCTCTGAGTGGCTCTCCACAATCCTTGTCTTTTCCCTCGGAAGCCCATAGCGAATTGCTGACTCGACGATAACGGAAGCTTCCTCTCCCATGGCGACAAGGAAGTCAATCGAGAGTTCACTCACCCTCTTTCCAATTTGTTCATGAGCTTCCTTCGTAAGCCCTCCCAGCTCTAACATGTCCCCCAGCACAGCAATAGCCCTCCCCATCCCTTTCGCCTCTACAAGGGTATCCAGGGCGACTGCCATCGAGTAAGGATTGGCGTTGTACGCATCGTTGATCAGAGTCTCTCCGCCATTAAGGTGAACGACCTCCATCCTCATGGAGAAGGGTTGAAAATTCTCCAGAGCCTCCCTGGCCCGGGTCACCTCCACTCCAAAGAGGCAGGCGACCGCCACGGCAGAGAGAGCATTCGCAACGAAATGTCTTCCCAATACCCGCAGATGAACCTCCATCAACTCCCCTTCTAAAGTCAAAGTGAAAGAGGTCCCTTCTGCCCCATGAAGTCGAATCTCTTTAGCCATCACGTCCGAAGAATGTTCGATCCCAAACGTAATCTTTTGACCGGGGTAATCCCTTGCCAAATCCACCACTCGTGGATCATCCTGATTCACCAATAGGGTTCCGTCCCTTCTCATCCTCCGGAACAGTTGCCCCTTCTCCTCTTTTAGTCTCTCCAAACTTCCCATGCCTTCGAGATGGACAGACTGGATGTTCGTGATCAATCCCACATCGGGTTCTGCAATCTCGGTCAGCCTTCGGATTTCACCCGGCACATTCATCCCCATCTCGAGGACAACGACCCTCTCCTTCTCGGTGAGCGTGAGGAGGGTTAGCGGAACCCCAATGAGGTTGTTCAAATTCCCTTTCGTCTTGAGAACCGGAAACGTCGTCTCAAGGCACGCAGCGATCATTTCTTTCGTCGTTGTCTTGCCGTTGCTTCCGGTCAAAGCCATCAGTGGAATATTGTATTTGCGTCTCCAATCCCGAGCCATGTCTCCTAAAGCTGCGAGAGTATCGTCCACCGCGATCACCGCTCCCGACCGAAAGCCATTCCACCGAACGTCTCCTACCCTCTCGTTCTCGATCAGCACTCCCCCTGCCTCTTTTCTGAGTGCCTCTAAGGCATAGTGATGGCCGTCAAAGCGGGGTCCCTTCAGGGCGACAAAAAGTTCTCCTTCGGCTACTGTCCTTGAATCCGTGGAAATCCCCTTAAAGGAGGAGTCTCTCTTCCCCTGGAGGAGTTTCCCCTTTGTGGCGCCCAAAACCTCTTCAACGGTAAGGATCACCTTTCCTCCAGGGCCTTTTTGGCCTCGATGCGGTCATCAAAGGGAAATTTCTTTTTTCCGACAATCTGATAATCCTCATGGCCTTTTCCAGCAATGAGTACCGTATCCGAAGGGAGGGCTAATCGGATCGCCATACGAATCGCTTCCCTTCGATCCGGAACCCTCAAATATCCCTTTCTCGATCTCCACACCTTGATTTCATCCTGGTCCCACTTTTTTAGGGGAAGAGATTTTAAGCCCTTTTCCACCTCATCCAAGATGGCCAAAGGGTTTTCTGTCCTTGGATTGTCCGAAGTGAGAATCGCGAGATCGCTGTGCCTCCCCGCCACAGCGCCCATCAAAGGTCGCTTTGTCCGATCCCGGTCCCCCCCACACCCAAAGACAGTGATCATCTTCCCGTTATCCTGGGCTCCACTCTCTAAGATATTCTTCAACCCCAACAGAGCACGTTCCAAGGCATCGTGGGTGTGGGCATAGTCAATAATAACGTGAATCCCCCTTTTATTCTCGACCTTCTCGAATCTTCCTGAAACGCCTTCTAATTCCTCCACCCCTTCTCTTAATGTTTCCAACGGGACCCCCATGGCCGTCCCTACAGACACAGCCGCCAGGATATTGTAGAGATTGAAGTCTCCCGCGAGTTTCGAACGGATCGAAAGATCACCCTTTGGAGTTTTGATCCGACAGGAAAGGCCTTCAAAAGAGGAGGCCACCCGATCCGCCGTCACATCGCAGGAAGGGGTCAACCCATAACGGATGACACGGAGATCCATCCCCTTGACCATCTCCTCCCCTTTGGGGTCGTCATGGTTTGTCACCGCAAACCGTCTTTCCTTACGGCTCTTCTTCAAATGATCCGAGAAAAGTTTCTTCTTGCTTTCAAAATATTGCCCCAGGGTCTTGTGATAATCGAGATGCTCGGAGGTTAAATTCGTAAAGACGACACCGTCAAATTGACACGCGAAAACGCGGCCTAGGTCAAGCCCATGGGACGAAACTTCCATAATCACATGGGAGGTCCCCTCCTTGACCATCTCCCAAAGGATCCTTTGCAGATCCAAAGACTCCGGCGTGGTGTTGGGAGCAGGCGTTGTCTTTTGACCGAACCGATAATTGATCGTTCCTATGACGCCTACGTTCCAACCAGCCTTTTTAAAAATGGACTCTAAGAGATACGTCGTGGTGGTCTTCCCGTTTGTCCCAGTGATACCAATGAGAATAACCCGAGAAGAAGGGTCACCATAAAAGTTGGAGGAGAGCTTTGCCAGGGCCCGGCGGCTATCGGGGACTAGAACCATCGTCCGGTTGAAGACTTCATGCTCTTCTTCCAAGACAACAGCCTCTGCCCCCCTTTCGATCGCCTCCTTAACAAATTGGTGTCCGTCTGCCTCGACTCCCCGAAGGGCCGCAAAAAGGAAATCCTTTTCCACCTGCTTCGAATGGTAAGCAATTCCCTTGATCACCTTGTGAGTGTCTCCGGCGATCTTCTCGATCTCTACGCCTTCCAGTAATTTTCTCAGTTCCATAAAACCACTTGCGCTGCAGAAGAAATTGTCATTGCGAGGAGTTCCGAAATTTCGGACGACGAAGCAATCCCTTGAGATTGCTTCGCTTTGCTCGCAATGACTGCCTGACTCGTTATATTACGACGGCGACCGAAACTTCAGGAAACAGATGTCTCCTTTCTCGATCACTGCCCCGGGCTTGGGAGTCTGCTCGACGACCTTCCCGTTCCCCGAGACCCTAATGATCATTCCCCTCCCTTCCATACGGCTCAAGGCATTCCGCATGGACAACCCGGTAAGGTCCGGCATCACAACCGTCCTTACCCCTTTACCCACCCTGATCCCATCGATGTCGGGTTGGGTTCTTCGCGAGGCCTCTTTTCGAGGAGCGGAATCGACTTCGTTCTTCACAACTACCGTCCCCTTCGGAACCACACGAAGGTACGGGAGAATCTTTTCCATCATCGCTCTAAATATTGGAGCAGCAACCACTCCTCCATAGCTACCCCCCTGGGGTTCATCCACGACGACTAAGACCACGAGCCTAGGGGTCTCGACAGGGGCAAATCCCATGAAACCGCTGGTATAGCGACCTTCGGAGTATCCGCCCAATACGGAATCGACCTTCTGCGCTGTTCCCGTTTTTCCGGCCACCTCATAGCCTGCGGGGACTGCCCATTCCCCTGTCCCTCCCCTCTCCGTAGCTGCCTTGAGCAGAAGCGTCACCTTTTTAGCCGTTTCCCCTGAAATGACCTTCCTGACAGTCTCCGGCTGAAAAGATTGGACGATCTCCCCCTTCTCATTCAGAATCCTCTCTACGACATAAGGCCTCATCAGGAATCCGCCGTTGGCAATGGCTGACAGGGCGGTCACCAGTTGAATCCCCGTGACTGAGATCCCTTGTCCAAAGGAAATCGTGTCCAGAGCAACAGGGGGCCAATATCTTGGGTGGTGGACGATTCCTTTTCCTTCTCCCGGAAGATTAACCCGAGTCTTCTCGCCAAACCCGAAAGCGCTTATATAACGGTAGAGACGGTCCTTCCCCATCTTCTCGCCCACCTTCGAAGCTCCGATGTTACTGGAGAACTTGAGAATCTGTTGAAAAGTAAGCCACCCATGCCTGGTGGTATCATGGATCGTGCGGTCATAAACCGTGTAGGAACCATTCTCACAAAAGAAAGAATCCCAGGGCCGAACCACCTGCTCCTCCAACGCTGCCGCTGCAAGAAAGACTTTAAAGAGAGAACCGGGTTCAAAGATATCGGAAACAGCGCTGTTCCTCCAACTTTTGGGGCGGTACTGGATGAACTGGTTTGGACTGAATGTCGGGTACGAGGCCATGGCCAGGATCTTTCCGGTCGAGGGTTCCATGGCAATGGCCATGCCTCCCTTCGCCCTCCATCTTTCAACACCTCGACCTAACTCCGTCTCGATGATATGTTGCATCGGTTTGTCGATGGTCAGGACGATATTCCGGTAATGATCCTCTTTTTCAAAGGGGGCCTTGCCTATGGCAATCTCCCGGCCTAAGGCATCCCTGGCGGCATTCCACACCTGGTTCTCTCCGCTAAGCAAAGCATCGTATTGAAATTCGATCCCCTCCAGACCCTTTGAATCCAGTCCGACAAAACCGATAAGATGAGCCGCCAGCTGGGAATCGGGATAGAAACGCCGGTTCTCTTTTAAAAAAAAGAGGCCGGGGAGCTGAAGGGCTTTGATCTGTTCGGACTCTTTCGAGGAGATTTTTCTTTGAACCCATTCGAAGGGCCGATGGCTCTTCAGCCTCTGCTTCAATTCGTTCTGGTCAATCGGAAGGATCGAGGCAAGTTCACTCGCCGTCTTTGCCGCATCAACCACTTTCCGGGTATCGGCGTAAACCGAATCGACCTCAATGCTGACTGCCAGTTCATTTCCTTTGCTGTCGTAAACCGTGCCACGCTTCGCAACGAGGGGAATCTGCACATGTTGCTGTTGTGCGGCCAGCTTATAGAGCTGCTCCTTTTTCAACACCTGAAGCTCAAACATCCTGCCCATAATGAGGACAAAGCAGCAAAAGAGGAGACACCAGAGAAAGATGATCCTCACCTTAAACCAATTGATGGGTCTCCGCTTCATCGGATCACGATCACCTGTTCAGGCTTGGGCTTGGCCATTCTCAATTCCTCCGTGGCAAATTTTTCAATCCGCGCACAGGATTTGAGCGTAGCGATCTCCAAACGCAACTTCTTGTTGGCTTCGGTCAGCCTCCTCTCATCCTTCAGGACATTCGAAATTTCGTATCCGAGTTGGATGACCTGAATTCTTGACCAAACATAGAACAATGCCCCTCCCGTGAAAAAAAGGATAAGGAGAGTGAAAAGGACAAGGAGATTTAATTTTATCCTTTTCCGCCCCGACCTAGAACCTTCCCCTGTCCAAAGGATTCGATCTCCATTCTTAGGAATAGTTTTTCCCATGTTAAATTCTTTCCGCACACCTTAGCTTGGCACTGTGGGATCGTGGATTTCTTTTCTGTTCTTCCTCAGAGGGCGTGACAGGTTTTTTGGTCAGGATAAGGATCTCTCTCTGCTTCTCCAGTGTTCGAAACGTCTCCTTGACCAATCGATCTTCGAGGGAGTGAAAAGAGATGACGCACATCCGCCCGCCCTTTTTTAACATCTTCCACGCTATTTTCAGTATTTTTTCCAAATTTCCCAGCTCATCATTCACCTTGATACGAAGGGCTTGAAAAGTTCTGGTGGCAGGATCAATTCTCCGAGAATGAAATCGTCTTGGAATCGCGCGGTGGACGATCTTCCTTAAGGCTTGAGGCGTCCCAATGGGTTCTCGTTCTCTTTCTTGAACGATGGCCTTGGCAATTCGCTTGGCCCATCTCTCCTGTCCGTAGTGAGAAAGGATATATTCCAGTCTCTCCGGTGGAAGGGTATTGACCAGGTCGGCCGCTGTCTCATCCATCCGTCGATCCATCCTCATGTCCAGAGGGCCCTCTCCTTTGAAACTAAACCCTCTTTCCTCTTTCTCCAGCTGGAGGGAAGAGAGTCCTAAATCGAGCAGGATCCCGTCGACGGATTCAGCCTTCATCAGGTTGGGAAGATGGACGAAATTCTCTCGAAAAATTTTGACTCTATCCCCAAAGGATCGGAGTGTTTTTTTTGCTTCAGCCAGGGCATCTTCATCCCAGTCCACACCGATAAGCATCCCCCCCGGCGCGGACCTTTTCAAAATTTCGGAAGCATGACCGCCCCCTCCCAGCGTTGCATCCACATAAGTATGACGGGGTTCACATTTTAGAAAGGTCATCACCTCTTCAACCATGACGGGAATATGCTTCAAATTTCCAATTCCCAAATTTCAAATCCCAAGTAATTTCCAAAAACCAATTTCCAATGACCCAAAAATCTGATTCAACCTTTCAAATTTTAGGTTTCAGATTTTTCGATGTGCAATCCGACATCTGGAATCCAAAAATCATATTCCCAGATTGGCCAACGTATCCCTGATTTGATCAAAACCCTCTTCTGCCTGCTGAGCGACTTCCTGCCAACGCTCCTTGGCAAAGATCTCCACGAATCGCCCTTCGCCCACCAAGACGACGTCTTTCTCGAGGGTCGCATAATCCCTTAACGTCTGGGGGATGAGAAGCCTTCCATGCTTATCGATGAAGCAATCGATCGCACTCGAATAAAAGAACCTCAAAAACGCGCTCGTTTCTTTTCTGACGAGGGAGAACGAACTCACTTTCTGCTCCACTAAATTAAACCATTCTTCATAAGGAAATGCGACCAGACACCGGTCAAAATTGGTGATGACTAATCGATCGTCATATTTCTTGTTGAGAATCTCTCGAAACTTCGAAGGAATGCTGATTCGACCTTTGGAGTCTATGGTGTGCTCATACCTACCCCGAAACATTGCTTCATCCCCCTCATTTTAGGAAACCATACCACCTTTTCCCACTTTTTACCACTGGAATTTAGAAATATACTGAAAAATTAAATTTGTCAAGTAAAATTTTATAGTTATTCTATTTTTTTATTTTGACTTGGTTGGCCCCAACATCTATTTAACCCAGGTCGCTTTAACCCCATATTTAGCCCCGCCTGTCTTCGGCTATTTCGACTATAAGGACATAACTTATTTTCTGAGCAGTTTGACAAGACTCATCCGTCCCGTCTAAAATGGTTTTCATGGTGTCTGAGGCGATAAAAAAACGTGTGGAAAAGCTCCGGGAGGAAATCGAATATCATAATTACCGCTACTACGTCCTTGACCAGCCCGAAATTTCCGATGCTCAATATGACCGGTTGGTGAGGGAATTAGAGAAGCTTGAAAAGGACTACCCCGAGCTTCGCTCTCCCAATTCGCCTACCCAGCGAGTCGGCGCAACTCCCCTAGAAGAATTCGAGATCTTCAGACACACCATTCCCATGCTCAGCCTGGCCAACGCCTTCGATGAATCGGAGGCAAGGGACTTCGATAAACGGGTAAAAAAATTCTTGGGTACTTCTGAAGAAATTGAGTATGTCGCAGAACCGAAGTTTGATGGTCTGGCCGTCGAACTGGTCTACGAAGCCGGCCAGTTTGTCGTGGGTTCCACCCGGGGCGATGGCGTGAATGGCGAAAACATCACCCAGAATCTCCGCACCATCAAAACCATCCCTCTTCAGCTTATCCGGAAGGAACTTTCAATCCCGGAACGGTTGGAGGTTCGCGGTGAAGTGATCATGCAACTCAAGAGATTCAAAGAACTCAATCGAAAACGACAAGAGAGGGGAGAACCTCCTTTTGCCAACCCGAGAAATGCGTCCGCCGGCTCCGTGCGACAGCTCGATCCAAAGATCACCGCAGGACGACCTCTTGAAATCTATTTTTATGCCCTGGGCGAAGTCAGAGGGTGGACGTTCAAAACCCAGTGGGAAGTCCTTAAGACCCTTCCGAAATGGGGTCTGAGAACCAACCCTCATGTCCGGAAATGTAAAGACATTGAAGAAGTCCTCGACTATTACCGTGAGATGAACGAGAAGCGAGAAACCCTTCCTTACGAAATTGACGGAACCGTCATCAAGGTCAACATTCTCGATCTTCAGACGAGACTTGGAGAAATTGCCCGCAGTCCGCGCTGGGCATTGGCCTTTAAATTTCAGCCAAAACAGGAGACGACAAAGATTAAAGATATTAAACCCCAGGTGGGCAGGACAGGAGCCCTCACGCCCGTAGCGTTGATGGAACCGGTAAGAATCGGCGGGGTGGAAGTGAGCCGGGCTACGCTTCACAATCAGGATGAGATCGACAGACTTGATGTGAGAATCGGGGATACGGTGGTCATTCAGAGGGCCGGAGACGTGATTCCAGAAGTCGTCCAGGTGATCCTCTCCAAGCGGACCGGAACCGAGAAGAAGTTCAAGATGCCTTCCAAATGTCCGGTATGCGGGGCTGAGGTCATCAAGGAAGAGGCCATTCATCGGTGCATCGGCTTGGACTGTCCCGCGCAACTGAAGGGCCGGATCAGACACTTTGCCTCCAAGCGGGCAATGGATATCGAAGGCCTGGGTGTGAAATTGATCGATCAACTGGTCGACAAAGACTTGGTCAAGGACGTAGCAGATATTTATTATATCAAAAAGGAGCAGCTCATCGCATTGGAGCGGATGGCAGACAAATCCGCTCAAAATATTATTGACGCCGTTGAAAAGAGCAAGACAAAGCCTCTTTCAAAGTTTCTCTATGCCCTCGGTATCCGTAACGTAGGTGAGACCACAGCAGAAGACCTGGCTCGGCATTTCCAACGGCTCGACGATTTCTTCCATCTCTCAGAAGAGGATTTGATGGAGGTACAAGGAATAGGTCCGGAGGTAGCAGCCAGTGTTCATCAATTCTTCGGAGACAAGAAGAACAAAGAATCCATCAATCGATTAAGGAAAGCCGGCGTAAACGTCGTCGAGCCCAAAGGGAAGGAGAGAGGAAACCTGGCAGGCAGGACTTTTGTTTTTACCGGAAGCCTTAAACGTTTTCAAAGGGATGAAGCCCGAAATCTGGTGGAATCTTTAGGCGGGATGACCGCCACCACCGTCTCGAAGAAAGTGGATTTTGTGGTGGTGGGAGAAGACCCGGGCTCCAAATTTGACAAGGCCAAGGAATTGGGCATCAAGATTCTTACTGAGGAAGAATTCAAAAAGATGGTTGAATAGGATGGCTTGTACTCAAGAAGGAGTGGTTGCAATGATCAAACCGTGGCCATGCGTCCGATCTCAGTCCGTACAGTCCTTCCGCATTTTTTCGATACGGAGAGATACGGCCCTTTCTCCTCGATCGGGGGCTGAGCATGATTTCTACGTGATCGAAACACAGGATTGGGTCAACATCATCCCTCTCACTGTCGATCGTCGAGTGGTCATGATCAAGCAATACCGTCACGGTTCGAGAGAAGTCACCCTCGAAATCCCAGGGGGTCTTGTCGACCCCGGGGAGCCTCCTAAGAACGCGGCAGCTCGCGAATTATTGGAGGAAACAGGATACCAGGCAGGGGACATGGCAGAGATCGGTGTGTCTAACCCTAACCCGGCGATCTTTAACAACCGTTGTTATACGTTTGTCGCTCGAAACGTCGCAAGAGTCGGGGATCCCATACCCGACCACACAGAAGACATCGAGGTAGCGCTTATCCCTCTCGCTGATATCCCGCAATTGATTCGCGAAGGGAAGATCGACCACGCCATCGTGATCTCCGCTTTCTACTGGCTCTTCCTCCAAGACCAGGAAGGTTCCTGAGCCTTTCCAGTCTGCGGAAACGGACGATGAAGATCATCTTTCATCCAACATTCTACGAAGTCTATACCTCCGATCCGGCGGCAGCTCCGGGAAGGATGGAGCCCATGGTGAAGGCGCTGGAGAAAGAGTTTGAATTCATTGAGCCTGAGCCTGCTTCAGAGAGAGATTTAGAGAGAGTCCACGGAAAGACTCATATTCAATCCATCAGGCGCGATCGGCAGGTCTATGAAGTTGGAATTCTGGCTGCCGGAGGGGCTATTCTGACAGCGGAAATGGCTTTTGAAGGCCAGCCTGCTTTCGGTTTGGTCCGACCTCCGGGACATCATGCCAGCCCTCATTCGTGTTGGGGATTCTGTTACTTCAATAATATCGCCATTGCTATCAAAAAACTCCTGAGTGAAGAAAAGATCAAAAGTAGTCTCATCCTCGATTTTGATCTTCACTTCGGCGACGGCACGTCCAATACCTTTAGCGGATCCAAAGCGGTGAGTTACTTCCACCCCGAAGGCACCCGCCGTGAGGGGTTCTTAGAAGAGGTGAAACGATGTCTTGAAACAGAAAAACCTTATGACATCATCGCCGTCTCCGCAGGATTTGACCGTCACGAAGAAGATTGGGGAGGTCTTCTTAAGACCGAGGACTATTTCACGATCGGAAAATGGGCCAAAGAAGCCTCACTTGAACGGTGCCGAGGGAGGCGATTCGGCGTCCTCGAAGGAGGCTATAACCATTCCGTTCTGGGGAAAAATGTGAGGAG
The DNA here is from genome assembly GCA_047519465.1 of Thermodesulfobacteriota bacterium. Classification (GTDB taxonomy): domain Bacteria; phylum Desulfobacterota; class BSN033; order BSN033; family UBA1163; genus UBA1163. Next base: position 55,338 of record JAPVTA010000066.1, on the reverse strand, counting down.
TTTTCTTCATGGGTTGATCGATTGAAATCCCTCTTGCGTGATCATGGCGAAGGAGAGGGGACCACTCACCTCTTCTTTACGTTTCAATTGCTCCATTCCGTCTTTCACCTTTTTTAAAATCTCCTTCAACGGAGCCTTTTCTCTACACATCTTATTCAATTGAAACTCCAGCCCCATCCTCCTCGGCAGGGAAAAGGCGTGAGAAATCTCGTCACCGTCGAGCTGGGGGAGCTTCTTCTTTGTCCAAATGTAGTAGAGGCGGAACGGCATGTCCTTATCTCTGTCCGTTTTGCCGCTCAAAATGAAAGAAACTTGATGGATCGGGTCGATCGGCAACAACTCACACTTCTTCCTCATAAATCGTTCGTATTCCGTCGAGAGATAGGCAAGGGCAGTTCCGTAAATGTCCTGCACGTCACTCAGTTTCTCCCCCGCGAGAAAATTCTTCAGGGCGCTGCCCATATCCCTTCCGTCTGCCGATCCGGAGAGCAGAAGAACGCAGTGAGAGGTCAGGGGAAGGAGGCGGTTTATTTGGAGCGAAATCTCGTTCCCGTTTTCATCCAATTGGAGCGCCCGGTTCTCACCCGCTAATACAATCCCGTGGACATTCTGTGCAACGATAATCTGTGACATGTTCAGCCCTCCTTTACATAAGAAGATATGTATCATACCACGAAATTTCAATATAAAAATTTGAAAAAATGCGCGACACCTGCTAAATTTGTCTCTATGGAAAAAGAATTTTTTAAGGATGTGGAGGCGATTCTCTTCGATTTTGAAGGAACACTCGTTGATTTTCAATGGAATCTGGCAGGGGCAGTTCAGGAGACCGTCGAAATGCTAAAGGCATCAGGTTTCCCGATTAGCCGAATTCGGAGCAGGAAGTATTCGATATTGATGAAGGAAGCGGTGGAGATGGCCCCTGAAATGGGTCGATCTCCTGATGAAATTAAAGAAAAAATCGGTGCCATCTATGATCGATACGACGAAGATGCCCTGACGCGTTGGGCCTTACGGCCGAATGCAAAAACTTTTCTATCTACTCTCAAGGGAAAAGGGATGAAAACCGGATTGATCAGCAATGTCGGGAAAAGGGTATTGGAGAAGGCAATCCAAAAACTGAATCTTCAACAGCTTTTTAATGTGGTCGTAACGCGAAACGATGTTAGATCTCCGAAACCCAGCAGTGAGGGAATCCTTTTGGCCTTGAACCAAATCGGGGTAAAAAAAGAGAACGCATTTTTCATCGGAGATAGTTTCGATGATGTTTACGCTGCCAAAAACGCAAGTTTAAGAGTCATCGTGATTTTGGGCGGAGAAAACCCAGAGCCAGACCTTCTCACCGCGAATCCTGATTTTTTGATCAATGACTTTGGAGAATTTCTTGTTTTTTAAGAAAGGGTTGATTGCCTCTGCCCCCAATGGAAATCCTTCCAGTAGATATATACCTCCCCTGATTAGATCCGGTTGATGACAGAAAAAATTGAGCCCTGGGAGGATTCTCCCAGGGCTCATTATTTTTAGACAGCTTGATCAGGGGGCGGAGTTCCGGGTGGGTTGGGAAGTGTCAGTGGCCATCTTAACCAGAAGGCGTTGTGGGCAATGAGCGCTGGAGCGAGGATACAGAGGTTAACGTAAATGATAAGGATGTTCACATCAGCGGGAAGTTTCGCAGCGGCTATGGCCTCAGCAGCAGGGCCCAGGATCGGCCTCATGATGATGATCCAGATAGCGATGATGATGCACTGGAGAATAAACGCAGAAATGGCCCTTTTAAAGTGTGTATATTTCGTCACCCCCCAGAACTGGAGATGCCAGGAGTGAACCAATGGCCAGAAGATGAGAGATGATCCCACCGCAGCAAAAGAGAACGTTGGGCTGAGACCAAGGCCTAAGCTCCCTCTCCAGAAGATATAGGCTAAAATGTGTGCAAGAATAGTCTGACCAATGGCTGCTCCGGGCTGGCCCCATTTGCCAAAGGGCCATCCCTGGATTGTAAAGACAGGGCTGAAAACGAAGAACCATGCAATGGCCCAGACCAGGTATCCTGTCAACCAGTTGACATTGAGCGGGCCTTTATGATTCATTGGGGTATTGGCAAGGGGTGTTCCCTCAAGATTGGTTAAAAAATTCCAAGCAAGGATTGAAATGACCATAACAATAATGAAACTTATTGCCATTGTTCCCCATGGATGGAGTTTACCCTTAAATGGCCATCCTCCCCAGTTCACTCCATAAAGAAGTGTGGCCCAGAATCCAATGACTCCAAACCAAAGGTAAAGTGGACCAACCGGCCATTTGGGATAGATGAATTTCACGAAAAGAATCATCCCAAAAGTGAAGATGGCCCAGAGCACCGTCATCCCGATTCCCGGAATGAGACGGGATTTAGCAGGCGTCCAATTCCCCCTTGGAGGCGCCCAGGGCCAATTATCGCCCAAAAGTACTAAATGGCCGAGCGCGATGAGCATGAAGAGTATGGCCGGGAGGATCTTCATTACCAGAGATTCAGGAGAGATGCAGTATACGAATATGATGATCCCGACAACAGCAAAAACAATAAATTGAATCAATCCTCCCCCTCTTCCAAGGGGACCGATGCCGATCTTTTCTTGGGGTTTTTCATTCCCCATAAAAATCACCTCCCTCTATTCCGAGAAGATATAATCCTCCCGACATTTTGAAAATTCGATCCCTTCTTTCCCACGACCTCTTAATCATTTTTTTATAATCCTTAATCGTGATGGTTTAGGGCGAGTCAGACTCCCCTAGCCTATTTGTTCAAGAAGTAATTTTAACCCGCGTTAAAGCCTTCTCCATCAGGAGTTCATAAGCACTTTTTCTTCCAAGGACGGGCTCCTTTTTCTGCTGACTCCAAACGGTTTCCGGCCGACTCTGAACCATGAATATATTGAAGGGAAAAGGCTTATGCTTATCGATGGCCCATTCGATGTCCTGGGGGCAACGATAATATTCTTCCACTCTCTTTGCATATCTCACCAGTTCGAGGATTTCTTGATCTTCAACGCAGGGGAGCTCCCGCCGCTCGGGAGGAGTATCCACATGCATCACTTCCCCTCTCATAGGATCATAGATGCATTCACATTCTTTCAGGGAGACCATTTTTTCTATCTCCTTGGTCACCTTATCCACCACATATTTGTCCGGATTACAAATCCCTGAAACGACGGTCTCTCCCAGTCCCCAATTCCCTTCAATGACCACTTTCGATGGATCTCCGTTGGTGGGATTCAGGGTGAACATCACGCCGGCGGCCCTGGCATCCACCATCTTCTGGACACCCGCGCTGATCAACACCTTTTCATGAGGGAATCCCATCTTCATCCGGTAGGAAATCGCTCGCGGCGTGAAAAGGCTGGACATACATAATTTGATTTTTTTCAGAACTTGATCGTTTCCCTGTACCCAGAGATAGGTGTCCTGCTGTCCTGCAAAACTCGCTCCGGGTAAATCCTCAGCCGTGGCGCTGGAACGAACCGCAACAGCGAGATCAGGAGCATCAAACACCCGAGATAGCGCTTGATAGCTAGAACAGATTTCCTCTTCCATTTTCTTTGGGAACGGGGCCTCTTCCATCAGTTTCCGAATCGATTTGCTTGCCGCCTCCACGGAGGCGACATCCTGAAGATCAATTCCGGCAAGGATCGATTCCAAAACTTCTTTAATCCCCCATCCAGTAAGAAATTCAAGGTAAGCTTCCGTAGTGACAGAAAAGCCGGGTGGAACTGGAATATCGGCCTTGATCAACTCGCCGAGGCTGGCATTTTTCCCTCCAACAAGTCCAATCGCCTCCTTTCCAGCCTTATCAAACCACAGTGTAAAAGGCATGATGAACCCCGATGATAAGATACGGATTGCGGAATGCGGGATGCACCCCCTCCCCCACCCTCCCCCCTTGAGGGGGAGGGATAGGGTGGGGGGAATCCACATTCCGATTTTCAAATTTCTATGCCCGCTTCAATATTTTTACGATCCCTGTATTACCGTCCACTTTTACAGTGTCGCCTGTCTTCAGGACATTCGTTGCGATTCCTGTCCCGGTGACCGATGGGACTCCATACTCCCTGCATACGATAGCGGCATGACTGGTTAAGCCACCAATATCTGTGATGGACGCCTTTATTTTAGTGAAGACTGGAGCCCATGCAGGGTTTGTGGTTGGGCAAACCAGGATTTCACCTTGTTGGATCTTGGTGATTTCTTCGAGAAGTTTAACAACCCTCACCTTTCCTTCGACGACCCCTGCTGATGAAGCAAACCCTTTCAGTTCGGTCACCTCTCCGGGAACAACGGCCATCCCTTTGAGCCAATCTTGAACCTTCTCCGTTGTAATTCCCCAGAGCATCACCGTAAAGGGTTCTGCAACCTCTTCAGGTGGAGTTCCAAGGGCTGGTACAGGATTCCACTTCTTCGCCGCCTCTAATATCTTCTTTCTCTTTTCTACTTTGGCCTGCCAGTATTGGGACCTTGAGAGTACACCTACGCCCAATGCCCATGTTGTTGCCATATCTTCCATGAGAAGGGGAACTTCAAATCGATTGAAGAGATAGATATCATCAACCCCTTTCAACATACCAGACTTTACTAAGAGACGGCCAAACTCTCTGACCTTGTCAAACCATATGGTATGGAACCAGTGTTCCACCCAGAAGAGATGATCCTCTGCATATTTATAGATGGTTCGGACAGCTTTATAGGTATCATCAAACGATTTCCTGTCCTCATCGGTTTTGATGAGCTTTCTATATTCTTCAGCCAGTTCCGCCCTCGCTTTGTCAATACTCGGTACATCTCTCTCGATCTTTTCTCCTTTTTCAATTCTTTCAATATCTCCCTTCAGATATCCAAAAGGAATTTCCAGCTTTGTCGTCCAACTCCCTTCATAATGGAACCATCCACTCCCGCAGGAGACAAAGAACCATGGGTCTTTCGATTTTTCATATTCTACCAACCAGTCATTTCCCTCGGCCGTCTTCCTCAATGACTCAATCTTCTTATCAGCAGGAACATCACTTTTCAGGATCTTTGAAACGGCTGGCACCGCAGCCGCCAAGCGAGCAAGCCTGCACAACTCTTCTTCTGGTCGAAACATCTGGACATAAGCACCAGCCACGAGCTTTCCGATGGTACTTTCACTGAGTCCGGGGAAGAGCTTCCGACAAATGTCTGCAAAAAGTAAATAGGCGAGATAAGCTAGGTTTAGGTATTGGAAATGATACTGCCACCCTTTGATCATTAAATTGACGAGCCTATCCCAGGCATCCATTACCCCAAATGAAGTATAATAGCCTCTTGGTTCAGGAAATACTGTATCATCCGATTCGAACTTGGGGAATTCTTCTGGGACTTTAATATTATTCATTTCCTCACCCAGTGCCTTGAACTTCTTCAGCCATGATCCCCAGAGTTCATCATAATGGTCGAACACATAGAAGACACGTTTCTGGAAGAGACCGGCCTTCTCTCCGATGATCTCTGGTGGAGGTGGCGCCACTGGAGTAATGTACATGTAGCAACCTACCATCCTTTGAGCAATCCCCTGGGCCGGCGGGATACAAAAGACCCTCGTCGTGTATTGAGAAAGGGAAATTTGCCAAGCCTCATGAAATATAAGATCGAGCGGATACATGGCTTCTGGGGCATGGATTTTGTCATGAAACCAGAAGTGCTTCTCTTCCCACTCCTTTCTATCTTTGCTAAACATATACATGGGTGGATACATTTCCTCCCACCCTTCCAACTCTTTTGGATATTTCACCTCCAACGGCATTTGGAAACCTTTCTTCTGCGCCATTATTGCACCTCCTTCATTTCTCTGCATCGTCAAAAGATGACCTCCGAATAAAAAACTCCTTTAAAAATAGACTATTCCCTGATCACCTCCTTTTCATCACCACCGCGTTATTACTTCCTCCTTCGGGGTTGTGTCTGAAAAAAAGCAGCGACGACTTCCCTTTAACAGAACGAATATCTTGAGTTATTTTGAATGGTTGGAGTAATTTCAGTATTGGGAATACTTAAGACTTATCTATTTAGTTACTCATTTCACCGAGGTTTTGTCAATACTTTTTTGGTTATAGTAGTATAAATTTAAGTTATCTTCTTTGGATAGTCTTGGGGCAACGCTTCAACCTTGGGAAAAATCTCTCCGCTTGTTTTCCATATATCGAATGAAGGCTTTGATGACGGGGTTGGCCCGATCCTCCTTTAAATAAAGGGCGGCTACTTCGAGGTAGAGTTTCTCTAGCAACGGGATCATCTTAATCGTCCCTCTCTTCTCTTCATCTTCTCCTAACCTTCTGACAATAACCGACACCCCCTTCCCCTCGGAAACCCATTGTTTGATAAATTCGGAACTGCCCGCTTCGATCAACAAAGAGGGGTGAATACCAAACTCCTCAAAGGCGTGGAGCAGGATCCTACGGGTCGTCGAACCCTTTGCACGAATGATGAAGGGATATCCCTTAATTTCCTTGAGGGAAACCGCTTTTCTCTTGCCCAGGGGATGGCCGGGCGAAACAATGAGGACGAGTTCTTCCCTTAAGAAAGGAACCAACTCAAATTTTGAGGAGGCCTTGACTGCCCCGATTAGGCCAAGGTCGTTCTTATAATCGAGGAGGCTCTTCTCAATCTCCTCAGAATTTCCCACTTCCAGTGTGATCTTAACGGAAGGATGAGAGGCCTGAAATCCTGAAAGGAGTTTCGGCATCAAACATTTCGCGTAGGACTCGGTGGTCCCGATCTTCAAAACACCCTGATGGTCCTTCTTCAGAACACCAAGGGCATTTTCAATCTCCAGGAGATGGGAGGAAATTTTATGGGTATGTTTGAATAGAATCTCCCCTGCCTCCGTCAGATGAAACCCCCCTCTTCCCCTTCGAATAAGACCGATCCCTATCTTCTGTTCCAACTCCCGGATATGTTTGGAGACGGCGGGCTGGGAGATATACAACTCCTCCGCGGCCCCGGAGAAGCTTCTGCGCTTCGCTACTTCGTGGAAGACAAGAATAGAATTTAAGGATGTATTTAATGGGCTTCTCTTCTCCATTTTTCTATAACCATTAGTTATTTATACATAAACATAAATGAATTGACAAGAGGGGTAATTAAAAGGATAATTCCGGATGCCTAAATTCAGGAAAGAAGGAGGTTTTTATGGATCTTCGAGATTTCATAAAAAGGTGTGAGGAGGAGGGAGAACTAAAGAGGGTTAAGGCAGAAGTCGATTGGAATCTCGAGCTCTCCCACATCGCCAAGCTGAATGAAGAAAAGAAGGGTCCGGCGCTGCTCTTCGAAAAAGTGAAAGACTATCAGATTCCTGTACTCACAAGCGCCTTTACCTCACCAAAGCGCCTTGCCATTGCTCTCGGAGTGCCACTCCATTTTTCAATGTATGACATGGCAAAAAGATGGATGGAACTGACAACCAAAAAACTCATTCCGCCCGCAGAGGTCAAAACCGGCCCAATTACAGAGAAGGTGATTGAGGGGCGTGATATCAACCTGTTCAACTTCCCTGTACCTAAATTCTATCCAATGGATGGTGGCCGCTTTATTGGAACAGCACACTTTGTCATCACCAAAGATCCAGACAGTGGTTGGGTCAACCTGGGAACTTATCGAATGCAGATCTTGGATGAAAAAACAACAGGGGTCCAGATCATCAAAGGGAAGCATGCTGACTTCATGCTGAAGAAATATCAGAAGATGAAGAAACCAATGCCCGCAGCAGCAGTGATTGGGGGTGATCCCCTTCTTTTCCTTGCCGGGAGCACTCTGGTCTCTGCAGGCGTCTGCGAGTATGATATTGTCGGATCCTTAAGAGGAACCCCCTGTGAAGTCATCAAGAGTGACCTGACCGGCCTTCCCCTTCCCAGCACCGCTGAGATCATCTTGGAGGGTGAAATTGAGACTGATCCTGAAAAATTCAGGGAGGAAGGCCCATTTGGAGAATATACCGGCTACTATTCTGGAAAGACTGGCGAGGAATGGCCAAAGCCCTGTCTGAATGTGAAACGGATCCTCCACAGGAACAATCCCGTCTTTTGGGCCACCTCTGTAGGCAAACCAGTGACCGATACGCATATGATCCAATCTCTGAACCGGACGGCGACCCTCTGGACAGACCTGGAGAATATGAAAGTCCCGGGCATCCAGTCTGTATACATCCCTCCCGAAACGGGTGGGAGATTCTGGGGAATCGTCTCTGTCAAACAGATGTACCCGGGCCATTCTATGCATGTGGGTACAGCGGTCATCTCCACCACGACAGGCCACTACGGCATGAAAGGGGTCATTGTAGTGGATGACGATATCAGGGCCGATGACATTGACAGGGTCTTGTGGGCCTTGGCCATGCGTTACGACCCTTACCGGAGCACTGAAATCATTAAAAGAGGACGTTCCACCCCTCTTGATCCTGCGCTTCCCATTGAAGCCAGAGAAATTGTTTCGCGAATCATCATGGATGCTTGTATCCCATTTGAATGGGAACGAAAACCGGTCGAAATCAAGTTAGATGAAGAGATGCTAAAGAAGGTTCAAAGCCGATGGAAGGAATACGGTCTTTGATTGAAGTCGGTGAAAGCGGGAAAAAAGATGTCCATCGTCATCGTTGGTATGTTAGATGAAAGGGAGGAAGCCCTTAAGATTATCAAAGATCGGGTAGAGAAGCGAGGGCACAAAGCAATCCTGATCGACGTGAGCATCGGTACAGGCGCCATTGTCTCCTCATTGAAAGCAGACGTGACTTGTGAGGAGATCGCCAAGCTGGGCGGAGGGACCCTCGAGGAAATTAAGGGAATGCTTGCACAGGAGAGGGAAAAAGCAACTTCCATGGTGGCAGAAGGGCTGTCCAGGAAGGTAACGGAGCTTTATCAAGCAGGTGAGCTAAAGGGGATGATTGCCATTGCTGGCATGACGGGAACTTTTCTCTCGTTGACAGCGATGAGGGCTCTCCCTTTCGGGGTCCCTAAAGTTCTCATTTCAAGCGTCACCGCCATGCCAGCCTACGCCAACAGGCTCGCCGATTATTTTGGACTCAGGGATATCACTGTCATGCACGGTGTGGTCGATACAGTAGGTCTAAACCCATTGGTAAGAGCGCTGGCTGTGAACGGTGCCAACGCGATATGCGGAATGGTTGAAGGGTTTGAAACCCCAAGGAAAGAAAAGAGACCTTCGATCGCCCTTACCGAATTTGGGTTCTGCGATAAGGGCGCTCATTATGTAAGAGCACTCCTCGAGAAAGATTACGACCTCATCTCTTTTCATGCGACCGGCTTAGGGGACCGTGCCGCCGTGGACCTCGTCAGTCAAGGGTTTTTCGAAGCCTTTATCGACCTGGTCCCGGCGAGTTTCAGTGAATATCTTTTCGGAGGCAACCGAGCCTCCGGGCCCAATCGATTGGATGCGGCTCTCCGGACGCCCGTTCCCTACATCCTCGCTCCTTGTGGCTTTGACATGATCAGCTGCGGCCCCATTGAGAGAAGGGACAAAGGAGATCCGCTTTGGGTCTCCCGAAAACTGGCGGAGAGGAAGCTCCTGATCCAAGATGCCATGAGAGTTCAGGCGAGAACAAGTACTGGGGAGATGGAGACCATTGCAAAAGCCGTCGCTGAAAAACTGAATCGGTATCCAAACAAGAATTTGTTGAAGTTTATCATCCCTCAGAAGGGATTCTCTTCTCTCAGTGTAGAAGGAGGAGCCCTTTACGATCCCGTTGCAGATAAAGCCTTTGTCAGTACCTTGAGAAAGTATTTGGACCCTGGGATCAAGATTGTAGAAGTGGACGCAGACATCAACAACACTCGGTTTGCTCAGGCAGTTGTGGAGGCTCTCAAAGAGAGCCTGAAGAGGTGAAGGGCATCGATGAAAAGGATTGTGGTAGGAATGACCGGTGCTTCCGGTGTGATTTACGGCGTAAGAATCCTCGAAGTCCTTTCTAAAATGGGAATGGAGACACATTTTATCATCACCCGGGCGGGGGCGAAGAATTTAGAAATCGAGACCAACTATACCAAGGATGAACTCGAATCCATGGCCTCCCATGTTTATGACGAGGAGGATTTGAGTGCCTGTTTGGCAAGCGGTTCTTTCAGGGTAGACGGAATGGTGATTGCTCCCTGCTCCATCAAGACCCTTTCTGCGATTGCAAATTCCTACAGCCATAACCTTCTTGTGAGAGCGGCCGATGTGATGTTGAAGGAAAGGAGGAGACTTGTCCTTCTCGTCAGGGAAACACCTTTCCATGAGGGACATCTCGAACTGATGATCAAGGTCACAAGAATGGGAGGAATAGTGATGCCTCCCATCCCGGCTTTTTATCATCACCCGAAGACCATCGAAGACTTAATCAATCAGACCATTGGAAAGGTTCTCGACCTTTTCTCTATCGATGCAAACCTCTTTAGCAGGTGGGGAACAGGGGCTGGATAATCAGGAGTAGCCCAAAAAGGATAGGTTGGGATCGATTTCATGAAAAGATTCTTAGTGGAAATTTCAAAAGGTCGATTCAAAATCCACGGCCTTGTCCAAGAGGTGGGGCAAGACATTTTGGTTTCCATTTGGGGGGGGACTCGACCTCATATCGGTGCGGTGGGGATGGCTATTCCGAGGCCAAGCTTGAAGAATCCAAAAAAATGGAGCGCCACCTCTTCCAATTTTACCTTCATCGGACACAAGGAAGATATCTTAGTTAAGACGATATCGGAAAGGCTGGCTGCTCGGTTAAGAAGAAATGTCGTGGTCACCGCCGGTATTCACTGGGATGGAATCACTTCCAGTGAGATCAAGGCCCTCCAAAATCTCACGCAGAAATTATCAGACCTGATTTTAAAAAGAATCCTCTCACGGGACCTTCTCTCGTCCCCTTGACCTCATCTAAAGGTGTTAAGCACTTAGCGCACGGGCGTAGCTAGAGAACTTATAGCCTGATCCCTTTGGGGACCACCACAATGCCCGAGTCGGTCACCGTGAATCGTCTCGCATCTTCATCCAGATGATAGCCTATCTCCATCCCCGGAGGAATCTGAACCTCCTTGTCGATGATCGTCCTCCTAATCCTCGCATTTCTTCCCACGTCCACCCCTTCGAAGAGGATCGAATCCTCGATCTCTCCAAAACTATGGATTTTCACTCTCGGCGAGAGGACCGACCTCTTGACATTTCCACCGCTGATAATGCAGCCGTTCGAGATGATCGAATTGAGAGCGGTGCCCACTCTCCCTTCCTCAATCCACACTGTTTTTGCCGGCGGAGAAGGAGGTTGATAGGTCAGGATCGGCCATTGGGGATCGTAGAGGTTGAGCTGTGGGGTGACGGCGATCAGGTCCATATTGGCCTCATAGTAGGCATCGACCGTCCCCACATCCCTCCAATATCCCGTGCCCCTGAAATCCCCCTGCCTGAAATCAAAAGCAAAAACTTGATCCTTTCCGATCATCATGGGAAGGATATCCTTACCAAAATCGTGGCTCGACTCAGATCGAGCATCCTCAATTAATCGTCTCACTAGCAGCTCCGTATCGAAGACATAAACCCCCATGGAGGCCAGGATCCCCGCAGGATCTCCGGGGATCGTTTTGGGTTCTTCGGGTTTTTCCTGAAAACCCACGATTCTCCAATTTTCGTCTACCTCGATCACTCCAAATTCTCTGGAAAGATTTCGATCCATCCGGATAGCCGCCACGGTCAGATCCGCCCCTTGCTCCAGGTGAAAGGCGACCATCTTCCGGTAGTCCATTTTATAGATATGGTCACCGGATAGAATCAAGACCAGATCAGGCCTCTCTTCTTGTAAAGTATAGATGTTTTGAAAGATCGCATCGGCAGTCCCCTGGTACCAGTGCTCATCGATTCTCTGCTGGGCAGGAATGGCTTCGATGAACTCCCCCAGTGGGGCTGAAAGGATGTTCCATCCTAACTGGATGTGACGATTGAGGGAGGTCGATTTGTATTGCGTGAGAGCGTAGATTCGACGGAGGCCAGAATGGAGGCAATTAGAGAGAGTGAAGTCGATGATCCGATAAATGGCGCCGAAGGGAACAGCGGGTTTGGCACGGTCCCGCGTCAGCGGATACAGCCTTTCTCCCCGGCCTCCCGCTAAGATCATAGCCAAGATTTTCTTCAACGGGCCTTACCCATCCCTAAAGAGAGCTCTGAAAAACCATTTTTCGTTCTTAATCAGAGACTTCTGGACCTTTCGGAAATCCCTAAAAGTTCTCGAATCTTTTTTTTCAACTCAGTGAGGTCATCCGATTTTGTCACATAGGCGTCGGCCGCCCAGCTCATAAAATCCTGCCGATACCCCGAATACGAGGTGTTGAGGATGATGGGGATCTTTCTCTCCTTGCTGACAATCCGGCCCAGGGCCTCCATCCCGTCCATCACAGGCATGACGATGTCGAGAAGGACCAGATCAGGCTTCCCCGTCTCCAACTGTTGTATCGCTTCTCTTCCATTCCCGGCGGTCAGAACCTCATACCCCTCCGCCTTCAGCTCCTCTTCGTACAGAAGTCTAAGGCTCTCTTCGTCTTCGACCACCAGGATTTTTTTCTTCATACAATTATTATCGATAATCTCTTTGGAAAAGACAACCCTTTTCGGACTCCCAACCCATTGCTCCGCATTCCGAGCGGCGTCTATCTTCTCCCTGCCGGTTTTCTCTGCTCAATGGCCAGCTTGCATTCAGCGCAGATGAACCGAGGGAGGGTACGGGGATAAGTGATTTGTTCCTCCCCGAATCCCCAATCGATAATATCTCTTACCAGCAACTCCTCTTTAAAGGCATGCCCCATGCAGAGTCCCATCCCGCAAACAATACAAATGGCTACAGCATCCTTATCGACTCCTTGTTTTGCACAGACATAACATTTCATCGTTCTTTCCTCCTGATCGGTGGTTGCAAACCCATATTTATTTTTTACCATGGAAAAAGTCAAAAATCAAAAAAGATAATTGAATGTCCGTGACGCTGATTTACGGGGATTTAAGAGGACTCAAAATGACGGGGTTTATTGCAGGACGAAGACGGGTGTTCCGTCGGCCCGAAGAAAATCCTTGACATTCTCTTTGAGGTGTGCCTTAGATAAAGATAGTCGCGAGGTAGAACGTGGTCTTTGTTTACCTAAACGAATACCGTTACCCATTGCGCCGTCTTGACTCTGGGGGAGAAACCAACCAAAGAGCCACGTTTCTCGCGACCACCCTGGGGTTAAGACGGCTTTTTTATTTTCACATTATCGCAGCAATTTCTGTTCCAAGATACTCGCTTTCCTCTTTCAAAAAATATCGCGTCTCGAATTGCAAGAAGCCTTTAGAATTCAAAATGTTATACATAAATCAGAAAAGAGTCATCTCCGGCCGACCGCATTTTGGGGTGGAAGATCGGTATTTTCTGGGGAAAATCTCTCACGGATTGGGGAATTTTACACAGCGGGCGGATTGAGGAGTAAAAGGAAGAAGGGGGGTGCAAAGGAGGAGTAAAGCGTCAGGCTGGGAACTGCAGAACAAAAATAAGAAAAGGGGGAGGGAAAAATGAAAGCGCTAAAGTTAGCTCTGCTTATCACTGTCACACTTCTATTACTCACAAGTGTAAACGGATTCGGACAAACATTCCACTCAGGCGGTGTTGCCGATTGTGACGGCTGCCATACCATGCACAACTCATTTCAGAACACGGCGGTGACGACGGCCTACCCACAATATCAGGCTGGACCATACCTCTTGCGGGGGACGACCCAGTCCGAGACATGCCTCACCTGTCACGCTACGACACCCGCGGGCAGTAGCTATCACATTATGGATAATACAATTCCCAGCGGCACGAACGGAACCACCCCACCCGGGAACTACACGCCGGGCGGCGACTTCGCCTGGTTAAAGATGACCTTTACCTGGTCGCCGCAGACCGGCACCTCCTCGACCAGTCTCGGCGACCGTCATGGCCACAATGTTGTAGCGCCTGCCTTCGGAATCATTGCTGACGCTACGAATACCACTGGTACTGCTCCTGGCGGCACCTATCCAGCGGCGAGTCTCCATTGCTCGAGCTGCCATGATCCGCACGGAAGGTACAGAAGGGATGCAAGTGGCAATGTGGGTACTCCTACTATCGGCACTACCAAGGTTTCCCTCCCCATCTGGGCTTCTGGCTCGTACTATAACGGCACTGATGTTACCAGAAATGAGCCGACCCCTACCCTTGCAGTGGGTGTATACCGTCTCCTCGGCGGCAACGGCTACCAACCTGTGTCGCTGTCAGGCAACTTCGCCTTCTCGGCAGACCCGCCTGCGGCCAAGGTCAATTCTACATACCAGGCGGCCACGGGAGAACAGACCACGCAATATCGTGTAGCCTATGGGGCGGGCATGTCCGAGTGGTGCGCAAACTGTCACGTCAGTATGCACAGGGACATTACAACCGTCGGTGGCGCATCCGGTCTGAGCCACCCCTCTGGCAATGGTGCGAAGCTTGGCGCCACAATCGCCGGGAACTATAATGCGTACGTGAAGACGGGTACGATGAGCGGCGTACAGGCAACCTCAGGCAGCACCCTTGTTCCTTTCGAGATCGGATCCACTGACTACGCGGGTACCCTCGCTCCGCTTGCTATAAACACGACCTATGCGGTCGGCTTTGCCGGCCCAGACCCGGCAGGGACCAGTGCCAACGTGGCCTGCGTCAGCTGCCACCGCGCCCACGCATCGGGCTTCGACAGCATTCTCAGGTTCTCGATTGGCAGCGAATTCATGACGGTGGCCGACAGCGGCGGTAACCCGATCTGGCCCGACCCAACTGCCAATCCATCTCAAGCCATGGGCCGTACCACGACCGTAATGCAGGCAGCGTACTACAACAGGCTGGCGACGCAGTTCGCACCGTTCCAGAGGGTTTTATGCAACAAGTGCCACGCAAAAGACTGAAGTGGCCACATGCTGAATCGGTATCGAACCAAAAAAGGGCTGGCAAACGGCATGCCAGCCCTTTCTGTTTTCGAACTATTGGCGAGGACCTTGCTTTTTTAATACATGGGAATCCTTTTCATTTAATCAGAGTAAATATCTGAACTCGGCTATTGCCTCGATCCGCGATAAAGACCTCTCCTTTTTCATTCATAGATACCTGTGACGGAAAGCTAAGGAGCCCTTCATTCCATCCCATGCTTAACTGCCTTCCCAGAAAAGAACCGTCCTGACCGAGAATGCCAATCCCGGACCCGTCCTCGTCAACAATATAGATTGTTCCCCTGTTATCTGTCGTCATGCTGGTGGGAAAATCTAAATACTCCCGGAGACTCTTTGTTAAGGGAGAGAAGCTGTTCGAGGCTTTCGCTGATGAAAAAACCGTGGCTTTGACACAGTCGATGAGCACGATATTACCTTTCAAATCTACCGCCAGGTCCGAGAAGAATCCGAAGTCCTTAGGGAATGGGATCTGTTTTTGGTATCTACCTTCAGGGTTGAGGATCAGCACACGGCCTGAAAAAATGTCGAGGAGGTAGATGTTGTCACTCCTATCTAATTTGAAGCTTCTTGGAACAAAGGCTGTAGGCGAGGGCACCCCTTCAGGATCTACATAGCTCTTGAAGGAACCGTCAGGGTTAAGTCTTACAACACGGCGTCTCTTTCCGTCGAGAGCGAAGATTTCTCCCTTGGAGTTCATCTGCACCCGGATCGGATTGGACAGCTGTGGAATCTTAATCTGGGTGCCGGCCTTCACGGTCTTCTCTTGCACGGTATACCGAAGAAGGCGATCGTTTCCCGTATCCCCGATGACCAGGTCAGATTTGTCATTACAAGCCACCCCTTCCGGCTGTTTGAGGCCTCCTCCTCTATCGTCAAAATAGACAGACTGAAGATACCTAAGCTTCGCCGTTTCAGCGCCGAAAGATGTGAGCGGGAAGGACAACGTCGCTATGACTACGAAGATTCTCAGAAAGAAATTCATCTTATGATCACCTCTTCAATTCTTTATGGCTGGAAAAACTGACACCCGCACGAAACACTTTTCACTTATTTCATTACCTCTTGTATTGTTTATGGCATTGGACACAAAGATCCGTGACAGTTGAGAACGGAATGAGATATCGGTATCCCGTTCCGTGAGACCGATGACAACTCAGACAATCCATCTTAAGATTTTTATTTCTTAAGTCTGCTATCTTCTCACCCATGGGATGGCTGGTATGTTTCAACCAGTCATGGCAGGCTCCACAGAGTTCTATGGCCGAAGGCTGCTTTAAGAGAAAGACACTATCCGATGCATGTGAGGAATGACAGGCCCCACAATCCCCTTCCTGTATTGGAATATGTGTGAGGGCTCCCTTTATCACTTCCCCCTTTTTTGCAGCCGCATTTTCCCGCATTTCCTTTCCGGCGAGCTTGGCTTGAGACTCCATTGTATCTGAATGGCATTTTCCACAGAGGCTTTTCATATCTCCCATCAGGAGCTTTTTTTGAGACGAAGCATGAGGCTCATGGCAGTTCAAGCAACCCACTTTGTCAACCAGAGGCCAGTGGATCCGATTCTTGTTGAATGCCTCGTTGATCATACTGCTGTGGCACCCGCGGCATAGCTCAAACCCTGCCCTCTTAGTATTGAAGGGAGTAGGAGAGGTGGATGCTTCATGACACTGGGTACAGGCTCTATTGGCGACCGGCGTGTGCACGTTATCGAATAATATCCCTGCCCTATTAGAGCCGTGGGCGTCGTGGCAAGACGAACAGTCCGCCTTGGCTACAGGATAATTCATGTGTTGCCTCACAAAGTTAGACTGGTCTGTCTTATGACAGCTCACGCATAGAGCCACCATATCATTTTTTAGAAGAAATTTTCCCCTGCTGGAACCGTGCGGATTATGGCAATTGACGCACCCTTTCTCCACAGGATTATGCTTGAACTTTGCTTTGGTTACGGCATCCCCAATATTTTTGTGACAACCAAAACAGAGTTCGTTCCCCGCTTTCAAAAGGACAAATTTGTTTTTTGAGGCATGGGGGTCATGGCATTTTACACAATTGCCTTTCATGACAACCTCATGAACGCTTTTAAAATCCTTAGGCACAATCCCCTCATGGCACTTATTGCAGATTTTGTTCGGATCCGCATCCAGCAACTTTCCATGAGAAGAGGTATGGGGATTGTGGCATTCTGAGCATTCCCCGGTTTTCACCGGAGTGTGGATAAATGGATTCTTGAGCTTTTCTTTAAAATTGTCATGACACTCCAAACACAGCTTGCCCTTTGCATCCGGCTTCAGTTTGAACTTGTTCTGCTGGGCATAAGCTACCGAAAAAACCAAAACCAAACCTAGGAATAAGAAGAAGCCTTTCATCAGTCGCAATGTCATTGGATACCCTTTCATAACTTCTTCAATCCTTCCGTCCGTAATGTCTTTTCTCTCCCTCGCCATGCGCTTGCGTTCTCATTTTGTCACGATATGGCAATCCTCACACGACCTTCCCGCAAACGGAGGATGAAGAATAGCTTTAAAGAATTTAGGATCCTTTGAAGCATGGGGATCATGGCAACTCTCGCAATGCATGACACCCGGATCGATATTGACGTGAGCTTTACCAAAAGTCTGACTCTTAAAATCGTGGCATTCCCCGCATAAGGGCTGAATGGGTCGACTCATCAAAGAATACTCGGCTGAGAAATGGGGCTTATGGCACCTTTCGCAATCCCTCGCAGCCGGTTGATGGGCTTTCTCTTTTTCCATCCTGCTCTTCAGGTTTTTATGGCAACTCTGACAGAGGTCGGGGCTCTTTGCCAAAAGGAGCTTGTCTAATTTGGTTTTGTGGGGGCTGTGGCACTTTGTACATTCATCCGTTAATAAGGGCTTGTGCTGGCTTTTTGCAGCTTTGAGCCCTTTACTCATATCGTCGTGGCAGGAGAAACAAAGGGGTCCTTCTCGATTCACGGTCATCCCTCTAATATTGCTCCCATGCGCATCGTGACATGTAAGACATTCCCCTTCTGCAAAAGGGTTGTGGTTCGCGCCACTTGTCTCCGCTTTCATCAGATCACCATGGCACTGGGCGCACATTTTAGAACCGGCTAACCGGAGGAGACTTTTTTGATCCGATCCATGGGACTGGTGGCAAGCATCACAGTTTGCGTCGACAACGGGTCTGTGCGTATAAGTTTTTAAAAACTTTCCTTCGGCATCGGTATGGCACGAATAACAAACCTTGTCCATCCTATCTTTCAAGATGTGCCCAAACCCTGACCCGTGAGGATTGTGGCATGAATCGCACTCGCCTTCAGTAAACGGAGGATGGACTGTCTTAACTTTCTGCGCCTCCTTGGTCTTCCCATGGCACGAGAAGCACAAATTGCTGCCTTTGAGATTTAGAAGATTCTTGTTCCGGGCTGCGTGAGGACGGTGGCAGGACAGACATCCCTTGTCACCGATGACCGGTGAATGATTAACAACCACCTTTTCGCCCATCGCCTTATGACAATCGAAACAGAGAGCGTTCATTTTTTTCAGCTCAAGCTTCGGGTTCTCGGAAGTATGGGGGTTATGGCAGGAGAGGCATTCCCCACTTTTGAAGGGTTCATGTTCTATCGTTCCATCCGCTTTCAATTTTGAAGCGTCATGACAGTTGTAGCAGAGCTTGCTGCCGGTCTCTGTGGTGCCAAAAGGTTTTGGATCCGAAGCTGGCTTATGACAGGCGTCACATTGAGCTGACGCGACAGGTTCGTGAGTGCTGGTTTTCAAAAGTTTCGCCTGCAACGAAGAATGCGGATTGTGACAGACCGAGCAGGAAGCCTGACTGACCGGGTAATTCTCATGAGCCTTTTTAAAGGAAGCCTTACTGATGTCATGGCAGCCGACACAAAGAGACGTCTCCGCTTTCACCAGAAGGTTTTTCTGATCCGAACTATGGGAGAAATGACATGTCGTACAGCCCTTTGTCCCTACTTTGTGGACGACTTTCTTTTCGTAATTCCCCTTCTTGTGGCATTGATAGCAGGCTTCGTTCCCTTCTGCTTTCAATAGGTGGCTGAACTGGGAGGCATGAGGGTTGTGGCATTGGATGCATCTTTCTCTCTTTAACGCCGTATGGACATTGGCCTTGCTTAACCCCATCTTTTCCTTGCTGTGGCATGGATAGCAAATTTCATTTCCTTGTTTCTTCAAGAGCATCTTGGGAACCAAACCATGCCGGAGGTGGCAGTCTTCACATTTTCTCTCTTTGACTAACGTGTGAACATTCTTCATCCCCAGATACTTATCAGCAAACTTCTTGTGGCAATCGAGACAATCCTTGCGAGCAAATTTCTTCCCCGAAGTTGGAGCACCTCCGAGCGTCCTCGTTGCCGGCCCTTGAGCACAGGCATATAATAATATCCCGATTACAAAAAGAAGGATCCCAAGGATCGCGGCTTTATGTTTTAAGTCGAACCGTGGCATATCTTCTCCCTTTTAAACCAAGCATAGCGCAAAGTACATACAGTCCAAAATACCAAATCCCAAATAAGCTCCAAATTACAACTCCAAATGACCGAAAAGGCCTTGTTTCGAATTTGAGTGATTGGGATTTATTTGAGATTTGGTGCTTGGGAATTGGTACTCCTCCCTGAGACTATGCCCCATGCTCTTTGCGATTATTTTCCTTTGAGGTAAATCTTCACATCCGAAACTGCCCTGAGTTTACCCGCCCAGTCTTCAACCAGCTTCATCAGTTTCTCGTTGAAAATCTTATTCCCAATATCCTTTCTTACCTCCTCATAAGGTTGCGGCCGAGATGGAACCACTCCCTGTATGAACAAAACATAAAAATAGCCCTCAGGACTGGCATAGAGCTTGAAATCTCCGGCATTAGCACCCGAGATCACCTTCTTCACTCCCTCGGGTAAAGTTTTTGTTGCCAGCAATTTTCCTCCGAAGGTCAAAAGTTCATTTGTGTCTTTATCTACCTGTCCTTCTGCGTTTGATGCGAGCCACTGGAACTCGGTGCCCTTTCTCAATTTTTCTATGGCTTCTTCCGCATTATTCCGCTTGGCGAAAACAAGACTGTCGATTCTCATCATCTCAGGATAGGTATAGTCCTTAATATGTTCATCATAATAAGCTTTCAGTTCCTCCTCCTTAATCTTGACGTCAGGAACAATAGCTTTTTGCACAAACGCTCCAAAGATAACAGAGTTCTCATACTCCTTGACTTTACTCCTGTAGACTTCCGTCCTGTCGATACCGAGCCTGAGGGCCTCTTTTCGGAACACCCTTTTATACAGCATTTCATCGAGAATCGGAATTTTTCTCGAATTCAGTTTCTTACTTTCGGCAGCCCTTTCGACCCCGTGGTAAAGTTGCTGCCTAAGATATTCTGTCATCTCGCCGACAGTGATCGGTTTCTCTCCCTCGATCTCT
This sequence comes from Thermodesulfobacteriota bacterium, assembly GCA_047519465.1. GTDB lineage: Bacteria > Desulfobacterota > BSN033 > BSN033 > UBA1163 > UBA1163. Next base: position 34,933 of record JAPVTA010000066.1, on the reverse strand, counting down.
GCCACTACTCTTGTATCCTTTAATAATTCTTGAAACCCCGGTTCCTTCGACTCCAAGTCCACGCTATCAAGCACTTCCTTGTGGACGATCACATATTTTTTAACTAACGCATCGTTATACTTTTTCAGGGCCTCTTCTTTTTTCAAGGTAAGTGCCTCACGTTTCGCCATCTCCTTGGCTTCTGGGTTTTCGGGGAAACGGATGTCTCGAAGCTGGAAAATGATATAGCCCGTTGTCAGAGGAATAACAGAGCTCACAGAACCGACTTTCATCTCGGAAATCACCTTTGCAATCGAAGGATGGAGATCCTTTGGCTTCACATAGTTCTTTTCTTCGCCTCCTTTCGCGACGCCCTCCGAGATCAACTTACTTGCTATTTCGGCAAAATCTCCCCCGGCTTTGATTTCTTCTTCTACCTTCTTGGCAGCATCTTCGCTTTCAAAAAGCAGGGAGCTTATCTTCCATTCTTTTACAACGTCTTTATAGACTCTGTCTACGTCTTTTTCGTCAGCTTTGACCTCCTTCAACTGTCTTTCTATCAAAAGCTCCCTCAGGGTTACCTTTGAAAAGACGTCCACCATATTCTTTATCTCTGGCAGCTCATCAAGCCCGATCCTTCTTGCTTCCTGTACCATAAGCCGCGTGTTGACCAAACGTCGAAGCAACTCCGAATCGCTCGTTTTGCCCTGTTTTGAGTGCCCCTTGTCTCCTGCCTGTTGGGATGCGAAGCCTTGATCGAACTCGTCGAGGGTAATCGGTTCATCGTTGACGATGGCCACTGTTTTTTTGCCATTGATCACCGGGAGTTTCTGCTCCGCTGCCAACACGGTCGATCGCAAAAATAGCAGAAAAGAAACAACCGCGATCCATTTAAAAAAGTGAGGTTTCGCCAATCTCCTCTTTTCTCCTTTCTTAACCCCGATCCTTAAAGATTTGAGGTTAGGGATAGCTCCTCTCGTATTCGAATACAGGCAGCATCGTTCCCTCGGGAGGGGGTGCTTCCTTTTCTTCCGAAATCTCTCTTGCGATCATCTGAACCATCCGGCTCATCATCGCGTGGGCAGTATTGACCTTTCCCCAATCGAAGAAAAATACTCCGTCATCACCTTCATTGCGACTATATGAATTCCAGACTACCTTCCGGCTTTTTCTCTCGACGATCGTTACAGAGAAGTTCACCTTGGGTTTACCGACAGAGCCCTCATAGTCCTGATAGTCCATGACTCTTCCGGTCAGGACGAGATCGGCTTCCAGGCTATTAGAAATCAGGTCCGCATCCATGAGGGAAATTCCATCGATCATGATAATCCTCGCATTGAGGAGCTTTTGCTTCACCACCCCCAGCTCAATGACTGTGAAATTTCCCAGCTTCGTTAGCTCTCTGACAAAGTGGAGAACGGCTATCTCTGCCGCGTTCTTTCTTGTGCTCTCGTTAAAAAAGGGGATCACCGCCAGCGTATATTTTCTGTCTTCATCCATGAGCAGAGGAGACCGGTAAGCGATCTTCGGCCTGAATTTTTTCCCACCCTGTCTCGTGTCGATCCCATAATTCTTTGTTGAGACATATTGCGAAAGAGATTCACATAGAGAATTCAAAACCTTATCCAGAAGATTTCTCGGATCCTCGATCAAACCCAGCCCAAGAATACCCGGAGAATCATCCCCTGCTCTTCCTACGCCATCCATCCACAAGATGGTCGGACGATCTCCGGTCGAAACCAATCTGGAGGTCAGAGCCATCTTGGGAGGTATGACATCGCTATAAAGCTCTACCGAGGTGATCAAAACACCTTCAACCCCGATCTCTTTTTTGAACGCCTGGGCCGTTGGCAAATCCACCCCTCCTGTGTCGCGAATCCGGTGGTTTGCCATAAACTTCTCAAGGGCCCCGTCATCGATGACATGAAATCCTTTGGCCGCTAATCTGTCAATGAAGGATCGCCTTATGTCTTTGATGGGAGCGGGGGTCCCGCTGAGGTTCTCAAAAGGGAATACAGCAATGCGGTATTCCCCTCCACCAATGACAACATCTTTTTTCCCAGCCACTTTTGCGCCTAAACATCCGGAAAGAAAGAGGAGGAATACCAATACGATGATTGGACCTGATCTCCCCCCTTCTTGAATAAAACGGCGTGAGGGAAGGCTATTCGTTTCAATGACCCGACGGAAGCCAGCAAGTGACGACCACTTATTTGAACAACTTGTCGATAACATTATCCACCGCTTTTTCCGTCACATCGTTCATCGGTCTGCCTCCACCGCCAAAAAGCCGATCCCACAGCTTGATCCCGCCTTTCGTGGTGGATGCACTCCATACCACCTTTCCAGTCGTTCCCTCCATCATCTGAACACTCATCGATATCGCATTTGCTGAGCTTGTGCCGGACCTCACTTCCCCGTATTCCCGAAGAACACCGGTGATGACTGCAGACACTTTAATTAACCCCGCCAATTTTACGACCTCCTCAGGTGAAGGAGCAGCAGGGTTTACAATTTCCGCCCTTGCAACCCCCTTTGCAACCTCACCGTAAGGAACGACATAAACAGCCCCCGTCCCCAAAAGCCTGTTAAGAAACACATCCCTGACTCTATCGCCTGCGGTATTGTCCCTCGAGAGGTTTACGAAGGGCATGACAGCGACCGTCTGGACGGAACCAAAATCCATATTATTGTCACGGTAGAAATCTCCGGAAGCCGCACAGGCCACTAACAAGAAGGGGATGAAACATAAGAGAATTCTCTTGGGGTAAAAAATTTTCACTGCCATTTATAGTTTTCTCCTTGATCGTTGCGTTGCGACCCTGTCTGGCCCGGCGATCTCTCACACGATGATCATCATTTGCGCAACCCTATTTTAATATCTTCCTCATCAGGCTGCAACCCTTGGTTTTCGCTCCGGATCAGAAAAAAATCTTCAAACTGGTGTTGACACTCTGCGAGTTTGATTTCAGGGTCGCGGATGAAAGTTTATCCCACAGATAGGACACGTCCAGAAAGGCCTTATTGGTTATCTTCCATCTCATGCTCGGGATGAAGATCCTTTCCTTAGCATTATCCTCAGACCTCAAGGTCTCGTTGTAGCTAATATTAAACTGGAGATTTCCCTCAGGAAAGGGGGACCAGTTGATTGCATAATTCTGGAAAACGCTGGTCTTCATCCCGGTCTGAGAGGATATGTCCAGGGAAGCAAGGAGACGCACGGTATCAAAAGGGCTATAGGACGTGGTGAGGGTCACTACACTCGAAGAGGTAGTAGAGCCTGGCTGCCCGCCGCCCGATGTACGTGTCGTCATATCAGAATAGTTGAGCGTCAGGATCATCCGGGGGTGCGGAATCATATTGGCCCCGACATTTATCCTCGTGGTTTGGGTCTTTTGTCCCGCTGCGTTCGTCGCCCAGTCAAACCCCCCTCCCAGATTGACATCCACGCCCTTGTACAATTCAGCGATGTTGTTCAGATAGACGGAGTTCGTACGGTCCGACTTCCCGCCGATATCTTCGCTTCGGCCGCCGTAAACAAGACTATTTCTCAGCGTCCTGAGGGGCGTCGCCATGATCGTCGCATTGTAAACGTACGCAGTCCTCTTCTCATTTTCATCTACGCCATCTTCTCTTGCCGCCCTGGCCGTCACGGAGAAAACCTTACTCAGCGTCTGGTTCAGGGAAAGCCCGTTGCTTAGAGTCCACGTCAGCCGGGTCGAACCGTCTGTTTCAGACCTTGACAAGAAGTAGGAAAGGTCGTAATAAAGCAAGGGGATATCAAAAATTCGTGTTTTTGCCTCCGTTTCTACAATGTGTGAAATCGTTGTGGTTGTTTTCTCTCTGCCTGTTCCAACGACCTCTGCGGACGTCTTCATAAGAAATGCCTGGAGCTCTGTCACAAATATATTGGGTGGTACCAAAACGGTTCGCGTAAGAGGAGTTGTAACCACCTTTATGAACCTTTTTGCCGGAGTGACATTTGGAAAATCTATTTCAAAGCGGTTCTGAAACGGACCGAAGGATCCAGTGACAGGTCCTGCCCAATGCGTCCACGTCGAACCATCGTCACTGATAAAGACATCCCACGAAAAGGAACTGGCAACCGCGGGGGTGAGTTCCCTGTCAACCCATAGGAGAAGCTGGTTGACCTCCGTTGGATTCAAAAGATCGAGACCCAATTGTCTTTTCACTAAAGGAGGATCCGAGATGAGATCAATTCCAACGCTCCCTGCCGTATTCCCATCAATCAGGCTCGGGTTCGAGTCCAGAGTGATATTATCCAGAGTATTGTCAACTTTCGAAAGCCCCGCAAAAGGAAAGGTCTGGAAACTCACCCTCCCCCCCCCTGTCCCTTTACCCTTTTGAGAGACAGTGATTCGATCAAAAGTGATATTATAAGTTGCGTTGAAAGAAACCCGTTTGTTAAAAAAATAATCAGAATAACTCAATCTTCCGGTCTGGAGCAAATCTGTAGTCTCAACGTTATTTATCTTGTCTGTCAGGTCTGTGTAGCTCCCCAAATAGCGAACTTCGAGATTTTTGTAGATAAACCTGGAACTAAGAGAACCAAAGTCTTGGGTCGTGTTTTGAATATCCCGCTTTTCGTCAAAGTTATTTGTTCTCTGGAGCAGGATATCCATGGACGGGAACCCATCGGGCTTCCATCCTAAGATTGCGTTGTATTGTTCGTTAACGAGGGCAAGAGCCGGGGAGCCACTTGCCTTTTCCGTATCTTCCCTTCGGCTATAGCCAATTCCTGCGGTATAGACAGGGGTGCTCAAGGTCAGATTAAAAAAAGGGTTAAATTTTGTGGAGGTGGATTTTGTGTTCGTATCATCGCTTTTCGACAAGGCTATATCTTTTTCAAATAATGCTCCCGCGCTCAGTCTGAGATTGGGAAAGATGGAAGTGTTGACGTTGAGGCTAAGTCGATTATTGAACGTATTGGATTCTGTTTTCGTGGTATTCCCCGAAGAATCCGTTGTCTTGGTCGAATTGAAGGTGTAATTCGAATCCAGGAAGCCGCTTATACCGCTCAATATCCCCTGGGCACTCGCTCCAACTGGAACCAACGCCAATATGATCAAGATTGGCAGGGTGCAGCGTATCCGCCTCCCCGGATCTTGCGGCGGAAGAACGGTGCCCAAAGCGACGAACTTAGCCCATATCGCGCACGGAGCAGAGCGCAGGGCAATCGTTTTATCGAACCTCAAATCCCGACTTTCAATGTTCAAATGTCCTGCCTGCTACTTGGTCTGCAACCCCGTATTAAAGATGTCGCGGTTAACACCTTTCACCTTCCCATCTTCACAAGGCGCTACGTTAAAAAGTTGATGATCACTGGGGAAAAGAAGGTCGCAATAGGCTTCCGTCGCCGACCGATCTCAGTGCCCCACATAGATTTGCCACATTTCTTGCTCCACTAAAGACATGCCAAAAAATATACTCTATAGACACTTCATCTAATCACCTGAAGGACGTAATATCTTTCTTGTGTCCGGGGCCGCAATGAAAAAGGTAACAACCCCACCATGTCTGAGTAGAAACCTGCGCCAGCTTTTGGATCCATCAGCGTCAAAAACCTATCTGTCTCAAACGAAAGCTCTTGAATCGTATCGACGAATTCTTTAGGCATCCCGAGGACGCGAGCATTATTCGATGGGATAATCATTAAGTCTCCTATCCTCAACCTCGAGGCCCGAAAATCGAACGCCTTTCCGCCAAACCTTTCCATATAATACTGGAATCCCCAATGCCCCTGAAACCAGACTGTTCCTGCAAAATTCCGGTATGTATGGCCAATTCTGACTGCTGCTTGTCGGGCACTGTCCGCAAACCTGTAATCAGCCCGAGCAACGAGAAGCGCTACGATGAGGCTAAAAGACACGGCTACACTCAGTCGCCACCGACTTCTCGAACTTTTCATTCTGCCCGAACGTTCAAAATGCCGCACGAGGAGAATGCCAAATACCGGCACTAATGGCAACACGCTTCTCCCATTTACCGACCAGTTGATAAAACACGCGAAGAGTGCGGTCCCCGTCGCCCAAAGGAATAATATCAGAGACTCACTATCTTTCGATTTAAGCAGATCCTTGACAACCATGGCCAAAAAATTAGCGCCGGCAAAGGCCAATAGTGCAAATTGGGCTACAAATATCCAATCCGTCCCATCGATGCTGACGATCGGAAAGCCGCCGATAGACTTGATGCTGTATAGCGCCAAAACCAATATCGCCACTCCGGCCGAGAAGAGAGAGAATGTTTGTTTTCCCCATAAAAAAACCGAGCAAAATAGCATTCCAATATAACATCCTCCAATGAACACCAGGCCCGTCAACACTTTTACGACAATACTCCTGGCCGCGATCTGCCTTGAAAGCGTCGCATATTCGGCCACATTCCTAAGCAATCCTTTCCCGTACATCATTTGCGTCATCAATTGATAAAATACAAGAACCAATATTGGAAAGAATAAAAACAATGTCCACTTTCCAAGTTTGCGTTTCTTTGCGAGAGTATACAGAAAAAGAAGTGGGATCAGCCCGATTCCAAAATACTTCGTTAAACTTGCGACTGCTATGAATAGAGAAGATAAGATAAAATAAATGCGATCGTTTGTCTCCATGGCCTTGAACCACCATAGCACAGCAAAACACCATAGGGCCAACATCATTATGTCAGACATGATGGTCGTACTGGACACAATAAAGACGGGCGCCGTCATACTTAATAGGGTCGCTGTAAAAGCGTGGCTACACAATTGTCTCGCTAAGCAGTAAGTACCAATGACGACTGCGATCGCAGGAAACAGGAACGCCAGGTGTAGGCCAGTTTCGCTCCAGCCAAATAATGGAGCGACAAGAGCAATGTAGTATGACACGACGGGTGGATTTTGATTTTTTATCGACATCGGCATATTGAACCCATTCCAGTTGACCATAAAGCCATAAAAATCAAAAGGATTCGTCCGAATATGCTCCGCAACCCATATGAATACGGGGTCGTCTATGTTAAATGCTTTGTGGATGAATGGAACGAGACATAAAATGCAGATGGCAATCAAGCAGAGGACCAAAAGGTATTCATTTGAGATGACGTTTTTAATTCTATTGGAATCCATGGGTAAATTGGCTAAGCGCATTTCTTACCGTTTTTCTCTCTTGTTCAGATCTTCCACGTCAAACCTCTCGGGGCTCGGTCATCGTTCTCCCATCATCGTCACCCAGTACGGGTTCTCGCCCACGTCGAATTCAGCGACCATCTTTTTGCTGATCAGATTGAATATCATCACGCTTTTCGTCTCGGAATTTACCATGTAGAGGTTATTCTCTTCGCCATCAATGGTCATGTAATTAATCCCCCCGCCTGTATTCACGTAATCGACCGGGAAAAAAGAAAAAGGGTCATAAGCCTCCACCACCGGGTCATTCTTCTTCCCGAGATAGATCAGGTCGGTGTTCGTGTCCACCTTTATCGCGTTCAATCCCATCTTCGCCCTGAACCTTCCTACCACGGAGAGCAAGTTGGGATCTAAGACTGTGAAATAAGACGATAGCTCGTGGATTACATAAAGCCTGTCCCCTCTCCTGTTCAGCTGCCCCCTTAAAGGACCCGGGTCTGTGGAAATCGTCGTGATCAGGGCTTTATTCGGAACATCTAAGACGGAGAGGGTACTTGAAATGGTGTTAAAAACAAAAGCCCTTCTTCCCGTGCGATCCAACAGGATGGAATTCGGGCCTCTTCCTACATTGATTCGGGTAAGCTCAAGAAGGGAAATAGGATCGATAAAGCTGACCGTATTCGAACCGCTATTCGCCGAAAGAAGCGTCTTTCCGTCCGGTGTCAGGGCCACTTCCTGGGGGTGATCACCTGTATTAAGCCTTATCCGGTTCAAAACATCTCCTGCCAAGACATCGATGTATTCAATGGTGTCATCCCCTGTCAGGGCGACATAGGCCCTTCTTCGCGCGGGGTCGAGCGCCATGCCGGCAGGCCCTCTCCCTGTGACAATAACAGAAACAGCCTGTTTCACCCTTTTATCGAATACGGTGATATTGTGAGAACCATAGTTCGTTACATATCCCATCAGACTGACGAGCGGCATCGCCGGAATCAGAACAGAAAATACGGGACTCAAGCTGAAACCAGCCGGGATAGATTCCTTATATTTGAAGGTTAAAGAAAGCACCCTGGCTTTTCTTCTGCTCACATTAAAAGGAAAATCTATCTTCACAGGTTTTTCCGGAACAAGGAGGGCTGCTTCTCCCTCTTCCACCTTTAAGAAAGCATCTTTCGCCTGAAATGAAAGACCGCTATACGAGCCCGGAGGCAGCCTGCCGGAGGCAAGAAGCCGCTGCCTTCGGAGATCGCGGCCCTTTATCTCGCGGAAGGAGAGAGAAAGTGGGAATGACCTTCCATCGGAAGAGAGTACGGAAACTCCTTCAACCGTAAACCTGAGCCGTTCCGCTTCCTGCGGAAATGGCTGGAGATAAAGATACACCTCACCTTCCTCTTCGAGAGGCGCTTTTAACCGGGAAATAGTTGCTTCGCAACCCAGCAGTCCCAAAAATAGGATAGCGCATAGAGCATAGAACATAGCGCACCGCGTTTTATTAAATCTCATCTTACAGCACCTCCATCCTGTTCATAGTCCTTCCTCACCTCACCTCCCCTCTTCCCGACGGGGGAAAGGGGAGGGTGAAGGAAGCAACCTAAGATCATTAAATCTTATAACCCTCCCAAATTCAACTACAAAAAGAGGGCTGACATTTTTTGCCAGCCCTCTTGGCAGTTTAGCTTGCTCTTTGTTAGGTAGTTGCCCTATGCGCTAAGCTCTATGCGCTTTGCCATTTTCTTATTAATCCTTAGCGTGGCACTTGTTGCAGAGGACGCGCTGGTAGGGTGCAAACACAGCTGCCGGCCTGCCGTAATAAGAAGCCTGCGTCTCCGTGGTGGTTCTGCCCTGAGCCTGCGCCGGATTGGCATTCAGGTCGGGCCAGAGCGGGTTGCCACTGCTGTCCGCAACGGTCATGAACTCGTTGCCGAGGCCAAATCTCATGATGCTGTCAAAACCAGATGCGTGAGCCCGGTGACACGAAAGGCACATCACACGGTCACTATTAGCAGGTCCGTCGGTTTTTCCCACATACGTGTTCATGCCCGCGATGGTGTTGAAATTGTCGTGCTGGAACGGCACGAGGGACAGGTAGGCATTCGAATTAATGCCGGTCATATCACCGGATTTCTTGTAAGAGTTATAGATTCCCGCCACGGTGGAGGAGATCTGCTGGTCTACCGGGTGGACGACGGCGCCGAAAGTAGTGTGCATCTGCGCATGGCAGTTGGCACACCAGAGCGAAACGCTTCTGCCGTATGCGACGATGACCTGGTCCGTGCCCTGTGTTTCAGGCCGGTTATAATTCGCTGGCACCACAGCGACGATCGGCGGACCATGGCTAAAGGCGTAGCTTCCGGATAGCGACTTCGGCTGATAGCCGATGCCGCCCAGAAGGCGGTAGGCACCAACAGCACCCCATGATGTCGGCAAGGCTCCGTACGAGCCCGACGAGTAGATAGGCTTTCCCGTGGTGGCGAATACTCCATTATCTGCGTTCAGTCGATACTTGCCGTGCGGATCATGGCAGCTCGTACAGTGAAGGTTTACTGCTGGGTACTCGAAGGTATCTCCACCCGGAGCAGAAGTGATCGTACTATCCTGTACGTACCCATAATCTTTTGCGATGATATTGTGGCCGTGCCGCTCCCCCTTGCTCGTCTCAGAACCGAACTCATTCGTCCAGGAATAGCTCTTTTTGAGCCATGCAAAGTCGCCGCCCGGGGTATAGTTGTTGGGCGGGGTGCCGCTGGGCATGGAAGCATCTGGAGTTGCAACAAAGTAGCTCTGATTGTTTCCGCCCTGGTCGCCCAGGTGACAGTTGAGGCACGTCGAGGACTGGTCCGCACCTCTCAGAAGATACGGCCCTGCCTGGTACTGGGGAAAATCTGTTGTCATCTGCTTGCTTTCAAATGAGTTGTGCATGGTGTGACACCCATCACAATCTGCGACGCCGCCTGTATGGAACGCATAGCTTGTAACACTCAAGGCAAAAAATGCGAATATAGAAAGAAAAATAATGCAGTTCAGTTTAGGCTGTGCCATGATCCCCTCCTCCTGGCACTCATATTTTTACTTCACTGCTTCACACTGAAAAGCAGGGCTGGCATAAGCCAGCCCTGCTTTCCTCGAATGTAGAGAGATATTCAGCCCTCTCTCCCCTCTCCCCAAGGGGAGAGGGGAAGGGTGAGGGGCAATCAGATTAATCTTTCGCGTGGCACTTGTTGCAGTAATCCCTCTGGTACGGTGCGAACGCCGTCGGCAGCCTGTTGTAGTAGGAAGCCTGCATTACAGCCGTGGTACGGCCCATGGCTTGAGCTGGATTCGCAGTTGGATCAGGCCAGATCGCGTTGCCGGCGCTGTCGGCCACTGTCATGAACTCATTGCCAATCGAGAACCTGAGAATGCTGTCGAAGCCCGATGCATGCGCGCGGTGACAGCTCACGCAGGCCACGTTAGCATTGGTCGCGTCCGGGCCGGCAAAGGTTGCCGTATTGACAGCAAGCGGAGCCAGAGTGCCTACGTAGTCAGATGACCCGAGCTCGAAGGGAGCAAGGGTGCTGCCTGAGGTTGCCTGTGCACCGCCCATGTTACCCGTCATGATGTATGCGTTATAGTTCCCGGAGATTGTGGCGCCAAGCTTCGCGCCGTTGCCAGCGGGATGGCTCAGACCGGATGTGCTGCCGACTGTGGTAATGTCTTTGTGCATGCTGGTGTGGCAGTTTGCGCACCATTCGGACATGCCCGCACCATAGGCTACACGATATTGTGTGGTCTGTTCTCCGCCGGTTGAGTTGTATGTAGAATTGACCTTTGCCGCAGGTGGGTCTGCTGTGAAGGCGAAGCTGCCCGAAAGCGACGCAGGCTGGTAGCCGTTGCCGCCGAGGAGCCTGTAAACACCCACTGCAGCCCAGGAGGTCGGCTCGTTGGCTGGGATACCATTCTTGGCGTTGTAGTAGGAGCCGGAGGCATAGATGGGAAGAGAAACTTTAGTAGTACCGCCAGTAGGAGTGCCTACATTACCACTTGCATCCCTTCTGTACCTTCCGTGCGGATCGTGGCAGCTCGCGCACGTAAGATTCGCGGCTGGATACCCCGTACCGCCAGGAGCAGTACTATTCGCACCGTCAACAACGAGTCCGAAGGCAGGCGCTATGACATTGTGGCCATGACGCTCACCCAGACTGGTCTCGGAGGTGCCGGTCCGCGGCACCCAGGTAAAGGTCATCTTTAACCAGGCGAAGTCGCCGCCTGGCGTGTAGTTCCCGGGCGGGGTACTGGCATTGGTGCCCCCTGCATTGGGATCCATAATGTGGTAGCTACTGCCCGCAGGTGTCGCAGCGTGGCAGTTCAGGCATGTCTCGGACTGGGTCGTTCCCTGCAAGAGGTATGGCCCGGCCTGGCCCTGCGGGTAGGCCGTCGTCATCGCCTTGTTCTGAAAGGAGTTGTGCATGGTATGGCAGCCATCGCATTCTGCAACGCCGCCTGAATGGAAGGCATAAGCCACGCCACCTAAACCAATGGTTAATATGGCCGCTGCCATAATAACCAAACTTAATTTGACTGCTTTCATTTCGTCCTCCTATTTTTTCTCGATTTTTTTGTTTCACCTACTTTTACTGCTTTCTGCCTACTGCTTACTTTCAAGTCTCTTAACTTATTGCCTTCGACCACCTCCTTTACTGATCGATTCTTATTTCCCCCCGTCTTAACCCCCCTGTTAAACCTGATACGCAAAGCGCATAGGGTATAGCGCAGAGCGTCTACTGCTCTGTAAGAACGAATCAGTCGTACTTCACCTGGAAGACGCTGACGCCCCTTCGTCCCATCTGTGTGACGTAAACCCGGCCTTTTCCGTCTACCTCGATTTGATCCGGCGCAAGAAGGTTCCCGGGCCTGAAACCCCGGTATCCGAATTCGCTCTGGAATTTGAATTCCTTGTCAAAGATGATGACCACACTCCTGAGCTTGTCGACGACATAGATATAGCCTTTGTCATCCGAGGCAATGCCTGCCACGATGTTGAACCTTCCCGGAGCACTCCCCTTTTTTCCGAATTCCAGAATCTGGCCATCCGGGGAAAGTTTGAAGGCCTTGAAATAGACGGGAACAGTGAAGAAGATATTTCCATCCAGGGCCACGTAAAACCCGACCATACCGGAATCACTCTTCTGCTGCTCGTTGAGGCCCATGAGTTTGGCAACATCATAGCCCTTCTTGAATTGACCATCCGGCTCTGTCACGATGATCTTCATCGATGCCAAATCTGCCAGATAAAGAGACCCATTCCTGTAAACAAGGCGGTGGGGTACAAAGTTTGAAAACTCAGGGGGAAGCCCCTTCATCTCAACGGTTGAGGTTGGCTCACCCCTGTAATTACAACGGATGATCCTGTGTTCCGGCCTTCCGCCTTCATATCTCATGGTGAGGATGAGAATGTTCCCCTCCTCGTCGACGACAGCCTCTCTCATTCCGTTTAGGGTTTCATCATCACCGAAGTTGTAGAGTTCCATTCCGCTGTCGTTAAAAATCCTTATGGAACGGTCTCCCCCGTTGGTAACATAGATCTCGTTTCTCTCTCTATCGTAAAAAGGCGTTACCCAGTCGTACCGGATCGTCCCAGTAAAATTGGAGAGGCTATAAAGGTAGGTCCCACGGACAACTGCCAGAGCCGAGGTCGAACAGACCGTAACAAAGAGGATACCGAACATGACTATTATTAAATAATGTTTCGAATGTCTATTTCTCATGGCCATTTGATTTAATTCGATTCGGGCTTTTATAGAGCAAGCCGCATGCCAAAACCCTTTAAACCGCTCCTCCAAGAACCGTTTGATAGGAGAAGAAAAATTCTTTTAATTTCATGATATTAGATGAGGAACGGAAAAATGGAGCAGGGGACTCATTTACGGGGCTTGTGAAGGTATGTGCTTATTAGCGAGATATCCCGCACCCCTGTGGATTCTCCCGCAACCATGCCAATTTCAGAACGCGCCTGCCGCCAGTGGGCAGGGATTTCGGGTTGCGGAGTTTTCAAGAGTGGGGATGAGAGACTGGGCATTTGAAAGAAAAGATATAGCTGACTAGGGAATCGGGGTCGCAAGTTATCTGGCCATCGGAAGTTTGGGATTGAAGTATTTAAGATTTGGTCCTGTACGCTATGGGGGCTCTGAGAAGGATCAGGCTTCGGCAAGGCCAAACTTCTGCATGCGATACCGGAGGGCGTCTCGACTGATGTCTAAAAGTTTGGCTGCTTTGGTTTGATTCCCGTTGGTCATCTTAAGGGCCTGCTTCACAAGGGCTTCTTCTACTTTTTCCATCGAAATTCCTTCTGGAGGAATTCGAATGCCTTCGATGACCCCTCCCTGTTTCGAAGCTTGCCCGAGAATTTCTATGGGCAGGTGCTCCATGAGAAGAGTATCTTCCTCGGCGAGGATCATCGCCCTTTCGATCACATTCTTCAACTCCCGGACGTTGCCAGGCCAATTATAATTCCTGAGAAAATCCTCCACCCCTCTTGAAATTTTTTGCACATTCTTATGGAATTCCTCGTTGTATTTCTGCATGAAATACTTCGTCAGAGGAAGAATATCACTTGGCCTCTCACTAAGAGGAGGAATTCTAATGGAGGCGACATTGATCCTGTAGAAAAGATCTTCCCTGAATTTACCTTCTTCCTTCAGCTTGAGAAGGTCCTTATTGGTCGCAGTGACGATTCTTACGTCCACCTGAATATCCTTTAAACCACCTATTCTTCGGAATGTCTTCTGCTCAACCAGTCTCAAAATTTTCCCCTGGAGATTCAGGTTCATATCACCGATCTCATCTAAAAACAGCGTTCCTTTATCTGCCACTTCAAGAAGTCCCTTCTTCACTTCCTTGGCATCGGTGAAGGCTCCCTTCTCGTGGCCGCACAGCTCATTCTCCAGCATCTGTTCCGGGAAATTAGCACAATTGACGGTAATAAAGGGCATATTCTGCCTCTTACTCCGCTCATGGATAAGGTGGGCGATCACTTCTTTGCCCGTTCCGCTCTCCCCTTGGATCAGTACTGTTGCCGCCTCGCTTTGGGCAATCTTTTCAGAGATCTGGAGGACTCTTTCCATCTCTCGACTGACGGCCACGATGTTGCCGAACCCATACCAATTTCTTTTTTCCCTTCTGAGATGCCTCACTTCTCTCTTGAGTTGTGAGGCTTCCAATGCCTTCTGGATGGATAAGTAAACCTTACTGAAGTCGAAAGGTTTGCTGATATAGTCAAAGGCTCCCAATCTCATCGCCTTGACCACTTTGTCAACCTCGTCGTAAGCAGTGATCATGATAGGGACGATCCCTTCGTCTATCTTCAACGCCTTCTCGAGGACCTCATAGCCGTCCATCCCGGGCAGTTTAATATCCAGAAGAGCTAAATCGGGTGCAGCCTCCTTCACTTTTTCCAGTGCCTCCTCACCCGTCTCTGCAAGGAGAACCTCGTAGCCCTCCTTCTCCAGATTTTGCTGAAGGGTCCACCGGATGAGGTACTCGTCGTCAACGACTAAGATTCTTGCTTCAGACATCGATTCCCTTGAGTGACTAAAGTGCCTAATAAGATGAACTAAAAAAGTGAACTAAAGTTCCTTTCGCCGTTTTCCGCTAATTGAAGTAAAGATGGCAAGTAACTCGCCACACTCTTTAAATTCAAATTTCACCTCTTCTTATTCATAATATGTTAAGCACTTTTAACTTTAGACACTTTAGGCATTTTAGTCACTTTAATATGTGCTGTCCGCTACGAGCGTTAGTTGATGGCCGGAAGGGTAATAACAAACCTTGTCCCCACATTGACTTGGCTCTCCACCTCTATCCTCCCTCCATGTTGTTCCACAATATTTTTGGCAATGGCTAAACCCAACCCTGTTCCGTCCGTGCGGGTAGAAAAGAAGGGGTTGAAAATCTTGGACAAGTTCTCTCCCGGGATTCCAACACCGGTATCCTCAAATATGATCTGGACCTCACGGACCTCTTTCCCGTCGTCTTTCCTCTGTGGAAGGGCAACCGTCGACACGGTAAACGTCCCCCCTTTGGGCATCGCCTTCTGGGCATTGAGAATGATATTTAGAAAAGCCTGTTCCATAGAACTTGGATCGATCATTGTCCTGGGAAGAGAGGAAAATAGTTTTTTCTCAATTTTGTAATTCACCGGCATTCCCCGTTGGGTAACGAAGAAGGAGAGGACTTTATCCACCAGTCCGTTGATATCCGTCGGCAGGTAATTCGTCGGGACGGGTTTGGCGTAGTTCAAGAGGTCCCTCACCAGCCGTTCCAATTTATAGATCTGTTTTTGAATCTCATCGGTCACTTGGGTCCGGGGGTCCTCCTTTGGAAGCCCCTCCGCCAGGATTTGAATCGCCCCTTGAATACCCGCCAATGGATTCCTGATTTCGTGGGCAATCCCGGAGGCCAGTTCTCCGATCGTCGCCATACGATCCGCCCTCTGAATCAGTTCCTGATGATATTGTTCCGCCTCTTGCTTTGCCAAATTGAGTTTCTCGATCATGATGTTGAGATTTTCGGCCAGACTTCCCATCTCATCTCTGCTCTTCACGTTCACCCTCACGGTCAAATCGCCTTCCTCCACTTTCCCCATCGTCTCAGTCAGCTTCTTGATCGGGATGTTGACGAATTTCAAAAACAGGAAGCCTAACACAAAAGACAAAAAGGCAATGGTAATGATGGCGAGGATAATCGAATGGATCTCAATCTTCGAGATCATCGTATCCATTTCTTTCAACGAGTTGGCCACGGTCAGGACCCCGATGATTTTCTTTTCTTTGTCATGGCATTGAAAACATTCTGGCCGGTTCAGAATAGGCGTGTTGAAATAATAGATTCGCTCTCTTTCTCTTCTTCCGTCCTTTAAGTGAACGATCTCTTCCCGGATAAAATGATGGTCTCTCAAATAGAATTCGAGGTCTCCCACCTTCTTATTCAATTCGTCTTCCTGCGTTGAAGCCTTAATCGTCCCATCGCTACTGAAGAGAGAAATCTTCCGGACATCCCTGTAGACGGCGAAGTTCCTTAGAATTCGGTGCATATCAAAATGTCTTCCCTTCTCCATTGCCCGGATGACATTTTCCTCGATAAACTCGGCGATAATCCTCGTTTTCTCGTGAGTTAATTTTTCGATGCTGGCTTGGTGAAGGCTTGTGTTCCACCAGACATTAAAAGAAATCGCAAAGATCAAGATGAGGCTGGTGATAAAGATCACCTTGAACACGAGAGAGGTCTGTCCCACGGCTACCCGCATTGAATCTCCCAAAAAACCTTAATGATTTTCTAAAAATATCGAAACATTTAATGACGATACTAGTAACTTATACATTTTAACGACCAAAAAATCAACAATAGCATCCCCCTTGAATCCCAGGCATAGTAGGATACTGTCTTTTGGGTAAAATGAGGCAAGTTGGTGGTCAGACGGCCTGGATATCAGGGAAAGAATATCGAAAAAAGGTTCGCAGTAGACATATCTGTCGTGGGTTCTCGTAGTTACCCCCCAGCTCATAATCATTACTGGTCCTCCTGGGGATACCATGAAAAGATAACCTCCCTTGCAAGGTGACTGGGCTAAGGTTAAAATTTTTTAGAGTATTCAAAAGCCGAAAGCGTGAATGAAGAAAATTGCAAGAAGGTAAAGTACTCAAAAATTGTGGTGTCTGTGGAGGCAGGCTGGTCCGTCACTTTCCTGAAGTACGAGATCCGCTTACGGACGAAATCTTCCGGGTCGAGCGATGTGCACGGTGTGGACTCGGGCATACCGTACCAAAACCTGAGAGACTGAGCCCGTATTATCCCCCCCAGTATTACGGAAACCGCCATGGCTTCACACGACGGCGATGCATTGAAAGACGGCTCGGGTTTGTTGCTTCTGCAATGAGCCCTAAAACGAGCAAGAAGCTCCTTGACATAGGCTGCGGTGACGGCTCCTTCCTGGTGGCGGCAAGAGATGCTGGCTGGCAAGTCATGGGAACCGAGCTCAACCCTCAATCAGCACGATCGGCCGGCCTCGATGTGAAAGAGGCAATAAATCAAGTCCCCACATCGAATCAATTTGATTGCATCACCCTGTGGCACACCTTGGAGCACATGGCTGATATCAAGGGAACACTGGCGCAGTTAGCGAAGCTGCTTAAACCGGATGGGAAACTGATCATTTCCGTACCTGATAATGGGGGGGTGCAAGCTAAGCTATTCAGGCATAAATGGCTACATCTTGACGTACCGAGACATCTTTATCATTTCGATGCGGGTTCGCTACGGTATTGCTTGACTTCTGCGGGATACTCTATCCAACGGCAATGGCACCAGGAATTCGAGTACGACCTTCTCGGCTGGTCCCAGAGTGCACTCAATTATCTCATGCCCTATCCAAATGTTTTTTTTAACTGCCTGACCGGCAAACAGAAGAATCATAATAAATTTATTGGGGCGTGCAATTTTGTGCTTGGATCACTGTTGACCTTTCCGTCTTTACCGGCAGTGGCGATCGGAACAGTCTTAGGCCGTGGCGGGACCCTTGTCGCAGTTGCTTGTCAAAAAAGTAATGCCTGACCACATCAAATTTTTTTCTCAAAGGACCGATAGAAAGTTACTGAATGATTTCTCAGGACAAGAATTCAATTCATAAGAGGAACGCCCTGTGGCCCTTACTCCTTGTCCTTTCCGCAGTGACGATAGGGGTTTATTCCGTCAGCTTCTTCAACGGTTTTGTGTGGGATGATGAGTTCATTATCGTCAAAAACCCGGCGTTACGACAAGTCACGAGCGTTGCCAACCTGCTTCTTGCCCCGGACGTTGTAAGACCGTACTACCGACCTTTGACCCGGATAACTTACTTATTCGACTACTGGCTTTTCGGGATGAACCCGGCAGCCTTTCATGCGGTCAACGTTGTGATTCACTTGCTGAATGTCCTCCTTCTCTACCTCGTTTGTTGCAAGATAGCGACGAATAGGGCCTTCGCATTTATTACAGCGCTTCTCTTCGCTGTTCATCCCATCAATGCGGAATCCGTCAATTTTATTTCGGCGAGGAACAATCTCCTGTCGCTTTTCTTTTCTCTTGCATCGTTTCTCCTATTGTTGCGAGGGGACGGGAGATGGGGAAAGTGGCTTATCCTTTCAGCAATGCTTTTCTTTTTCGGAATTCTCTGCAAAGAAACTGCGCTGATGGTGTTTGTTCTAATTGCCGTTTATTCACTCTCCCCGTTCTCTTCCCGTTTCGTGGAAGGGCTGCGGGAAAAGGCCCTTTCGCTTCTGCCATACCTCCTCTTTGCAGGGGGCTACCTTGTGTTGCGGTCGTACGCCCTTCACGGCATCATGGGAACCGGCGCCATTGCCAACGGGCTGGCCACGCGCCTTGGCCAGAATTATTATATAATCCCGCATTACCTTAAACTTTTTTTGTTCCCGATCGATCTCACCGTTTTCCATGTCGTCCCGAAGGCCGGATTCTTAGACGATCCCATGCTTTTACTTGCCTGGGTTGCAATACTGGTGGTCATTTGGCTAATCGTCCGTTGGCACAACAGAGCTGCAATCTTCGCTCTCTTGTGGTTTGCCGTAAACTACCTACCAATCGCCAACATCGTTCCGATCCCAAGCTGGCCTATGGCAGAGCGTTACATGTACATTCCAGCGGCAGGCTTCTGTCTGGTCGCCGCAGAATTCCTCGGGTACATCTATTCCGGATCCAGTGCGAAACAGCTTGTATGGGTAGGTACGTGTGTCATCGTCGTTACCTTTGCTGCGTGGACTGTAAAACGGACCATGGTATGGAAAGACGATATCAGCCTGTTCCAGAGCGCAATCAAGAACGATCCTGCTTCTGCTGTCGGCCATCTCAATCTCGGCAATGCCTATCTGGACAGAAGTGATTTAATCGAGGCAAGGCTTGAATGGATGAAGACGCTGGAGATCGATCCCAGGCATTCAGATGCCCTCACCCAGATGGGGACTCTTTCGGCAACTCAAGGCGATTTCCAGAAGGCAGAACAGTATTATCTCGCCGCACTGCGCTCTGACCCTGGCAACGCCATGGCCCACTACAATCTTGGCAAGCTTTATGAAGTAGAAGGGAACAGATGGAACGCCGTGGAACACTTCGAGTTAGCCCTCAAATATATGTCAGTCACCTATGGGGAGTACACGGAGGAGATAGAGCAAAGGTTGGCACGGTTGCGTGCGAACCTGGTTCCGCTTACATCTAAGTGATCGCTTAGGAGAAGGCCAAAGATCAAGGCGCCTATACAATAATGGACATCAGCAGAAGTATCAAAGGGATCTCTTTACATCATAGAACACTCCTCGTTCTGTTCCTTGCCGCAGTCACGGTGGTTCTTTTCTGGCAATCCACAAGCCACGAGTTTATCAACTATGACGACCCCTCATACGTGACGGACAATATTCATGTCAGAACCGGCCTGACCTATCCGAACATTCTATGGGCTTTCACCACTCTGAAACTTTCGAACTGGCACCCTCTGACGTGGCTGTCGCACATGTTGGACTCGGAGATCTATGGGTTGAATCCGGAAGGTCACCACATGACGAACATTCTCTTCCATATGGCAAACACGCTTCTGCTGTTCCATCTGCTGTATTCCACGACCCGCAGCTATTGGCAAAGTATCTTTGTGGCGGCTTTATTCGCGCTGCACCCATTACATGTAGAGTCTGTTGCGTGGATTGCAGAACGCAAGGACCTTTTGAGCACATTCTTCGGATTTGTGACACTGATTTTATATGGCAGATATGCTAAGAACCCACGCGCATCGGCCTATGTGGCCACCCTGATCGCTTTTGTGGCCGGGCTCATGGCGAAACCGATGTTGGTGACCCTTCCTTTTGTCATGCTTTTATGGGATTTTTGGCCTTTGGCCAGGTTCCAATTCAAAAAAAAGAGGGTAGATGATGATCTCCAAGACCTGCACACAAACTATCCTCCTTCAACTCCATTACGCCTAGTCCTTGAAAAAATCCCTTTCTTCGCCCTGATGCTTGCATCCTCGATCGTAACCTATCTTGCCCAATATAAAGGCGGAGCCGTGGCGGATGTGCAGTTAACGCCCCTTCTTTTCCGAATAATCAACGCCTTGTTAAGCTATGTCCGATATATTTCCAACACGTTCTGGCCGAAGAATCTTGCTGCAATTTATCCACTCCCTCCGACACTGACACTGATGCACGGGATCGTGGCGGGCCTCATGCTCCTCGGAGTGTCTTACCTGGTTTACCGCCTGGCCCATCTCCACCCTTCTCTTCTCACAGGTTGGCTTTGGTACCTCGGAACCCTCGTTCCAGTTGTTGGACTCGTACAAGTTGGTGAACAAGCGATGGCCGATCGTTACACTTATATACCTCTAGTTGGAATTTTCGTCATGGTATCCTGGGGGGTCCCAGCCCTTTTACAAAGTTGGCGCTACCGTCGTGCACTACTCGCCGCTTTGGCGCTTTTAACACTTGCTGCATTAACGATGTGTACGAGGGTGCAGCTGAGCTACTGGAAAAATGGCGTTATGCTCTTTGACCACGCCACCCGTGCAGTCGCGAACAACCATATCGCTTACCGACTCCTGGGGGAGGCACTTGGCCAACAAGGCAGATTCGTCGAGGCAGACCGTTCTTTTCAGGAGGCCCTACGCATCCAGCCCGATTATGAGCACGGACACATGGCATGGGGAGTGGTGCTGGCGAAACAGAAAAAGCTTGACGAGGCGATGAACCATTTCACCACCGTTTTACGGATGAATCCCGGTTCTGCGGATGCTCATTTCAACCTTGGAATCATGCTCGTAGAGAAGGGAAAATCCGAAGAGGCCATCGACCATTATCTTGAGGCGCTGAAGATCCAGCCGGGGCGAGAGGACGTGCACGCGAACCTGGCTGCAGTCTACATGGAACAGGGCAAGATCCAGGAGGCCCTATTTCATTATCAAGAAGCCCTCCGGGCGGACCCTCGAAATGGGGAGGCAAACTACAATCTGGGGCTTGCCTTTGCCGTGCTGGGAAATCTGGAAGAAAGCATCCGCTATTTCAGTACAGCAATCCGTCTGAATCCCAATCTTGCGGAAGCACATTGCAATTTAGGGATTGCACTCGTCAGAGCGGGTAGACTCGATGAGGGCATTTACCATTTCAATAAGGCGCTTCAAGTCAACCCCGATTTCACGGAAGCCCGAAGAACCCTGGAAGCCGCAATGAAGCTGAAAGCGAGGCTGTCTCCCTCAAAATAATAAAACTTCATTTCTCAAATGATTTAGGAGAACCTATGTTAAACGGGAAAAAAATCGTAGTGGTCATGCCCGCCTACAATGCGGAGAAGACATTAAGAAAGACTTACGATGAGGTCCCTTTGGAAATCGTCGATGAAGTGATTCTGGTCGATGACGCCAGCAGCGACCGCACGTCAGAGATTGCTAAAGCCATGGGAATCAGGACCATTATTCACAAAGAAAACATCGGGTACGGCGGTAACCAGAAGACTTGCTATCGGACCGCACTGGCCCTCGGAGCAGATATCGTTGTCATGGTGCACCCTGACTATCAGTACACGCCCAAACTGATCCCGGCGATGGCGTCCATGATTGCCTACGGGGAATTCGACGCCGTCCTCGGCTCCAGGATCTTGGGCATTGGCGCATTGCAGGGGGGCATGCCCCTCTATAAGTACATCGCCAACCGGTTTCTCACTTTATTCGAAAACCTGCTGTTGGGTCACAAGCTGTCGGAATACCATACCGGCTACCGTGCCTTTTCCAGGGAAATTCTTGAACAACTCCCCCTGGGGCAGAACTCGAACGATTTCGTCTTCGATAATCAGATGCTGGCCCAGATCATCTGTTTTGGCTACCGCATTGGCGAGCTGAGCTGTCCGACGCGGTATTTCAGCGATGCATCATCCATCAATTTTCGGCGCGGTGTGAAATATGGTCTCGGCGTACTGAAGACATCCCTCCAGTTTCGCCTCCAGAAATGGGGACTTTACTCCTGCCCGGTTTTTTCAGGCTGTCCAGGAAGGGGGTAACTTGCTTTCACCACAAGACAAAAGGGATCCGGAGTTTGAGAAGGAATTTTTTGTTTGTCGGGGAGATGCTGACAGACCAAAAGGCTCAGCTTCTTCCGATGGGCCTTTTGGAGCATTATTTTCCCCGTACGCCATGCCCGCCTACCCCGGGCGGCCGTTCTGTGCTACTCTTTGTGGAAAACTGTGAATATGGGCATGAATCCCCTGAACATCTATTTTACGTTGTTTGCCCTGTCCGGTTTCTCGGGTCTCATTTATGAATCGATCTGGACCCATTACCTCAAACTGTTTCTTGGCGATGCCGCATACGCCCAGACGCTAGTACTGGCGATCTTCATGGGAGGACTGGCGATCGGATCGTGGATCTGCAGCAAATATTCTTCGCTCTGGAAAAACCTGCTTTTAGGTTACGCCGTCACGGAAGGAATGATCGGGCTCTGCGCCCTGGTTTTCCACAACGCCTTCTCCTATCTCATAGAACTTTCCTATACATCCGTCATCCCACAACTGGGTCATCCTGCGGCGGTCAGTGCTTTCAAATGGACCCTGTCGGCCCTCTTGATTCTTCCCCAGTCTGTACTGCTCGGGATGACCTTCCCTTTGATGAGTGCAGGGATTCTCCGCTTTTTTCCTGAAAAGCCTGGAAGGTCTGTTGCCATGCTCTACTTTACGAACAGCCTCGGTGCGGCAATCGGTGTCCTCGTAAGTGGGTTCATGCTCATCAATCTGACCGGTTTGCCCGGCACGATGCGAATCGCCGGCCTCATCAACGTTGCCCTGGCTTTTATGGTCTGGCTTCTGATCAGAAAACCCAGACCTCCGGATGAGCTTTTCCAGGTTCACCCCGTTAGAAATTCCAGCGGGGCACCAACCCACGACGGAATTGCTAAGAGACGTAAGCCTGCTGCCGAACGGGCGGGTATCATTTCCAACGGGGTAAAACGGGAGACGGCTTACGGGGAGAGCAATCACACAGGGTATTGGTTTTTCCTCCTTGTTTCACTGGTGACCGGCACTTCTTCCTTCATCTATGAAATTGGCTGGATCCGGATGCTGAGCCTTGTCCTGGGAAGTTCGACGCATGCTTTCGAGTTGATGCTCAGTGCGTTTATCTTCGGTCTGGCATTGGGTGGGTTATGGATACAAAGGCGTATTGATCAGGCGACGAATCCTGTCCGCTATCTCGCTCACGTGCAGGTCATGATGGGCCTCCTGGCCCTTTCGACATTGCTGCTTTATGGGAATACCTTTAAGGTCATGCAATGGATCCTCACTTCCCTGAGCAAAACCCAAGCCGGCTACGCCTATTTCAATCTCTCCAGCAATGCCATTGCCATGGGAATCATGCTGCCAACCACCTTCTGCGCGGGAATGACCTTGCCGCTGATTACATTCGTCCTCATCCGGGAAGGTCACGGCGAGCGGAGCATCGGCGCTGTTTATGCGGCAAATACCCTGGGAGCAATCATCGGTGTTTTTGCGGCTATAGATCTCGGAATGCCCCTCCTAGGCCTCAAGGGACTGATCACGTTCGGCGCAAGCCTGGATATTGCTCTCGGACTGGGGTTGATTTGGCACGTTACGGCAGGTTTCAAGAGTTATCAGAAGCCAGCGATCGTCACGGCAATAGCCATCGGTGCAATTACGGGAACGGTCCTCTTCGCGAGACTCGATCCTTTTAAAATGGCGTCAGGGGTCTATCGTTCGGGGAGAATCCTACACCCCGATCAATATGAAATTATTTATCACAAAGATGGTAAGACAGCGACGGTCAGTTTAACAAGGGATAGCGACGGGGTGATGTCCATCCGTACCAACGGGAAATCGGATTCAGGCATCATGATGGAGCAGGGAAAAGAGGCGAATTGGGATGAACCCACCATGATCCTCCTTGGGGTAATACCCATGGCCCTCAATCCCCGAGCCCGTACGGCAGCCATCATTGGGTTGGGAACCGGTTTGACAAGCCATACGATGCTCAGCAATCCATTTCTGCAAGAAGTGGACACCGTGGAGATCGAGGAAGAGATGGTCAAAGCGGCAAATTACTTCAAGCCTCGCGTTGAGCGGGTTTTCAACGACCCGCGCAGCACGATTTACATCGATGACGCAAAGACCTTCTTTTCGACCTATAACAGGAAATACGATATGATCGTGTCCGAGCCTTCGAACCCCTGGGTCAGCGGAGTCGCGGGTCTCTTTTCTGATGAGTTTTACCGTTTGATCAAACACCACATGAATGAAGATGGCCTCTTCGTTCAATGGGTGCAGCTTTATGAGATCGACCTCGATCTGGTAGTTTCGGTTCTTAAGGCGCTCTCGGCAAATTTCTCGGATTTTGCGGTCTATGCATGTAACGATGTGGATCTCTTGATCGTTGCGAAGAAAAACGGCCCGTTGCCCGACCTGGATGCTCATGTGCTAAAAATCCCTGCGATCGCTGATGCCCTCAAAAGGATTGATGTGCAAGGAGTGCAGGATATCGAAATCCGTAAGAGCGGGACAAAAAAATTCCTCGCTAAACTCCTTGGATCGTTCCCGATCCCTTTGAATTCCGATTATTATCCCGTTCTCGACCAGAACGCCGCGCGAACCCGTTTCCTTGAAGCGACCGCCTATGAACTGATTCGTTTTAGCCATGTGCCGCTTCCAACCTTTGACATGCTGAACGGGTCACGGCTTCCCCAAGTTACAAGCATCACTCCCTCGCCTTATTTATCCAAGTCACGGCTGGCTTTTATGGCCATGGCCCTTCGTGACTATTTCATCGTCGGAAAATTCGACCCCAAATACGTCGATATCCCTCAGGACATGCGCCAGAAGGCCGTTCGGCTGAGGCAACTCTTTTACGAATGCGGCTCATCGGCCAATAAGTTAGAGCGGCTGGAGAGCCTGTTTGATGTCTCGGTCAATATGATCCCATATTTAAGCCCTTATGAACTGGGGGCATTTTGGAGAGTGTTGGAGTCGGCGCCATGCGCGCCAAAACTCACAGCCCAGGAAAGGCAGTGGGTGACTCTATTCAAAGCGGTGGGTAACCGGGATGCCTCTCGGATGGCTATTACCGCGAGGACTTTATTGGGAAACGTTAACCCATCCCAATTGGCAGCGGTCCGATATCTCGTGGCATCGGGGATGCTCGGATCTTTGGCGCAAGGGGACAGGGCAGGATCCTACGAGTTGTGGTCAAAATACAAATCGATGATGCTTGGCGACAACCAGACGGATTTGCTGTTTCGATTGCTTGCAGCTGAAAGCATCGGAAGCGAGTTACATGTTCTCAAGAAATAGTTACAACTCAGGATGAACATGTTAGAGAGACCCATCAACAGGATCAAACCTCACATACCTTCGATCTCTCTATTGGCCCTTATAACCTTTTCCGTTTATTGGCAAGCACTGGGCCATCCCTTTCTTGTTTTATGGGATGACAGAACCTATGTAACGGGTAACATGACCATCAGAGGCATAACCTGGGAGAATGTGAGAGCGGCCTTCAGTCATTCTTACTTCTACAATTATGCCCCGATCCATCTCATCTCATACATGTTTGACTACACTCTTTGGGGAATGCGCCCAGCAGGATTCATTTTTACCAATATTTTCCTCCACGCTTCCAATGGCATTCTCTTTTATTTCCTTCTCATAAAATTGTCGTGGCAAAGGCTGTGGGCATTTACAGCCGCTTTAATATTTCTTACTCATCCGGTACAGGTCGAATCGGTTGTATGGATTTCTCAACGGAAGACTGTACTTTCTCTCTTTTTCTTTTTGGTTGCTTTTTATTGCTACCTACTCTACCGGGAAAAAAAAGAACGGTTGCATTGGGGATCTTATGCTTGTTCTATAGGCAGTTTCCTATTGTCATTGCTGACGAAAGCGACGAGCGTCGTTTTCCCTCTAGTTCTTTTGGTCTTCGATCTCTGTTTTTCTCAAGAAAAGGACCGAAGGAGTTGGATTCTTGACAAGATCCCTTTTGGGACCCTTGCCGTCGCCGCAGCTTTCATCACCCTAAAAAGCCAATCTCCTGAAATTGGGGGAGGAACTACCTCCTATTATGGTGGGACTCCTTTAACCACTCTTTTTACCATGCTGCCGATCTTCGTCCGTTATCTCGGCTTGACCCTCTGGCCCACAAACCTAAGCGCTGTATACTCGCCCACGATAAGAACCGGCATGGATCTCGAGGTTGCGGCATCCGCGCTGGGACTACTTCTTGTCGCTAGTTTTGGGATTTTCCTCCTCCTTCGAAAACGAGACCGATTCTTTTGGTTTCTGCTCTTTTTTCTCGGGTTGTTACCCGTCTCTCAAATCGTTCCTTTTGTGACGCTGATGAATGACCGATATCTTTATTTACCGTTGATGGGCGCTTCGGCTTTTCTTGCCGATTCGTTATCGATCGCTGTGAACAAGAACAGTGCATGGAAAAAGCTTCTTAAAACAACGGTTATTTTGGGTTTCGCAGCATTCCTCTTTCATTCCCTTCTCTCCACCATAGAGAGAATCCCGGTTTGGCAGAATGACCACACGCTCTGGCAGGATGCAATCTACAAGGTTCCGAACTCGCCTAAGGCTCATTATCAGTATGCTCATGCACTCGAATCTGAAGGGAATATCAGGGAAGCCATAAAAGAGTATGAAATGGGCCTCGAGCTTTCACCCCTTCCCTCTGAACGCTATTTCCTTGCGCTCTTATACGAGAAGGAAGGTTCGCTGGATAAGGCAAGGCAGCAGTACCTGCTCGCTCTTTCCCAAATACCAAGCTTCTTGGATGCCCGGAACGCTCTTGCTCTCCTTTACATGAGGGAAGGGATGATAGATCAAGGGATTGAGCAATATCGCTTGGCCTTGCGGGATAGGCCGGATTGGGCAAGGGGCCACAATAACATCGCGGTGGCCTATGCAAGAAAAAGGATATTAGATAAAGCCGTGGAGCATTTCGAGATAGCTGCGAAATTTAGCCCGCGGGATCCGGAAATTCATTATAATCTGGGTTGTGCCCTTCTGGAAAAAGGTCTAAAAAGGAGGGCCTTTGAAGAATTTCAGAAAGCATCGATGCTTGATCCAGCCAATCCACTTTATAATAAGAAACTGGCTGAATTGTCAAAAATGGAAAGGTAAGAGACGAACTCCTTGTCTTTTCCATCCCCGCGGAATCCTCGGCCCATGATTCCGCGGCAACAATGGATCGGCAGCGTCACGGGGCGAGGAAACCAGATGAAGGCAAATAGCCAAGGGAGGAATAAATATCTTTATGTTATCGGTGCCTTCCTGGTACTCATTTTTCTGGTCTATTATCCGGTCTTAAGCAATGATTTCATCAATTACGACGACCCGTCCTATGTTACCGCAAATAGTCAGGTCAAATCAGGCATCACCGGTGATTCTGTCAAGTGGGCTTTCACAACGTTCTATTTTTATAATTGGCATCCATTGACGTGGGTCTCACATATGCTCGACATCCAGGTATTCGGTTTGAACCCAATGGGGCATCATGTGACCAGCCTGTTATTTCACATTACAAATAGTTTCTTACTCTTCGTCTTGCTTAAGAGGATGACGGGGGCTACATGGAGAAGCTTATGCGTTGCAAGCCTTTTTGCCCTCCATCCGCTTCACGCCGAATCAGTTGCCTGGGTGGCAGATCGCAAGGATGTTCTGAGTACATTTTTCTGGTTCCTGACCATGTTGGCCTACGCAGAGTATGCGAAAAAACCCAAAGTCCTCACGTATCTGCTCTGTGTCCTCCTCTTCATTTTGGGCCTCATGGCAAAACCAATGCTGGTGACTCTCCCACTTGTCCTCCTGCTCATGGACTACTGGCCACTAAGCCGTTTGCGTTGGGGTATCCCTGAGACCGATGTAGCGACCGGCTTTTCTCCAAAGAGGTCGCTGTGCAATCTCGTTCTTGAGAAAATTCCACTGGCACTGATATCCATGGCATCCGTGATTGTCACTTATTTGGCCCAAAAAAAGGGAGGAGCTTTGCGCACTGATAGCTCAACGATTGCGAATGCGGGCCATGCCCTGCTAAACTACGCAAGGTATGTGCTGAAAATGGTTTGGCCGAACAATCTCGCTGTTTTTTACCCATACGATCCTGCCTTTGTTTCGGCATGGAAAATCGCTATGGTGGTGGCTGGTATCATTGCTGTCTCGATATTGGTAGTCCGTGTAGCGAAGCGACTCCCCTGTTTTGCGGTGGGGTGGTTGTGGTATCTCATTGCCTTTATACCAGTGATTGGCTTCGTCAGAATTGGCGAACATGCCATGGCTGACCGTTATACTTATGTCCCGCTGATTGGGTTATTCATACTTGCCGTTTGGGGAATAGCTAATCTCGCGGAGCGACGGCACATGCATAAGTTGGCATTGACTCTGCTGATGATCGCAATCATCATAATATACTCGGTTCTTACGAACCTGCAAGCGAGAAGATGGCATGACAGTGTAACGCTGTTCAGGTATGCGTTGGAAGTGACAGAGAACAACTCGTTAGCTCACAAGAATCTAGGGGCAGCCCTTGCAAACGAAGGAAATCTGACTGAAGCGTTGAGAAATGTTTCTGAATCGCTTCGTATTAAGCCAGACGCCTTTGAATACGTGAGTCAAGGATGGCTCTATTTGAATCTAGGGAATTATGAAAAGGCCGCAGAAGCCTGTAAAAATTCAATAGCGATGTTGCCAGACAATGACAAAGCACATTTCATCCTGGGTGTTTCTTATATCCAAATGAGGGATTATCCTCCGGCCATAGCGGAATATCGTTTTCTTAAGAATACTAACTCTCCATATGCTTCTCGATTGCTGAGCTTTCTGAATCAATCGGGCACTGTACTGAGGTGATCAGATAAACAATACTAAGTTCTGGAACGGAGTCGAGGATATCATCGCTCGAAAATTTAGGCCATCGAAAGGTTGATAGGTTAGGGAGGGGCGTCCGCACCCTTAGGAATAACTGCCATCAGGGGAAGGGCTACGCGGTTCGTCAGGGCATGCTGGATGCCCAAAAACCCCTCGCTCTCTTCAGCGATGCCGACCTCAGTACTCCCATAGAAGAATTGGAGAAACTCACCGTGACGATCTTGTGCGGTAAGGCACAGCTTGCTATCGGCTCCCGTGCGGCCCCCGGAGCTCGGATCGAAATTGCTCAGCCTCTCTATCGAGTAACAATGGGCAAAATTTTTAACCTCCTTTTGCATTTGTTTGCACTCGGAGGTTTTTATGACACTCAGTGCGGCTTCAAATTATTCACGCGGCAAGCTGCGCAGGCAGTGTTTAGAAGACAACGAGTCTGTGGTTTTAGCTTCGACGTGGAAATTCTGGCGATCGCTCGCTCCCTTGGATTTCAGATTGCAGAAGTGCCTGTCTGTTGGATCAATTCCCCCGATTCTAAGGTCCATGTTCTTTGGGATTCATTAGCTATGTTCTTCGATCTTTTCAAAGTTCGTTGGAACAGTTTGTTGGGCCGATACCGCTAATTGGCGCAACGGACATGGCCTCGGAGGTATACTTCATTCGAAAAGGCCGGCCCCTCTATAGAGAGTAAATGCTGGCATTGGTTCAAGATTCACAAAGACTGGCTAAATTGCGGAATAAAATACTCATTTGCCAAATAATACTGATTGTATTGATAACGGTAACCCTGTTTGCAGGATCGTTGTCTAATGGATTTGTCTTCGACGATAATAACCAAATATTAAGAAACAAATGGATTACAGATACAAAATATCTTCCCGAGATATTTTCAAGTAATGTCGCTGGCTTTGATAAAGAATACGCAACGAATTATTACAGGCCATTAATGTATGTATTCTACATGGTCACCTATTATTTGTTCGGGCTTAACGCAACGGGATTCCATTTAGTGAATATATTCTTTCACTGCTGCATTTCAATACTGGTATTCCTAATAACTTCCAGAGTTTTTCGCAGTCATATCCAATTCACCTCCAGGTCTTTCATATCCTTGCCTTTTATGTCTGCAATTCTATTCGTTTCTCATCCTATTCATACAGAAGCGGTAGCGTGGATAGCCGCACTCCCTGAGCTTACCTTTGCATTTTTTTATCTATTTTCTTTCTATCTGTACATCATTTTGACGGATTCTAAAGAAGGCGGCAAACCCTTTATTTTGATCATATCAGCCTTTCTTTTTTTCGCTGCAACTCTTTGTAAGGAATCAGCCCTAACACTCCCGATTACCTTAGCCATCTATGATTATTTATTCAGACGAGGCACATTTGATAAATTGGAGAACTTTAAGCTCTATATTCCTTACTTTGCCGTGGTTATATTTTACTTCTTTATAAGATTTAGCGCTTTGGAAGGCTTTGTCCCAACAATAAAGCATAAACTAGGCCTTTATCAGACCATCATAAATATTTTTGTCCTTTTTGCCGAGTATGTACAAAAAGCAATATATCCTGCAAAATTAAGTGCTTTTTACATATTTAACCCGGCTTCTTCCTTGTTTGAAAAAAAAGCAATGGTTTCGCTAATAGTGGTAGTAGTTGTAGTTACCTTTTGTATTGCAGCATTCTACAGAAACAAACATGTCTTTTGGGGGTTTAGTCTATTTATTGTTTCTATTTTACCTGCAATGTATATACCCGGGCTTGGAGAAAATGCCTTTGCCGACAGGCAATTATATCTACCTTCTTTTGGATTTGTCATATTGTTATCAATCTTCCTCTTTTGGCTACAGAATTCTATTATAAAAAGCAAGATAGCAGTGACCATCATATTTCTATCATTAACCGGCCTGTATTCAGTACTGACCGTTGACAGGATTGGTGTGTGGAAAGATGAATATTCCCTTTGGAAAGACGTAATCACGAAATCACCTGAAAGTGCTACGGTGCAGAGGTCTTTTGGATATGCTCTGTATTTAAAGGGTCGCATAAATGATGCTATTGAACATTATAGCCTGAGTCTGAAACTTGACCCTCGAAATCTCGATGCCCATAATAATTTGGGTGTAGCCTATCATGTACAAAATCAAATTGATAAAGCTATTGGGGAATACAAAATTGCTTTGGGCTTAAATCCAAATTCAATCGATGTACGTCTTAATTTGGGGCAAGCTTATATGGAAAATATGTTATCAGACAAAGCTATCGAACAATTTCATTTAGTTTTGAAGTTGGACCCAAATTCTGCAAGAGCTTATGAGCTACTTGGTACTACTTACGGAAATGCTGGATTCTATGATGAGGCAATAAAATGTTTTGAGATCGCATTGAGATTAAATCCCAATAATCAAGCTACCAAAGAGAATCTGGCTAAAGCCCACCATTTGAAACGTCACCAGCCTCATCAATAAGCCGTACTTGGCCTGAACCTGGAGATGTCGGCGGAAGCGTACAAGAATGCGATCATGAGGTTACCCAGTAATGATTAGGCCCATTTCGTAATGGGTGTTTTCTATGCCTACTTGAAGGATTATCCTCCGGCCATAGCAGAATATCATATTCTTAAAAATAGCAACTCCCCATATACTTCTCAATTGGAGGGCTTTCTAAGCCAAACGGGTATTGTGCTGCCGGGGACATGACGGACGATGTTCCAGACGGATGTTGGGCCAGTTAAGGTGGCCTCCTCTTGTAGATTTCCCATTCGATCTTGTTGAGATTGTCATAGGCCACGTTGAGGTTGTATCGTGCCTCCCTGAAATCGGGCTTAATGCGGAGCGCTTCCTCAAAACAAGGAATGGCCTGCTGAAGCTGGCCATTTTTAGCGTAGACTAATCCAAGGTAATACCATGCCTCAACGAAATTTGGCCTGATCTGCAGCGCCCTCCGGTAATGAAAGATGGCTTGCTGACGCTGGCCGAGCTTATCGTAGGTCGCACCAAGGTTGTACCACGCATCAGCGTAATCTGGCTTGAACTTCAGCGCCTCCTGGTAATAATTAATTGCCCGTTGGGGCTGGCCGAGTTTATCGTAGGCCGCGCCAAGGTTATTCCACGCGTCAGCGTAATCTGGCTTGAACTTCAGCGCCTCCTGGTAATAATGGATTGCCCCTTGGGACTGACCGAGTTCATAGTAGGCCACGCCAAGGTTGTTCCACGCCGTACTGTAATCCGGTCTGATCCTGAGCGCCTCCCGGTAATAATTGACGGCCTGCTGGGGCAGGCCGAGCTTATCGTACGTGACTCCCAGATTGTTCCACGCCAACCAGTTATCCTGTGTAACTGCCAATGCCCTCGAAAACAGTGTGACGCTGTCTCGCCAATATCCTGCCTGGCTCCAGGCGACCACGGAAAGTGCGGCGATTACCCCACTCCCCAACAATCCCAGGACAAGCCGCCGGATTCGGCCTCTCTGCAACAGATTCGGGATACCCCAAGCCATGGCGATGAATAGCCCTATCAACGGAACGTATGTGTATCGGTCTGCCGCAGCCTGATTACCCACCTGCACCAATCCGATCACAGGAACCAACGTTCCTAAATACCAAACCCATCCCACAATGAGATATGGCCGTTGCTTGCCTTGCCACAGTGCCAGAAGAGAAAGTGCACCAAACAGCAGGAGAGCCCCCCCAATCTCCCACACGGGAATACCGGCCTGGGTACATGCTGGATGGGGGTAGAACACCGCAAGCGAGGAAGGCCAAACGATCTTTCCCAAATAAGCCACGTACGACACAAACGCGTTGGAAATTCTCATTCCGAAGGGTATGTAATCGAGAGAACGGACTGCGTCACCCTTCGTCTGAGCGAGAAATGTGACGATACAGGAAGCTGCCGACAATCCCAGCAGTGGCGCCTTCTCCCATGCCAATTGGCAAAGCCTCGATAAGGAAAAAGTCCAAGAAGAGGAATCGAAAGAATCCGTCGGAGTTGCCCGCCGAAGCGGCCACCAGTCCAGCAAAAGAAGCACAAACGGCAGTGTCACCAGCATCGGCTTGCACATCAGCCCCAGCCCAAAAAAAACGACTACGGGCAGGTATCGCCACGCGGTTGGGCGCCTGGCGTATCGCAGATATGCACCCATCGTCAAAACCCAAAACAGGGTGCTCAGCACGTCTTTACGCTGTGCTATCCAGGCTACGGACTCCACGCGGAGCGGGTGAACCCCAAAAAGGGCCGCCACAAACGCACTCTGCCATAGGTTCCCTGTCATCCCCCACAGTACAATGAACAGCAGTTCCGTGTTTAGCAGGTGGTACAGCATATTCATGCGGTGGTGCCACGCCGCTGAGGGACCAAACAATTCCGTATCGACCATGTACGACAACCAAGTTAAGGGATGCCAGTTTGAGGCGTCGAAGGTTGTAAAGGCCCATTTAACGGCATCTTTGATTAGACCCCTTTGGACATGCGGATTCTCATAAACATAGATATCGTCGTCGAATCCCACAAAGGAATAACCCCCTACCTGCCAATACACCGACAAAATGAGAATGGCTAAACCTATGACCACCGGATACCGAGGTGTACGGCAAGGAATTTGCGACATTGACCTTGTTTGACGATTCATGCAGACCGCCCAGATGTACTATTGGGGAAGAACTCGGAATGCATTTTCTGAATTTTCGTTTTGCCCTCTCTTATTTAAATCTTCTTCATCCGTGGTTGGCACGATGATTCCATCGGGCTCGAAAACATGGATCTTCGGGATGCCTTTGTAGGAATGATGGTTTGCGAGACCCGGTGAATTTCAAAGTGTCTCCCCCTTCCCATGCTCCGGATGACATTCTTTTCGATAAGCTACATGTGCGGAGAGCATCTCCGGGAGACTAAATCCTTTGCCCCAGCGATTGCCCAAGACCTGGACCCGGTCTCCGAAGACAAAGTCGCTGCGAAAGCTGTTGACGTGAACAGCAATTGCCGCGATGAAGATGACGATGCGGGGATCATCTGAACTCTCGTTCCCGTTGCCCCGTTATTTGGCTGGTTCTCGTATCCCGCCACGATCCCTGTGGTCATCGGTCACCGATCCTTTCTCCAGAAAATCTGTTCACAAGATGCTTGAATTCCGGCAGGGAAAAAAGGGAATTCAAATCAGAGT
The DNA here is from genome assembly GCA_047519465.1 of Thermodesulfobacteriota bacterium. Lineage (GTDB taxonomy): Bacteria > Desulfobacterota > BSN033 > BSN033 > UBA1163 > UBA1163. The sequence continues at coordinate 754 of JAPVTA010000066.1, read as the reverse complement.
TCCTTTTTAAGCTTTCCAGGTCCCGATAGCCCAATCGAAGGGCGGATTCGAGGAGTTTGAGCGCCTCGCCAGAGTTCCCTCTTCTCGCCTCCACGCAGGCCCGAGAGAACTCTACGTTTGCATTTTGTACTCCGAGGCTTACAGCCTTTCGATAACATTCGCTCGCCATTTCGAGCCTATTTGTCCTGAAATAAAGATGACCCAGCGATAAGAGCGCTTGTGCGGATTGCGGCCGGAGGGCAAGGGCCTTCCTCAAGGTCAATTCCGCCTCTTCGAATTCACCCGACTTATAGTAGTTGAGCCCAAGATTGAGGAGACCCTCAAAATAGCGCGGGTCGAATCTTAGCGCCTCCAATAGGAAGGGGCGGGCCTTGAGGATATCTCCCTTTTCCATGTAAATGGCACCGATATTATTCAACACATCCTTCGCGGAAGGGTTTATCGACAGCGCCCGGAGGTAGGCATCGAGGGCGTTGTCTACCAAGCCGGCATCGTAATAGGATCTCCCAAGGTTGTACCAGGCGTCCTCGGAGTCGGGCCACTTATTGACGGTGTCCGCCCAGAGAGTCAAGTCATTTCTCCAGACCGACACGCGCTCTCGGGAGAGCCAGGGGAGCAGAAGAAGTACCGTACAAAGGGCCACGAAAGCTACCTTCTGACGAGATCCGCGGAGATGCCCCATGGCAGTCAGGGGCAGGAAACCCAGAAACGCAGACGCTCCAAGCATTGGGAAATACATATATCGATCGTTCAT
>JAPVTA010000065.1:0-76646 GCA_047519465.1 Thermodesulfobacteriota bacterium | reverse complement strand
CTGAAACCGATGCCTCTCCCTTAGCTCTCTTTCCAGGTCTCTGAGCAGGGTGATATCCCGAATGACCAGGACCGCTCCCATGAAGTTCCCTTTCGGATCGAGAAGCGGGGAGCTGGTGACGCTGACGGTCTGTTGATGGCGCTGTTGATGGCCGCATTCGACCCGGTATTCCTTGATGGTTATTTTCTTTTCGAGAGTTTGTCTTAGGACCTCATAGCAGGATTTACTGCATGGGTTCAGGCACTCGGAGAAGGTCTTGCCCACGATTTCTTGGATATCAATGCCGCAGATCGCTTCCGTGGATTTGTTTGCTTCGATAATTCTGATCTCCGGGTCCACCGTGATGATCGCGTCTTTTACACTTCCGAAGATAGCCTCCAACCGGCTGCGATGCTCGGCCAACTCTTTTTCTGCTGCCCTGCGATCCGTAATGTCCCGGCTGACAACCAGAAACCCGGTAATTTTCTTATCTCCGTTTCGCATCAGTGTAACAGAATTTTCGATTGTTCTCCGCTTGCCGTCCTTTCTGATGATTTCGTAAACGATATTTTTACCGGGAATTCCGGTTCTGTATACTTTGTTGTAAGCTTCATAGACGTATTTCGCCGTCGCTTCATCCATATAGGATCGATAGTTCACACCGATCAGTTCCCCCCGAGAGTGTCCCCAAATCTTATACTCATCTCTATTGGCAAAGGTTATATTCCCCTTAAGATCCACCTCGCCGACGCCTTCTTCCATCTGGCTGAGGATCGTCTGGTACTTTTCGAGGGATTCTTGCAGGGATTTTTCCTTTTTCTTAAATGGGGTAAGGTCGATCAGGTAACCCATATTTGCCGGTGCTCCCTGATAGGTCGTCGTGCTCCCTTCCATACGCGCCCAGAGGATTGTCCCGTCTTTTTTTAAGACGCGAACAATAGGCTGGTCCGGAAGGCCTTGGGCTTGTTCCTCCTCCAGCGAGAGTCTGACCAGTCCTCGATCATCGGGATGGATCAATTCCCAGAAGGATTTTCCGGTCAAATCCTCGGGACTTTCATAACCCAAGAGATTGCATAGCCGTGAGTTGACATAGCTGAAACGGCCCCCTTGAATAACGTACAGGCTCGCAAGTGATTTTTCACAAAGGGTTTGATAGCCGTCCTGCGAATCCACAGTAATTGATCCGAGATCTTTATGTTTTCCGGGCTCATTCCCTGAGTCCGCTGTTCGTTCCTCGAAATCGCTTCTGCCTAATTCTTTATTTAGCATTGATACTCCCATTTCTTCCCCCTCCCAATGTAATGTCAATCACAGTGTTTCATGAATCTCAGAGCGACGCCGCCTCAAGATCGAAGGCTTCGATTTGGGTTGCGCGTCAGATTCCGAATCAAGCAATGCGAAGCAAGATATAAGTTTTTTTGACGAAAGCATCATCCGGTATTGGCATACCCATCCGGGGAGAAATCTTTCGGGATTCTTGGAATTTTTCGGCCAGTTGGTTCCGGCTCGCACTCTCCGTGCACCGGACGATAAGAACTTTTGTTGGTGGGTTGAATATATGAAAAAAAGAAGTTGCCTGTCAAGCAAAAAAGACGAGGTTTCTGAAAAAATCCCCAAGCCTCTCAGAATGGCGGATAAACGGTCATCAGGGTGAAAACGGCCATGCCGTTGGCTTCCGCCTTCGTTTTCTCCCCATTGATCACGCGGGTCATCAAATCAATCATCTCTGCCCTCAAGCTATTCAAAGGCTGGCCCTCCACCAAGCTTCCCGCATTGACATCCATATCATCCTTCATGGCTTCGTAAATTCTGGTGTTGCTGGCTACCTTTATCACGGGCAAAGCCGGGAATCCAGCCGGGGTTCCCCGACCGGTGGAAAAAAACATAAGCTGAGAACCGCTCGCCGCAAGTCCTGCCATGGAGTCTCCGTCGTAACCGGGCCCGTCCTGCAAGATGAGCCCCCGTTCAGAAGGAGCCTCGCCATAATCTACCACTTGGTTGATCGTGGTAGTGCCTCCTTTAAAAATGCAGCCCATCGATTTCTCCGCAATGGTGCTCATGCCTCCATCCATATTGCCGGGGGAGATGACCAGACTGGCGAGATCTCCCATCACCTCCCGGGTTAATTTCTCAGCTCGGTCGATCATTTGCTCAATCTGTTTGGCCACCTCAGGACTCTTCGCCCGTCGGGCGAGCACATGGGCTGTCCCGATCATCTCCGTATTTTCGCCAAAAATCACTGTGGCTCCCTTCTCTACCAGCCAGTCCGAAACAGCACCCATGGCTACATTGGCCGTCACGCCCGACATGGCATCCGAGCCGCCGCATTCCATTGCGACCAGAAGTTTATCCCAGGGAACCGCAGTCCTCGGCTGGCTACTGATTTCCGATAATATCCGGCGGGCGGCGGCAGCGCCTTTCTTCGCTGTTTGCAAGGAACCTCCGTCCTCCTGTACATTAAACACCTCGATGGGTTTGCCTGCGTCCTGGATCAGGGGAAGGAAGCTTTTCGTGTTTGAATCCTCACAGCCCAATCCGATGATGATGGCTCCGCCGACGTTGGGATGATGCACCAAGCCCGAGAAGGTCCGAAACAGAATTTCTAACTCCCTGGGACTTCCTCTACCGCATCCATACGCATGGGGGAGACAGACCGCCTCTGGCACCTCCCGGGATATGCGATGGATCACTCCATTGATGCAGGAGACCGAAGGCAGAACCAGAACGTGGTTGCGAATGCCGAATCTTCCATCTTTTCTTTTGTATCCAGTGATCTCATTCATTTTTTCCACCGTTTGCTTTCAAGGTTGTGAGTATGGACCCATTCTCCCCTCTTGATGTCGCGGGTACTGACTGCCACGATCTCTCCATATTTTATGATTTCCTCCCCTTTGGGAATATCCTTGAGGGCGATTTTGTGGCTGGCGGGTATCTCTTCCAAAGCCCGGAACCCTTCTATCCCTTTTGCGACGGCTATCTCTCCGACACCCAACGTCTTCAGGGCAACCGCGACATTATCTGTCGAATGAATGATAAGGATGTTCTCTTTCATGATCACTCCTAAACGGGTCCTTGCATGTGCATCATCGTGCCGTCCTGAACTACGGCCGCCTTCGCTCTCCCAGGAAATTCTTTTTCAATCAAGGCTAGAACCTCGGGCCAGGTCTTAACAATGAGAGCATCATCGATATGGCAAATGAGGTCCAGGCTGGTTCGGTCAGGGGAGGGGGCCATCACGATCAGTTTCTTCATCAGCATTTGCACAAGACCTCTTGCTCTCGGAGAATAATGACGACCTCCACAATCGGTTCCCCAGGCTCGCATCACATAATGGGGAACCTGGCCCTCTGGCGCGTCGGAAATCAGCACCCCCACTCCTTCCTGGGGTTTCAATAAAGTGAGGGCAAAAATAATGGCGATGGCCGACTCATTGGCCTTGGCATAGGCGTTACAAATTGCCAGATCGTATCCGTTAGAATAAGGAATTCCATAATGCTCTTTTCCTTCTTCTGCACCGGCGGCATGCGTGGCTCGGAAGGAGCCGGCGTAAAGGCTGGTAATTTCTCCCCGGCGATTGATCAGGCAATCGACTTTGAAGTTCAGCCCTGCGGCGTCTCCGGCGGCATCGCATTCGGCCCGCATGATATTGTTGGAAAAATTCCCCAGACCGGTTCGGGTCTGATCCCTGTAGAGCTGATTATGAAATTGGTTGATCGTCTCGATTCCGGCGACTCCCGGAAGAATGATCTTAGCGCCCCCGCCAAACCCCACGTGGACGTGAGGAGTAATGCATCCGATCCCAATCTTCAAATCACAGTTCATGAATTCCCGATTAAACCAGAGTTCCACTCCGGTAGCAGTCCTCCCCACCCGCACGGTGTTCTGAAAAGGGTCGTGGTTGTAAACAGTATAATTCTCCACAATCTCGTTCCCGAGTTTCTTGCGGGCATTGATCATGTCATAGACTCCGTGCGACCCCAAAGCCCAAATAAAGCGTATCTGTTCCTTCTTCATTCCGGCCCGGTGCAAGGATTCCAGAACATAAGGGGCTATTTCCTTGACCGGCGTCGGCCTGGTCATGTCATCAAAAACAATTACCGCCTGTTTTTTTCCTTGGGCCATTTCTTCCAGGGTAGGCCCTTCGACAGGATGGTTAATCTTCACTCTAATTTGTTCGGGGGTGAGCTTAGGCTTATCAAACCCGGGGGGATTCAGATTATCTACTTCCCACCGCTCCGGGAGGGTAAGCTCCCATTCCTTGTTCTCGTACCAAAGCCTCGAGGGGATGGAAATTCTTTTCATAGTGTTCTCCAAAAAAACCAAGGTGCAAAGCGTCCATTTTTATTGAAGCGTTGTCCCTGTCCGCTTTACAACGATTTCTCCACCAGAATCACGATGATTTTTCTCGGTCCGTGCATGCCTTTGAACTGAACCCCCCGGATATCCCCGGTCATGCTCGGCCCCGTGACGAAGCAGAATTGGCTGGGCAAGTTTTCTTTTTCTCTGAAGACTTTCTCGACCGCCTGTTCATAAACTGCCACCATCCTTTCCACCGGTACAATTGCGATGTGGAGGAGGGGAGCGAGGGATAACAATCTCGGTCGGTCTTTGTGATGCGTGAGACCCAATGTTCCTGATTCGGCGACGGCGAAATCAGCGCCGGTAATCCCTGCGTCGGCCTCCCCAAAGACTGCATCAATGTAGGAATCCCGGTTGCCAAAATCCCGAGCGGTCATGACCCCTACGTCATTCTTTTTGCCCCAGTCCACCAAATTCAGCGAGGCAACGAAGTCGTCTGTGGCAGCCATTACCTTCTTCAACCCCTCTTCGCGAGCGATCTGAGAAAGTTTCTCCAGAGCCTCTCGTCGATCCTTGACCCGGTAGATGACGCCTGTTTCCTGTCCAAGGTTTTTTGAAAACATCTCCATCAATTCATCCCGGGTCAGAGAAAGCTCTTTCAGGACTGGTCTGTCCGGTCGGTGAGGTATCGGTTCCCTCGGGGCAGACTTAAGTTTACTCAAAATTTCGTCCCGTGCACTTTGCTTCATTATAAAAGCCTCCGGAAGCCAGAATCCAGAATTCAGAATCCAGAATGGAAAAATCCAGATGTTTTAATTTTGCTTCTCGCTTCCGCCTTCGACCTTCTACCTTCCACGTTCTACCTTCTGCATCTCCTCCCAGCGGTCACGAAACGTCTTTTCGGCCATAGCCGGCAGATCTCTGCTTCTAAACCATCCTTCAAAAGGGCCTTTCATCTTACGGAGCACTCCTTCATGCATCTCTTTGTTAATGAGAGGCCGGACCATTCGTATTCCCAAATTCCACAACCAGGGCCGTGTGACCGTCCATGTCCATAACCGAAAAAAGCTTCTCTCCATGCCTGGGCGTTTTTTGCCCTGAAAGGTTTCTTCACCCAGCACATCTTTTGCCCGGTATTGCAAGAATAAGCTGGGGTGGTCGATACCGGTCGGACACACGGCCTTGCAAGCTCCACAAAGGGTGGTTGCCCGATAAAGATCCTGTGTTTTCTCCAAGCCGAGAAGGAGGGGATTCAGAATTTGACCCATGGGCCCCGAGTAGGCCCAGCCGTAAGGATACCCGCCGATTTGCCGGTAAATAGGACAGTGATTCAAACAGGCCCCGCAGCGGATGCAGCGCATCGCATGCCGGGCAAGTCTGTCCTGGTAAATTCTGGAACGGCCGTTATCGACCATCACGATGACAAGCTCCTCCGGTCCATCAATCTCATCATCTTTTTTAGGGCGGTTGTCCATTGAGACATAAGCAGAAAGCTTTTGTCCGGTGCAGTTCCGGCATAAGAGTCGTACTAAGTGGAGCGCATCTTCCAAAGTGGGAACCACCTTCTCCAGGCTCATCACCGATATCTGTGTCCGGGGGGACGATTTGCTGAAGCGGATGTTTCCTTCATTTTCTACGTTAATCAGGGTGCCGGTTTCCGCCACCGCTATGTTCACCCCTGTAATGCCCATGCGTGTCCGATGGAACTTATCCCTGAGGAAGAGCCTGGCTGCATAACCGAGCTGGACAGGGTCCGATGTCGGCTCCTTAAGGTTTACTTTTTCGAGAAACAGATCCCGCACCTTTTCGACTGGAATATTAATGGCAGGGCCCACAATATGGAAAGGAGGAAGATGCAAGAGCTGGATGATGAACTCGCCGAGGTCTGTCTCCCAAGCCTTCACGCCATTTTTCTCAAGCGCTTCATTGAGACCCAATTCCTCGGTGACCATGGATTTCCCTTTGGTGACGTATTCGATTCCCCTTTCCTTGGCAAGTTGGACGATGTATTCGTTTGCATCTCTTGCGTCCCGGGCCCAAAATACTCTCGCCCCGTTGGCCAGGGCATTCTTTTCAAACTCCTCTAAGAGTTCGGGAAGCCGAACAATCGCCTCTCTACGGATGACGGCCCCGTAGGCCTGGGCAGCGGCGGCGTCGGGGAATGTTGAAAGTGCGGTCTCCCTCCTTGTCCGGACAAAGTTGGCCCGCAATTTTAGGAAGGCATAGGACTGTGCACTCTCCAGTGCTTTCTTTGCCACCTCAGAAAACTGTTCTGTCTTAATTTCCATCCATTTCCTTTGCTAACGATGAACGATAAACAGGTTCATTGCTAGTATTCATAGTGCATTGTCCGTTGCACCAAACGGGTCCGTAACCTTACCCCCCTTTCATCCCCCCTTAAACTAAGGGGGGAACAGAGGGGGGTTATCGATTTTCATGGTTTGAGGACAACGCCCCCGTCTTGAAGGTTTCCCGATATCCGGCCAAGAAGCTGGCCAGATGCATCACTTTCTTGCCGGGATGGTTTCTGCTAAGAAACCCGCCAATGTTGAAGAGACAACCTGGTTCGGAAACAAGCAATACCTCGGCCCCGGTGGATAAATAGTCCTCCACTTTATCCTTCACCATAGATTCGGAGATGTCGGGGTAATTGTTGGCAAACTCTCCCCCGAACCCACAGCAAGAGTCCGCTGCATCCAAAGGGACAAGCTGGGCCCCTTTGACTGCCTTGATAAGTCTCTTGGGCTGTTCGGAGACTCCCAGGCCGCGGAGGATATGGCAGGATTCGTGGTAAGCCACCTTCCCTTTAAAAGAGGCACCCACATCCTCCACTTTACGGACGTCCACTAAGTACTGGGAAAGCTCATACATGCGAAGACTCAATTCCTCTGCCCGCCTCCGCCATTCGGGCTCCTCAGCAAGAAGCTCCGGATAGTGGTATTTGACCATGCAGACGCAGGAGCCGGAAGGGCTAATAACTTTTGCGTCACCCGAGAACACCCGGATGAAATGTTTTGCCGCTTTTTTCGCCTGTTCACGATATCCGGCGTTGATGGCCGGCTGACCACAACAGGTTTGTTCTTTGTGATAAATTGGTTTCGCCCCTGCCCGACGGAGCAGCGATACGGTGGCCTCGCCGATATGGGGAAGAAAGAGGTCAACCGTACAAGGGATGAATATGGATACAATATCCATTAAAAACCCTTTTGCCTTAGCGGTTCGATCAGATTAGAAAATAGAAGACACATATTTTATTACTAAACTTAACAGAGGGGAAAGAAGAAGGTCAAGGACGGAGGCATTCCTGCCGGATCATCCGCTTTCACCCTTGCTTAAGTGAGGCATTACAATTTAAAATGATGTTTTGACGCCTTCCTTAGATGGTTATATACTGACACCATCTACGGAATAAGTATGAAAAAAATCTTACGCGAAGGCAAAATTCAGTGGACAGGAGGTTGATGGTGCCTCAATTCATTTCTGTGGAACCCTCCGGGTGTACGGGGTGCAGAACATGTGAAGTGGTGTGCTCACTCTATCATTTTGGTGAGTGCAATCCAGAAAGATCGGCGATTCGTGTCATCCGCAGAGAGAAAAACGGGTTGGTCTTTTCCCTCCCCCTTGTCTGTCAACAGTGTGAGCAATCCTCTTGCGTGGAGGCCTGCCCATCTGAGGCGCTTTCCCGTAAGAGCGAAAATGCCCCTTTAACGGTTGATGAAACAAGGTGCTCTGGATGTGGAATCTGTGCAGATGCCTGCCCGGCTGGGTGCATCTTCTTAGACAACCAGAGAAATGTGGCCATCTGTTGCGATCTTTGCGGAGGACAACCGCAATGCATTCCACTCTGCCATTCTCACTGCTTGACTTTGGGGAGCGGTGACGAGGCAGGTAAGGGAAGAACTAAGAGGCTGGCAAACATTTTAGAAAAGGAAAATCTTCTGGAAAGCGTGCCGGGAAGAGGAGGAAGATAAATGGAATACCTGCGGGGAGGACGGATTCTCAGGGTCAACCTAACAGATGGGAAGATCCGCTGCGATCCTGTCGGCCCTTATGTAGATCGATTTGTCGGGGGGAAAGGGATAAATCTCAAGATCCTGTTTGATCATCTCGAGCGGGGAACCAAGCCGTTTGACCCGGAGAACCTTCTTCTTTTAGGTGCCGGTGCCCTAGTAGGGACACCATTCCCCGGGGCATGTCGAATAGATGTGATGGCGAAATCCCCTGTGACCGGAGCGTTCGGCGACTCGGGCATGGGAGGTTACCTGGCCGCAGAGCTGAAATTTGCGGGCTATGACACCTTGGTGATTGAAGGGAAAGCTGAGAAACCGGTCTATTTATCCATCCGGGATGATCGGGTGGAGATCCGTGATGCCTCGGCGATCTGGGGGCACGATACCTATGAGTCGCCCGTTATGGTGAGGCAGGAGTTAAAGGACCCGGCGGCCCAGGTGATATCTATCGGCCCAGCTGGCGAAAGGCTTGTGGTCTATGCATCCATCAACTCGGGCACGGGTAATTCAGCTGCCCGAACGGGAATGGGTGCGGTCATGGGTTCGAAGAACCTGAAGGCCATTGCTGTGCGGGGAACCGGAGGGATTTCGGTCGCACGGCCCAAAGAGTTCCTGGAAGGTTGCCGGAAACTGCTTGATTCTATCAAGCAGTCCAAATTTTATAACGACCTTCATGAGATGGGGATAACCAGGCTCCACGACCGAGAGATGCGGGCCCTGTACGAGCTCTTGGAAACCGCCGGAGAGGGATGCGAGAGCATCTGCGAAGCGGATTTCTTAAGAGAACACCTTTATAAAAGGGTGGGGTGCTTTGCCTGTCCCGTAGCCTGCTTCGATTCTTACAACATAGCGGGCGCAGGGGCTGGAACCGTGAAGTGCAGCCCATACGGGGATCTGACTTGGGATCTCGGCAATCCAGACTTGATGCTCTTCTGGAAGACCTTCGTCGAATGCCAGCGATATGGTTTGGATGCCCGATCGCTATCAAATGCTCTTGCTTGGCTTATGAAGTTGCACGAAAGAGGAATTATATCCGACCGGGAAACCGATGGGATTGCCATGAAATGGGGCAGTGCGGAAGCCATCTTGCCTATGGCCAGGAAAATAAGCTATCGGGAAGGGATCGGAGATTTGCTTGCAGATGGACTCCCCATGGCTGCGAAGAAGATCGGGAAGGGTGCAGAAGACTATTTGCTCATATCCAAGGGCTCGCCGTCGGACATGCATATTCCCCCGATCAAGACAATGGTGTTGGCCTGCGCCGTCTCTCCCATAGGGGAGGATATCCAGGTGCAGCCCTTCCTGGAAGGTGTTTCAGCGAGGAGATATGTCCGGGCCAGAGACCGGGCCTCCTTTGAGGAGGCTATTAAAAAATATAAGGATCGGGCTGAAAAAGAGGTCGGGATAAGAGAAGCAGCCGATCCTCGGGTGACAGAAGGGAAGGCCGCCCTGGTTCGCCAAGATGAAGAGCGTACCGACATTGCGGATCTTGCCGGCGTATGTACCTGGATGACCTCCTTCATCGGACTGCCAGTGGATTCCAACGTGATTGCCAATTTCATGTCCTTAGGGCTCGGGACCCGTATGAAAACCGAGACCCTCGTCGAAGCCAGTTTGAGGATGCATCATCTGGAAAGAGCTTTCAACTGTAAATGCGGCCTGACTCGCGAAGATGACCGAGTGTCGAAGGGCTACTATGATCGCCTTCGGCCTAACGGAAAATTGATGCCGGAGATCAGTTTCACTGAGACGGATCTGGAAAAGATGAAGGATGACTACTATCAAATAATGGGATGGGACGTGCAAACAGGCATCCCCACGCGCAGGACGCTCGAAAAGTATGGATTGGCGGACGTGGCCGACTCTTTAGGGTTAGGATGAGACGATCAAATTGTCCTTGAACTGCTATATCGTAGTCCCGCCGTCTATGGCAATGACCTGACCCGTTACGTAGCTGGATGCATCCGAAGCCAGATAAATAATGGCTCCCACCATCTCCTCAGGGTCGGCTGGCCGCGCCATCGGTGTTCTGGTCATCGCCATCTGAAGGATCTGCTCGTTTTTCCACAGGGCTTCGCTGAAGCGGGTTTTGGTCAAACCGGGCGCGATGGCATTTACCCGGATATTGTACGGAGCCCATTGCTGGGCCATCACCTTCGTGGCCATGATCACGCCAGCCTTGCTTATGGAGTAGATGGGCAATATGTCGGGAGTAATTCCGGCAACAGAGGCGACATTGATAATTTTGCCTCCGCCTTTTTCCCTCATGACTCTGGCCACCGCCTGACTCAAGAAGAATAGCCCCCTAAGGTTCAGGTTCATAATCGAATCCCAGGCGCGTTCGTCGATGTCAATGGCAGGGGCCATCGTGGGATTTGTCGCAGCATTGTTGACCAGGATATCAATCTTCCCGAACTCCTCCAGCACTTTTTTAACAAGGTTATTGATTTCCTCGATCTTACCTACATGGGCAGCTACCGGCAGGCATTTCCTTCCTGTTTTTCTTACCTCTCCGGCCACCTTTTCCAGGTCGGGAAGTTTCCGGCTGGCAATGGCCAGGTCGGCACCCGCCTGGGCCAATCCTTTCGCGGTTGCCTCGCCAATCCCCCGGCTGGCTCCGGTGATTAGGACAACTCTATTCTTTAATGAAAATTCCATTTCTTGTTACCTCCTTTGAGCGACAAGACTTTTGTACATTCTTCGGTAGGAGAATTTTTTGATGATAAGCATTCACCCTGGGTCGAATTAAATATAAGAAAGGCGGGGATGGTATGTCAAGTTTACCCCGTTAGAAGGGGTAGTCCTTTGACGCCGCTGTAAATAAATAAGGAGCTGATGCTTTCTATTCCTACGATTCCAGGATAACGCTGTGGCTTTCTAACGGGGTAAAGAGGCTCCTCCCCCCTCTATTCCCCCCTTAAACTAAGCGGGGATGAAGAGGGGTTAAACGCTAATCGTTACTCAGTGGACCGCAACATGCGTTGCCTGCGATGCCACAATATACCATGTGATAAACATAGCGTTCGTGAAAGCACCGGCATAGACAAGACCTGTTTTTTCGTAAAAATAGGCCGAGATCAGACTGACGATCACAAACAAGGGCAGCATCTGTATCGCGATGATCACATAAAGCGTCATCCACACATTTTTGATGAACGGAACTGTTCCGCCCGCCAGAAGAGGTATATAAAGGACCAGAAGCATCACCAGATAACCGAGCGCTGCGACGACCATGCTCATGGCCATTCTCTTCGCAGTACGGCCCTTGAGAGGCCGCATCTGCCCCTGCAGAACGACTGCAAACATCAAGTAAAACATGGCAAAGGGGATGACATATCTCAATGCGATCTTAGTCTGTATAAGGCTCATGGGCTTGAGCGGTATCACCCAGAACCTGAAATCCACTGTGAAAAAATACGATATCACGGTCACCGACAGGTAGACAATGGCGGTCACAAGGAAACCAAACCAGGCCGAAAGCCCGATCTTTTTCCAATCCATGCCCGCCGGAGTCTTAAGACCGTAGGATATTCCGTTCCCCCCTTTTTTCTTGTTCGATGCAAAATGCCATATCAGAAAGAAAATCAGCGAGAGCGCCGCATTGACCATCATCCAGAGCAGGATGTTGTTCGAGACCTGCTGTGGAAAGATCGGGCAGGCTTTCGCAACGACATTTCCGACCAGAGTCAATGGGAAGTAGGTGACGGTTGGAATGAAAAACAGGAAGGCAAAGCCAATCCACCAAGCCCTGCCGGTCGCGGGCGTCGGGTTTTGAGGCGTTCCTTTCAAAGAGCTAAAGCATCCAGTTTGTAGCAGAAGATTGCCTGCGGCAAACAGAAGCAGGATTGCTCCGACGAGACCGATGAGAGTGGCAATCTCCTTCCAGTACCATATCTGATTACTGGCAGGAAGAGTATTTTCCTGGCCCAGGGTTTTCTGGAACCACGAGATCGCATCACCGATGGCCGAGCAAGACAGGTGATCGCCCGGATGGGTCGTATTCGGCTGATAGAGCACGCGGGCTGTTCCCTCTTCGATGGACCCGTATACTTTGCCGGGCTCGATCGTATCGGTGACGCCGAATACTTTCTTGAGTTTCTCACTCTTCACCACGTCACGGGCCAACGGTACCCCCCACATGAGCATGGAAAACTCATCGTGTGTGCTGAATACAAGAGCCATGTTCTTGGGAAAGGTTGGGCTTCCCTCCGGCGCAAACGGTGCTCCGGTGGACGACCCCTCAAGGACGATTGCCTTGTAGTCATCGGGGCGTACTTTTGCCGCGGCGAGACACGCCCATCCGCCCATGAAATGGCCTTCGAGGCCGATTCTGTTTTTGTCTACAATATCAAGACTTCGGAGATATGCAAGTCCGTCTGGGCCGCCGTAGCCGTTTGCGTACGCGGGTGGGTCGGAGTAGCCGTGCCCACTCTCGTCAAGTTCAAGGACAACCCAACCTCGGCGCGCGAACTCGATGGCAAATCCGGACTGCGTCTCCCGCGAATTAATATAGCCGTGAATCGCAAGAATGCCGGGAGCAGGCGTCTTGGGCGTAGCGTTTTTCGGGATGAATAAAAGGCCGCTCATAATCGTGCCTCTCGTCCCCGCGAAACGAACGTCTCGTACCCTAATCTTGCAAAAATCATTCTGAACGACGTTCGCTACGATCCCCCCTGCGAGGATCATAATGATAGAAACCACCAGTAGTAATCTCCCTTTCATAAGGCTTACCCTTCTTTCATTTTGCTTGTAAGAATTGGCTTTCGGTCGGCTCGACTATATGTAAACGCGAGTTGCTTGTCAAGCCAAAAACAGAAAAATACGTAGTGCCTCACCCTCCCATGCAAAATCGAGAGGCCTCCCCCTCGCTTTGGTGACAGACCCCCCAAAATACAACGCGTGTTGGGGAAACAGAGGTTTCGTTTCAGTGGGTTTTGCCGTAGTCTTCTTTCGCCAGCACGGCCGCGCCCAGGGCAGCGGTCAGTCGCGGTTGCTCCGGCACCAGCACGCCCACTCCGAGCGCTTCGCTCACGGCCGAGACAAGTCCAACATCCTCGCCCCCGCCACCTGTGAGCACTACGTCCTGTTCCATTTTGAGTCCTTTCACCAACATCGCCGCCTTGGCGGCCAAGGCACGGTGCACCCCGGCCAGGATGTCCTCCGTGCGTGCACCTTCAGCTATTCTGGAGATGGTCTCGGACTCAGCAAAGACGGCACAGTTGGTGGAGAACTCAACCGGTCCTTGGGACTTTAAAGAAAGGGGACCAATGTCTTCAACCTTAATGCGAAGTATGCGGGCAATGACCTGCAAGAAGCGGCCGGAGCCGGTGGCACACTTTTCACTCATCAGGAAATTAGCGACTCTTCCTTGGGCTGTCAGCTTGATGGCTCTGGTGAATTGCCCGCCTACGTCTATCACGATGCGGGCAGAAGGAAAAAGAGTCCGGCAACCTGCGGCCTGGCAGGAAATGTCGGAGACCTGGCGTGCTTGAAAGGGAGCGCTTTCTGCGCCAATGCCTGTGACCACGATGCCTGAAAGCTTATCGAGACTGATGTGTCCGTGGTTTAGGACTTGATCAAGAACTCTTGTGGCGGTTGCTTTATAGCTGCCTACGGAGGAGACGATTTCGTAAGCGATGGTTTGCTGTTGGTGGATGAGCAATGCCTTAACGAAGGCTGAGCCGATGTCAACGCCGGCATAATATTCTTGATCGCCGCTCATTTGAAGAAGGTCACCCCTTCCAATCTCCGTTTGCGCTCGGGGGTGACGCCGCGAGCCAAGAGATCCTTACCCATGAAGGCTGCCCCCAGAGCGCCCGTGAGAAGCGGTTCTGGTGGTACCCGTACTGGGAAGCCCACCTTTTCCTCGACGGCTTTGATCAGGCCGATGTTCATGGCTCCGCCACCTGTGACGACCACGTCCTTTTCGACACCGAGACTCCGAACCATATTGACGACCCGGCCGGCGAAAGCCTCATGCAGGCCTGCGACAATATCGGGTATCGCTGCCCCCTCAGCAAGCTTGGTGGTCACTTCGTGTTCGGCAAAGACAGTACAGATGTTGGAAATCCTGACGTAGTCCCTGGCCTTTAGCGAAAGCTCGCCCATCTCGGTTAGCTTGATCCCCAGGGTTTCCGCAATCACTTCGAGAAAACGGCCGGTGCCGGCGGCACACTTATCGTTCATGATGAAGTTCATCACCTTGCCATCGGCGTCGAGTTTGATTCCTTTGGAGTCCTGGCCACCGATATCTATGATGATGCGCACTGTGGGGAAAAGAGTCCGGATGCTGCGGGCATGGCAGGTGATCTCCGTGAGCTGCTTATCGGCAAAGGGAACGTTCATCCGGCCGTATCCCGTCGCCACGATAAAATCGAGTTGCTCGAAGCTAAGAGTCGCCTTCTTAATTGTCTCATCCATTACGGTAAGGGCCAAATGGCGGTGCTCGGCGCCCGTGGGGCCGACGACCGAGGCCATCATGGCTCCATGCCCGTCAACAATGACCGCCTTGGTCATGGTCGAGCCGATGTCAACTCCAGCAAAAGGCATTGTTTCTTTGGTTCCTTTCTCTAACCTTTCCCAAGGTAGTTGGGCGTTCTTCGCCGCCTTTACCAAGCAGTTCTTTATTATGTTTTATGGGTGACATGCGGCGTCGGTTGAGTCAACGTTTGAAATGTGTCGGAAGACGCGTCAGCAAAACGCTTAAAGGTTCTGCTGTAAAGGCTTCTCATCACGCCCAACTATCTTTTCAGCGCGACATCTAGCCTAAGCGTTGCGGGCCGAGAGCGCCTCGATAAAGGCGCTGATCTGTGTTTTCCACTGCGCTTCCGAGTAATCCCTGAGGTCCACCATGTCCGAGACAAGCTGCATCATCGGAATGTCGGTAAACTGGCCCAACTGGTTCTTGATATGCACCTGGCCGATGGTGGTGGCCCTACACGAGCGGCAAGCGTGGAAGACAACGCCGTCTATCCGGTAGTCTTTGATCATTTCGAGCAAACGTTCCACGACGGGATTCCCGCTATTCGCCTTTGCCCTCTCATGGCGCTGGGTCACGCGGAGGAAAGTTCGCCAAGCCAAATATTCCACAGGGTCTTTGACGTGGCTTGGTACTTCCACGGGATCGTAGCCGCGATAGACGTTCTCAATGACGAAAACGGCGCCGAAGCTCTCGAAGTAATTGAAGATCCAAAGCGTGTGCCAGGGTGGAAGGCCGCCTCCGTAGAGGATGCGGTGCTTTTCCTCAAGAATGGCACCCATCTTGTGATCCACCTTATATTTTACTTCGGCATAGAGGTCTTTGAAGAAGTTCACCGCTTCTTGGGTACCGCAGTAATAATAGGCGGGAACCATGACGTTGAAGTGATCCTGGGCTGGCATCGGACTGGGTACGGCAACGCGCATCCGATCTATTTCGTACCAGAGACGCCACGCCTCATCACCCAAACGGATCGTCTCCCAGAGGCGATCCCTGTCCATTTTTCTTCCGGTCTGATGTTCGAGAAACGCAATCAAACCCTGGAACTGCTCTTTCTGGTACTTGATATAGTAATCGCGTACCTCGTTCAGGTCGTTGAAAACCGGCGGCATCATCACATCGATACTGTACGTGGGCACATCTATGTAGCGGCCGGCTGCCTGGTACCATTTGAAACGGGGGTCGCAGACGGCGCTGCTGCCGAGCATCATGTCCGGCTGAGGCATCCCGCCGTCCGGAGCGTCTTCCGGCACGCCGCCCAATTCTTTCCTCAGGCTGTCGAATCCGAGGCCGATGCGGGTATAGCTGCATAGGACCTGGGAATAACCGTCCGCTTCCGCTTTGAGAAGAAAGCGGTCCATATCTCGCTTCGCGGCGCAAAGGCCTGCGTAGTTCTCAGTAGGGATAGGGACCACGTCCATGGCGCGCAAAATCTCATCGTATTGAGATGCGACCATGAAGTAAGCAACCTTTTTGCCCTGTGCCTTGGCGTCTTGTGCGCCCCGATAGATATTTTTCACCATGGCCCGTATCTTGCGGGCTGATTCCGTGCCTTTTACAGCTGTTGTTTTTGCCTGTCCTTTTTCGTCCATGGTCACTCCCCTTAAGCAATCATTTCCAGGAACGCCTGGACCCGGGTGCGGAGCTGGCCGATCGTAGAGGTCGAGTAATCGTCCTCTATCATCAGCACCGGCAGCCTCATTTCGTTCAGGTATTCCCGAAGGTCCGGCCCCTCGAGCTCGCACGTATCGCAGTACCGGACGATGTAGAAGATAACCCCGTTCGCATTCCATTCCTTGACAAACCGGCCGATATAGCCATAGCGGTTTTCCAAGTCTTTCTTCCGCGTCTCTGCCTTGGGCATGTTGCTTCGGGGGCAGTGGATGTGGAGATAGCGGCCTACAATGCCGTCAAGGGGATCATCGGTTTCCTGGACATCGTCCCAGAAGAAGCGCGAGCCAGTGCAGAGGTCGTCCATCACGACATGGGCACCGCTGTCTTCGATGAGCTTGATGAAGCCGGTATCGTCTATCTCGTTCCCCCAGAGGAAGATGCGGGGCAGCTTCTGCGTCTTCGGCTTGGAACGTTCTTTGGCTTCAGCGGTAAATTTCCTTACGAGTTCGACGTGCTCCCCTGCCGGCATGCCCATGCCAGCTACCAGCACCTGGGTGACCTCCATACCGGAGACAAGGGGCGGGTCCGACTTTCTCAATTCGTACAGCTCTCTCAGGATTTTTCGGCGCTGGTTGTAGAGCCTGATCGCTTCTCTGAACTTGACGTTATCCAGTTTCCTCCCCGACCACCTTTCAAGGTCTTTGATAAAGAGCTGAAGTTCCTGACGGTAAAACTCGTCTGAACTTGGCCCCATCATGTGGGGGACGTTTATAAAATGGGTGAAGGGAGCGGGCTTATAATAACGCCAGATATGGTACATCCGCTCCACCGTATCGCAGCTATGGGGGGCGACGAAGCCGTCCAGAAAGTCGTATTCCCCTTTGAGAGCCAGGTTGAAGCAGCTCCGGGCAAAGGGACAAGCCATTGGCTCGATGCAGGCGTCCGCTTGGTCTATCGGCGCGCTTTGGCTGCCTTGGATGCGATAGGGCACCATGTCGAAGGCAGTGATGATCTCATCCGGCACGAAGCAGCAAAAATAGCCTATCACTTTTCTGCCCGAATCGTGCAGTTGCCTGGCGCGCTTAGCCCTTTCGTTGTAAAGTTCTTGAAGCTGCCCAATCGCTCTCATTATTTCGTTCCCCTTTTCGTCTTCAGACCCCTATGGCTTCACAGATTCCAGGCGGCCCGGGCTCCCTCTTCGGTAGCCTCGATAATTCTTCGGGGCTGAAGGGCGTCGCCGATGATAAAGTGACGGATCTTTCTCGTCTGTAAGATTTCCTTCAGACCATTGTGGGGCTTCAGTCCAACCGCTATGACGACCTGGTCGACGGGGGAGAGAATCTGTTCTCTGCCCTCGACCACGGCGGTTACAGAGGATTCTTCGATCTTCTTCAGAGTGGTGTTGAAGAGAAGCCTGCATCCGGCTTCTTTGAGCCGGGTGTGCAACATGTAGCCGTGGGAGGTGATCTTGAGGACCGGCGACCGTTTCAGAACCTCGACCAGAGTGACCTGCGTTCGTTTTTGACACAAATAGTCGGCGGTTTCCATGCCGATCAATCCGCCGCCAATCACGATGACATGTTTTCCCGGGGGAACTGTCCCATTGAGAACCTGCCAGGCATTACATACGAGGGGAAGGTCAATCCCGGCAATATCCGGTTTGATCGGTTCTCCTCCGGTCGCCAGAATCACCACTTCTGGATTCTCCTCGGAAATCATTCCTTCCGTCACCTCGGTGCCGGTATGCACGACGACTCCCATCTTTTTGGCCTGGGTAGCGAGCCAGGAGATCCACTTCCCATAGTGGTCCTTAAAGGGCGATTTGCTGGCAAAGCGCAATTGTCCTCCGGTTTCCTCCTCCTTCTCAAAAAGGGTCACTTGATGGCCCAGTCGGGCAGCCTCATACGCTGCGGTAAGGCCAGCAGGACCGCTCCCCACGATCCATACCTTGCGACGGGCCGTGGCTGGCCCCTGGGGGTAGATCATTTCCTGTCCGGTCTCCGGATTGAGGGCGCAACGGATCTTCCCTTCCCCGAGAATTAAACGTTCGATGCAGCCCTGATTGCAGGCGAGACATTTACGGATATCTTCAGGGCGGCCCTCCCGGGCTTTGATTAGAAAATCAGGATCAGCCAAAAACTGGCGACCGAAGGCTACAAGGTCCGCTTCCCCACGGGCGATTACTTCATTCGCCAAGGAAGGATCCGAGAATCGCCCGACGGCAATCACCGGAAGACCAACTGCCTCTTTCAACTTTGTGGCTCTCCAGACATTGAACCCAGCTGGATACTCGGGGGGCGCGCTGGTAATGCCACCCGGACTTCCGTGCGTGCCGAGAGACGCGTGTAACATGTCGGCTCCGGCCTTCAGCAGATTGGGGAGGATGGGCCGAATATCGTCGAACGTATAACCATCCTTAATGCATTCTTCCACAGAAAGGCGCAACGAGATGGGAAAATCCGGGCCTACCGCTTTGCGGACCTCCTGCAATACTTCGATGATAAACCGGCTGCGATTGATCAGGTTGCCCCCGTATTCGTCGTCACGTTTGTTGGAGAGGGAGGATAAGAACTGGGTGAGCAAGTAACCGTGTGCGCCGTGCACCTCGACCGCATCAAAGCCCGCCTCTATTCCGCGGCGGGCGGCAGCGCCAAAAGCGGCGACGATCTCCTGGATCTCGTCGTGGGTGATCTCCCGCGGGGACAGGCGGAAAATTAAAGAAGGGATTGCAGAAGGAGCAATCGCCTTCCCTTGCTGCAAAAGATAGAGGCTTTCCCGTCCAGCATGATGGAGTTGCAAAGCCACCTTGCTGCCAGCTGCATGCACTGTGTCTGCAATTTTTTTCAAGCCGGGGATAAACCGGTCATCAAAAGCTCCCAGTTCATTCCCGATGGCTGAGCCGCTGGGATGGACGGAAGAAATCTCGGTGATGATCAAGCCAACCCCACTTCTGGCACGGCGCTTGATGTAAGCCAAGTTCGCCTCGCTCACTGTACCGTCCGGATTTCCGAGATTCGTCCCCATGGGAGGCATGACTACCCGGTTGGTTAACTCCAACGATTTGATTTTGATAGGAGAAAAAAGATATGGCAAGCGATTCATGGCCCATCCTTTTTCATGAGATAGTTTGCAGAATTCCTGCTCATGATATTCATTCTGCTCTCACGTAAAAACGGTAACGGGTAAAAAGGGCATTGTCAATAATCCTTGGGTCTTCGGCTTCCTGAATTCGAGGGACGAAGGTTTATAACGGCAAGAGAGCTAACAAGAGATGTGGATTGCATAAGAAACCAGGGGACGAGGCCATTGAACATCTGCCTAAATTCTCCAGCTCCTGACAGTACTCAAAATGCTGACTTTGAGTTTTTTTCTCGGTAAATCTTTTCCATTTTAATAAGAATTTCACCAAACTCAGCAGTATGTCTTCCCATTGCCTCGGCGGCTGCCTTCGCATCGCCTGCCAAAACAGCCTCAACGATTGGACGGTGCATCCCTGCCGGATGCATGTGCTGCGGGTCGGGTTCCACCGCCTCCACGACCTTCCTTGTTAATCCCATTGCCGATCTGACAAGGGCTTCAAAAAAGCGGTTACCACACATCTCAGCCAAAATGAAATGCACCCGTTGTTTCCTTCCCACGTCTTCAGACAGGGAGGATATCGGCAGTTCTTCGGCATCCAAAGCATCTCTTAGCCGTTGAACGTATTCTGGAGTGACATTCAAGGCCGCCAATCGGGCGACCTCGGGTTCCACGAGAATTCTCACCTGATGCATTTCAGGGATGGAAATCTTGTTAGCCATGAACAAATCCAAGAAAGTCTTAGCCAAATTTTCGAAGTTCAAATCGGTCACGTAAGTACCGCCATTTGCCCCCTGCCGGGTAACTAAGAATCCAGCATTTTCTAATGTCCTTAGAGCCTCTCGAATGGCCACACGACTCACCTTAAACTCTTCTGCCAAATCCCTTTCTGCGGGCAGCTTGTCTCCGGGCTTGAAATGGCCGAGGAGAATGGATTGTTTGAGCTGTGAGATAATCTCCTCTGAAACTCGAAGTTGTCTGATAGGACTAAATATGGCCATTTTCTCTCCTTTGGAGTCCGAGATATCAAGCTTGAATATTTTTTCTTGACAAATATTTATTGGTCTAATATTATACCAAGCGACTCATTATTTCAAGAATTTTCTTGGGCAAGCACTGTAAGTAATCCATGAATATATCCAATAACTTAGAAAACAGTGCCTTCCACTTTCCTAACCACTCCGCCGTCAGAGAGCAAGGGATTGAACTGACTTATGCCGAGTTGAACGACCGGGCGAACCGCGTCGCAACGGGGCTCATCAAGATGGGAGTGGAGCCGGGGGACCATGTTGGCCTGTGTGCTCCGAATTCGGTGGATTGGATCGCCTTCTACTTCGGCGTGCTCAAGACGGGAGCGGTCGCGGTAACTCTTTCCAGCGTTCTCACCGGTGGGGAGCTGGCGAATCTCGTCAGCCACTCAAGGCCACGAGTTATCTTAACGGTTGAGGCCAAGCTGGAAGACCTGGAGAAAATGAAGAGAGCGAGAGCGGTGGAAAGAGTGGTCTGCCCAGGGGGGGATTTGGACCTTGCCCTTCTGATGGGGACGGGCTCGGGATCGTTTAAGGCAATCGACAGGGACCGCGTCGATACCGCCGCTATCCTTTATACTGGCGGCACAACAGGAATCCCGAAAGGGGTTATGCTGACGCATGAGGGGATCAATTTTTCCAGTCAGAGCATCGCCTACTACGAACGTTCCACGGAGGTTGACGTCGCCCTTTGCTTTCTACCCTTTAACCACGTGTTCGGGCAGATACACATCATGAACGCCACGATTCTAAGTGGCGGCTGCCTGGAGCTCCTGCCGTTCTTCGATGCGGAAAAGGTCCTGGAAGTGTTGGAAGCTGGCCGGGTCACAAAGTTCTTTTCTGTGCCCACAGGATATGTCCGCCTCTTGACCGTCGACAAGCTGAAGAAAAAACTGGGGAGACTGCGCTACTGCTTTTCCGCAGCGGCCAGTATGGCGATGGAGATCGTTAAACAGTGGAAAGAAAATACAGGGCTCACGATCTCGGAGGGGTACGGGCTAACAGAAGCCATGCCTGTATCCTATAACCACTTTCACCACGACAGGCATGTTGTTGGATCGGTAGGTCCCCCGGTCCACGGGGTGGAGGTCCAGATCAGGGATGGATCGGGGAGTCTGCTGGAACCGGGACGGGAAGGTGAGATCTGTGTCCGGGGACGCAATGTCATGAAGGGCTATCTCGACAATCCCGAAGGGACCCGTTCCGCATTCTGGGAGAGTGAGTGGCTCCGCACCGGTGACATCGGTCTGTTCGACCCCGACGGCTACCTCTACATCGTGGACCGACTCAAGGATCTTATTATTACAGGGGGCGAGAACGTCTATCCCCGCGAGGTGGAAGAACAGCTTTATGCGCGACCGGAAGTGGAGGAGTGCGTCGTTGTTGGGCTTCCCGACAAGGAGTGGGGCGAGCGGGTAGCCGCCTTCATCGTGCCAAGATCGGGCCACTCCGTTATTCCTGAGGAACTGAAGTCTTATCTGAAGTCCCGGTTGTCTCCCTTCAAGGTGCCAAAGGACTACGTCGCTGTGAGAGAGCTTCCAAAGAGCCCGACGGGCAAAATTCTGAAACGGGAGGTCAAGAAACAGCATCTGGAGGGGACTGGGCAGCCTGGAAAGGGAAAACATCAGTAAGTGAAGCACGGCCGTGAATGGGCTTGACAGCATGCTTGCTTTGTGAAATAGTGGACTTCACTTTGAACCTTAGAAAGGAGGAGCGTGGCATGAAAAAGAATACATTCTTCGTCTTCGTGTTTTTTGCCTTAACAATCTTCGTCGGCATACCTCACGGCGCGGTGGCCCAGCTTAAACCCGGGGACCCCATCGTCATCGGTGTTCCAACTGCCTTGGGTTCTATTGAGGGGCGGGACGGCTGGATGGCCATTCAGATGGCAGTAGACGAAATTAACGCAAAGGGTGGCGTGAAGGTGGGCGATGCAAAGCATCTCCTCAAAGCTTATTCGATCGATACGAGGGAGCATGAGCCCGGAATTCCAGTCCAGGATGCATTGACAGCGACAGAGAAGCTCATTCTGGAGAGAAAACCCCACGCAATTGCATTGGGTAATTTCCGTTCTGAGGTTCTTTTGGCGTCAATGGACCTCATGTCCAAGTATAAACTTCCTTACATTTGTTCGATTGCTATGACTCCGTTGTTTCAGAAGAAGATCCTGGATGACTATGACAAATATAAATATTGTTTTCGGAATTGTCTGAATGCACCTTACCTCGTCATGTATCTTCAGGGAGTAATGGGGTTTGCAAAGAAACAGTTTAATTTCAGCAAGGCATACATCATCGTCCAGGACACCCTGTGGGCCCAGGCCACGGGCAAAGGTCTTGAGAAATGGTACAAAGAAAACGGGTGGGAAGTGTCAGGGTATGATGCTTACGCTTTGGGGGCCAGTGACTTCTCTCCATCCCTGATCAAGGTAAGGGCCCAAAAAGCCCAGGTGGTCGTGCCCATTTTTGACATGCCTCAAAGTGGTATTCTTTTAAAACAGGCCCGTGCCATGCAAATTCCGGCTCTACTTGCAGGTTTCATCAGTCCTGTGGCCCCTGAAAATGCCTGGCGAGTATTTGAAGGGGAAGTGGACGGAATGGTAAACCTCGTATTCGAGATCGGACAGCTTCCAGTGAAAGCGGTGACAAAATCTGTGGCTTTCAATGAGAGTTTTGGTAAAAAATGGGGAAAAGAAGCCAGGACGAACCTTTCTGGCCATGGCCCAGGACCTAGCTACGATTCTGTTTATGTGTTTGCCAATGCCTTTGAGCGTGTCAAGACCGTCGAGCCGGATGCGGTGGTTAAGGCTCTTGAACAGACAGACATGTCAGGTGTGATTGGAAGAATCAAGTTTGGCAAGGACCATCAAGTGATCTATGGCTTTGACCCGAAAGAAACAGCCTTAGGCTGCGCCTTTCAGTGGGTGAAGCCTGGAAGGAGAGAGGTGGTCTTCCCGGAGAGGGTTGCAGAAGGGAAGATTCAGCTTCCCCCTTATATGAAATGACCAAGGCCGAGAGTTGAACCTCTGTAAGACGAGAATTGATCTCTCTCCGTCATTCTTGCGAGAGGAGGAGTCCATTTTTGTAATGTCTGGATTTCCGTTTCTACGGGAATGGCAGGATCAGACAAAAGAGGGGCGATCTTCTGATGAAAGGTCGCCCCTTTAATTAGACAGAAAAATATGCTACCCAGCATCATTATTTACGGCTTAGTAAACAGTGTTATTTTGGCTCTGATCGCTATGGGCTTCAGCCTCACTTTCGGGATAAGTGGTGTGGCTAATTTTGCCTATGGAGGTTTTTATCTCTTCAGCGGGTTTCTTGTTTGGATGCTCCTCAACTACCTTAAATTCCCCTTTGTCCTGTCAGTCGTAGTAACGATAGGTGTTGTCGGACTTTTGGGATTCGTTGCTTACTGGGTTATTCTTCTGAGGGTACGGGGAATAGCATTGTCCGAGGTGATTGCTACCTTTGCCTTGGGGGTCGGGATACTGGAACTCTTTCGTTGGTTGGGATTTGTGACCTACGAGTTCACGCTACCTTACATTAAGAAAGGCATGGTGATGATAGCCGGAGTACCCGTAGATTACCAACGCCTTTTCATTATCGGGATTGGATTGGCATTGGTCCTTTTCCTTTACTTCTTTACTCACTACACAAGGATTGGCTTGGCGTTCAGGGGAATTGCCCAGAATGAGCGAACAGCGATTTCGCTCGGCATCAAATCGGATCGGACGGCTGCTCTCAGCTTAGCCTTTGGTTCGGCCATGGCCTCTGTCGCCGCCATCGCCATTCTTCCTTTGGGTATCATTTCGATCAATACAGGATACGAAGTCTTGCTGATCGCCGTAGCCGTTGGAATTGTCGGGGGTCTGGAAAGCGTTCCCGGAATTCTTGTAGCGAGCCTTATCCTCGGATATGCCCAGATCATCACTGGTACGTACTTTAAGCCTGAATGGATGATGGTAGTGTATCTGGCAGCGATCGTCTTGGTTCTTGCGATTAAGCCGTCAGGTCTGTTTGGTAAGTTTAAGGAATTGGAGGAGAGGGTCTGAAAATGGGTGATGTGGATTGCGGAATGCGGAATATAGAGACCGGAGAGCAGTAGGCAGAAAACCACATGCTCGTCATTCCGGCGAAAGCTCGCATCCGCAAAGCCTGGGCCGGAATCCAGTAACCTCAGATAATTATAAAAACACTGGACACCGGTTTTCACCGGTGAGACGACTTTATACGGAACCATCAAAATTGGGTCAAGGGTTCTATGAAATATCGTAAGGAAAGGTTAGATCGAGGCATCAAGGCAAGATGCGAGGATATCTTCGCCCTTTCGTCTTACAGGGAGATGCTGTATCTGTTGCTCCCTCGCGCCTTGCCCGTCATGATCCTGCTTATCTTTCCTGTTTTGAAGGGAGTGATTGGACTGTATTGGGAAAAGGTTTTGATGATCACCTGTACCATCGCATTACTTGCCTTGAGCTGGGATTTGATGGCCTCTGTGGGATTGATATCCCTGGGCCAAGCGCTTTTCTTTGGCGCCGGGGCTTATATCACAGGCTATTTAAACTATGCTTTTAAGCTCCCGCCCATTTTTAGCATTCCTTTAGGAACGTTGGGCGGTGCACTTTTCAGCACTCTATTACTCCTGCCGGTTCTCAGGCTAAGAGGGGTATACTTTGCTATTGTCACATTGGCTTTTCCATTACTGCTTTCCAGATTTATCGAGACGACAAAGATTCTTGGAGGAACAGAGGGGATGAGTGCCCTGTCTCCGCTTCCTAATGTATGGATTGAAATGTATGTCCCTGTTCTTGCACTGGTCCTCTGCCTTTTTGGTTTTCGCCGATTGATAAACGAGGATTATGGACTGGTTCTTCAGGGCATCCGAGACAATGATCGGGCGGTGATGAGCGGAGCGATCAATATTTACTGGTTCAAGACCCAAGCTGTGTTCATCGCCGGGATAGCAGGGGCATTTGCCGGTGGTTTCATGACCCATTATAACCAGGTCGTGGGAATGGCTGCCTTTGCAATGGATTATTCGATCTTACCGTTGACCGCTGCTGTCCTGGGGGGAGTGGGAAGCTTCGCCGGCCCAACGATAGGTGCTTTTATCCTCATACCCCTTTCTGAATCCCTTCGTGCCGTTGGAACATTGAGAGTAGTCTTCTACTCCGCTATTCTTATTATCTGCATCGTGGGGCTTCCCGAAGGAGTCTTTCACTATATACGCAGGAAGTATCATCAATTCGAAAGAATGGTAGATGTCGGATAAGATGGAAGATAAAACAATTTTGAAAGTCGAAGGGTTGAGTAAAAATTTTGGTGGCGTAGCTGCCATTGTCGGGGTGAGCTTCACGCTGCGAAGGGGGGAACTTCTCGGCATCATTGGTCCGAACGGTTCCGGGAAGACCACGCTGGTCAATTTGATGACGGGCTTTGTGACACCAGATTCCGGCAAAGTGATTTACCGGGGAAGGAATATTGCGGGCAAAATGCCTTATAGGATTGCGGAAATGGGGATTGCTCGGACCTTCCAGATGGTAAAGCCATTTTATCAACTGTCCGCCTTTAAGAATTTAATCATCCCCTTATATTCTACCCGGGTAAAGAAGTTGAGGGGAGGTCAGTACGGCGACCGGGATGATGTCGCCATCGATCTTCTGGAAGATGTCGGTTTCGAGCGTGACTCCTCTGTGCCTTACAAGGTGGCTTCGAGTCTCCCCCATGGTTATCTCAAGCGTTTGGAACTAGCCCGCTGCATGGCTCTTCGGCCAGATTTGCTTATTCTCGATGAGCTCTTTTCTGGAATGTCCATGTCCGAGGTTGCCAGCACTCTGCCCATCATCGAAAAACTAAATGCTGAAGGTCTCAGTATCATTATGGTGGAGCACCGGTTAAAAGAGCTTTTTCGAATTGCCCATCGAGTCATCGCCCTAAATTTTGGGGCTAAAATTGCCGACGGAACTCCTCGCGAGATGATGGAGAGCGAAGCCGTAAAAGCTGCTTACCTTGGGAGCGAAGAAGAGGAATGATATGCTCGAAGTAAAGAATCTACTGGTCTTTTTTGAAAACTCCCTGGCCATCAATGATATCAGCTTGGAGGTCAAAAAAGGAGAGATCGTTGGCGTCCTGGGTTCAAACAGCGCTGGTAAGACAACCTTGATGAACACGATCTCCGGTCTGATGATTGACATCAAGAGGAAGGAAGACCGAAGAGGAGGCGAAAGAATTACGGTATTGGGTGAGATAAGGTTCGAAGGCGAAGACATTACCACAACAGAACCTGATCAAAGGGTTAAGAAAGGGATCGTATTAAGCCGAGAGAGGCATCCGATATTTCCTGACAGCAGTATAGAGGAAAATCTGAGGATCGCTGCTTATCTGAGGAAGGATTCCGGAGTAAAGAAGACCTTTGATTTTGTCTACTCCGTCTTTTTCCATCTGAAAGAGATAGAAAAGAGAAAGGCTGGATTCTGCAGTGGAGGGGAGCAACAGATGCTTGCCATTGGCATGGCATTGATGACCAAGCCCCGCCTTCTCCTGATGGATGAGCCCTTGCTTGGACTCTCTCCGGTTCTTCAGCGTGATCTGAGGCGAGCCATCAAGCAAATTCGGGGAGAAGGTGTTACTATCCTCGTAACGGAGCAGTTTGCCAGGCCCCTTCTGCCTATCATTGACAGAGGGTACGTGATTGAGAACGGGATCCTCGTCCTCTTCGGGACAGGAAGGGAATTGATGGATAACCCGGAGGTGAAGGCCGCGTATTTTGGAGTGTAGTGCGGAGCATCAGGTAATCAGGAGATCAGAGTGAAGGAGATCAGGCAACCAGAATATCAGCGGAGTCTAGTGAGAAATCTTTAGTCTGATACTCTGGTAACCTTTTGACCACTACCTGATATCCTGGTAGCCTGATACCCCTATTATGGTGAACCAGAAAGTTCTTTGCTTGTCATTCCGGGCTTGACCCGGAATCCAGTATTTTCAAGCTGGATTCCCGCTTTCGCGGGAATGACAATTTTGTAAACAAGCGTCAGGTACATTACGCTTAGGTGGTAAGCTAAACGACTATGGAATTGGCTGCTGGTTCCATATACGAACAGTTCGAGAAGGTTTCCAGGGATTTTCCGGAGAAGCCAGCCCTTATTTACCTCGGCATGCAGTATAGTTATTCTGATCTGCGCGAAGCGGTTGAGATCGTGGCTGCCAATTTACATCGGATGGGTGTCTCAAAAGGAGATAAGGCTGTCCTTTATCTCCCCAACTGCCCACAGTGGGTCATGGCCTGGCTTGCTTTGATGCGCATCAGTGCGATTGCCATTCCTATCTCGCCAATCTATACGCCTATTGATCTCGCATATATGGCCAATGATAGCGGAGCCGAGTCCATCTTCTGTCTGGATACCAACTTTGGGTATGTGACACAAGTTCTTCCTGAGACGAGATTGAAAAGAATGATCGTTACCAATTTGGCGGAACTCCTTCCCTGGTGGAAATGGCTGGTCGGCAGAGGTTTCAGCAAAATTCCGTTAGGGAAGTACGACTCCGGGAAGAATATCTTTCGCTTCAAGAGCCTGCTTAAAGGCGATTCTATTTCCGTGCTACCCTCTTTAAAGGCAGAGCCTGAAGAAATGGTTGAGATGCTTTACACGGGTGGCACCACCGGTCTCCCAAAGGGGGTGCCCGTTACAAACATTCTATTTTTGGAAGCCGCGGCTGAGCAGAGGGCAGTAAGTGAACGCTTTATTCCTAAGGGAGAGGATATCGTTGTTCAAGGAGGTCCCCTTTTCCATATTCTCGGTCAACAAGTGGGTCTGGGAGGAATCCTTTCAGGTGATACGCTTGTATTGCTCCCCAGGGTGAATCTGGACGGCCTCTTTGACCATATTCAAAGATATCACGTATTGACCTTTTTCGGTGTTCCCGCCATGTACCGCATGATTCTCGAACATGACCGAGTGGACTATTATAACTTGAGCTCCCTCAAGTACTGTTTCTCAGGGGGTGATGTACTCCCTTCAGAGGTGGCTGAGAGATGGCTTAAGAAGTTCGGGGAGCCGATCTATCAAGGATATGGGGCAACCGAGACCTGTGGCCGTGTCTCTTTAACACCCATGGGCGAACAGGCCCCGGCAGGAAGTACAGGCAAAGTAACACCTCTTCAAAAGGTCAAGCTCGTGGATCCTGACACGCTTGAACCTGCTCCTGTTGGTGAACCGGGAGAATTGTTGGTCTCCTCCGAGCATATGGTCCGGGCTTACTGGAACAAACCCGAAGAGACGGCCGACTGTTTTATCGAGATGGACGGGGAACTCTGGTACAGAACGCGTGACATCGTACGAATAGATCAAGATGGCTGGCTCTTCTACTTAGATCGATCTGTGGACACACTTAAGCACAAGGGCTATCGTGTAGCCGTTTCAGAAATAGAAGCGGTATTGCAGGAACATCCTGCGGTCATCTCTGCCTGCGTGGTCGGTGTTCCAGATGAGAAAGTTGGTGAAAGGATCAAAGCCTTCGCAGTCCTTAAGGAGGATGTGAAGGGCGTAAGTGCCTACGATCTCCTCAAGTGGTGCCGTGAGAGGTTAGCCCCCTACAAAGTCCCGCAATACATAGAATTCCGCGATATGCTCCCGAAATCGAAAGTCGGCAAGCTCCTCAGACGTGAATTAAGAGCAGAAGAACGAAAGCGCTTTGAAAAAACCGAATAAACAAAGGGTTCTAGGATTCAATGGGTTGAGGGTTCAAGTGAAATAATTTTTGAGAAATAGTCGGATCCTTGAACTCTGATTTTCTTTTAAAATAGTGGAGGGCCAATGGACGAAAGGCTCAAAGATGCTTTTCACAAGGTTTATGAAGGCGAGGCCAAGGCCGCGCTCCGGCTAAAAATCTTTGCCAAGAAGGCAGATGAGGAAGCGCTTCCTCAAATTTCCAAGCTCTTCCGCGTGATCTCTTTCAGCGAGGAGATTCACGGTGAGCGGGCCCTTCGGATGCTCCGAGAGATCCATGATACCGATTCTAACCTCAAGGAGAGCTTTCAGTCAGAAGTCCATGTGGCAGGGGTGGCTTACGACAATTTTATTGAGCTTGCCGAGGAGATAGAAGACGCCGCGGCTTCGAATGTCCTCTCCAATTCCAGGGACGTAGAAGATGCTCACGCCAAGCTTTATAAGAATGCGATCAACCACCTGATTGGAGAACGGGAGACGACTTACTACGTATGCCAGGTTTGCGGTTATGTGTCGGACGGCGTCTTGCCAGAGGTTTGTCCGGTATGCGGGGCACCCAAAGACCAGTTTGTGGAGTTTAAGTGAAAAAAGGGGCGGGTCGGTTAGAGGTCTACGCTTGGTTTTCCCCTCTTATGGTTCAGGATCGTGATCGCTGTTGTCGAGATGATCGGTGTGGTCATTCCTCCGGTCGCCATCTGCGTGTTTGTGGTGAAGAACATAACCAAAGTTCCTGTCGGCGTTATTTACAAGGGCGTGACGCCGTTCCCAATCTCCCTCATTCTCTTCTGGGCCATGCTATTCTTCTTTCCCAGGCTGGCCCTCTGGCTTCCTTCGGTCTTTTGTAAATGAGAGGAGAACCAGCAGCCTTACCGGTTTCGGGTCGCAACGGTGGGTGAGAGAGGCCGCCTGCCCCGCCCTTGTCAGGAGGTGAAGAGAACATGGCTAAAGATCTCGTGAACGCGTTGGCGGATTTAAAGGAGAAGGAAGCCCTTAAGGTTGTCGAAGATAGACTGGGTGCTGGGGAAGATCCACTCAACATTCTGGATGATGCAAGACGTGCCGTTGAAATCGTGGGCAAGCGCTTTTCCGATGGTGAGTATTTCATTCCTGACCTAGTGTATGCGGGCGAAATACTGAAGGCAATCACCGAGCGGGTGAAGCCGAAGATCGCCAAAGGAGCGGAGGTGAAGCGCCTCGGTAAGGTTATCGTGGGCACTGTTGCCGGCGATATCCATGACATCGGCAAGGATATTATCGTCTTTATGCTCGATGTTAATGGGTTTGAGGTCTTCGATTTAGGGATTGATGTGCCGGCTCAGAAATTTGTCGATAAGATTAAAGAGACAAATAGTAAGATAGTTGGACTGAGTGGTTTTTTGACCTTGGCATTTGATTCCATGAAGGAGACCGTCGAGGCGATCAAGAAAGCCGGGCTACGGGATAAGGTGAAGATCATGATCGGAGGGGGCCAGATTGACGATCAGGTGAAAGTCTTTGCAGGGGCGGATGCCTATGGAAAAGACGCCATGGCGGCTGTTACATTGGCTAAAGGCTGGATAGGAGGGTAAGACCATGGAAAAGAAGTGGGAAGAGATGTCAGCAGATGAAAAGCAGGAGGCCCTGTTTCAAAAGTGGATTTCGCCAGAGGGCGTAAAGTTTGCCAGTGCTGAAGCTGAGAAGTTGTACAAAGAAAGGACAACCAGGATAAAAGATGCTATCCAATTGAAGAAGTTGCCGGACAGGGTGCCGGTCATGCTCATTCCCAGCTTTTTTCCCGCTTACTATTCCAGGTTCACCCCTCATGATGTCATGTATGACTACGACAAAATCAAAGTGGCATGGAAAAAATTCTTCCTGGACTTTCAGCCGGATACGCACGGGGGCTGTGCAGTGCCTAGTCCGGGAAAGTTCCTTGAGATTCTGGACTTCAAATTATACAAGTGGCCCGGCCATGGGGTCTCACCTGAAACCACCTACCAGTGTATCGAAGGCGAGTACATGAAGGCGGATGAATATGATCTCTTGATCTATAACCCATTGTATTTCTTCTACTACATCTGGCCATCACGCGTATTCGGAGCCTTGGAACCCCTCCAAACGCTCCCTCATCTCTCCTGCCTAACCGAAATGTATGGAGTTGCCTTTCCTTTTATACCCTATGGTCTACCTGCTGTTCAAGCTGCCTACAAGGCCCTTCTTGAAGCCGGGGAGGAAGCCCTGAAATGGATAGGGATTGTCGGTTCCTTTGGCAAGGAGATGCCAGCCTTAGGATTTCCCGCCCACCAAGCTGGCCCTACTAAAGCACCTTTCGATGTGATTGGCGACACCCTCAGGGGAACGAAAGGCATAATAATGGATATGTACCGCCAGCCCGATAAGCTTGTCCAAGCCATGGAAGCACTAACGCCAATGTTTATTCAGCTGGGGGTAGACGCGGCAAAACAGGCTGGAAATCCTCTGATCTTTATGCCCCTGCATAAAGGCGCTGATGGCTTTCTCTCCAATGAGCAGTACAAAAAATTCTACTGGCCTACCCTTCGAAAGGTCATCCTGGGCTTAGTTGACGAGGGAGTGGTACCGTTTATTTGGGCTGAGGGAGGCTATAACTCGCGTTTGGAGGTTATTCGGGACTTGCCGAAAGGTAAGACGGTATGGTTGTTCGATCAGACCGATATGGCTAAGGCCAAGAAAGCATTGAGTGGCATTGCCTGCGTTGCCGGCAATATGCCCATGGCTTTGTTGACCATCGGCTCCCCACAGCAAGTGAAAGACCACGTAAAGAAATGTATCGATACTGCCGGCAAAGACGGCGGTTATATCATGGCTAACGGGGCGTTTTTTGATGATGTCAAGCCGGAAAATGTCAAGGCTATGGTTGACTTCACCAAAGAATATGGTATGTACAAATAGATACTGAATCGACTCGGGCTGTTATGAGCATTCCTCTCCCGAGTTACGCAGACAGTGATCCACGTAATCTGAGGAGGAACGAACACGGTGCGGATGAGGAGACGATGACAGGTGGGGACCGAAGGGGAAGTCCGATTGCGGATTGATAACCTGTTGCTCAGCTTCGGTGGGGTCAGTGCCCTTGCCGGCGTGAGCGTGGACGTTAGGGATAGGGAGGTCCTGGCGATCATCGGACCGAACGGTGCGGGCAAAACGGCCCTCCTCAACTGCATCAATGGTTTCTATAAACCTCAGAAGGGCGAAATCCTCTACGACGGAAAAAGGATTACCCGGATGCGGCCGGACAAGCTGGCCAAGCTCGGCATTGCAAGAACTTTTCAAAATATCGAGCTCTATACGGGGTTGAGCACCCAAGATAACATTATGGCTGCCCGACATGTGCTCATGAGGCAGAACTTCGTTGCCGGCGGGATATACATGGGTTGGGCACGTAACGAGGAAATTAAGCACCGACAGACAGTGGAAGAGATTATCGATTTTTTAGAAATCGCACCGATTCGAAAGAAGATCGTTGGCCTTCTTCCCTACGGATTACGAAAGAGGGTCGAGCTGGCAAGAGCCTTAGCCTTGGAGCCCAAAATCTTGCTCCTCGACGAGCCCATGGCAGGAATGAACCTGGAGGAAAAGGAGGATATTGCCCGATTTATTATTGACGTATTTGAAGGTCAGGGAGCCACCTATCCTGATACACCCGTCCTGAGGGATGGGATTCGTTGTATTGTCCTCGTCGAACACGATATGGGGGTCGTGATGGACATTGCTGACAGGATCGTCGTCCTCGATTTCGGCCGCAAGATTGCCGAGGGGACTCCTGCTGAAATTAGCGTGAATCCCGATGTGATCAGTGCCTACCTGGGAAAAGAGAAATAGGCATAGATACTTGTGAATGAAAAACTGTGCATACAATGATCGAGAGGGTTCTAAATCCGATGCACGGAATCGTTTAAACTCTAAACCCTAAACACTAAATCCTAAACAAACCCAAAACTCAAAATCAAAATATCAAAAAAACTTAGTTTCGGATTTAAGGTTTGGGATTTTGGGCTTATTTAGAGTTTTGGGTTTAGCGTTTAGAGTTTCGGGGCTCAGAGCCTGATTCCTTTGTTTTGGGTTGGTTCTTAACGGTCGCGTTTGAAGAATGGGAAGACAGGATAGATAGAATAATATGCTCCAAGTAAACAGTATCGAAGTTGTGTATATGAATGTGATTCAGGTGCTGCGAGGCGTATCCCTCGACGTCGGCGACGGCAAGATCATTGCCCTACTCGGGGCCAACGGTGCGGGCAAGACGACGACACTGAGAGCCATCTCCGGAATGCTAAAGACGGAAGAGGGAGAAGTTACCGACGGCAGCATTGTCTTTGATGGGAAGAGGATAGACCGGTATGGCCCTGAGAAGATCGCGGCCATGGGCATCAGTCAGGCGATGGAGGGACGAAGAGTTCTGGAACACCTGCACGTTGACGAAAACTTGCTCGTGGGTGCCTATTGCCGTAAAGACCGTGCCGGAGTCAAGAGGGATCTACAAATGGTCTTTGACTACTTCCCCAAGATTAAAGACCTCCGTTACGGGGTAAGCGGTTACCTTTCTGGGGGTGAACAGCAGATGTTGGTCATCGGGCGGGCGCTGATGGCACGTCCTAAGCTCATGCTTCTTGATGAGCCTTCGCTCGGCCTTGCCCCGTTGCTGGTGCGAAACATCTATGAGATTATCCAGAGAATCTGTGCCGAGCAAAAGATGGCCATCCTCCTGGTGGAGCAAAATGCCAGGGCCGCCCTCGGTATCGCTGACTACGGTTACGTGATGGAGAGTGGCAGGGTCGTTCTGGCCGGCCCGGCTGAGAAGCTAAGAGATAATGAGGATATTCGGGAGTTTTATTTGGGTCTGTCGGCGGTCGGCTCCAGAAAGAGCTACAGGGAAGTGAAGCACTACAGGCGAAGGAAGAGATGGCTCTGTTAAGAGACCCGCGCAGAGAGGTTCTTTGTGGATTCTAAATCCGAAGCACGAAATCCGAAATTCGAAACAATTTCTAATGTTCAAAATGCCGAATACTAAGCTCCTTTTCGCTTAGAAAATTTGAACATTTGGATTTCCGATTTGTTTCGGATGGGTCCGAGACGGATGCTTCGCCCGATATTCTAATTTCGAGTTTCCGTACCTTCCAAAACTTATTCGGTTGGGTATGCCAGGTTAGGAATACGGCAGAAATATGGACTGATAAGATGGAGCAAGCCTGTGAAGAAAAGGGCGATACCTGGCCCAAAGTACTCAAACATAACTTTGAAAAATACGGCGATAACCACAGAGCCATGCGCTATAAGCGTTACGGGATCTGGCAGCCTTATACCTGGAAGGACTATTATCTCAATGTCAAATACTTGGCCCTTGGGTTGCTATCCCTTGGCTTTGAACCCGGAGATAAGCTGCTGATCATTGGAGACAATGCCCCGCAGTGGTATTATGCTGAGCTGGCAGCCCAGGCGAACCATGGATCTGCGGTGGGGCTGTATTCAGATTTAACTCCATCGGAGATAAAATACATCGCCGAGAATTCCGAGGCGAGATTTGCGATCGTAGAAAATCAGGAACAGGTTGACAAATTTCTCCAAATCAAGGACAAGCTTCCTCTTCTCAAAAACGTAACGTACTGGAGCTACAAGGGACTCGCGCACTATCATGATCCCATTCTGATGGGATATAGGCAGGTCCTGCAACGGGGGGAAAAATATGAAGAGGAACACCCGGGGCGCTTTGAACAGAATCTTGAAACTGGCAAAGCGGATGATATCTGCGCCCTCGTCTACACCTCGGGGACGACAGGCGTACCCAAAGGAGCTGTCCACACGTATAAGACGATGAGGGCAGGGGCGGACTATCATTTGAACCTCGATCCCTGGTATGAGAACGATAATGTTGTCCCCTATCTGCCGCCTGCTTGGATAACCGAGCAATGGTTTGGAATCGGCTGCCATCTGCTCTCTGCGTGCATCCTGAACTTTGCTGAAGCGCCGGAAACCCAGCAGCGAGATACGAAGGAAACAGGACCCAGCATCGTTTACTACGGAGCTCGGATATGGGAGAGTCAGGCGGCCACCCTTCAAGCACAGATTCTTGACGCGGATGTCGTCCAAAGGTTGGCTTTCCGCCTGCTCATGCCCATCGGTTACAGGGTGGCTGATCTAAAGTTTCAAAAGAAAAGGCCAAGCCTGTTCTCAAGAATGCTTTATGCTTTGGCTGATCTTGTGCTGTTTAGACCCATCCGAAGCAGCCTGGGTTTGTCCAATGCCAGAATCTGCTATACTACCGGCGCTACGCTTAGCTCCGATGCCCTCAAGTTCTACCATGCTTTGAGCCTTCCTCTCAAAAGCCTGTACGGGACAACGGAAGGAGGAGCCCTCACGGGCGCCCGGGATGATGATATCCGTTTAGGGACAGTAGGTCCTGTTCACGAGGGGATAGAGGTAAGAATAACCGATCACGGTGAACTCCTCTATCGGCAGCCTGGTGTTTTTGTCGGGTACTATAAGGATCCGGAGAAGACCGCTGGGGTGATGAAGGATGGGTGGTTTTGTACCGGAGATAGCTGTTTCATCAATGAGGATGGGCACCTTGTGTTTATAGATAGGGTCGGGGATCTTGTAGAGTTAGCCTGCGGCGACAAACTGGCTCCCCAGTCTATCGAGAGCCGACTGCGATTCAGCCCTTACATTAAGGATGCATGGGTGTTCGCCGGTCCAAAGAAGGAGTACGCCTCAACCATCATTATCATTAACTACGTTAATGTTGGCAGGTGGGCCGGACAAAAGAGGGTGGCCTATAGTACCTTCGCCGAGCTTTCCCAGAAGCCGGAGGTTTATGAGCTGGTCGCACAAGAAATCGATCGAATCAACAGCAGCTTGTCTCCCGGTTCCAGGGTGAAGAAATATATCAATCTCCATAAGGAATTCGACCCTGAGGAAGGGGAGTTAACCAGAACCAGGAAGGTGAGGAGGGGATTTTTGGAACGGCGCTACAGTGAACTGATCGATGCGATCTATGCAGATAAGACTGAGGTGTCCATCGAAGTCCAGGTCAAACACCAGGACGGGCGGATGGGATCAACAAAGATGACGCTAAGCATCAAGTCTCTCAAGGGAGCTGCCTTATGACCTTCTTCCTACAATTAGTCGTTACCGGTTTTGCCCTTGGTATGATCTATGCTCTTGTGGCGATAGGCTTCGTTATCATTCTTAAGTGTTCCAATGCGTTTAACATTGCTCAGGGACACTTCGTCTTAATCGGTGGCTACCTGGGCTATACCTTTCTGGTTGTATTCGGCCTATCGATCTGGATCAGCCTCCTCCTGTCAATTGCAACGGCTATTTTGTTGGGTCTGTTGGTTGAACGCCTTACCCTTCGGCCTCTGGTAGGTCAACCAGAACTTGCGATCATCATGATGACGATCGCTTTAGCCACAGTGTTGGAAGGATTGGCAACCCTCATCTGGGGCGGCGAATATAAGACGTACCATGGAGTCCTGCCGACCGTTGCCCTGCAACTCGGTCAAATATCCATCCCTTCCGAGTCACTCATCGGGCTGATCGTATCTATTGCCGCGGTAACGATATTCATTCTCTTCTTCCGCTATACTAAAATCGGACTGGCCATGAGGGCGACTGCCGAAGATTTGCAGGTGGTGCAGAGTGTAGGTATCAAGGCAACCACCGTCTATGCCGTTTCGTGGATCATTGCCTGTGTGGTCGGCGTGATCGGCGGCATTCTTCTGGGTGGCGTATCTGGTGTGATGATCCCTCTGGCCGAGATTGGCTTGAAGGCGTTCGCCGTTGTGCTCCTTGGAGGCGTAAACTCCGTTGGCGGAGCCATTGTCGCCGGAATCATTGTTGGGGTGCTGGAGAATGTCGCTGCGGGCTACCTGGATCCGCTACTGCCTCGTGGTGGGCTGGCTCAAGTATTCCCATTTATCGTGATGATCATTGTTCTCATCTTTAGGCCCCATGGTCTATTTGGTCTGGTCAGGATAGAGAGGATTTAATCGATGGGTTCATGCTTTGGGACTTTTCAAGAAAACTATGCCAAGGACATGGCGGTCATCCGCACCAGACGGGACTGGGGCATCCTGTTCGCTTTCCTCGTCTTCCTTTGCGTATGCCCCCTCTTTTTCAGCGATAGAATACTGACTATCCTGACCATGATCGGTATTGCGATTGTCAGCGTGCAGGGGCTTAATATTCTGACCGGATACTGTGGCCAGATCTCAATCGGGCATGTCGGCTTCATGGCAGTCGGTGCCTATGTTTCTGCTATCCTAACTGCCAAGCTGGGCTGGTCATTCTGGCTGGCCCTACCCTGTGCCGCCCTGGCTGCGGGAATAGCAGGTTTGATCTTCGGTCTGCCATCCCTAAAGATAAAGGGTTTCTACCTCATTATGGCGACCATCGCTGCACATTTTATTATTATCTGGCTTATACTCCAACTCTATCATGTCACCGGTGGTCCGGATGGTCTGCCTGTGCCGAAACCAAAGATAGGGAGTTTGGTATTGAAGTCCAAAGCCAGTTACTTTTACCTGGTGATGGCATTCACCGTTCTGTCGACACTCCTGGCCAAAAACATCGTCAGAACTAGGGCGGGCAGGGCCTTTGTTGCGATCAGAGATAACGACCTGGCAGCTGAGGTCATGGGAATTAGTCTGTGGAGCTATAAGCTGCAGGCATTCTTCATTGGCTGTGTTTACGCCGGCGTGGCCGGAGTGCTGCTGGTTCACTACTATGCTTTCGCCAGTGTTGACCAGTTTCCATTCATGGATTCCGTGTGGTATCTGGGTATGCTCATTGTCGGTGGGATGGGTAGTATCCCAGGGGCGATATTCGGTGCCGTATCTCTTAAACTCTTGGATGAATTGGTCACTATTGTCGGTCCGATCTTATCCGCAGCTGTAGCTGCTCAGGCAGCAGCTTCTCTGGCCCTGATGACCCGCGGATTAGTGATTATCCTCTTCCTTATTTTTGAACCCAGGGGACTGGCCCACCGGTGGGGGATGATCAAAGCCTATTTTAGACTATGGCCTTTCTCGCATGAAGAATAGGGTGAGAGGAGGTGATGGAATTCAACAGGACACCTCATTGATGGTGTTAACCCCGTTAGAGCGGACAGGGCTTAAATCGGCCTGCCCTCAATAAGGAACGAGTATTCTTGATACGTCCCTGTCATCAAAGAAGGCTGAGTTTTCTGACGGGTAACCTCAATGATAAAATAGAAAGGAGGAGAAAAATGTGTAGGATGAAACTGATCTCAGTGGGATTCGTGATTGTTATGATGATGGCATTGTCGCTCTTTCCTGCCAGCGCGGATGCTCAGAAAAAACTGTATATCTCCGGCACCCAGTCGCTCACCGGGCCCTATGCCGAGGATTCAGCAGCGGTTCTGGCTGCATTTGAAGATTATGCGAAATATGTCAATGAGACAAAAAAATTGGCTCCCTGGCGAAAAGAGAAATTCCCGGCCGACATTACGCTGGAAGTGCTGTGGCGGGATGATGAGCTCAAGCCAGCTAAGGCGTTAACGATCTATGAGGAGCTTAAGGCCAAGGGGATTCTGGTCTATAGGTGCTCGGGGTCGCCCATAGCGCTGGCACTCAAGGACAGGCTAAAAGAGGATGGGATGGGTGCCACCAGTATGGCCACCGGACCCTATCTTCTGAAGCCTCCTGGAACCATAATTACTTATTACCCTATTTACACCGATTCATGTGCGGCCGTTGCCGACTGGGTCAAAGAAAATTGGAAGGAAGCCAGGAAACCCAGGGTGGCCTACCTTACCGCGGATAATGCGATGGGCAAGTCGATTGAGATCCCCGAGATGAAGGCATATCTTGAGAAGATCGGATATGAGTTTGTTGGCAGCCAGTATGTCCCCCTGGTACCCACGGCTCCGCCAACCACCCAGGTAATGTGGCTAAAGGAAAACAAAATTGACCTTGCCATAGGTGTGATGATTAATCCCGGTTCACAGCCAACCGTAAAAGAGATGGTCAGACTGGGAATGGGACCCTTTCAGCCTTACAAGATGGTCTTTGGTGTGGCCACACCTGGTCATGTTGCTGTGTTCGCTCCGGCCATGGGTACGCTGGGTGACGGCTATGTCTGCGCTGGTAGCTTTCCTAACTGGGATGACCCTGCCCCTGGGGTGAAGTTCGAGACTGAACTGCAGAAGAAGTATCACCCTGAGAAATGGGTTGGCCACATCCAGTATATGGGAGGCTTTCTCGAGGCCATGATCCAGGTTGAGGCTTTAAGGCTTGCCATGCTAAAGACCCCCCTTGAGAAGCTAAAACCGATTAATGTATTGAATGATGGTTTCTATCAGATTAAGAACCTTGATACAGGTGGCATCAGCAGTACACCCCTGACCTATGGTCCGACTAGAATCGAAGGTGTGGATGCTGTCCGTGTGGACCAGTTGCAGAAGGGTAAGGTGGTGAAAGTTGGCACCTATCCCTGTCGCCACCTGTATTAGCATTAAATACAAGCGCTTTTTATAAGATGGCATTCATCCCTTATTCCTGCCCTGTCCACTGGAGCCTGCCTGCCCTGTACCATATTAGCTTCAGGGCCTGCCGGTAGGCAGGGGCAAGAGGGCAGGGTGAGGCAATCACTCACCGGGTCGAGAGAAATTATAAAATTCTAATTCTATTTTAATTTTATTTTAATCGTGGTTGTGCTATGCGATAGTGTAGGGAAAGCTTCGTGATGGTTGCCTACGCAATTTATCGTCCTCTCAAAACAGGGGCTGAACAATTGATCGGGATACTACCCGAGAGAAGAAGGGATTCGGAAAGGGTATCTCGGCAGTCGATCATAAATTGGATAAAGAAGGTTTTGCCTGATTGCTCAAATAGAGAGTTGAATAAAATCTATTTTATTCGCGTAAAACTTTAACCCTGAAATCAATCAAAGCGACAATTATACGGCGGTCGGACCAGTCTTACGGGCGAAGTGCAGTGGCGGAAGGGGTCACAAGGAGCATGAGCTACAGGCGAGAGACTCCATTTGACAACATCGAGAGTGCAGAGGAGTTCGTGGAACTGCTGACCGAAGCGATCGAGGAATCCAGGCGTGACGTGGATGCGGAGATTGCACTGGCAGAAGGTAACCGCTCGGGGCGCAGGAAGAAAGCCCTTCAGCTTGTCTCCGCCAACCTGGCGAAACTAAGTCACCACATGACCACCAGTCGCCGAATTCTGAATCACTTGAAAACCTTGCGCCGACTGCTTCTCCGGGAGCGGCGACTCGACAGCACTTTGCAGGCTAGAGGCGGCAACCGTGAACAAAGCCGCTGGTCTTAAAGTGATGAGTAGTATGCGTTATTCGTAACCCCTTTTTTCAAGAGCTCCTTCCCCCAAACGAGAAACCAAAACCTCCTTATTTTGAGTTCGTACCCTAAGGTGTCAAGTTGGATGGAGATGCCGAACTTGCACAAAATCTGTAGGTGGGTAAACTACTTGTGAAGGTGAGAACCCTCACTTTCAAGCAATAATCCCTCGCTGCTTCAGCTCGGTGTGAGTAGAACTTTGTGGGTGGAAAGCGTCACTTAAAAGTTAACCTGACAATATCCGCTAAGTCAACCCTTCGACCCCCCGAATGAGTCAATAAATTCATAGACACCCCACGTAAAAAGTGGTAATAAGGTACGCTTAGGAAGGCCGATTGGAACCAAATCGGCACATCGCTTATTAATTGTTTTGAGTATCAAACAATGAAAGTTACGCTCATTTGGCTTCTGTTTCTGGATCGGACGCCGATAAACCCGGCTCCGGCTGAGATCGCCATTGGCAGTCTAAGGGCACTATACATGGAGCTTTTTCTCGGATATCCAGCATTTGTAATTTTGAGTCCGATCATAATTAAGAAATGAAGATTGTTATACTCATCCTGTTTCTATTGATTATTGCGGCCCTGATTCTTTGGCGCTCTAATATCCAGAATAGGTTGATCTATTATCCCGATTCATCGCTACCCTCTGAAGAATGGCTTAAGGCAAATAACCTGACTTACTGGCCGTCTTCCTTAAAGGATTATCGTGGTTTCGCCAGTATTAACGAAACTAAACCCCTGAATGGCACGATCATTGTTTTTCATGGTAACGCTGGTACCGCAGCCGACAGGTTATATTATATTAAATCGCTTGGCGTCTTAGGGTATCGTATCATTCTGGCCGAATATCCAGCATATGGCCGGAGGAAGGGAAAGGTAGGAGAAAAAGTTTTTGTAAGTGATGCCATTGAAACAGTACACCTGGTGTTTGAATTTTATGGAGGACCACTCTATCTTTTGGGAGAATCCTTGGGTTGTGGAGTTGCAGCTGCAGTTGCCAAGGACGCTAAGGTCGAAATTGATGGAATTATTTTGATAACGCCCTGGGATACGCTCGCATCTGTTGCGCAGTCGATGTTCCCTTATCTTCCCGTTCGGCTATTTCTAAAAGACAAGTATGACAACATTGGGAACTTAGAGTTTTTTAAAAAGGGAATCGCAGTCATTGGAGCCGAGCGAGACGAAATCGTTCCTGTAAAACATGCAAATCGCTTATATCTCGCACTGCCCGGTAAAGCCAAAAAAAAATGGATTCTGAAAGGTGTCGGACATAATGATTGGGCCGTGTTCGCAGACAGTTCGTTTTTTAAAGAGATTATGGATTTTCTCAGAAGCCGTGACAAAGACAAGGACTGAATGGAGGGTTCGAACGTGTTATCAGCGAAAAATGACATCATTAACGCATTCCCTCCCTTCCCTTTGGAGAGGAGAGAATGGAGCATATTGAGGAGGAAGCCTCTTCTTAGAATTTTCCTAAGAGGGCACGGGCAACCACAATCTTTTCAACCTCTTTGGTTCCTTCGTAGATCTCAACAATCTTCGAATCTCTGTAAAACCGCTCGATATTGTAATCGCCGATAAACCCGTACCCTCCGTGAAGCTGGAGGGCCTCATCCGTAACTCTGACTGCCGTTTCCCCTGTAAACCATTTCGCCATGGCGATGAGATGGGGTTGAGCTTTTCCGTTGTCAAGGAGCCAGGCAGCCTTTTGATAGAGCGCGCGTCCGGCCTCAATCCGGGTGGCCATTTCCGCAATTTTGAATTGGGTGACCTGGAAGGAGGCGAGGGGCTTTCCGAACTGCTTTCTTTCCCGAACGTGTCTGATAGCCTGTTCCATGGCCCCCTGGGCGAGTCCCACTGCCTGGGCGCAGATATGGAGGCGGGTCTCATCGAAAAAAGCCATGAACTGCTGAAACCCTCGTCCGGGAGTTCCGATCAAATTCTCTTTGGGCACCCTTACATCGTTAAAAGAGATCTCGGCAGTATCGGATGCACGAATGCCGAGTTTGTGCTTCAGCTTGCTGGCCTCATAACCTTTGCGATCGGTCTCCACCGTGATGACACTAAACTGAGCGTGCCGCGATTTGGCCTCAGGCTCGGTGACGCAGAGCACCTGAATGAAATTGGCGATGGTGCCGTTGGTGATGAAGGTCTTGGTGCCATTAATGACATACTCGTTACCCTTAAGGACCCCAGTGGTACTGACCGAAGAGACATCGCTTCCGGCGTCAGGCTCCGTGATAGCAGCCCCGGTAATCGCTTTACCCTTGACCAGAGGAGGGAGCCATTTCTTTTTCTGCTCCTCGGTGCCGAAAAGAATAATGATCTCGGACCCGAAAGTGGACGATAGGATTCCGGCAGAGATTCCAGGATCGACCCGCCAGAACTCCTCATTGATGAGGCAGTGTTCCAGAAATCCCAGTCCCGCGCCGCCGTAGGCCTCCGGGATGAAGACCCCAACGAAGCCAAGTCCACAGGCCTTTTCCCAAAGGGGTCTTGGAAATTTCTCCTCCCGGTCGTACTCCTGGGCCACATCCGTAAACTCTTTTTCTGCAAATTCCCTTGCTGCCTTGATGATATCCTTCTGTTCATTTGTCAGATCGAAGTCCATAACTCTCCCCCCCAAATTTTTTTTAGATCCTTCTTGC
Source organism: Thermodesulfobacteriota bacterium (assembly GCA_047519465.1). Classification (GTDB taxonomy): domain Bacteria; phylum Desulfobacterota; class BSN033; order BSN033; family UBA1163; genus UBA1163. Next base: position 33,441 of record JAPVTA010000065.1, on the reverse strand, counting down.
CCTTCCAATTTTCGCCGGGTCCCCTTCGGCGAATTCATGGGCAGCCAAGCAGATCTGTTTCCGGCCTTTGACCAACCCATTCTAATACGAATGGAAAATGGTTTCAATGATCCATAACATTTTGGCTTAAACTAAAGTCCATTTTTCCCCCCGTGAACTTCATGAAGATGATAGGCCATTCTCTCCGGCAGCCTATTTTTTAGACCCTTCCCGATGGAGGTTCGCTTGACAAACTCTACAGTTTTTTCTTGTCGCCACATTGATGAACTTGCATCTTGGACAGATGATTTCCAGTTTATCCCTCACCCATCGACTAATACCCTCGGGCATAAAGAGAATCATGGCGATGATGATGGCCGTAAAGAGAACCATTCTTATTTCAGGAACGATGACCAATAATTGGGTTGAAAGAAAGTAAAGCAGATAAGCCCCTATCACAGGGCCGTAAATGGTGCCCGGTCCTCCGAAGACCGTCCATATTAATGGGTAGATTGAAAAAATGAACTCCAGGGTTGTGGGACCAACGACCTTCATGGTATGAGCATACAGGCCGCCAGAGATTCCGGCAAAGAAACCGCTTACGGCAAAGGCGAGTATTTTATATTTGACGGTGTTAATCCCCGTTGTCCGGGCTGAAATTTCATCTTCCCTGATTGCGCAAAAGATAATCCCGGTTCTAAGTATTCGACTTTTTGTATCCGTCAGCTTCCACATAATGACGACAGAGATCAACATAATCACCACGCAAAAAAGATACAGAAATATTGGGGAATCTGAAATACCGGGCAAGCCAAAGAGCCCCAATTCGCCGCCGGTAAATTGAGGAAAAAGAAAAACAATTCCTTCCAGAATGACAGGCACCGCTAAGGTCACAATCGCCAGATAAGGCCCCCTTAGCCGCAGCGCGGGAATGGCCACAATGACGCCGATGATGACTCCGGCAATTGCACCTAACGGGATAGTCAATGAAACCGGTAAACCCACCTTCGAACTCAGGATTGCAGATGTATAAGCACTCGCTCCGAAAAAAGCACCATGGCCCAAGTTAAGCTGTCCAGAAAAGAACAATAGGTCCCAACTGGCAGCCAAGAGAGCGAATATGGAAGAAAATATAAGCAGGTTTTTTAGATACGGACTGATGTTTGCAAAGCCCAATAATAGAAGGAAAATGATTCCTATGGATCCAATCACCCTCCCCGGAATGACCAATATTTCTTGTTCAAATATTTTATAGAGACGCCAGAGGTAATACCGAATCTTCACAACCTTTCCTCTTCAAAGAAGGCTCCAAACATTCCTTCGGGTTTTTTCGATAATACAATCACCATCACCAACAAGGCAATCGCACTCTTGATGAAGGCACCCATGGGGAGCCAGTTGACCACGGCCACTTCAGAGAACGCCAGGAGATACGCCGCAATAAAACTTCCTTTCAGGCTGCCCAACCCTCCAAGGACGACGATCGCCAATACCATGATCAGGGGATGTACCCACATCAAGGGCTCAACCACATAGATCGGGGAAACCACAATGCTCGATATTGTTACAAACCCAATCCCTATGCACATGGCGATCAGAGACAGCTTTTTTTCATTGATTCCCATGACGTTGACTATTTCCCTGTCTTGAGAGGTTGCCCGAATGGCTATCCCCACTCTGGATCTTGACAAGAAGAGCCACAAACTAAGAATGAGAGCGATGCTCACACCGAATGCAAGAAAGTGCTGATTTAGAACCCTGACCCCTAAGAGTTCTTGATACCCTGAAATGAAAGGGGGAACACGACGAAAATCCGTCCCGAAGATAGAAAGGATGCATTCTTCAAAGAAGAAAGCTGAAGCGATGCTGATGAGAATCACCACGGTCTCGTGGGAACGGATCGGCTCAAGAACAAATTTGTAGGTTGCCACCCCTATGAAGGAGGCAACCGCAACGGCGAGAATCGCCGAGGCAAAGATGTTGAGGTGAAGGAGGGAGCAAAAGACATAGAAAAAGTAGGCAGCCAACATATAAAAAGAGGTATAGGCCAAATTGACGATTCTCGCCGCCCCCCAGATCAGGGAGAAGCCGAGAGCCAAAACGGCATAAACCGTTCCAAGAACAATTGAAATGATCAAAACCTGCATCGACTATCTTCCCTTCGACCCCTCCTAAGTTCGGTGATCGACTAAGAGACAGAGGGCAGCTGAGGAAGCTTTAGAGCGGAACCCTTTAGCGAATAAATTCAAATATTGTTTACTCTAAAAACACGGTTCTCAGCTGTCCCATTTGTGACCCATACCCTTCAAAGAACCCCAATTCTAAAGCTTCCGAAGCTGGTCTCTGCCTCTTTCCCGCCATTACGATACAGTCCCTTATTTCTTTTTCTTCCAGTACTCTACGACCCACGGCGGTAACAGACATTTTTCAGAACCTTCATACTTCACGCCCTGCCACTCGTATGGCCAGATCACAACGACCTTTCCAGGACCTCGCCATTGATTGATGACCCAGGTGTTATATCCGGGACCGAATCTCAGATCATGAGGAAATTCGTGACCTCGAGGATAAAAGACAATCCTGCCGTAAGCTCCTTTATGATCTGTCTTTTCCATCTCGGCGACCACTTTGTCGGAGTCGATGGTACCTGCCCGTTCAATCGCTTCTTTCAATACATAGACCGCATCGTAGGTGACACTTACATAATTGGGAAAATCGTCAAATTCCTTTAGATAGGTATTCCAAAAGGGTATCGTCTTTTCGGTCAACTTTGCAGGACCGATACCGGTCATCGTCGTACTGTAAATACCATACCCACCTGTCGCGTCCCAGAAGGTTTTCACAGTGGCAATGGCAGCTCCTCCAACTAAAGCAGCCGGAATTTTAAGCTCACCCCATTGCTTCCCAAGAACAGATCCCATTGTGCCGGAGACTGATTGGAAGATAATCTGAGCTCCGCTCGCCTTGATCGCTGAAAGTTCAGCCGTCACATCGCTAGCGGTTGCAGAGGGTCTCCAGGCTCCGACCACTTCTAGGCCCATTCCTGGGGCCTTGGTTTCGACCGCCTTTACAATGGGATCGGCCCACATCAGTTTATCAGCCAAGATGGCTACCTTCGGTTTTTCAATCCCGATCTGTTCTTTTACGATCTTGGCCACATCCTCCAGATGAGCGAAAAGGACTTGCCCCTGGGCGATCGAGTTGATGGTCATTCTAAAAGTATATTTGTACTTGTCATAATCCTTTGCAACCCGAGCCAAGAGATCCGGATGAACGGCACCGCATAAAACGAAAATTTTCTTGTACTTCATCGCCACATCCTGCATGGCAAGCGCTGATTCTGACCTCTGTGTGCCCATGAAAAAATGAACTTCGTCTGCCGCTCTTTCCACTGCGACGACCGCATCGGAAACACTGGCGATCTCGTTGGTATCCACCCTGATGAGCTTGATCGGCACCTTGGCACCTCCCAAAGTCACCCCGCCGGCTTTATTGATTTCTTCCTGTGCTATGGAAGCTCCCCGCCAATGATCCCGTCCAAAGACAGCCTTCATAGGCCCTGCAACTCCAATTCTGATCTCCTTTACAGCTTGCTCTGCCAGCCCCCCGTCTACCAAAAAAGAAAGCAAACAGAGACTCACCACACCTACGATCATTGCCTTTCTCATTGTAAAGTCCTCCTTTCTGTTTGAATCTTCTTGCTCACCACATTGCCCTGCTCTAAAAATCATTGACCTCTGTCTCCGACCCGTCAAGATGGAGGAGACGTCGCTCGATTCTATGGCTCCTTGACAGCATCCCCATTACAAACCCAGATACGTCTTCCTGATCCGCTCATCACCTTGCAGTGCCTCGGACGTTCCTTCGAAGACGACCTTCCCTTGGGAAAGCACGTAATTTCTTCGAGCTAAAGCAAGTGCAAGGCCTACATCCTGTTCCACCAAAATGATCGTCACCCCGGTCTGATAAACATCTTCTATACGCCTGAATACTTCATCTTTCACAATGGGAGCGAGCCCGAGGGAGGGCTCGTCGATCAATAGAAGCTTGGGCTCGGACATCAACGCCCTTCCAATAGCCAGCATAGTTCGCTCTCCACCGGACAGAGTACCCGACATTTGTTTTTTTCTCTCTTCTAATCTTGGAAAGAGTTTGAAAACCGCTTCTAATCTTTGCTTTATTTTCTCTCTTTCTTTAATCAAGAAAGCACCTGTTATTAAATTATCAAAGACAGTCAATTCCCGGAATGGCCTTCCCCCTTCTGGGCAGAGAATTAATCCCTTTTCTGCTCTCTGATGAGCTGGCACGGAATTGATCGGCTCCCCTTCAAAGACGATCTCGCCTTCGATAATAATATTAGAGACTTCCTTCCTCATTCCCCTCTTCATCTCCTTTTCCCAGCTCATCAGTCCGCATAGGGTTCGAAGAAGGGTTGTTTTTCCAGCACCGTTCGGGCCTACAATACTGAGGAATTCTCCTAAACGGACCCCTAAACTTACCCCATCTAATACCACCGCAGTATCATAGGCAACGGTCACATTCTTTGCCTCAAGGAGCATCCCTGTCTCCTCTTGATTGGTGCCCTATATAAATTTCAATGACCTTTGGATTTTGTACAATTTCCTGAGGTGTGCCTTCAGCAATTAGTTCACCGTAGTTTAGCACGATCACGCGGTCGACTATTTTCATCAGCTCCGATAACTTGTGTTCCACGATCAACATCGCCGGGCCTTCGCTATGCAATCGACCAAACCTCCCACCCTTGTGCAACCTTTTTAAGGACTTCGCCATCAGATCCGTTTCATAAGGGTTCAAACCCCCGAATGGCTCATCGAGTATGAGCAACTCGGGTTCCGTAGCAAGGGCCCGTGCAATCTCAAGGCGCGTGAGATCTCCATGAGAGAGAATGGAGGCTTTTTCCTTGGCCAGATCCGAAATTCCACAAAACTCCAGCGCATCCATTGCCATACTTTCTACTCTTTTTACCCATTCCCCTCTCTTTCTTCCCGAGCCAAGGCACCCGATCATCGCATTGGCAATAATAGGCAACTCGCGAAACGGTCTCACCACCTGATGTGTCATTCCTATTCCCTTTTTTACGATATCCCAGGGAGGAAGGCCTATCGTCTCCTCGCCATTGAACCGAATTGTCCCGGAATCAGCTTTTAGCATACCTATGATCAAGCGCACTAAAGTCGTTTTTCCAGAACCATTTGGACCAATCAGCCCTACTATTTCATCTCTTCCCATGTTGAAGTGAACGTTCTTGACTGCCATCAGGCCGCCAAAAGACTTCGTTAAGTTCTCAATCTCGAGAAAAGATGCCATCTTAGCCTTCCCTCTCCTCCCTTAACTCCCTTCGCGATACTTTTCCGACATCCGTCCTCGGGATCTCTCCTCGAAACTCTATAATCTTTGGAACCTTGTAATGAGCCAATTTTTCTTGGCAGTGGCTGACAATTTCCTCTTCCGACATCTTCCCTCTTGCATCCGTTTCTAATACAATCACCGCTTTGATGTTTGCACCGACCTTAGGATCAGGAACCCCTATGACTGCGGCCTCCTTTATCTTAGGATGCGTTTTTAGAACTTCTTCTATTTCTCGGGCAAAGATGGAATACCCCTTGTATTTGATTAAGTCTCTTTTTCTATCGTAGAAATGAACATAACCCTCATCATCCATTCGGACTAAGTCACCCGTCATCAGCCACTTTTCCCCTGCGATTTCCAGAAAACTTTTTTCTGTTTCTTCGGGTCTGTTCCAATAACCCTTCATCACCTGGGGACCCCTTACCACCAGTTCACCTATCTCTCCAAGCGGAACCATTTCTGCCGTTTCGGGATCGACAATGGCGACCACCGTGTTGGGTAACGGAACTCCGAAGGAACCCATCTTAGGCCTTCCAACCGGACTCACGCAAATGCCTGAAGAGGTCTCGGTTTGCCCATAACCTTCGTGGATGAAGGTACCCGTCCGCTTCTCCCAAGTCTTGGCCGTGTCTTCAAGAAGCGAGTCAGCGCCGGAAACGAGGAACTTGAGTCGTTTCCAGTCCACTCTAGTCGTTTTGTCATAATCTTTGAGAAGCTCGAATAAACCCGGTACACCCAAAAAAAATGTTGCGTCATATCCTCCCACACTATTTAAAACATCATCGATATCAGGGTTGGTTAATATGACAAGTGTATATCCTCGAATAATACCACTGATTAAAAGTACCACCTGGCCATAGATATGGTAAAAGGGCAAAAAGGCGACTACCGTCTCTTTTCCTTCTTCGAGATTCTTCCCCTTTTCAAAGCTGTAGGAATAGAAAGTTTGGTTGATGGCCTGCATTGCAAAAATATTAAAATGAGTTAGCATCGCACCCTTTGGAGGGCCTGTCGTCCCACCTGTATAGGGGAGTGCGGCCAAGTCTTCCTTTGGCTCAATCTCGATCTTTGGCGGATTCGGTTGACTTTTCTTAATCAAATCCTGAAACCAGTAAATATTTTCCCCTTCCTTTATCTTAATGACCGGGACTTCCATCTTTTGGTAGACAGCTTTCAAAATGCTTTTTCCAAGAAGCTTCTTTAAGCTTGGCAGGTACTCATCGATACTCGTCAAAATAACCTTTTTTAGCCCCACATTCGTTTTCTCAACAAAGCCATAGAGTATATCCAAGCAAATAATCGTTTGGGCCTGGCTGTCTTCAAGCTGGTGTTTCACCTCCGGGGTCACATAGACTGGGCTGATCGGTGTCAAAACAGCTCCTATTCGCAAAGCTCCAAAATAGGCGATGGCGAATTGGGGGCAATTCAACAGAAATAGGGCTACGGTATCTCCCTTTCGAATTCCCAGGTCATAAAGGGCAGTGGCGAATCTGTCGATTTGGTCTTTTAATTCTAAATAGGTTATTTTTTTGCCATAGAAGATTAGGGCGGGTTTATCTTTCCATTTCTCCACCGCTCTATCAAAAGCTTGAATCAACGAGATGTTGGGGATGTCGATTTCGTGAGAGAGCCCCTCAGGATAAAATCTAAGCCAGGGTTTATTGAGATATAAATTTTCCCTCTCCTTTTCCGTCCCAACCTTACTTTCCATAAACAATCCCCTTTCGTGGAATGAGAAGTTTGTTTAGATTTTTGGCGGAAACTCAGGCAACCGGTTGTATAGTCCATCCTCTGTCCCATCCTTAATCCTTGCTGCACGTTTCGCCGCTGCCTTGTACTTTTTGAAGTCAGCTAAGGCATAGATAGAAAGCCTTTGTGCAGCCAGGGACCCTTCGGCATGAAGCGTGAGGACATCTTCATAGGAAGAAGTGAGTTCTCTGATGAGCTTGATGAGCCGGAGTCTATATTCTGTCGGGATGCCTGCCTTCCCCCCAAGGTACTTATCGATGAGGTCGTGAATCTCAGGATTGAGGTAATCTTTCGAAGAAGGAGCTGTGGCGACAATGCCTCCGGCAATATCCTGAAGATGCTTCGTCGCCTGATGCCAGTTATCCGCGAAGAAAAGCTTCGCAATGTTTGCGTACATCGGATTTGGATAAACCAACTTTGAATCAGGTTCAGAAACACAGTGTTCGCAAGCCGCCCTGCCCATCACTTCAGTTGCCTCCGCATAGAGAGCGAGCCAAGCCAACTTATCTTGGATATGTGAGACTTTCTCAACGCCATTATATTCGGCCATCAATGCGGCAGCACCAGCGACCAGCTCAAGTTCTACGGCCTTATAGGTCTCAGCACTAAGGCGATGAAAATTCCCAAACATGTAGGCGATGTCGCCGGCAAATGGCCACTCCCCTTTCATAAAGACCCGCTCATTGGGGATAAAGACGTCATCAAAGACAACCATAGCATCATTCAGGTAGATACTCGCGGTAATGGGATTATCGAAAAAATTACCCGATTCTTTGATTTCGGGTTCGGCGGAGATCAGGGTCAGACCCTTTGCATTGGCGGGGACGGCAAATGAAACAGCATAGGCTTTATCGTCTTCGCGCATCGCCCGACATGGCAAGATGATGATCTCGTTGGCCAGCGGCGCCTCACTGATATGCGCTTTGGCCCCTCTCACGACGATGCCATCCTTGCGCTCCTCCACAATCCTTACGTAGTAGTCTTGGTGGGGTTGCTGCTTTGAGGGACGCAGGCTTCTATCTCCTTTGACATCGGTCATCCCCAAAGCAATGGAAGCATCGGTTTTAAGGAGGTACTTTCGATAGGCCTCCACTCGGCCAGCATAATTTGTCCCATGTTCCTTATCGATGCGTTGGCTGACCACCGTTACAGCATTCAGTCCGTCCTTGCCGACAAATTTAGCTCCAGACGGCTTTCCATAGCAAACCCTTGCCCAGAGCTTAACGATTTCCCTCAGCCTCAGCAGGTCCTCAACACTCGTCTGCGGCATAAAGACGAAGCTGCCTAACTCCCCGTCTTCCGTCTTCTCGGTAACAAGGCGCCGGTAGCGTGGATCCTGCTGCAGCACATAATCCATCGCCATCCAGTCTATACAAATCCTCAAAATGGGATGCTGCGTCACATCCTTCACCCTCTCTCCCAGACAATAGACCGCTCGGCCATCCTTCAGACTTTCTACGTATTCTTGTGGTGTTCGAATCGCCATTCAAACCTCCTCATCTATTGACCGGTCCGTGCCTCGCAAGGCCCGCCCTTCAGGGCGGGGAGCTTTACCTTTTTACCGCCGAATATACTTGAGCGCATTCTCTCCTGCAATGCGTCCCGAGTTGAGCGCAAAACCGCTGCTGGCGCCGGAGGAGACGACGTCATAGCTATCACCGTACAAGCCGCCCGCGTCATTGCCTACAGCATACAGGCCAGGTATCACCTTGTCGTTCCTGTCCAGGACTTCCGTCTTCTCGTTGATCTTGATGCCGCCGAGCGTGCCCAGAAAATTCATATAGCACTTGAAGGCATAGAGCCTGGGTGTTTTGACCGGGCGGAGATATTCTGCATCTTTGGCAAACTGGTCGTCGTGTCCTTTTTCGCAAAACCTGTTGTACTCTTCCACGGTCTTTTTGAAAACAGCGCGGTCAACGCCCATCTTGTCGGCCAATTCATCGAGGGTATCGGCCACAAATACGTAAGGGTTCTTTTTCTCGACTGCAGCTTTAATCTTAGTATCGAGGTCCGTCAAAGGTGTCCTCGGCGGCACATACATGCCGACACCGATACCTCCGTTTTCTGCCAACTGGATCTTTGTTTCCTCATCGAATATCCTGAAGACATAGCCTCCCTTTTGCTTCGCCACGGCGTTTCCGGCATAAGCGATGTTCTCAACGATTGTCTCGTCACAGAACCGGACCGCATCCTGGTTCACCCAGAGCGTGGGCTGACCTACGGCTCCCCAGATATGGCTGCGGGCTCCGATTCTGGGCGGCGAGCCGATATTGAGGTGGATAACACCGACCCCCTCCTCGGCAGCTCCCGCTTTCCAAGCCATCTGGATGCCCTCACCCGTTTTATTGTATCTGCCTAAAGGGAAAAGGTTTACCTCAAGGTCGAAGCCCGAGTATTTCTTTATCCACTCTTTGTTGTTTGGGTAGCCGCCAGTGGCGATGATAACCGCTTTAGCCTCCACCTTCATCGGTTTACCCGTTTTATCCTCCAGAACAACCCCGGTGACTGGCCCGTTTCCTTCGCGGAGGAGCCGCTTAGCCGTGGCCTCGTAACGGATTTCGACGCCTTTCTTGACCGCATTGGCCACAAGGACGTTTATGGCTGGACCTCCCAACCCCTTGAATAGATGCCATGTCCTGGGGCCCCCCAACCATGTCCCTGTTGGTTCGGTGAATTCAACGCCTTGCTTCTCCAACCAGTCGATGGTGCTGGCGGATTTATCGACGAAGGCCCGTACCAGAATCGCATTCGCCTTCCAGTGACTGTATTCCATCATGCCCTTAAAGGCTTCATCCCGAGTTACCTTGATGTTTCTTTTCCGCTGCATCTCGCTTTCGACTGCAAAGGTGCCTTCGACGAATAGGAAGCTTCCTCCTGCAAATGGCATCTTTTCAAGGACAACCACTTTAGCCCCACCCTCAGCAAGAGTCAGGGCGGCTGCAAGACCTGAACCCCCGGCGCCTGCAACGAGTACCTCCTTCGTTTCTGGGAACAAATCCCCATTCCCCAATTTACCCATTTTTTGGCTCTCCTTTTCTTGGTTCTCAAAACTGGGTCCCTTTAAGGTTGATGTGGATTGGTTTATATCATCCCAGTTGTCATTCCCGTCAAACCGGGAATCCACGCGTCGTCCCCCGGTTTAACCGGGGGGACCACTTTAGAAGCTGGGTCCCGGTTTTCGCCGGGAACCCTGAATTCCTGCCCAGGCTTCGCCGAGGCGAGCTTGCGCAGGAATGACGACAAAAGAAAGGGAATCGGTAAGGTGGACTTGGAGTCAACCCTTATCGGAGCCCGTCGCCTTCAAGGCGAAGGTCGTTCACTGTTCGAGACTGAAAAAAATAATTCTTGGATTTGCGTATTTGGACTCCTATTTCAGGCCCAACCCTTTCAAAATAAAGTTGATGATGGAAACTTCCTCCTGCTTTAATGACATACCCCTGAGGGTCCAACCCCTTAGAGACAGAAACACTAAAAGGTAAGTCATTAGGCTGGCCAAGAAATTTAGGTCGCCTTTAATTGACTTTTTTTGGTTCACCTCCGTTAGCATTTTGTGCCAGAAGCCAATCACATTTTTCTTATCCATTTGGAGCACTGCCTCTAAGTGTTTCCTGTCCAAATATTTACTTTCTGAATAAATGAATTGGATTAGTTTTCTATTTTCAGACATGAATTTTAAGGTTTGACCAAGCGCCCGTATTAACTTCTGTACCGGCTCTTTAGCTTCTTGATAATCCGAGTTTTTCAAGTATTCATACCAAATGTTTTGCATATGTTTGTGGACTAAGAACAGAACATCATCTTTAGAAGAGATGTAGTGATAGAGTTGGCCCATCGACATGCCACACGCTCGGGCGATATCGCGGATCGTCGTGGGATGGTACCCCTTCTCAAAAAATAGTTGGCACGCGCCATCGACTATCTGTTGGTGTCTCTTTTGGATCAGATCAGCATTCTTGGCTGCGGTATGGATCAAATCTTCAAAGGGTCCATGAATTGTCTTTTTTGACTTCAGCCTTTCAGCCATTTTAGCCATGATAAATTTGAGCTAATGTCCCCTCTTAATTAGAGCAAGCGCTCGATTTGCTAAATATCAAAGTGAGATTATTTTGTCAAGCATTTTTTAAAATTTGTCATTTAAAATATTTTAGGGAAGCAATGATGCGGCTAAATTGGTGAGTGGCTGGGTCTAAATCTTATTATCTATCTGGGGAGGAATGGGAACGTTTCTTTAACCTTTTCTGGGCTGACGGGTTTTGGCATTCCTGAATTTCATCTGGGCCAACAGTTTGTTCAGGGCCAATCGATGTTCCTCCGTCCTCATGGAATCGAGGAACGTCCTGGCTTCATACTGCATGACTTGCTCCAGAGTGGATTGCATCCCGTGACGTAAAATCTCTTTGGACCTTTGCACGGCCATAGGCGGCATGGAGGCGATTTGTTGGGCCATCTTCTTGGCCTCGGGCATCAAACGGTTGTGGGAAAATACCCGGTTCACCGCGCCCATCTCCAACGCCTCGCGGGCATCGAAGGGCCTGGCGGTGAAAATAAGCTCTGCCGCTTTGGCGTAGCCGATAAGCTTGGGTAGAAAGGAGGTGCTGCAAAATTCGGGCGTCAGTCCGATCCGGACGAAGGCAGCGCTGAAGGTTGCCCTTTGGGAGGCAAGACGAATATCACAGGTTAGCGTTACGGTAAAGCCGAAACCATACGAAGGCCCGTTGATGGCTGCGATGATCGGTTTGGGGTATTGCACAAAGGCACGAGGTAAATCGAGCAACCCGAAACCTGTTCTCTTTCTTGGGTTATCACCCTTTCCTTGGGCCTGGAGGAACCTGTTGAGATCGGCCCCTGCACAAAACCCCGAGCCCCGTCCGGTTAGAATCAGGACGCGGATGTTAGGGTCTTCTTCGGTTTCCTTAAGAGCCCGGACCAGCTCAAGCATCATTGTTTCACTCAAGGCATTTAAGACTTTGGGCCTGTTGAGGTAGAGAAAAGCAATTTTATCTTCACGGATTAATTCGATGTCTCTGTATTCCATCTCAACTCCTTCTTCTGATTGAACATTCGTCGAGTCTTCGAGAGCAGGCGGCCCACAAATTTATTTCTTTATCGAGTCGGGTCCCAGGAGGATGTCAGCGATCGCGTCTTTCTGCTCTTCCTCTGTTCCAAGCGCCACTCCGATGGCCCAGGCATCCCTGAAGTAGTGCTCAATGGCCTGCTCCGCCATATAACCGTAGCCGCCGAATATCTGGAGCGCCTCATCGACTCCCTTCACCAGCCTCCTCCCGACCTCCAGTTGGGTGATGGAAAAGAATAGGGGATCGATCTTTCCTTGATCATACTCCGTGGCAGACTTATAGGCGAGCCAACGTGCCACCTCGATGCCCACAGCCATGTCGGCGAGTTTATGTCGAATGGCCTGAAACTGCGATAGCCTCCTGCCGAATTGCTCCCTTTGTTTGGCGTGTCCCATCGCCATGTCCAGAGCTCCCTGAGCGGTGCCCAACGCTTGAGCGGCGCTTCGGAGTCCCATCGCCTGACGGCAATGGAGCGCGTGCGCCATGCCTTCCCCTTCGGCTCCCATCCGGTTGGCAGCGGACACCCGAACCTCTTTGAAAACAAGATCGCCGAAAGAGATCATCTTCAGTCCCATTTTTTCAACCGGATGGACTTCGATACCGTCCCTTGTCCGCTCTACCATCAACGTGATCCATCCTTCCTTGGGCTCCTGACAAAGGGTGAGGAAGGAGTCTGCCAGAGTGGCATTCTCGACAAATCGCTTTTTTCCTCGTACGAAATATTCCTCCCCCCTTCTCTCTGACACGGTGGAAAGGGAGGAAAAATCGTTTCCATCTTCCGATTCGGCAAAGGCAACGCTCAGCCGCTTTTCGCCTTTGATCAGAGGAACGAGGAACTGCTTCTTCTGTCCCTGGGAACCGAATTTCAGAATGACCTCCGAGCCCGAATCCACCGTGCTCAGGGCAGCCCCGATGCCGGAGTCCACCCTGCAAAAAGCCTCGATGACCAGAAGATTTTCGAGGAGGCCCAGCCCTTGGCCGCCGAGATCCTCGGGATAATGAATCCCGATGAATCCCAACTGTGCAGCCTTCTTCCACAGCGATTCTGGAAATTTTCCGTTCTCATCCAGCTCCAAAGCCACGTCGGGATCGAACTCTCCCACAGCAAATTCTCTAGCGGCATTCTGAATATCTTTTTGTTCGTCGGATAGTTTAAAATCCATTCGTTCCTCTTATAGTCCCAACCCGCCGGCGATGACCAGGTGTTGAACTTCAGAAGTCCCTTCCGGAATCTTATTCAGTCTCCCGTCGCGGAGAAATCTCTGGACGGGATTTTCCATCATTAGCCCGGCCTCCTTCTGGATGGCCATTGCCTTTTGAATGATCCCCTGAACGGTTTCACTGCAGAAAAGCTTCACAATGGAGGCATCTTTCATCGTGGCCTTGCCCTGATCAAAAAGCCAGGCCCCCCGGTAAGTCATGTAGCGGATGGCTTCCAGGGACATCGCCATCTCCGCCAGGACGAACCGAATGGCCTGCGATTTGGAGAGAGGCTGGCCGTGCCTCTGAGTTTTCTTGACATAGGAGAGGACAGCATCGAATGCCGCCTGTCCCACTCCCGTGCTTCGGGCTCCGTAGGTCAGCCTTCCCGATTTAAGCGTCTCTTCTAACTGCTCCAGTCCTCCGCCTTGTTGCTCTCCAAGCATTCTTTCTTTGGGGACATAACAGTCATCGAAAGCCAACTCAGCCGTGTCCGCCGAATGGTTTCCGAGTTTTCTTAATTTCTTCGTCACAGAGAATCCGGGATCCTCTCGCTCGACCACAAAGAGGTTGATGCCTTTCCCCCGCTTGGAAGGATCGGTGTATGCAGCGACGGTCGAGAAATGACAAATCGTTCCGTTGGTGATGAAGGTCTTCGCGCCATTGATCCGGTAGCCCTCACCTTGCTTGACCGCGGTCGTCCGGATTCCGGAAGCATCCGATCCGGCGTTCGGTTCTGTCAGGGCGAAGGAGCCGATCTTCTCGCCCCGCACTGCCGGAGAAAGATATTTTTGTTTGAGGTCTTCGGATCCAAAATGGAGGATGGGATCCGTGGCAAGCCCGCCCTGGACCATGATGCTCGCGCCGATACCCACACAGATCCGGTTCAATTCCTCGACGGTGATACACTCGGAAATCTTGTCTAAACCGGGGCCTCCGTATTTTTTCGGGCACCGCAGACAGAGGAGATGCTCCGCGCCCAGGATCGGAAAGAGTTGGACCGGAAAAATCTCTTTCCGCTCGCATTCCTCGACCAGAGGGCTGACCTCTCTCTCGTAAATCTCTCGGACCTTTTTCCGGAATGCCTTCTGCTCGTCGTTCAGTTCATAAAACATAGTTCCTCTGTCCTCCTTGTCGGTCCTTGTTGGTCCTCGGCCCTTTCAGGATGGCTCTCTTTCCGAACTTTAGAATGCGTGGCATCATAGGTGCGCAACCATTCGTGGCAGTAAGCCTACGAAGATATTACGATGACACCGCGCAAAGTTATCCGTAAGAGGTTCCGCTCTAAAGTTCTCCAAGAGAGCCGTCCTTGCGGGCTTGGTTCTGTGCACTAAAGTACTAATGATTTTTGAAGGTCGGTTTCCGCTTCTCCAAGAACGCGGTCACGCCTTCTTTAAAATCATCGGTCTTGTAAACCTCTCCGTAGATTTCGGAATCTTGTTTCAACGCTTCTTTGAAAGGGTTTAGAGCCGCCTGAAACATCGATTGCTTTGCAAAATGGATGGACGCGGGTCCGGCCGCAATCTGTCTCGCCATCGCCATGGCCTCATCCATCAACCGCTCGTGGGGGACGACGCGATTGACGAGCCCAATCCTCTCCGCCTCTTGGGCATTCAGAACCCTTCCCGTATAAATCATCTCCTTCGCCCGTCCCGCGCCGACGAGCCGCATGAGCCGGACATTTCCTCCGTACCCGGGCATGATCCCCACCCGGACCTCCGTTTGGCCAAGCTGGGCCTTCTCACTGGCGATCCGGATGTCGCATGCCATGGCAATCTCGCAGCCTCCTCCCAATGCCCAGCCATTGATAGCGGCAATCATTGGTTCTTTCATCGATTCCATAAATAGAAGGATCTCGTTGGCTTTTTTTGAGGCGTCGATCGCATCCTGAGGGGTCCGATCCTTCAGCATATGAAGGTCTGCTCCGGCGATGAATGCCTCGTCGCCGACGCCTGTGATGATGCCCACCCTGAGATCGGGATCTTCGTGCAATCGGTTCAGGATGTCCTCCAGCTCCATCCAGGTCTCCCAGTTCAGGGCGTTCCTCACCTCAGGCCGGTTCATCTTGATGATCCCGATTTTTCCGTCTTTTTCAAAAATCCAATTTTTGTAGGACATTGGAGTCCTCCTGATTTACAACCGTTAGAAATAATGCCATGACGTTCTGCAACGGAGATACATTCCAAGCAATTCCGATGGGGGTCAATACCCGGGTGGAGTTTCTAACGGGGTTTACTTTTTCTTTGGCGTCCCGTCCGGGTTGTACTCGTACCAACCCCTGCCGGTCTTACGGCCAAGGTGACCTGCCGTGATCTTGCGCCTGAGGATCATCGGAGGAAACCAACGGGGATCGCCCGTTTCGCGATACATAGACATTAACGCGTTATAGGTTATGTCCAGACCGACCATGTCTCCCGTTTCAAAGATGCCCATCCGTCTGCCCGATGCCAGGCGAAGTCCCTTGTCAATAAACACCTTTTCGATGGCCATTTTTCCCCCTTCAGTCTTATCCGAAAGCGATAATTGTTGGATAAAAAAATCGAAAGTCTTTTCGAGAGATTCCTTAACCCATTTTTTGTGTTGATACAAGAAATTTTTCACAAACCCTACAGGTTTGGCGCCACTCGCAGAATAAGACTGTATCGCGATTGGGACTTTGACGGGGGAGATAGACGGGGCTTCAAAGTCTTAGAATGCGGTCTTTTAGGAATAGCTAATTGGTGTTTGTGGAAAATGGAGTCGTCCGGCGATATGGGCGTCTGAATCTCACCGGTAAGATGTTGCCGCTCTAAGACTTTTCAGCCCGCCCGTCTCCCCCGTCGTGGTGGGAACCGGTTGATAGAGCCTCTATGGGGAGAAGGAGGTGCTGAATAGCAGAACGAAAGGGAGGTTTAACAGGTTAGGTTCGAAGAGGTTCGAGTTGCGGTTCGTCCTTATCCTTGCTCATACGGGCGCAGAATTTTTAAGAAGTCGGCGCAATATCTTGCCGGAGGGGCTGCGGGGAATCGCCTCCGTGAAGGTGACCCTCGCCAATCGTTTGTACTTGGCCAAGCCTTGCGCCGCATATTCGATGATCGCTTCTGGTGAAAGGGCGGCCTCATCCCGAAGCACCACATAGGCCGCAGGAACTTCACCATATTCCGGATGAGGCTCTCCAACCACGGCTGCATCCTTTATATCCGGATGGCCGATCAGGATGTGCTCGATCTCGGCTGGGGCCACTTGCAACCCCTTGCATTTGATCACCTCTTTCAGGCGGTCGACGATGAAGACATATCCTTCTTCGTCCTTCCAGGCGAGATCCCCGGTCCGAAGCCATCCGTTTACCACAGTCTGCGCGGTTGCCTCGGGATTGTTGTAATATCCCTTCATCACTTGCGGTCCCCGTACCCAGAGCTCTCCAACTTCCCGCGTGGGCAAAACAGTCCCTGTTTCAGGGTCAACGATTCGATCTTCGGTCAAAGACAGCGGCAGCCCGATGGACCCCAGCTTGATCTTTCGGATAGGCGTGACGTGGGTGGTCGGTGAAGACTCGGTAAGACCGTACCCTACCATGACGGGGACTCCGGTCATTTCTTTAAACCGCTGCTGCACGTCGGGGGAGAGGATTGCCCCGCCCGCATTGACGTACCGAAGACGGCTCCAGTCCATGGTCGGAACCTTTAGATGGTGGCAGAATTCCTGGATGATCAGCGGAACGGTGAAAAAAAGAGTGGGCCGATAAGTTTCGAAGAGGAAGAGGAACTGATCCACGGGTCGGAATTGACTGGTTACTACCTGTGTTGCGCCCGCAAGGACGGATGTTCCCATCAGGACGGTCATCCCATAAATATGAAAGAAGGGGAGCTGGTTGATCATGACATCCGTGTCGGAAACTTCATGGACCTGAACCACTTGGTAGAGATCGCTCAAGAGATTGAAGTGGGTGAGCATAACCCCCTTGGGAAGGCCCGTCGTGCCGCTTGAAAAAGGAAGGACGGCAATCTTCTCCTTGGGGTCTATTCCGATGGATCGATCCAGTCGGTCCGGTCCCTTGAGAAGGGATGAAAAGAGAATCGTACGTGCTGGCAGTTCCCCTTGCCCCGTACCTGCATGGTTCAGGGCTTGTCCCTCCAGCGCGGCGAATCGTAAACTGTCAACCTCAGAAATCAGGTTTCTAACCTGGGCATAAAGGCTGTCCGATGTGATCAGTCCCTTTACTTCTGTTTCTCTTAATTGGTACAAGACCTCACGCTCTCCATAATGGGTGCTTACCGGGACAACGATACCGCCCGTTTTGAGAATCCCGTAAAAAGAGAGGATGTATCCCAGGCTGTTCTTCATCCAGAGGCCGACACGGTCTCCTGGCTGCACTCCCATGCCTGCCAGGGAGGCAGCAAGAACTGAAGAATTTTCGTCCAACCATTGATAGGTATATTCTTTGCCGCCTGCCTCGGGCTCGATCACAGCCACTTTTTTCGGAAATTCCTTGGCCGCTTTCCGAAGAGGAAACGTCAGAGATTCCAAGGGTACCTTGACCGGAGGGCCAATCAGATTCATTCGCGCTTTCCCCTCCTTATTTCTTTCTCATCCACTTGCCCAGCAAGCCTACCGGCGTCCAGACGATGACCACGGCTAAGAGTAGTCCAAAAAAGAGTTTATGTCCAGTCTCGAAGAACCTTTTAAAAACAAACTCGTCGAGCGCGGTAATGACCAGGGCCCCTATGCTGGGACCGATCAGCGTCCCAATTCCCCCGAACAAGGATCCTACAATCGGCATGACAGACCAGTACCCGTCGAAAGCCGAATCAGGATGGAGGAAATGGACATAGTGGGCATAAAAGGCACCCATCAAGGCGGTGCAAAACGCCGAGACAATGAGGGCGGTGACCTTAGTCCTGAAAACCGGCACGCCGATCCCAGCAGCGGTTTCTTCATCTCCCCGCACTGCGGACATCGCCAATCCTGTATTCGAATGTCGAAAAAAATAGATGACCAGATAAATGGCAAACATTAAAAGAGCGGCGAAATAGTAATTGGTCGTCCTTGAAATGTAAAATTCGAAAGTCATCCCTCCTAAATGGACTGAGGGTAAGGAGGAGATGTTGAAAATCCCTTTGGAGCCTTCTGTCAGGTCCGTGAGGTTTAGGGTCAGGAGCTTCATCACCTCGGCGAAACCGAGGATGGATAAAGCGAAATAGGGGCCGCGTAATCGAAAGGCAGGAATGCCGATAATCAATGCTCCCACCACTCCGATGATTGCGGCACCTGTCATGGCCAGAAAAGGATTCCACCCCGCCTTCATCACGAGGAGGGCCGAAGCATAAGCGCCAATCCCGAAGAAGGCTGCGTGTCCGAACGAGACTTGCCCGCATCCTCCCGCGAGCAAGTTCCAAGCCAGGGAAACGGAGCCGAGGATTAGGGCTGAAACGAAGATGCTCAGGTAGTAAGGGTTGAAGGAGAGGGCAAAGGGGAGGCAGAGAACGACAACGAATGTGACGGCGGCAATCATTTTCTCGGAGAAGCGGAAGGAGCGATAGAATTTCATCTAAATCCTTTTCCCGAATAGCCCGGAGGGACGGACGAGAAGAATGAACAGGAAGAGGACGAACCCGAATAGTTCCCTGTAGGAAGAACTGACAAAGGTCACGGTCATCGCCTCCCCTACACCAAGGATCATCCCTGCTGCAATCAATCCTGGGATAGAGCCAACCCCGGCGAGGACCGTCAGGATGAAGGCCTTGACCGTAATTCCAATCCCCGTTCCCGGGCTGATGAATGACAGCATTCCGAGAAGGGGACCTCCCAGACCGGCAAGCAGCCCTCCGATGCTGAAGGCAAGAAGGTCAATTCTTTCGACATTGATCCCGGCCAGCGAGGCAGCATCGCGATCGATCGCCGTGATCCGGATGGCCTTGCCCATCCTGGTTCGGCGCAGAAAGGAATGGAGAGCCAGAACTCCGGCGAAAGAAACCCCACAGGTTACAATTTCTCCCCAGCTGATATAAATCCCGGCGAGCTTCAACGGATTCTCCATCCAGTCGACGCCGATACTGCGGAGGTCGGCTGTCCAAAGCTGGAGAAAAAGATTGGAAAGAAAAATCCCAATCCCGAAGGTCAGGATGAGGGTGTTGAGTTCGGGAGTTGTACGGATCCTCTGGATAAAAACACGGTAACTCAGTAAAGAGGCTCCGGCGGCAAACGCCGCCGCCAACGGAAGGGAGAGAAGGGGGTTAAAGCCCCACTTGACCAGCAGCCAATAAGCAATATAGCCTCCTAACACCAGGAACTCTCCGTGGGCCATATTGATAATCCGCATGATACCGAATACGAAAGCGAGTCCTAAACAGAAAAGGGCATAATTAATCCCCTCCAGCATACCGGACAGGATGGATTGGATGATTGTCGCCGTGGAGATCACTTTTCTCTTCCTATCGGCCTTGAGCCTCTTTCTCTATGAGGGCTATTTTCCACCCCAGGGTACGGCGGGGTACTTGATTTTGCCCGTGGCCCGATCTTTAGGATAGACAACGACCTGATTCCCTTTTATGGTCTGGAACAAGACCGCCGTAAAATACTTTGGATCCCCTTTCTCGTCGAAAGCTACGCGTCCCAAAGGACCCACTGTATCCATTCCCCTGAGCGCAGTCCTTGTTTTTTCCGGGCTGTAATTTCCGGATGCTCCCCCACCTTGGACAATCGCCTCGAGCATGTACTTTGCTTGGAGGTATCCGAGCATGGCGATATAAGAAGGTTCTTCCTGATACTTGGCCTTATAGACGGAAACAAACTCTGCCTCCTCTGACTTCGCCTGTTTAGGGGCTGTTCCCAATTCCCAGATGGATGTGCCATAGACATACTCACTCATGGGCCCCAGCTCCCGAACAAATTCGGGTGTACCGATCCCCCATGCGCCTACATAAGCCTTTATCGGAAGATTTAGGATCTTTGCGTCCTTGATTGTGCCAACATAGTCAGTAAAATATCCTTCCACCACAAGGACGTCACAGCCGGCATCCTTGAGCTTCAGCAATATTGGCTTGTAATTGGTCGTCCCTTTTTCAAACTTCTCAAAGACCGGAACCTCAACGCCTGCCTTCACCAGTTGCTCCTTTACCATCTCGGCAATCTCAGTGGTAGCGGACAAGCTGTTATAAACGATTCCAACCTTCTTGGCTCCCATGAGTTCTTTGATGGCTCCTGACTGGGCAGGTGCATATCCCGGCATATAGTTCAGCCGAAAAAAGTTCTTAAATCTTTTTGCTGATAATTTGGTGTCGACCGCACCGGTTGTCATATAGGGTGTATCGTATCGCTCCGCTGCCTCCGACGCCGGTCCCACCAGGTTGGACCCATAACCGCCTACGATAGCGTTCACTTTGTCCATACCCGCCAGCTTTTCTACGGCTGATACCGCTTTCTGTGGATCGCTTTCATCGTCATAGACACGTAAATCGACTTTGATTTTAGACTTCTTTTCAAACTCCTCAACGCCCACCCGGGTCCCTTTGATCTGTTCGATCCCATGCTTGGCCAAGCTCCCCGTCTGCGGGGCATGGGCACCTAATTTGATGACCGGGGCGGCCCAGCCGGTTCCCAACCAAAATCCAATAACTAAACCTACGCACCAAACCTTGCTAATCATCCGTTGTTTCATCTTTTTTCCTCCTTTCTGATTTGACCGGAATGTGCCCCGCAAGCCCCGCCTTGCCATAGCGGCATAGGCGGGGTGAAGAGGCACAGTATGAATGGAAATGCCTTACCGGGAAGCCCCCGAACTGCGGGAACTTCATAAACTTGCCGCTTCCCTCCTCCGTCCTAAAGGCCAAGATAGGCACGCTTGATGTGGGATGTCTCTCGTAGGGAAATCGCTTCGCCCTCCAATACGATCGTCCCCCTTTCCAGTACGTATCCGTAACGGGCTGCCGAAAGTGCTATTCGAGTGTTCTGTTCCACGAGCAAAATGGTGGTTCCGGAAACGACAATTTTTTTGATGGCCTCGAACATTTCACGGATGACCAGCGGAGCGAGGCCCAGAGAAGGCTCATCCATCAGCATCAATTTTGGTAGAGCCATTAATCCGCGGCCAATAGAGACCATCTGCTGCTCTCCTCCGGAGAGGGTTCCGCAGAGCTGATGCTTGCGGTCTGCGAGATGGGGAAAGAGCGAAAAAACCCAGGCCAGCCTTTTTTCGACGGTTCCCTTTTCTGAAACCCTGTAGGCCCCCATTTCCAAATTCTCTCGGACAGAAAGCGGCGGCCACAGGTGCCGGCCTTCCGGGATCATCGTCATCCCCAGGCCCACGATTTGATGTGGCTTCTTCCTTTGAATCTCCTCCCCCAAAAGCCAGACCTTGCCAGATGAAGAAGGAAGGAGTCCGGTGATCGAACGGAGGAGGGTCGTTTTCCCCGCCCCATTCGGACCCAATATGCAAGTCATGTCCCCTTGACGGACTGAAAAGGAGATATCTTCAAGGACGTGGGCATCTCCGTATCCGACCGAAAGGCCCTCAACCTTAAGCATCTTCTTTCTCCCCTAAGTAAGCGCGGATAACCTCCCGATTCTCCACCGCCGCTT
The DNA here is from genome assembly GCA_047519465.1 of Thermodesulfobacteriota bacterium. Lineage (GTDB taxonomy): Bacteria > Desulfobacterota > BSN033 > BSN033 > UBA1163 > UBA1163. The sequence continues at coordinate 11,512 of JAPVTA010000065.1, read as the reverse complement.
CTGGAGTGCCATCGAAGATAAGCTGCCCGAAATTGAGTACCAGGATTCGACGGCAAATTCCCATAATGGCCCGGAGGTTGTGCTCCACCATGAGAACGCTGATCATCCTCTCTGTGTTGAGGGAGCGAATGAAGGGTATGGCCTCGTCAACTTCTCGGGGGTTCAAGCCTGCAAGGACTTCGTCCAGGAGAAGGAGTTTGGGGTGGGTAGCCAGGGTTCGGGCGACCTCCAGTCGCTTCCGCTCCGGCAGGCTCAGGGAATGGGCCATGTGATGGGCGAGAGGGGAGATTCCGGTACTTTCAAGGATTTCCTCCACCTCCCGATTCGTTTCTGCGGCAGAACGGCTCTTTGGCTTTCCGAAAACTGCGGCGGCCTTGACATTTTCAAAGACAGTCATTTCGAGAAACGGACGGACCACTTGAAAGGTGCGGGCTATCCCGAGATGACACAGCTTGTCCGGCCGCACTCCCGTAATCAGTGTTTCCATGAATCTTATGTCTCCATGAGAGGGGGTGAGGAAGCCACTGAGAACCGCAAAGAGGGTCGTCTTTCCAGCACCGTTCGGTCCGATCAGGCCGACAATCTCTCCCGGCCTAATCTCAAAAGACACCCTGGCAAGAGCCTGTAATCCCCCGAAAGCCCGGGAAAGCTGCTTTACTTGAAGCAGCGGCGGCTTGAGCGGAATAGAATTATCAGACAGAGCACCATTCACGAGTTGGCCTTCCTCCGGCCGGCAAGTGCCCCGCAAGCCCCACTTTGTGGGCGAGGTTAAGGGGCACAGTTAAAAAAATCCTTCCCTTCCGGGAAGCCCCGGCCTTTAGATGGGGAGCTTCCTTTTAATCTCCTTAAATGGATTTCTTTGGGGGCTTTACAGTTTCAAAAACTAACCATATTTCAGCGTCCCTGTCAAGATGATTCAGAGAACTCCCCTTTCCAATTGAGTGAGTTGACAAAAGGTCCACAGTAAAGTATGAAGTACGGGCATGTGTAACAAATTCAGAGATTATTATTAAGATGGAAGAAAGGAGAGGGCGTTGAAGAAAGTCGTGATTATTAGCGGAGTGAGGACGCCGGTCGGTAGGTACATGGGTGCTCTGAAGGAAGTGCCTGCCTTTGATTTAGGCGCTCTTGTCCTCAGGGAAACCGTGAAAAGGGCTGGCGTGGAACCAGGGCAGGTTGACGAGGTTATCTTCGGGCAGTCCTACCAGAGTGGCGAATATGTCAACATTGCTCGTATGTCGATTCTCAAGGCGGGCTGGCCTGAAACGATTCCCGGAATCACCCTGGACCGCCGCTGCTGCACCGGGCTCGATGTGATTTGCTTTGCAGCGATGAAGATTCAATCCGACAATGCGGAGATCGTCGTGGCGGGGGCTACGGAAAGCATGAGCACCGCTGAGTTTTATGTTCCCGGCGATATCAAGTGGGGAATCGGCGGCAAGAAAGGCATGCCCCGTGGGCATGGAGACCTTTCGATATGGGGCATCCCTTTTTACGATCGAATCCAACGGGCGCGGGTGATGTCCCAGCCCGAAGAAAGGTATGGAATACTGCCTTCCATGATGTCTTGGGCGGAGACGGCTGCCAAAGAGGAGGCCGTTCGACGCGCGGACTGTGACCGATGGGCCCTCGAGAGTCATAAGAAGGCCTGTGCGGCCATTGAATCTGGAAAATTCAGGGAGGAGATCGCCCCCGTTCCCGTTCCAAATCCCAAAGGGGTCGAGATGATGGTGGATCGGGATGAAAACCCGAGGGCGGATACTGTCTTGGAACAGTTGGCCAAGCTCAAGCCCGTTCTTGGAGGCGTTTGTACGGCCGGAAATTCATCCACAGAGAATGACGGGGCTGCGGCCTGCGTTATCACTTCGGATGAAACCGCCAAAAAACCCGGGCTAAAGCCGATGGCGTATATCAATGCCTTTGCCGTTGCAGGTGCGGACCCAACGCGCACCTATCTCACCGTCCCGAAAGCCGTGGAGAAGGCGTTGAAAAAATCCGGGTTGGGTCTCGGCCAATTGGACCTGATAGAGATTCAGGAAGCCTTCGCGGCGCAGGTCCTGGCAGACCTGAAGATGATGGGCCTTACGGAGAAGGATTATCCAAGGATCAATGTCAACGGATCCGGCATTTCCCTCGGACATCCCATTGCCTGCACGGGTACGAGGGTGCTCGTCACACTTCTTCACGAAATCAAAAGGCGCAGCGCCCGTTACGGTCTGGAAACGATCTGCGGCGGAGGCGGACTTGGCATTGCGGCCATTTTTGAGCGGCCGTAACCGTTCTGCTCCAACCCTCGAGCCGTCTGAATACCTTTCATCCGATCGCTTATCATTGATGTGCCTATCCGGGACGGCCCTATCAGGTGGAAGGCTTTCAGTGCTTTACGCGTGATGAGCTTTTTTTCTTAGTTTGTCCGTAAGTTCAGAGACACTCTCGTATTCGATTCGATTCAGCGGTTTCAGCGCTTCTGGAAGAGGGGAGCCTTTTCTACAAATGATTATCGCTTCTTTGCCTAAGCCCAGGGCTGCCCCAAGTTCGAGGAGGGTGTCGGGTCTTTCAGGGTTCGAGAGATCGTAGATTCCGAATTTAGCGCGCCTGATCTGATCGACTCGGTGGAGAAGGGATTTTTCCTTCCGCAAGGCTTCCATACCGGGAAGCGGGCTCAATCCGCTTCCTTCGAAGGCGTTTTTGATCGCTTCGACGAGATCGGATTCCTCGATTGCGGAAGAGATAAAATATTCACCCTTGAGAGTTACCTCCACGGTCTTTGGCGTGGTCTGGATTTTTTTGAAGAGGGTTCGATCCAGCGTCAGTTCTTTGATCGCCGATTGGAGGATGTTTTTCACATTCTCAACATCCTTCTTATAGCGGACGGCATTGATCTTATCGATCTCAGCGGAGGCAAAGGCCTTGACGCTCATCTCTCGAAATCGGAGGGCCAGGAAGTTCTGATAGTGGATCGATTTGGAACCGAAGACCTTGTCGAGAATCGTTTTAATTTCAGAGTGCCAATGCTTAAAATTCTCATGATCCGCATGAAGACCCGCCATTTCCTCTACTCTGTTTAACTGGTCTCTGATCAGGTCAATGGGATCCCTCTCCGGCATCTTCAGCTCCTCGATTTCTTCAGCCTTGAAGCCAAGATAGCAACGGATGAATGGAATGTCAATCTTTCGCTTTCCCTTGTTTTTAGGTCCTTTGAGTGTCATTCTCGTGAAAACGGGAATCCAGAGACTTAGAAATGGATACTGGATTCCTGCTTCCGCCCTGAACCGAGCCTGGTTCAGGGCTTCCGCAGGAATGACGGACTCAGCGAAAGGCAACCTGATTCTTCGGCATTTGAAAACCTTTTCAAAATCCAAAGAAAATCAATCCATCCCTCCTAAAATCGGTCTAATTTAGACAAGAGTGAGGTGTTATAATAGGTAGGAAATGTTCAATCCATTGGATTTCGCCGCTCGCACCAGAAAAATCGTCTCAGATAGTGACGGCCGCAAAAAATACTATCGTTTCAGGTCCTCAAGATTCTACGGAGGAATCGCCACGGCAGACTGCGTAGGGTGCTGCTTGGAGTGTGTCTTCTGTTGGTCGTGGGAAGCTACAAGAAGGCCCGCAGAGACAGGCCAGTATTATGCGCCCGAAGAGGTGGCGAGAAAGCTTCTTGCCATCGCGAGGAAAAAGAAATATAAGAGACTCAGAATAAGCGGAGGCGAACCGACGCTCGATGGATCCCATCTTGAAAAAGTGCTTGAGCTTGTACCCGAAGATTTCGAGTTCATACTGGAGACCAACGGCATCCTGATCGGCCACGACCCGGCTTATGCGGCAATGCTCTCCCGATTTAAAAACCTCTATGTGCGCTTATGCCTGAAGGGCGCCTGCGAGGAAGAGTTCTCGCTTCTCACGGGCGCCATGCCTGAGGCGTTTCAATTGCAGCTCAAAGCGCTGAAAAATCTTGTGCACTGCAACGTTCAGGCGCACCCCGCCTGCATGATCAGCTTTAGCAGCGATGAAAACATCGTGACGCTTAGAGAAAGGCTGAAGGCAATCCATCCTGCCTTCGAAGATTTCGAGGTAGAGGAGCTTGTCCTCTACTCCAGTGTGAAAGAGCGGCTTGATCGTCTTGGCGTGCACTACCGTAAGGCCTACACGCCGGACAACATCCCGACAGAGCAGGTTTAGGATTTCATCCATGGCGAAGTGCAGGGTCTGTCACAGTCAATCGAATCCGATTTCCCAAGAGCTCGGACTCTGCCTCTCTTGCATACGGGATTGGCCCGAAGAGGCGATGCCCCTTACGCTTGAGGCTCACGCCCGCTGCCGCACGGCCTTCGGCCTTCCGGTTACGCCACCGAAGGCGCCTCAAGGGCTTCCGTGTAACCTATGCGTCAACGAATGCCGCATTCCTGAAGGCGGCCTGAGCTATTGCGGGCTTCGAAGAAACGAGAGGGGGAAGTTTGTGGGCGTATCCGCCCGGGAGGGCAAACTCTCATGGTATTACGACCCCTTGCCGACAAACTGCGTCGCTGACTGGGTTTGTCCAGGCGGTACGGGCGCGGGCTATCCCGAATACGCATGCTCGGCGTCGGCCGAGTACGGCTACAGGAATCTGGCCGTTTTCTTCCACGCCTGTTCGTTAAACTGTCTCTTCTGCCAGAATTGGCAGTTCAGAAAGGATACGCTCTCAGATCGTACAACGAAGACGGACAGGCTCGCTGATGCGGTGGATGATAAGACAAGCTGTATCTGCTACTTCGGAGGCGACCCCACGCCCCAGCTTCCCTTCGCGCTTAAGGCTTCGGGCCTTGCGCGGGAACGGAATAAGGGCCGGATTCTACGCATCTGCTTCGAGACCAATGGCAACATGCATCCCCGACTCCTGGACGAGATGATGGAACTCGCCCTGGAATCGGGCGGGTGCGTGAAGTTCGATCTGAAGGCATGGGACGAAAACCTACACATCGCCCTCGCGGGAGTGACGAACAGGAGAAGCCTTGAGAATTTCCGCCGCGCCGGAAGGATAGTATCGAGGCGTCCTATTCCGCCAGTCCTGATCGCGAGCACGCTTCTTGTGCCCGGCTACGTGGACGAGCGTGAGGTCAGAAACATCGCGCGGTTCGTCGCGTCGGTTCATCCGCACATTCCTTACAGTCTGCTCGCCTTTTATCCCCATTTCTTCATGTCCGATCTTCCTCGCACCCAACGGAAGGTTGCGGAAAGATGTGTTTCCACCGCGCAGAAGGAAGGGCTTCGCAATGTGAGGGTAGGGAACCTCCATCTTCTTGTTTAGTAGACTGCTGAAAAAAGCCCCTGCCAACCGGCAGGCAGGCATCTGCTTCGCTATCCAACCGCCCTAAGTGGAAAGTGTGCCGAAAATAGATGAAGAGAGACCCGTCCGCTTCTTCATCTATTTTTTCTTCTTCAGCGCGCTGATAAATTCGTCAACGGACAGGGCCGCAAGTGTTGTCGTATTCAAAGCCCCTCTGGAACCCAATTCCAATGCCACTCTGGCCATTGTCTGATTATCAGGAGCTTCCAGGATGTTCACGAAATCATAAGCACCCAACAGAGCATACTGGCTAAGAATCTTAACCCCCATCTTCTCCACTTCTTTGTTGACTTGTTTGATCCGACCCGGTTTCTCTTTTACTGTCTTCCGCCCTTCATCGGTAAGGGTGGTGAGCATGAGATAGATTGGCATAAAATCACCTCCCTCTTTAGTGAAAAGACTCTCTTTGCGGCACACCTTCCAGAGCCATTATATCATATCCCTCTGAAGGGTGCGTTATCACCTGAATGAATTTACTTCGGCGATTTCCGTTTGGAAAATGGGATTGAAGGGAGACATCTCAATACTCTGGTAAATCACACAGTCAAGTAATTTAGATTAAGAAGAGACAAAGAACGATGGTGATAATTTGAGCGGTCAAATTCATAAGCAACCTCTACTAAACCCATTCGCTTTTCGACAAGAGACATTTCGGGCAGCTCTTGAGGAAGAGCCCTTTGGAAGATTATTCTGATTGAAAAAAGTCTTCCTCATCCATATTTTTTCTCTGTAAACGCCCTCTAATATGGACCACTGCTGCTCTGTTAAGTTACTATGTTCAAAGAAATATTTTTTTACTCCTTCCAAAAATTGGTTTTCCCTTAATGTCAACTCACCCCGCTCTAATGAAGAGACTATCGTTTTAAATCTTTCCTGATCCATCGCCGCACTCAATTTATTTCTGGTTTTCTTTTTGAAAATCTGGATTCTAATACTTCATAGATGTTAATCAATCCTATTGTTAAAGCGTAAACAATCATAGACGATAGGTTCGGGGCATTTAATTTCCTCATGAGACGACCCTGGTTTTCTCTTAAGGCTTTTTCACTCATACAAAGCCTATCCGCAATCTCTGCATTCTTGTAGCCTTCTGCGATGAGGTTTACGATCGCTCGTTCACGGGGAGTAAAAATTGTGAGATCTATTTTTAGTTCCCTGCGGTGCATTTAAATCGTCCCCCTCTCTCATCAAGCTAAGTCGATTATTAGTGAACATCCTGTCCTTCCCGATAAAGGCCTACCCATTGGTATTGCTATTCTTTGGTTCGTCTCTCTTTTATATTTGAATAAGGTATGGCTTCCCTTCCTAAAAAGAGGATGGTCTTTTCAATCGCATCCGCCACCCTTAGGGCCCAGACCTTTCCGATTGTCTTTTTGAGCCAATAATAAAGACATAAGTTCTTATTTATCAGGAAACTTCTCACGTATCTCTCCCTTAATAGAACTAATCCGTTGCTATTAGGAAGCATTTTATGTGCCAGTCCTTCGTTATCATGCAAGCTACCATAATTATTTTGTTTTTCTTAAACTTCTGTATTTTGGTCAGAAGCCAAAAGTGGAACTGATTTTCACAAAATTCACAAATTCCTATAACAAAAGTGAAAAAGTTTTGACACGTCGTGGCTTTCCAATCGAAATGCAGTCCCCAACCCTACCTCCGAAGGCAAACTTATCTGAAGTGGAGTTTTAAGATACTCGTGTCACGGGCTTCTTCAGATTCGAGGAAGGGGTCTTTCGTCAGGCGGCCATAGGTTTGCTTCACCGGGCGGGAGGATTAGCGGCCGGAAATAGGAGAGCCTTTCAGGGTGGGTGGCAGCCGACTTTCGCTCTCAGGCTGTTGATTTCATAGACATGGAAACTCCAACGCTTGATGACGCACAACGGACGGCAACACCGGGCTCCTTGAGATATTCCTCCCTCCAGACTTTGTCAGCCAGAATCCCGAACTGTGCTGCGTAACGATCGAGATCTTCTTTCATCTTTGTAACGATCTCCTCAGCGCCACGGTGGGTAAAATAGGGCTTTGTCTCATCAATAATTTCCCGATAGATATGGGGATTATCAATGATCATGCAAGGCCTAAGATGGTTCTCATTATGGGGTTGCCTCTTCCGAATCGCCCTGAAGAGAGGACTGTCCAACGCCTCAGCCAATGGGACGTCTTTGATGTTGTGCACGGCAACATGCGTGTAGACACAAGGCTCTACGTCTCCGTTCGCATTGATGTGAAAGTACCTTCTTCCGCCAGCAATGCATCCTCGGACGTGCGGTCCATCGTTCCAGAAATCAAGAATGAACATGGACTTGGTTCTTCTGAAATGCATGACTTGTTTTCGGAGGTGGTTGCGTTGCTCGGGTGTGACCATCAGGTTGATATCGCCTTGGCCATTGACGGGAAGGTAAAGGAAGTACATCTGGGCGATAATCCCCTTCTTCAGAAGGAAATCGATCCACTCCTCGGACGAAACCACCCCGACATTATTCCTTGTCACCGTCGCAGAGGAACCGAAGAGGACATTTGCGTCTCTCAGGTGGTCCATTGCCTCCATGATCTTCTTGAAGACCCCCCGTCCTCTCCAGCGATCCGTTTCTTCCTCGTAACCCTCGCAACTGACTATGACCATAGCGTTTCCAAGATCCCTGATCTTGGTGGCCTTCTCTTTTGTCATCAATGTCCCATTTGTATAGATCTGGAAAAAGATCTGCGGATGTTCCTCGATCATCTTTAAAAGAGAAGGGTACATCAATGGCTCTCCGCCAAGAACAGTGACGAAGTGGAGCCCAAGGTCTGTGCACTCTCTCAGAATTCGCTTCACGAGACCGTAGGGTAATCCAGGATGCCTCTGGTAACCTAATGTATAGCAGCCAAAACATCTTAGGTTGCACTGCCAGGTCGGACTTAGGATCATGACAAAAGGCGGTCGAAACCCGTGCTCTTTTTCAAATTGGTCTCTTTTCTTATTTCCAATGAACCAAGCGTTGTTGAAGAGGGTATTGAAGATGATCGTCCGGTTTCTTGGAGGAAGGTATTCCAACACTCCGCGAAAGAGTTTTTTGGCAGGATGGGTTGGATTCTGAAGCATCGCCCTTACGGCTCTGATGGCGCCCAGAAGCTCATAATCTGAAGTTAATTGCTCGCCCAGATATGTCAATTGAACCAATCTTTCATCAGAGACCCTTCTTAAGAGTTCGACAATGATCCTGGAAACCTGATGACTGGTGAGGTCTTTAACCTGATCCGAAAAATTCATGACTAGGCCCTCCTGACTCAATCAATTCACTTTGTATTGCTGTCCATTGCCCCCAAAATCCCAACGACAGTTTCCCCTCCCACGGTCTACGCCTGTTTGCGTCTGCTGACAGCAGAAGCACAAATGCGCGGCTAAGAGAAGATGAATTTCTGATTTTATCCGTGAGGCTTGGGTCTGGAAATTAAATCAGGAAGAACCTCCAAAGGATCAGCAACCCTTTGGAGGCTTCATATTGGTACCTTCCGGAAGCACCTCTTCATATGACACTCTAGAAGGCTACGGGTTCAGTTAACGGGTTAATAAGGATCGAGTGGCAAACGACGATTAGAAAATACTTTCAATTTTATGGAAAGTCAAGAGGAAAATTGTTCTCGTTTTCGAAACCAGGTCGAAAGCCGAGGAAAAAGGAAACGCTCATCTGTGGAACAAGAGACTACGCGGCTTGTCCTCGACTCTTTCTAGCCCAGGCTTCGTATTTCGCCGAGATTTCTAGGTATTGTTCCCGCGTCACAATCGGTCTACTGATCTCTTCCAAAAGGGTTGGCTCTACTTTCCCGTGGAGGGCAAGCATTTTCCCGGCCCGTTGAATCCTGTCAAGACAGGGTTCGAGGAGCTGCGGCGCCATTTGCAGGGCAATAGAGCCGGGTACGCAGATTTCTCCGATGGATTCACAACCGAAGTTCGCTGCTTGGGCCCTGAACGTCATCACCAGGGGGAGGAAACTTTCCATCTCGGGGAATCCCGACGTTGCAACGAGGAAGAATTTTGAAGGCATGGTCCAACTGTAGGGGTGCCTCACCCGATTTGCAGCGTCGAGCCGCAAAAATGGATCCATCCCGCAGATACAGCGGTCCATTACGGTTTTCATCTGGGCGCTCATATTGTCTGTGTACACGGGCGTACCCATCACAAAGAGATCCGACTCTCTCAGCAACGGATAAAGCTGGTCCATATCATCCCGTTGAGCGCATTGACCGGGTGTCTTATGCATACACGTCAAGCACGCACGGCAGGATGAGATATTCGTATCCTTGAGCTGGACATCCCTTACGGTAGCCCCTCCCTCCGAGAGTCCCTTCAAAAGCGAATCCAGTAATCTCCACGTTACCCCTTTCTTTCCCCTGGCGCTTCCATTCAATGCAATCACTTTCATGATCCCCTCTTCGAACGAAATAATGAATTCTCCCCAATTTTAACCTCACCGTATCACAACCCATAGAGGGTTTCAAGCATAGAGAACCGTCATCCCTGCTTCTCGCATCCTCCTTCCGTTTTCTGTGGGACGATTCGCTTGCCTTTTTTGAGGTCAATGACTAATTTTGGATTAACTAGAAAATAATTCTCAAAAAGGAGATAGCGAGATGGAGAAGCTTTGCAATTCTTGCCTATATATAATGACAACGGAGCTGGACAATCCAGGGCTGTGGTCCCACGAAATGGTCGAAAAGGCGGTGGAGCGCGCGGGGGATGTCCCTTGCGATATTGAAAGTACCCAGCTGATCATCAAGAACTACTTAGGTGTTTTACGCGATGCTCTCAGAGCAGCGTAAGAGTATAAGTGTCAGCGTCACTCTGAGAGCCAGTGACTGACCGCATTATGTCCGGTATGTCGTCCTTTTGATCTTTCGAAGGTGGCACTTTTCCCCATGTAAGGTATCCCCTTCATACATGAGTCCAACTCCCGAACCCTGAGCATGAAATCGAATCGATGATCTTGATTTATTCGAAAGAAATGTGACAGATTGTTAGATATCACGCTTTCAAAGAAAGGAGACTCGAATGAGTGAATATTTTTATCCCGTTGATGGTCGGAAGCATTACAAAGACCTCGAGAAAGCCCAGAAGGACATGTTCCGGGCTTTCAGGAACTTCAACAACGAAATCTTTGAGAAGGAGAGCGCTCTCTCCAGGAAGGTGAAGGAGCTCATCGCTATTGGTGTGGCTCACACGACCCAATGTCCGTACTGTATCGAGGGCCACGTCAGGGCTGCTAAAAAAGCAGGGGCGAGCGACCAGGAAATTGCCGAGGCCGTTTTCGTCGCTGCTGCTCTCAGGGCAGGGGGCGCTTTTGCCCATTCGACGATTGCGATGAGCGTGCTCGATGAAACGAAAGAGCAGAAATAGGTCATTTCGCAAAGAGAGAAAGGAGAGGGTTTCAATGAAATCAGTGGAGTCCTTTTGCAAGAAAGCAATAGAAATGGGGGTCGAGGGAGCGAAGATCATTGACCCCGGCTCCGTTGTCACTGCCGAGTGGGTGAGAATGAAATGCCAATACGGCTGCCCCGGTTTCGGTACGAGCCTTTGCTGTCCTCCCCATACACCCACGCCAGACATGACTCGTAAAGTTATCGACTCCTACCAAAAGGCCATCCTGCTCCATCAAAGATTAGTGAAGGGAGAGAAGAGGAGGGAAAGGGGAGGAAGTTTCAAAAAAAAGATTGTTCGGCTTGAAATCGAGATATTTCTCGATGGGTATTACAAGGCCTGGAGCATGGGCTCCGGTCCTTGTGATCTCTGCAAGGAATGTAACCTGTCGGGTTCGTGTAGACACGGGTTTGAGGCGAGGCCTTCGATGGAGGCGTGTGGCATTGATGTCTTCAAGACAGCAAGAGGCAATGGGTTTCCCATTGAGGTTGTACGTACCCGTGACGATGAAAGAAATATTTTCGGCTTGATCTTAGTGGAATGATCTCTGTCCCATTTTTGATGTTTCTGCCACTTATCCCCATTGCGGCACCGTTTCAAAGAAGGTAGAGACATTTATACAATTCTTTCTTCCCAAAAATACAGTGCCTACCCTATTCCGTATTGGTTCCCATTTCATATAACCTAACAGTGATAACCCTTTGCGGGGCTGTACTTCTCCGACTGCGTGACGTGATGGAGTCACGGGATACGATATGCAACCTGGGACAAGGCGCTGGCCTTCCCCT
>JAPVTA010000064.1:0-10662 GCA_047519465.1 Thermodesulfobacteriota bacterium | reverse complement strand
GGTAGAAGACTTTCTAACGGGGTTTACCGGATTTCTGTTTGCTTGGCCCCTTCCGTGTGGTGGAGCGAGGGGAACCCGCTCTTTCCAATATCTTTTTGTGAATCGCAATGGTGGTGGAATCCGGTTGGGTTTTGAGCTCTCTCTTTAGAGCCTTCTTGCAGTCATCATAGGTTCTCAAGGCTTCGTTATACATGCCTTTACTCGAATAGAACGCCATCAATCTTTGATAAGACTCTTCTAAAAGAGGGTCTGCTTGGATGGCCTTCTTGTAACAATCAGCCGCCTTTTTTAAAACACCTTGCTTCTCATAAAGGCTCGCCATTTTGCCCAAGAATTCGATATATTTTAGCCTCAGCTCCTCTCTCTTTTTATCCGCCCAAGAGGCATAAATTTCATCCGGAAGGAAATCTCCTTTGTAAATCTCCATGGCGTCCGCGCAGAAGTTAAGGGACCCTTTCAGGTCCCCTCTTTTCTCCTTCTCATCTGCCCTCTTGAGGAGCGATACGAACTGGTCGATATCCACCTGACATAGTTCAGGGTCGAGGAAGACAAAGTTATCCTGAAGGTGGATATAGGAGGAGCCAAAGTATTTATCGATCGCCGGCTCAAGAGATTTTCGTAGCCGCTGCAGGGTGGTTTTAAAATTCTTATCTGCTGCCATAGGACTTTCTTCGGGCCAGAGTTCATCGATCAGAATTTCCTTCGGAATCTTTTCTCTTCCGTAGGAAATGATGGCCTTTAAGAGTTGTTTTGGCTGAACGCGATCCCACTGATTCTCCTCAATCGGAGAATTACCTCGGAATACTTGAAACCTTCCCAATGTCTGGATGCGAAGACGTGGGGTCTTCGAACGGTGAATCGCTCTTTTGATCTCCCAAACTTCCTCCTTGACCTCGACATCTGGATGATCAGACAATTTTTCTAACTCTTCTTCTGCAATGGAGGAGAGACGCGTCGAGAGAAGATGCGCTGCATAATCGACAGCATCTTCAACCTTCAGCTCTAAAACTAAAAGGCATGCTTTGGTAAGATATTTCATCCCCAGAATGTAGAAGTATTCATAATTCCTCTCTCTTGCAATTTTAAACCCTTTTTGCAGGTGTGAGGCGGCATCATCATCCATGCGTTGATCATGCTTAAGGAAAGCGATTGCAAAATGGACCTCCGCCAGAGAAATGTAGCTTGAGATAGATGAGAAATATTGTGAGGCTTCACCAAGCTCTTTCTCAGCCCTTCCGTATTCTTTGAGGTGAGTGCAAGCAAGGCCCATCTGTACCCTGGCTCGGTTGAGGTGGTATTTTGACGGGGCCTCACTTGAAAAGGCACACATGGATTGATCAATAACCTCCCTGGCTTTCCCGAAATCAGCCTTATAAAGATAGATCAGCCCTAATAATCTACAAGCCAAGCCTTTAAAGAGGCCATTTCCCAAGGAAATAGCTGCACTTAGATACTCTTCCCCAATCTTTTCTGCCTCTGAAAATTCTCCCTGGAAAGCTTTTAAATATCCTGATATTTCGTATGTCCACGGGACTATATAAACAAAACCATGTTCCTCGATCTCAGCCTGAAGTTTCTCGACCAGGCTCTTTGCCTTGTCAAAGTCGCCCCGGTGGTTTGCCAGGAGACACTGGACCATAAGTTGCATGGCCTTGAATTCAGAGCAAATACTTTTCTCGGAAAGCTTCCCAATTTTTTCTTGGGTTTCATCCGCCTGAGAGAATTCTCCGAGCAAAACAAAGCCAAGGGCAAGAAAGCACAAGGCGTAAGCTTGGAGACTGACATCCTCTAACCGCTTAGCGATTGAGTAAGCATTCTGGCAGGCCCAAATCCCTTTGCGAATATCGCCTTCTCCCAAGATATGACCCAGCCCAACGGAGTACAAAAGGACGGTCCGTTCATATAAGAATTCGCTCAAATCCAACTGGTGAAAGAGGGTCTCTGCCTCTCTAATCAAACTTTCTATAGGCGCTAAGTGGATGCCTGCCTGAATTGAGCCCTGGATGAGTTGTGCGAGAGAGACCAGCGCCCCCCTCACATTTCCCCGTTGTTTGAAAAGGGCGTAAGCCTTCTGGAAGGTAACGAGATTCTCTCTCCCTCCCATAAATCGTCTGGTCATTCCCTGATAGAAAAGGAGCCATGGATTGTCTTGGATGGTCTCCTGAGGAAGAGACAAGAGCCATTTAGACAGATCACCTATTCTTCCCTTCTGCAATAAATCCATCCCCAAGCGCTCGATTACCAAAGCCACCTGGGGATAAGCTTTTGCTTCAAGAAAGTACCTCGCTGAATTCTCTATTTCTCCCCTTTCGTCATAAAGAGTCCCTGCTTTGAGGAACAAGCGCTTCTGTTCTTCAGGCCCCACCGACGTGATAAACTTGGCTCTCAAAAAATCCCTGAAGAGGTGATGATATTGGAACAGCCACCCCTTTTTCTCATCATAAAACGAATGGACAAACAGGTTTTTTCTCATAAGTTCCCGAAGAATTTCCTCGGCCATTTCCATCCCAAGAAACTCCTTCATGAAAACCGGTTCGATCACGTCGACGACGGACGACTTGGTCAGAAATTCCTGAACCTGCTCTTGCTGAGAGGAAAAAATTTCTTTGCCAAAATACTGAAAGACCTCCCCTTTAAAATGGTCGGGGAGATCTTCAGAAATAAACTTTTCCCTTACGGGCGCCGGAAATCGACTGAGGGATTCAGCGAACAAGATCAGCCCTCCAATCCATCCCTCCGTAGCGGAGTAGATCTTTCTCAATTCGCCAGGGCTGAAAGATAATCTCCGATTGTGTTGGAAAAACTCTTTGACTTCATCCCGGTTAAAAGCCAGGGCTTCGTTAGTGAGCACAAGGGCTTGTTGCCTTATCTTGAGTTGCTGAAATTCGAGAACGGGAGGAGGCATTTCTCTTGATAACAACATGAGGCGAAGATCCGGCGGCGACTCTTCGACCAAAACTTGAAGGAACTGAAAAGTGGGAGCATTCGTGGAAAGGCGGTTTAAACCATCGATGACGATCTGCATTGGGACGGAGACCTCTTTGAAAATCAATTGCGCCCATTCACGGTAAAGAGGACTCTCTGCCCTCGGTCCCATGACTTGTGGGGAATAAGATAGAAGGTGTGAGAAATCGGTGTCAGTCAGGACGCGTTGGAGGGATTGAACGATTAGATAATAGAGGTTGATAGGATCGGAATCCTCTTTGTCCAAGTTTATCCACACGGAAGGGATTTTCAACGACTTGACGTAGCAACTAGCCAAAGTAGATTTTCCCTGAGCGGCCTGACCGAGAATGAGAATTAACTTTTTATCCTTATTTTTTTCTAAGAGATTGAGGAGGCGTGGTCTATCTGAAATTTGCGGCAGATAAGGAGGCGTAATTTTGGAGATATTAACAGATTGGCTCATCTGGAATTCTCCAGACCTCTCAGGTCCCTCAAAACAAATGCAACTATACCATAGCGGATTGAATAATCAATAAGAATTTAAATCGTTTGAAGCTCCCCGCCCGCAGACATTCTATGTCAAGCTTTTTTTCGGGCGGGGCTTCCCGGGAAGGAAATTTCGTTCATGTTGTGCCCCTTCCTGCCTGCCGGTAGGCAGGGACCCCGCCTATCCCGATAGGTCGGGACGGGGCACGTTCCGGTCAAGTTTGGGTTATCTGCAGCAGGAGAGACTTCCAAGCTTTGAAGATGGCAAAGGCCCCCATTTTTTGCTTGACAGAGAAATGTGGTTGACCTATACATAGTGAAGAAGCAATGGCTGTACAAACATTCCTCCATGGCCGCATTACCTAATGAACCCGCCACTTCGGTGGCCCTTGGGTTGGGAATCAAATGATTGGGAAAAAGCATCCTGAAAGAAATAATAGTCCAACTCTCCATACAGAGAAAAACCAAGAAGATAAGATTCTGGAAATGAAATGGCGATTGTTCGATCTGTTCATTCATGACCTCACAGGACCTTTGTCTATTGTTTCCACCAGCACAGATAGCCTTCTCCATAAAGTGGACCAATATGGTCCTCTGACGGATCGTCAGAAGCACATTTTAGACCGCGTTTCGAGGAACATCCGTAAGGCCAAAAGTTTAACTCGAGAGATTATCGAAATCCTCCGTTCGGAGGAAGGCGTATTCGAGAGGGAATATTTTTCAGTCGAAGAAAGCCTTGTGGAATCGCTGTTGGACGTTCTCGAGATGTCCATTCCCGACGCCATCGAAAGGCTCGGCCAACCTGAGAATCAGGAAGCGTTCCGGAACGATCTTAAGGACCACGGGATTTTTGTTGAAATCACCGGCAAGTATTGCAAGTCTCCTTTCTGCCATGACCAAAGGAAGATTCAACAAATCCTTCGAAACCTGATGAGTAATGCCATGAAATTCCGCCGGCAGCGCATGGAGGTGAAGATCAGTGGGGAGGCGGATTTGCTCATTTCGGTGGAGGATGACGGGATTGGAATCCCCCTGGAGGATCAAAGGGCCATATTTGAGCGATTCGTTCGACTGAATAATGAGAAACGTGCCTATGTGCCAGGACTCGGGCTAGGCCTCACAGGGGTCAAGGCACTGGTGGAAGCCATGGGGGGAGAAATTACATTGGAGAGCCGAGAAGGAGTAGGAACTCGATTTATGGCACGAATTCCTCCTATTCCATCCCATAGAACCAAAGGGAGGGGTGTCATGACAAAATCAATTTTGGATGGAAAGAGGATTTTGGCAGTCGATGATGAGCCGGATGTCTTGAAGATTCTCGAAGAGGAGATATTAGAGGCCTGCCCCGACTGCAAACTGGATAAGGCAACTGCCTATGAGACGGCGGCCAAAATGTTAGAATCAACGAACTATGACGTGGTCATTCTGGACATCATGGGGGTCCGCGGGTTCGACCTGTTGAATTTGGCGGTGAAGAAGAAGTTACGAGTTGCCATGCTTACAGCCCACGCCTTGTCGCCAGAGGCTCTGAAGAAGTCTGTAGAATTGGGGGCCCGGGCCTATCTTCCCAAGGAGAAACTGGGAGAGATTGTCCCATTCCTGGAAGTTGTGTTGACGTCTGAGTATGTTGCTGGGTGGAAGCGTCTTTATGAGAAGTTGAAGGGTTTTTTTGATAGTAAGTTCGAGTCGGATTGGGAGAAGAAAACAGGCCTGAATTGGCAGGAGTGGACAAACTGGAGAACTCCTATAAAATAAGGGAATTTAGGATTGCAAATGGTGAGTGAGAGGATGATGGCCGAGTCGATTTTGAACGGGAAAAAGATCTTGGCCGTGGATGATGAACCGGACATTTTGGATGTCTTAGAGGAGGAGATTCTCGAGGTGGCGCCAAAATGTAAATTCGAAAAGGCTACGACCTATCACGAAGCCACGCGCAGATTAACATCTCGAACCTATGACGTCGTCATCTTGGATATCATGGGAATTCGGGGCTTCGAACTTCTCGATTTATCTGCGAAGCGAAATCTCACGGTAGCCATGCTTACTGCTCATGCGCTTTATCCGGAGGCATTGAAACGCTCCATTCAGATGAAGGCTCGAGCCTACCTTCCCAAGGAAAAGCTAGGAGAAGTGGTTCCCCTCCTGGAAGACGTATTGAAGTATGATTATCTGCCCGGGTGGGGTCGCCTGATGAAAAAGTTTGAAGAGTATTTTAATTCCCGTTGGGGGAGGGCCTGGAAAAAACCGGAAGAAAAATTCTGGAAAGAGTTTGATGAAAAAATCTCCACTAAAAGAAATGATTAGCTAAACCCCGCACCCCATGTCAAACAAGAGGTTTCCTTTGAGGCAGATATTTTGATGCATCCATACAACCCTGTTCTAAAAAATAGGACTTTTCATGGTGCGGGTTAAACGGACAATTTGATTAGGGTGCAGGGAAAATAGTTATAACGCCGACATGACAGGAGTGGCAAAAGTGGGAATAACGAAGTTAGATGGAACGATGAAATATTGGAGGGATGAACCATAGAGGGACTCGGAATGAAAGGGGGTGTTTTCATGGCCGAATCCATTCTGAAGGGCAAAACGATATTGGTCGTCGACGACGAACCAGATGTATTGGACGTCCTGGAAACGGAAATCAAGGAAGCTTATCCAGAGGGTATCGTCTATAGGGCTACCACTTATAAAGACGCCTCTGCGAGACTGGCCTCGTGGACCTATGACTTAGTGATTCTTGACATCATGGGAGTTCGAGGATTTGACCTTCTTAAAAATGCCGTCTTGCGTCAATTTCCGGTTGTGATGCTAACAGCCCATGCCCTGAATCCAGAAGCCTTGAGGCAATCTATCGAATTAGGAGCCCGGGCTTATCTCCCGAAGGAGAAGATGGGGGAGATCGTCCCCTTTCTGGAAGACGTGCTCAGATATGAAAATTTGCCGGGGTGGGCACGCCTTCTTCAGAATCTTGGAGGATTTTTCAATAGCCGGTGGGGAGAGAACTGGAAGCGAATCGATGAAAAATTTTGGAAAGATTTTGATGAGAAAATCGCTTTCATCAAGAAGTGAGCGAGTCGGGGGAACGAAGAGGAGATAATCGTCTGTTGGGCAGCGGGGGGCCGTCAGATGAGAAAATCACTCCCAATGAGGAGTGATGAAATGGAGCGACCAATCTCCATAGCCAGAAAGTGAAAGGAGGTATCTCTATGGCGGAATCCATTCTAAACAACAAGAGGATTTTAGCAGTAGATGATGAACCTGACGTTTTGGAAGTTTTGGAGGAGGAGATCCTGGGATACGCCCCGAACTGTACCATCGAAAAAGCCACCGCCTATCAGGAAGCCGCCCAAAAGTTAGAAACTCAGAACTATGATGTGGTGGTCCTTGATATTATGGGAGTCCGCGGTTTCGACCTTCTGGATCAAACGGTAAAGCGGGGCTTTCCGGCAGCCATGCTGACAGCCCATTCTCTCAATCCAGAATCTTTAAAACGTTCCATTGAAATGGGGGCCTGCGCTTATCTTCCCAAGGAAAAACTGGGAGAAATTGTTCCTTTTTTAGAAGACATTTTGGAATCAACCGATGGTCTGTCTGCCTGGGGTCGCCTTATGAATAAATTAGAAGGATATTTCACGACCCGTTGGGGAGAATTGTGGAAGAAGTCCGAGGAGAAATTCTGGAAAGATTTCGAGAAAAAGACCTCCCGTACCAAATAAGAAAACAACTCCGATCAAAAGGCAGAGTGTTTATTTTGCCCTGCAGAAGTTTTTATGTCATGACCCATCTTCCGTCAGGCCAATGACGGGAACAGTTACGGAGAGGGTCTATAATTTAAAGAGCACAGCGATTCAAGCCAAGGGCCCCTTCGTAAGGATCCCTTCGTGGGATTGTTTGATCTCTTGAATGATCTCCCGAATTTCTCGGATTACTACCTTCATTTTGTGATCGTCCATGGTAGAAGTGAATCCGACTACCCATAAGGCGGCTGGGGGCGTAGAGGCGAAAAACAGAGGGGCAGCCACCGCCCGGACGCCCGGGATGTATTCTTCGTTATCCACGGCGTATCCTTGCTCCCTCGCCTTCTCAATCTCTCTAAGAAATCGTCTGTGATCAATCACGGTCTTCGAGGTGTAACGGACCAGACCCTTCTTTTGTATAATCACTTTTGCTTTTTCCACCTCTATCTGGGAAAGAAGGATCCGCCCAGCGGCCCCTGCGAAAAGGGGGAGCCTCGTCCCAGGGGGGGAGGTGATCTTCATCTCATTCCGCGATTCCACCACATCCACAATGGTAATGTGGTCTCCGTTTAAGACACCCAAGAAAACGGTCTCACCGACTTTTTCCATCAACTTTTCCATCGGCTTCCGGGCCAAATCCTTCAATCCAATCCTCGAATAGGCGGTCCTGCAGAGTTCCAGGAGGCTGTAGCCTACGGCATACCGTTTATATAACGGGTCACGAACCAACACTCCCAATTCTTCCAGGGCGGAGGTGATACCGTGGACCGTGCTCTTCCCGATCTTGAGCTGTTTGGAAAGGTCGCTTATGCCCAAACCGCTTGAAGCATTTGAAATCGCGGAAAGAATCTTAAAAGCCTTTTTAACCGAAGGCGCCGAATAAGTGATTTTCTTCATGCGTTCACCAGGTTGAACTTTTCAAAACATTACCAGATTCAATTGGCCTTTGTCAATACGCCCTCCAAAATTGCCTGCCGCAAGCTTTTCTCTTTTGTTCAACCCTTGCCCGACCGGGGTGGTCCCTGAGAGAGTTTTCGGGCCGCATGAAGCCTCCGAGGGGATCTACTCCGGTCATGGGCAAAGAGAAAACCGGGGGCAGGTAAGTTTTTCGGAGCGTTGACAAAAACGTTTTATATGGTATGATTAATCAAAAATAAAGCTGTTCAGTCCAAAGAACTTTTTCCCTCCTTTTCTTCCTTAAGATTGAGAGCTTTAGAGCAAAGGGATGATAACGGGACATACTCCTACGGTAAGGAATACAAAATATCTTAGACCTCAAGAAGAATGGAAGGGGGTTATCGCCATCTACCTCTATCTGGCGGGGATGGGAGCTGGTTCGTTTATCATCGGCACCCTCATCGGCTGGTTCACCGTCAAACTGGATTCCCCCATCCTCTTTTCCATCAATCTTTTCGGCTACGCCCTGAATCTTTCAAGCGTCCCGATCCTCTGGGGACCGGTCATGGTCGCCATCGGTGCACCCTTTCTTATCCTAGACCTGGGAATCAAATCGAGATTCATCTATGCCTGCCTGAACCCGAGAACCTCCTGGGTGGCCCGGGGGTTTATCATCCTTTCCATTTTCATTGTTCTCGGCCTGGTTCTCCTTGCCAAATCTGTTCTCCCTTTCGAATGGCTCCATCCGGGGTCGGCCCTCTGGCGCGCCCCGGAGATCGTTGCTTTCATCTTTGCTTTTGGGACTGCTATTTATACCGGAATTCTCCTGAAGGCAACAAAATCGATCCCTTTGTGGAATACGAGTCTCCTTCCCCTTCTTTTCCTGGTGTCAGGACTCTCTACTGGGTCAATGGCTATTATCCTCTCCACCCTTGGAACCGGTCTTTTTTCTCATGACGCCGCAGGGTTAAAAGTCTTGATGCACGGAGAACAGGTTCTGGTTGTGGTTGAGGCGATCGTCCTTTATCTTTTTCTCTTTCGGGGATACCGAGCTTCGGAACAGGGAAAGGATTCAATCCGCCTCCTCGTATTCGGTGAGATGAGAATGATCTTCTGGGGAGGAGTTGTCTTGCTAGGTTTCGTCTTTCCCGTTATCCTGGAGAACATTGCCTCATTCTTCCCTGGAAATGTGGCACTGATCTTTTCCGCTGGCATCCTTATGCTCTGCGGCGGTTTCTTCCTCCGGTTTGGCATCCTTCGCGCCGGAATCAAGGATCAGATCCCAATGCATCGGTTGATGGAAATCCAGTATAACGCGATGGCCGAGAGGACAAAGGAGTTAGCAGCGCGAAGACCAACGAATTTGTCTTTAGGTTCTTAGACGATTGAAGCTCTCCGCCCACGGGGCGGGGCTTCCGGGAGCAGAAATTCTCTTCTCATTGTGCCCCTTGAGCCCGCCTATCCCGCTTTGACGGGACGGGGCACTTGCCCGGTTACGAATCGGGTTTGTGCATTGCGTTTTTGTTAAAGAGAGGGAGATCTGGGAATGGACGAAAAAGTATTGATTGTCGACCAACAAAAGTGTACGGGATGCCGCTTGTGCGAGATGGTATGCTCCGTGTTTCACACGGGGGCAAGCAATCCAAGCCGTTCCCGGATTAAAGTGATCAAGTGGGAGGACGTAGGGCTGTACCTCCCCATGGCCTGCAATCACTGCGAAAAAGCCTATTGCGTGGAGGTATGCCCGACAAAGGCCTGCCACAGAGAACCCGAAAATAATAACCGGGTCACCATCGACAAAAAACTGTGTATAGGCTGTAGAACCTGCGTCGTCGCCTGTCCCTTTGGGCATCCTTTCTTCGATGCCAGCGAAAGGGCTACGGTAAAATGCGATCACTGTGACGGCGATCCTCAATGCGTTCGTTTCTGTGAGGTTAAGGCCATCTCATTTTTGGATGCAGACAACACGAACATAGCCAGGAAGCGAGAGTTTGCCAACCGGTTTGCTGACTCCTTGAGACAGGGAAGGTAACCCCACAGCCTGCCCTCTCCCCATTGGAGACTGTGTCACAATTTGATTTAATAAATAGGAACACGCAATAAAATATCTTGTAAGGCCTCAATTCATTGAGCCCTATCAGCGGGCTTGATGAATCAAGCCCCTACAGTAACGACACCGTCTCCCGGCCCCTTTGTCAATTTTTTCGTTTATAGAGCTGCATCAATCCTGTTTTTGGCGAGGTATAAATTAACTCATAACCCTTCTTAAGTTGTTGATCGATCGACTTGGTCGCTTCATGATTCCGCTGGCGCTTCTGAATACTCCAAACAAGAACATAATCAACCCGCCCCCCTGTACGTCCTGGGTAGGTGAGGAAATCCACTTGCGGGGGTTCCCACACGATGGATCTATCCTTAATCCCAATATGGTCATACGGATTAAGGTTTGACCGAAAGAGAATGGGAAAATACTTGTACGCCCCCGCCTCGTAATTGGCGAATTCTACCACATGCCTTTGGGCGGCTATATAACCGGCAGTGTGGAGGAAAGGCCGGACCTTCAATGAAAGAACCTTGCCGTCGGGCGCATGCCCCC
>JAPVTA010000063.1:0-67302 GCA_047519465.1 Thermodesulfobacteriota bacterium | reverse complement strand
TGAACCGTTCCAACCGATACCGATGGCTTCTGGCATGAGCCCCTTTATCGAAAATGAAATCGATGCAAAAATCTTCCATGGCCGGATAGAGAAATTCTTCCACTACCTTTGGAAGACGGTGCACCTCGTCGATAAACAGGACATCTCCTCTTTCCAGATGGGTGAGGATGCTGATCAAGTCGCCTCCCTTTTCAATAGCGGGTCCGGAGGAGGTGACAATGTGAACCCCCAGTTCTGTGGCGATGATATGGGCAAGGGTGGTTTTTCCCAAGCCGGGCGGGGAATGGAAAAGAATGTGATCCAGAGGCTCTCCGCGCTTCTTAGCGGCTTGGATTGCGATCTCCAAGGTCTCGACCACCTGCTTCTGACCGATATATTCAGAAAGCTTACGCGGCCTCAGGTCGAGGTAGTCTTCAGCTTCGGACAGGGTTCCGTCGGCTTTCACCTCTGGATCGGGCTGTCTGCTCTCTTCGGATTCCTTCATACTACCCTCATTGAGTAAACACCAAATGACAGGCCTTGTACCTAATAGGGTGCAGTGCAAGCACCAATACCGAAGTCATTAGGTCAATAAGTCAATGGTCATTGAATGACTTAATTAGCCAACGACTTGATGACCAGGGGCATTCGGAATTCGGGATCTCAGGGGACAATCTCCTTCTGTCCCCTATACACCTCTTCAAACAATTCTTCAGGGCTGGAGATATTCGGGTTTCTGAGCATTGCGTCTTTGACCAAACGCTGTGCTTCGCTCAACTTATGGCCGAGGTCCTTAACCAAAACTTCCTCCACCTGTTTTCTGAAGTCCACAACCTCCACATCGACCGGAATTTGATCCTCCCTCATCAGCGCAAATTTACCAACTTTTCCCTGGAGGGTAGCAATGATCTTTTCCGCCGTTCTCTTCCCCACTCCCTTCAGGCTTCCAAGGGTCTTCGAATCCCTTTCCTCTATCGCCTTGGCAATCTTCGGGATGGGCATCATCAGGGCCTTCACCGCTGTCGGCGGACCGATGTCTTCCACAGTAATAAATTTCTCAAAGAATTCCTTCTCCGGCTCAAAATTAAAACCGATGAGAAGGGGCTTGGGCTGCCGTTCGGTCTGATGGTAGTAAACAAAGAGTTTGACGACTTCTCCGTCCTCCCCTGCTCTCTTTGGACCGAAGGTCTGTCGAACAATCGCAGGCAGAAGAATCTCATACCCCACTCCGTTCGCCAGGACAACAATCCTGTCCTCTTCTTTCTTGAGCAATCTCCCTTCGATGTAGCGGATCATTTTTTTCCCTTAAAATCCCCCCCCTCCCCCCTTTTAGAAAAGGGGGGGATTTGATGTTACCAGCGAAAATTTTCATTTCGAGAAAGGCCGGTCAGGGCCAAAGCCAAAGCATCCCCTGCATGGCTTGACTCCACGGCGCTCTCGATCTTGAGGATCTGGCGGATCGCCTTCTTCATCTGCTCCTTATCTGCCCGACCGCTTCCGGTCAACGCGCTCTTCACCTCTGTCGGCCTCACTTCGACCACAGGTACGTCCATCTCCTGAGCCGCAAGGTAAATCACCCCTATCACTTCTCCCAGCTGGATGGCCGCTTTAGGAAATTGTTTTAAGACAAAGACCTCTTCCAAGACGAGAAGGTTCGGTTTCCACTTCTCAAGAAGACCTTTGAGCACCTCATAGATGGTTCTCAGGCGATCGGGTATCGGACAGTTGGCTTCGGTTCGAATGGCTCCCCAATCACAGGCCCTGCCTCCCCGGGGGAGGGCCTCGACCACTCCAAAGCCCGTCATCGCTAAACCTGGGTCGATCCCGATCGCCTTCACCGAAAAGATTTCTCCTGATGTGAAAAAGCCACCCAATCACTTTCCTTCGCAGGGGGTGGCTTCTCGCTTAAGTGAACCAGAGATATCTATGCACTGAGCCGTTCCATCTCCTCTTCGGCAATATCGAAATTGCCGTAAACTTTGGTGACGTCATCAGAATCTTCAAGCCCTTCCATCAACTTCAGCATCTGTTCGGCTTCTCTCCCACTCAAACGAACCGTGCTTTGAGGAACCATGGTTACCTCGGCGTAGCTGTATTTAAACCCAGCTGCCTCCACAGCCTTTTTCACCTCTTCGAAACTGGCGGAATCGGTTGTCACCTCAAATTCCTTTCCCGAATCTTTTACATCGAGAGCTCCTGCATCCAATGCGACTTCAATCAGACGATCCTCATCAACTCCACTCTTTTCAATAAGAATCAATCCTTTCTTCTCAAACATCCAGGAGACGCAACCGTTCTCACCCAGGCTTCCGTTGTACCTGGAGAAGATATGTCTCACGTCGGCAACGGTCCGGTTCTTGTTGTCCGTCACCACTTCCATCATCATCGCTACGCCGCCCGGGCCGTAACCCTCGTACGTCAGCTCTTCGTAATTGACCCCTTCTAGTTCTCCGGTCCCTTTCTTGATCGCCCTTTCAATATTATCCTTCGGCATATTTTCCGCTTTGGCCGCGAGAACGGCGGTCCGGAGCCTCGGATTGGCATTGATGTCCCCTCCCCCGAAGCGTGCGGCGACCATAATTTCTTTGATGATTTTGGTAAAGACTTTTCCCCGTTTGGCATCGGCTGCGCCTTTTTTTCGCTTAATCGTACTCCACTTGGAATGTCCTGACATCGCTTTCCCCGAAGGTCGACGGTGGAATGTAGCAGGTAGTAAAAAATTTACACCACTTTCTACCTTCTACTCTCCACTTTCTACTTCCTACTTTCCAGTCTCTAAAATATGGTGGGCGCTAGAGGATTTGAACCTCTGACTTCCTGCGTGTGAAGCAGGCGTTCTCCCCCTGAACTAAGCGCCCGGTGCAGATTCTATTTTATAAGACCTTTCTGAAAAGTCAACCCTTTGTACTCATTCTACCAGAGTCGAAAGGACTGTCAACGGTTTTTGTCTGCCGAGAATTTCGATTTTGCAAATAATTTCGTTATCCCGTAACCCAGCACAGCTCCTGCAATGACATCCGTGGGGTAATGGAGGCCTAAGTAAATCCGTGTCCATCCGATGAAGGCAGCGCCAATAAAAAAGATAGCTCGGTATCGCGGAAATTGACTAGCCAGAAGGGTTGCCATCATAAATGCAAATGTGGCATGTGCGCTCGGAAAACTGGGATCCAGAATCTCTCCCGGACTTATGGAGTGTTTTGAGGCCGTCTCCAGAAACAATAACGGTCTCTGACGTTGAACGAGGAATTTGAGGCCGTAGATCACCGCCGATTGGATGGCATAAAGAAGAATAAGAAGACGGAGAACTTTTTTTTGTTTGGTCAGAAGCCGATTAAAAATAATAAAAAGGATGACGGCAAAATGGCTCCCGAGATAAGTTACCCAGGGCAGGATTTGATCTAAGACGGATGAGCTCCACCACCCGCTGGCCCACTCCATGAATTTCAATTCCCATGTCATTAAATAGGCAACTCCGGTATGATATCGGCAAGATTTCGGCTCCGGACACAGACAGTAGCTATCTTTTCAAGGTCGAAATAAGAAGAATTGAAAGCAATAGAAAAGCCCACCATCTGAAACATATCCATGTCCCCTTTACTATCTCCGATTGCGATCGCTTCTTCCGGCTTCACTCCAAATTTTTTGAGAATCTTCTTCACCCATTCTGCTTTCTTATCATAATAGACCCGAATCTTCACTCTTCCGGTCAATATTCCATTTTCATAAAGAAGATCATTGGAAACGCAGTAATCAAACCCATATTTCTGGTGCACCCAATCCGAAAGAAGAGAAAGGCCCGACGAAATCAACGAAAGCTTCAACCCTTTCTGCTTGATGTAATGGATCAGCTCATCCACGCCCGGGTGAAAGGGGACCGCCTTAACGATGTCAGATAACTCCTCGACTCTCATTCCCTTCCAGACCTGGGAATCGCGCTTGCAAAATTCTTCATAAGAAATCTCCCCGGCCAAAAACTGACTCTGATACTGTTCTGCAAATCCGTACCACTTGCCCAATCGCTTATGAATATATTCCCAAATGGATGGTTCCTGGGTGAGCGTCCCGTCGAGGTCAAGCGTGACCAATCTAAATTGTTGATTCATTATGAGGTAAACTCCAACAGGAATCGAGCCCGAAAATACTGGATTCCGGATCGAGTCCGGAATGACAAAATGTGCAAAGTTTTTTCTGAGGGACTACACTAACTGCGTAGGCGGCGAGGAATAAATCTTTGGGAGGGTGAATCATCAACGAGCTTGCAGGGGGTCTTAAGTCACATTCTTAGATAACATACCGACGATCTTAATTTCCTTTATCCTATTCTTTTCATCAACATGAACAATCACGGGTTTGTGTTTTCCAACTTCCTTTTCATCATGATGAGAGTAAGAGCAGATGATGATGAGATCTCCTACTGAAACAAGCCTGGCAGCAGCCCCGTTTAAGCAGATTTCCCCCTTCCCTTGTTCGCCCTTGATGACATACGTTGAAAATCTTTGTCCGTTGCTGATATTGTAAATATCCACCCTCTCGTACTCAATGAGTTTGGCAACGCCCATCAGTTCCTTGTCAACCGTGATGCTTCCCTCATAATCAACATCGGCTCCAGTAACGGTTGCCCGATGGATCTTCGATTTGAGCATTGTGATAAACACTGGTCTTACCCCCCGGCGATGAAATGGTCGATTGGCCTCATGGAACCAATGATGGTCGCGCCTTCCACAAAGCAAATGAATTATAAGGTTTTTTCTATCATAAATCAAATCACCTCTCTGCTTTGCCAACAGGACATTGCATCCCTTAGGAACGGACTGAAAAGTACTCGATTTCTCTGCTTCTGTCAAGGGAGAACGGCAAAATATCTTCCGGCCTTGGTGTAATCGCTTTCTTATAACCCCCCTCCGTCCCCCCCTAAATTAAGGGGGGATGAAAGGGAGTTACCCTCAAATTAGGGGGATGGAAGGGGACTTAATCTAAGGGGGAATCAAGAAGGGATGAAAGAGCGGGGAGAGGGGGTCAAGCTGACGATGTCTTACGATTTCAACGCCTGGGCAAAAGAGGAGACGAAATCCTTGACCCTTATGGTTAGCTCCGGATTTTTCAGACTCTCTTCGATCATCCTTACAATCGCACTTCCCACGATAACGCCATCAGCAAAAAGGCCGACCTTCTTAGCCTGCTCTGGAGTGGAGATCCCAAACCCAACAGCCACCCGCTTTCTGCTCTGCTCCTTTATTCTCTTGACCGCAGGCTCCAGCTCCTCCGGCAGATTCTCCCTCGCTCCGGTGACGCCCGTGACAGAAACGTAATAGATAAACCCTTGGCTGTATCGGCTGACCAAACGGATTCGGTCCGGCGGGCTGGTGGGAGCGATGAGGAAGACAGTATCCAAACCCATTTTCCGGGCCTCGCCGATCCATTGCCCTGCTTCCTCGGGCGGAAGGTCGGGAATGATCACTCCGTCCACGCCGCTCTGGCCACAGCTTTCAGCGAAATCTCTTAAGCCGTACCGAAAAACGGGATTGAAATAGGTCATGAGAACCACGGGGAGATTGATCCCGCTCAATCTTTCAGCCAATTGCAATATCTCTTTGAGACTGACCCCGTTTTGCAGAGCCCGTTGAGAAGCCGCCTGGATGGTCGGACCATCCGCAATGGGGTCTGAAAAGGGCACTCCCAACTCGATCATGTCTGCTCCGGCCTCAGCCATTTTCAACACCAAAGCCTCGGTTGTCCTGATATCCGGATCGCCCGCCATGATAAAAGGGATCAGAGCAGATTGACCTTTCTGCTCAAGTCTATCGAAGGTTTGATCGATTCTGCTCATAGCTCGACTCCTTCTCTCAGGGACACCGATTGAACATCTTTGTCTCCACGACCTGAGAGATTGACGATCACCATCTCATCCTTTCTAAAAGAAGCGGCGATCTTATTCGTATGGCCCAGTGCATGGGCGCTTTCCAGGGCCGGCAGGATTCCCTCGGTTCGCGAAAGAAGATGAAATGCCTCAAGGGCCTCCTCATCGGTAACCGTCACGTATTCCGCTCTTCCGTTCTCTTTGTAGTAAGCATGCTCCGGCCCGACCCCCGAGTAATCCAAACCAGGCCCAAAGGAATGGGTTTCCAAGATGTTGCCGGAATCGCTCTGCAAGATGTAACTCTTGCTTCCGTGAAGCGTTCCGACCAGAGCCGGTGCAAAGGGAAGCGGCATGTCTTCCTGTGCTCACCCCTAGACCTCCGGCCTCTACGCCGATGAAGCGGACGTTGTCTTTGAAAAAGGGGTGGAAGAGGCCGATGGCGTTGCTCCCTCCTCCCACACAGGCAATCAGACAATCGGGAAGACGGCCCTCCTTATCCAGCACCTGTTTTCTCGCTTCCCGGCCGATGATCGACTGAAAATCTCTGACCATCGTGGGGTAGGGATGAGGGCCGACAGCCGATCCGAGAAGGTAGTAGGTATCCCGGACATGGGTGACCCAATCCCGGAGGGCCTCGTTGACTGCATCCTTCAATGTTTTACCCCCTGACGAGATTGGAACGACTTCAGCTCTGAGGAGCTTCATTCTGAAGACATTCAGCGATTGCCTCTGAATGTCCTCCTCTCCCATATAGACAGTACATTTCAGTTCCAACAGGGCGGCGGCAGTAGCTGTAGCCACCCCGTGTTGACCCGCTCCTGTCTCAGCAATGACCCTTCCCTTTCCCATCCTCTTTGCCAGCAAGGCTTGGCCTAAGGTATTGTTGATCTTATGGGCTCCTGTATGCGTCAGGTCTTCCCGTTTGAGATAGATCTTGGCCCCCTTGAGCTTCTCCGTCATTCTTTTCGCAAAATAGAGCGGCGTCGGTCTCCCTGCATAATCTTTCAAATAAGAATTCAATTCCCTTTGAAAGGAAGGGTCTTTTCTTGCGGCTCGGTACGCCCCTTCCAATTGGATGAGTGGAGCCATGAGCGTCTCCGGGACGTATCTTCCGCCTAAGGTACCAAAATGCCCCTCCCTATCCGGAAAAATTTTTTGCATGGATGGTTGGCTCTTTTCTGGTTGTGCCCTCTCAAAAGAAA
This sequence comes from Thermodesulfobacteriota bacterium, assembly GCA_047519465.1. Lineage (GTDB taxonomy): Bacteria > Desulfobacterota > BSN033 > BSN033 > UBA1163 > UBA1163. Next base: position 60,264 of record JAPVTA010000063.1, on the reverse strand, counting down.
CCGGTTCCGGACAAAACGGAAGAGGCAGTCGGGTGAAAAAGTTTTAGAGCGGTAACCTTTTACACATGAGATTCGTGCATTCCCTGTTCTTGAGACGACTTCACTTTCCACAAGCAAAGGTTAGTTATTCCTAAAAGACCGCATTCTAAAACTTTCAAACCTGACCGCCTCTTCCGTCTCATTATTGTCTCTTATTCCTTTGGAAGATGTGGAAAATAGTTTTGCCACCCCCTTCTTCACCTTCCCCCCTCAAGGGGGAGAGTGAGGGGGTATCGGTCTCGCGGACAATTTTCATGATCTCTCTTATTTTGTTCGGATCTTTCTTTCCGGGCGAGATCTCAACACCACTGTTGATGTCCACACCCTGGGGTCTAACCGTCTCGATGGCCTCTCTTATGTTCTGCTTATCCAAGCCGCCGGCAAGGATGAGGGGATGTTTCTCCTTTATCCTTATGGCCAGTCTCCAGTCCGATTTTTTTCCTGTCCCTCCATAACATCCTGGATCGCGTCCGTCCATCAGGATAGCCCTGACGGGATAATTTCTTAGTTCCTGTATCTCTTTTCCTGTCTGACAAGAAACAGCCTTGATCAGGGAAGACACGGGGAATTGAGCACAATATTCAGGCAGCTCATGTCCGTGGAGTTGAATCAGATGGAGGCCGCAGAATTGAACAATTTCCTTGACCTCCTGTATCTCGTGATTGACAAAGACCCCTACTTTGATGATCTCACGGGGAAGCCTTTGAATAATTTCTTTCGCCTTCGCCGGCACAACATACCTTTTACTTCTCGGATAAAAAATAAACCCAAGGGCATCGGCACCGCACTCGGCAGCTATACGGGCATCGTCGATATTGGTGATCCCGCAGATTTTAATCTCCACCATCCCGTTCTCCCACTCGTCTCCCGCAATCGACCAGCTCCCTTGTCTTCTTTGCAATATCTTCGCTCTTCATCAGCGATGTTCCCACGAGAACGGCACGGACCCCACTTTTTCTCAACAGTTCGACATCCTCTTTGTCAGAGATGCCACTTTCGCTCACGAGGATACAACCTTTAGGAACCAGGCGGGCCAGATCAAGCGTGGTGTGCAGAGTCACCTCGAAGGTGTCAAGGTTCCGGTTATTGATTCCGATCACCTCCGCCCCACAATTATACGCCTTCTCAAGATCCTGATGATCCTGGATTTCGGTCAGAGGGGTCAATCCCAGTTCCTTACAGAAAACGAGCAATTCTTTCAGTTGATCTTTTGACAGGATGCGCGCAATAAGCAGTGCTGCGTCTGCGCCGTAGAGGCGCGATTCCATCAATTGGATCTCATCAATGATAAAGTCCTTGCGCAATATCGGCAGGGAGACCGCCTTTTTAAGACGGGGGAGATCGGAGAGGTCCCCCCCAAAAAATTGGCTATCGGTAAGAAGGGAAAGGGCTACTGCCCCCGCACTTTCATAAATTCTGCCGATCGTGCAAGAGTCCATTTTTTCACGGATCGCCCCCGCGGAAGGTGATGCGAACTTGATCTCCGCAATCACACCGATCCCGTCCCGAACGGAGAGGGCAGCCTTAAAATCACGGAGGGGAGGCAAGTCGCTCCTTCCTACGGCAGGCACTCTTCTTCTTAGTGCTTCGACCTCGGTCTTTTTATGCGCGACGATCTCTTTCATCTTTGAGTACATGAGGCAGCTTTCATTGTAATCCCTCAGTTACGAAGCGATCCTCGGGATCGGAGGGGTCTTTTTGGAGGGGAGACCACTTCGATCCCATTGCACCCGAGGCTAAGGGGCTACTTCTCATTTCTTCTGGTCAGACACGCGGCGTCAACTGCTGCGTCAGGCCTGCTAGCTTTTCCAGTTTTTCCATCGCCTTGCCGGAATCGATCGAATCTTCCGCCCGTTTGATACCCTCCTTGAAATGGCCATCCAGACCCGCAGCTAAGAAGGCCGCCGCTGTATTCAGCAGGACAACGTCTCTCTTCGGCCCTTTCTGGCCGCTCAAGACATCTCGGATGATTTGTGCGTTTATAAGGGCGCTTCCTCCTCCTATTTCCTCCGGGGCCGCCCGCTCAAGCCCTACCTCTTCCGGCGTGAGGTGGAAGGTTTCTACCTCTCCATTCTTGAGACGAGACATCCGGGTAGAACCGCAGATGCTGATTTCGTCGAATGTCCCTTCCCCGCAGACCACGAAGGCTTCTTTCGTCCCGAGCTTTCCAAGGACATGGGCAAGCTTCTCTGTCAGGGCCGGATCATACACCCCTAAAACCTGGGTGGTGGCCCCGGCGGGATTGGTCAAGGGTCCGAGGAGATTAAAAATGGTTCGGATCCCTATCTCCCTGCGTGCATCCGCAGCGTGTTTCATGGCTCCGTGGAAAAGAGGGGCAAAGAGAAACCCGATTCCGACCTCTTGGATGCATCGCTCTACATCCGCAGGGGTGATGTCCAATTTGATCCCAAGGTCCTCAATGACATCTGCGCTTCCGCACTGACTGGAAACGGCACGATTGCCGTGTTTGGCAACCTTCACACCCGCTCCTGCGGCCACGAAGGCACAGGCTGTGGAGATGTTAAACGTGTTGGTGCCATCCCCACCTGTGCCGCAGGTATCCAGGATCGTTTCATCTTCGATATTGATCTCATCCCGATCGATGCTCACCGGTCGATCCTTCAGGAGGATTCTCATCGCCTTTGCTCTCATCACCCGGGCTGCACCGGTGATCTCGTCCACGGTCTCTCCCTTGATTCGGAGGGCCGTAACGAACGAACCGATCTGGGCGGGCGTGGCAGCCCCGGTCATGATCTCTTCCATGACCTGCTCCATCTCCACCTCCGCCAGGTCATGCCCTTTGACTACTTTGGCAATCGCCTCTTTGATCATGACGTCGTCCCTCCTCTCACTTCCGGGTAATGTTCGTAACGGGGCCGTGACAAACGCGGGAACTTCCAAAAAACGGGACAGACAGTAGGGTGAGAAAGCTTTAGAGCGCAACCTCTAAACCGTGAAGCTCAGGAGTTTCAAGGTCATGAAAAATTGATTTTCTTATGCCGACGACACTTCGCTCTAGTGTTAAAAGTGCGCATTCTAAAGCTTTCGAATCCGGCTATTTGTTCCGTTTTCCTGCCTCCATTCGTTTGCAACATAGCCATCCCTCAACCCAATCTTTCCTTATGGTACATCCTGAATAATTCTCGGCCGATGATCATCTTTTGAATGTTGGAGGTTCCCTCGAGATATTCCATTCCCCGAGCATCCGCACTCAGCTGGTTGATCAGCTCATTTCTGAAGTAACCCCTTCCACCCATGAGCACCTGTGCCCGGGCAGCCACATCCATAACGACCTGGGAGGCGAATAGCTTTGCCTGAGAAGAGCTCATCCTGTAATAGGACGTGCCCACTTGTTTCAGGGCATGAAGGCACAACCCCCTCGCCGCATTGATCCGAGTAAACATATCTGAGATCTGAAAGCTGATATCCTGGCTGCTGGTCAAGGGATGATCAAATTGTCTCCTTTGATGAGCATATTGATAAAGTTCGCGAAAAATCCGGTAAGCCAATCCGCAGCAGATGCCCGCAATATGAATTCTCCCTCGATCGATGACATCGAGGATCAAGACCAAACCCATCCCTTCGTTTCCCACCAGATTCTTAGCCGGAACGGGAGAATCTTTAAAAATGAGCTGCCCTGTCGGTAAGACGTTCAAGCCATCTTTCTTGGGCAATCCTTTAATCGCGAAGCCTGGCAGGTCTTTCTCTACAATAAACACGCTTAACGAACGGGGACCTTGTACACCCTTTGTGTTGGCCAGAATCGCATAGAACCGAGCCAAGCCACTGTTCGAGATAAAGATCTTCTGCCCGTTAAACAGATAATGAGGACCCTTTCTTTCTGCCCTCAAGCCAACCGCACTCGCATCCGATCCTGCCTTTTCCTCCGTGATCGCGATGGCTCCAAAATCCCCTTCCGCCATCCTGGGAAGATATTCTTCCTTCTGTTGTCCGGTGCCGCCGAGTAGGATATCGATCGCACGTCCATGGGACACGAAAATGATGCCCAGGCCCGGACAAGCGTAACCGAACAGCTCCATCATAAAGTAGATCTCTTGCTCGGATACTTTTTCTCCTCCGTATTCGGGGGGCGCAAAGAGTTTAAAGAAATGGGCCTCTTTTAAAGCAGAAACGATTTGACCCCACTCCTTCGGGAAAATAGCCTGATCCTCCTCTATCCTTGTTTCCAGAAGAGAATACGTGGGAATAACCAACTCCTTAAGAATGGCGATAAACCGATTCGCATATCTTCTCTCTCTCCAGCCGGGATGAAATGAATCGAGGATGTTTACCAGATTGTCCATTGCCTCAGCCTCCCTTACCTAGGATTCGAATGGATAAAATTCTTAAGAATTAGCTTCCCGATGGGCGTCAAAATCGATTCCGGATGAAATTGTACCCCTTCCACCCTATATTTCCTGTGCCTCAACCCCATGATCTCCCCTTCCTCTGTCCAGGCGCTTATCTCGAGGCATTCCGGCAACCCCTTTCTATCGACAATCAGAGAGTGGTAGCGAGTCGCCTTAAAGGGATTGGGCAAGCCATGATAAATGGTTTGACCATCATGAAAAATGGGAGAGGTCTTGCCATGTCTGATCCGTTCGGCCCTGACCACCCTGCCGCCAAAGGCATGGCCAATAGCCTGATGCCCCAGGCAAACGCCCATGATAGGAATCATCTGATAGAACTGCCTGATCACCTCAACCGTTATTCCCGCCCCCTCAGGGGATCGGGGGCCAGGAGAAAGAAAGAGAGAAGTGGGACTTAAATTTCTCACGTCTTCAAGCGATACAGCGTCGTTCCTTCGGACAACCACTTCTTCCCCGAGCTGGGCGATAGCGTGAAAAAGATTATACGTGAAAGAATCATAATTATCGATCAAAAGAATCACGGCAACCCTTCCTCGGCCAGTTGAATGGCTTTGAAAATGGCCTGGGCCTTGTACAACGTTTCTTCATATTCCTTCTCCGGATCGGAATCAGCGACAACGCCCCCGCCCGCTTGCACATAAGCCTGCCCATCCCTGACGAGAATCGAGCGTATCGTAATGCAAGTATCCATATTCCCTTCAAAACTGAAGTATCCGACGGCCCCGGCATAAAAATCGCGGCGAGAGGGTTCGAGCTCTTCGATGATTTCCATCGCCCGGATCTTTGGAGCACCGGAAACCGTCCCGGCAGGAAAAGTGGCGCGAAAGACGTCGAAAGCGTTTTTTCCCGGGGCGAGCACGCCCCGGACATTGGAGACAAGATGCATGACGTGGGAATACCTTTCCACGGTCATCAACTCCGTCACCCTGACGGAGCCGATCTCGGAGACGCGGCCCACGTCATTTCGGCCGAGGTCAACCAGCATGATATGTTCGGCTTTCTCCTTTTCGTCGGCCAGAAGATCTTTTTCCAAGGCCAGGTCTTCCTCCCCGGTCTTCCCCCGCCTCCGGGTGCCGGCAATAGGCCGTAGCTCAATCTGCTTGCCTTCCAGACGAGCCATCACTTCCGGAGAGCTCCCCATAAGAATCATGTCGTTCATCTTTAGATAGAAGAGGTAGGGCGACGGATTGGTGCTTCGGAGGGCACGATAGATATCGAAAGGATCACAGTGGATCTCCGTTGAAAACCGTTGCGAGGGGACTACCTGGATGATGTCTCCGGCTCGGATATATTCCTTTGCCCTCTCGACTACCTTCATATAATCTTCCTTGCTGAAATTCGAGCGGAGGGAAGACGGAGGAAAACGTTCCCGGTCGGGAAAAGGAGGAGGGTGTCTTCGAAGCGTTGCAATGATCGCTCTAATCTTTTCCTGGGCCTCCTGATAAGCTTCCTCCAAAGCCTGCTGGCCGTCCAAGAATAGGCTGTAGATGACTTTGATCTTCTTCTTTAAGTTGTCAAAGGCCAGCAACAGATCGGTGATCATGAATGAACAGTCATAGAGGCCTATGCTATGATGAAAATGCTCCGGGATCTTCTCAAAAGACCGAACGACATCATAACTGAGGTACCCCACCGCCCCTCCCGAAAACCGGGGGAGAGCATTGTGCAGAACCGGACGGTAATGGTCCATAAATTCCTGAAGCGCCCGGAGAGGGTCGTTTGCCTCGCCCCTGCGAAGGATTTCACCGTTCTTTAGGATTTCAAATTCTTCTCTTTTGCTTCGGAAAAGGTGCGAGGACCCGGAGCCTAAGAAACTGTAGCGTCCCCATTTCTCCCCGCCTTCCACGCTTTCCAACAGAAAAGAGTTCTTTCCATCATCGATCTTTCGGAAGGCTGAGATGGGCGTTTCCCAATCAAAGTGAATTTCCTCAAAGATGGGAATGAGGTTGCCCTGGGTCGCCATTTGCTTGAAATCCGAAAGAGATGGAACAACCATTTCAAAGCCTCCCGATTTTATAATCGATTAGGGAAACGAATCGTCTGATCATCAAAACCTTTGAAGAGGCTCTTCCGGGGGTTTTCCCGCTTCCACCTCATACGGATTTCTTAAATACCTTGGCTCAGTATTGGTGAATTTAATCAGCCTTTCCAATTTATGGAAGGCTTCCCCCGAATCGACGGATTGCTTGGCCAACTCAATACCCTCGTCGAGATGTTTTGCCCTTCCGGTTATCATAAAGACGGCACCGGCGTTCAAAACAGTGATATCTCGTTTTGCTCCTCGAGCGCCCTTTAAGATCTCAAGGATGATCTCGGCATTTTCTTTCTTATCCCCGCCTTCGATCTCAATCAGCTTTCCCCTTTTCAGCCCAAAATCTTCGGGCTTGATGAAGTAGGTCTTTATTTGTCCCCCTTTAAACTCGGTGACTTTCGTCCTTCCAGTGATGCTCATCTCATCCAAGGTATCTTGCCCGTGGAAAACGAGACCCTTTTGAATCCCAAGATTCTTCAAAACAGTGGCCATCGTCTCTGTCAACCTTGGTTCATAAACGCCCAATACCTGGATCTTTGCGTCTGCGGGGTTGATCAGAGGTTCCAAAAGGTTGAATACCGTCCTGATGCCGATCTTCTCCCGGAGTGCAACGATGTGTCTCAAACCATTTCGAGCTAAAGATCCGTAAAGGAAGCAAATACCGATTTCCTTAATGCATCTTTCAAGTTGAGTGGACGTCATGTCAAGATTGATCCCCAGTGCCTCAACGACATCCGCAGACCCACAAAGAGGAGAAACGGATTTTCTCCCATGCTTGGCCACTTTTATTCCTCCTCCCGCCACGACGAAGGCGGTTGCGGTCGAGATATTAAATGTCTTCGTTCCCTCCGTTAGCCCCTTCGCCGTGCTGAGGATCGTTTCCCTTTCGACCGTAATTTCTTCACGGTCCATGCATACCCCATCCTCCCCCCCGTGGATCGCCGAGACCTTCTCCTTGACGGACCTTGCTGCGACGGTGATCTCTTGAGGCGACTCTCCCTTCATCCTCAAGGCTGTAATAAACGAAGCAATTTGTCCGTCGGATGCGCTTCCAGTTGTAATCTCCTCCATCACCTCTCTCATTTCTTCTTCTGTTAAATCTCTCTTTAGCACCACCTTGCCTGTTGCTTCTTTGATCATTTCCTTGCTCCTTTCATTTGGATTTGAGTCATCTTCCTTTAAAACAAAAAAAGACCATGGTCAGAAACCATAGCCTTTTTCGAACCCCATCTGCCGAAGAATGGGCAGAAATAAAAAGGCCATGGACGCCGGAGAAGCCACCCATGGCCTTTACCTTTAATTCAAATATTTATGATGGCACCGGGCAGACCTCCCTCTCTATGTTCTGCCGCCACCACCAATAACCTCGATTTTTGCAGAAAAGACTTTCCACTCCGCTCCTCTTCTATTGATTGGGATGTTATTTAACAAATCCCCGTTCACTTGTCAAGTCGCTGTCACCGTCTGCTTTCCTCAAGCAACCCACACCTTCTGAAGTGACATCCCCGTTTCATCCACGATGAGTTTCGGGATGTTTTTTTCAAGGTCCCAGGGGATAAAGAAAGCAAGGTCTTCAATCTCTTCATGGAAGGTCGGGGCACACACTTTTCGCATCCATTCTTTGATCTCATTGATCGTCGTGACCACCCTCTGGTCGATTCCCGCCGCGCGATTCATCTCCTTCAAATAAGCAGAGGTCCTCAGTTGATCCAGACCTTCCTCTGAATGGATCCCCTCCACCTTCCTGCGGAGGATGTAAACATTTCCCCTATCCTGAAGGATAGCCAGGGGTGGATTGATCCGAACACTTCCGTGGCCAAACTTCACCCCTGAACAGTGTTCCGCGATGTCGTCGAGAAATCTCATTTTCTTTTCAATGGACGAAAGAAAACGAGGGGATGTCCTTTCGAAGATATACTCCACTCCTCCATGATGAAACGCCTTCAATTTTGTCGGGTCAAACCCCAATTCAAGGAGGTCCGAAATCTTAATACAGGGGGAGTGTCCATCTCCTTTTCTGTCGTTCCACCCGGATAAGTAGGGTCGTTGGTAGAGAGGAAGGTCCTCGATAAAAAGGGTGGGGTTCTTTTTCAGCTCTTGGGGGAGGTGACGAAGGATCTCTTCTTCTCCCCATGTCTCGGTCTTTTCCTCTTTCCCCCACCACAGCGAATAAGGCTGGATCGGCAGGTTCTTGATTTGGTTTGAGATGGAGATCTGATCCAGGGACTCTCCGCCCGTATAGCCGAGAAGGGAAGCAATGCGTCTTCGGAACCCGAGCACCTTCGTCACGAATTTGGTGAACATAAATTGCATGAAAGGCGTTGAAGTGCCGGTTGAGATTTCTATTTGGAATAGATGCTCCAGGGTTTCATACACGGAACGAAATTCCGCAATCGCCCGCTTGACCATGGCTTCGTTATCATGCATATCGATGATGGGTCTCTTTTTCTTCACTTTGATAAGGAGCTTGAAAAGCTTTCCCCTTAAGTCGGGGCCCTTGATCGAACCCGGGACGAAAACCATGTAGCGACCTTCTCCGTCAAGGATAGCATCGCCGATCAGCTCTTCAATTCGCCTCCAGCCAAGTTTGGTGTAGATGTCATAGGTCGGGTCGTCGGGAGGGATGATATTGTCAAGAAGACCGATAACCCCCTGACGCTCTGCGAACTCCCTGAAGGTCTGAAGGATCTTTTGGCCCAGTCCTCTTCGGCGAAAAGGAAGGAGAACCTCGACATACACCAAGTAGTAGCATGGGATGGGCTTTCGGAGGTAGATCATGTTGAGATATCCCAGAGTATCCCCCTCCTCCGTATGGATCTCAAAGGTATGAAAAAGATGATGACGCTCTGTGGGTCTTAAACGCTCGATCTTTGTCCCATGGACGGTCCGGTTGACCAACTCATCAAGTCCTTCGAAGACATCATGAGGAAATAAGGAAGCGAGCTCCTTCGGCTGATCGTCCAGCGTCATGTCGATCACGGATAGGATGTTCTTGACGCCAATTTGCGCCTTCTTAAACCTTCCGCTGATCTTGACGACTTCTGACTTCATTCTACAGACCTCACTCATTTCTCCAGTGAGCGTTGAGGATACGAGCCCAGGAGCTTTAAGAAAAGGGCATTCTGCTTCAGTTCGGCCATAACCTCGCCAATCGTTGCATCCGTGGCGTGGCCTTCCATATCCACAAAGAAAATATATTTCCACGGCTTCCCTTTCATGGGTCGAGACTCGATCTTCGTCAGGTTAATCCCTTTGTCGGAGAAGGGCTTCAGGGCTTGGTAGAGGGAACCTGGGGAATGCGAGATCGAGAAAAGGACGGAGGTCTTATCCCTTCCCGTCCTTGGATTGGTTTGAAGACCGATGACCAGAAATCGGGTGTAGTTGTTGAGATAGTCCCCAATCTCTGTTTCTACAACTTTTAGGCCGTAGAGATGGCCGGCCAAGGAACTGGCAATGGCCGCCGTTTTCGGATTCTCGCTGGCCATCTGTGCCGCCTTGGCCGTGCTCGCAGCTTCCGCTACTTCAACGCCTGGGAAGTTTTTTCTCAACCACTTTCGACACTGCTCTAAGGCCGAAGAATGAGAAGTAATCTTTCGGATATCTTCTGTCCTTCCACTTTGAGAAAGGAGGTCATGAGAGATGTGAATCATCACTTCACCACAGATCATCACTTCCGACTCGATCAACATGTCCAGGGTTTGATTCACCGACCCGTCGGTAGAATTCTCTATGGGCACGACGCCATGACTCGCCTTCCTCCTCTCTACCGCCTCAAAGACTTCTTGAATACTTTCTTTGGGCTGTGTTTGAACGGAGCCCCCAAAATATTCAAAACAAGCTAAATGAGTGTGGGTCGCGGGTGGACCAAGATATGCCACGGTAATCTCCGTTTCCAGAGAGCGGCACGCTGAGATAATCTCCCGGAAAACAGGGGCGATGGCCTGCTTGGGAAAGGGGCCGTTGTTCTGTATGAGCAAGCTCTCGAGAATCGCGTCCTCTCGTTGAGGATCATAGGACTCCATCTTGCCCTTTGACTTGATCTTACCCACCTCCATAGCGGTCTCTGCCCTCTCGTTTAAAAGGCAGAGGATCTGTTTGTCGACTACCTCGATCTTCTGACGAAGGGTTTGGATCTTTTCTTCTGCTTCCATTTCACCAATACACCTAATCAAAGTGACTAAAGTTCGGAGTGACTAAAGTACCCCCTCACTTTTCAACGATGGTCTCCTCAACCGAAACGCCAAAATGCCTTCCTGTTTTCTCACGATAGACGAGAACTTCGCAACCCTCTTTGAGATCGATAAGCGAAACAGGTTTCCCGGAAGGTTGGGTAAGACAGATCGTTTCGGCATTCTGCAGGATGACCGAAACGGTCTCCCCATTTTCCTCTGCCTCCACGATAGCCAAGGGTCGCTTTTCTATCTTAGCCCTTCCAACCACGGCAGGATAACTTTTCCCTTCGAAATTCACGACCAGCACCTGATCGCCGGATTTCACCTCCGAGAGATATTTCGTCTGCCCGTTCGCCATGCGAATATATGCGTACACAGGCCCTGCATTCACCCTGAAGGGCCTGGAGTTCACAAAGGGGTTTTCTAAACTCTCCGAATGGATCAAAAAAAGAGCCTGGCTGCTCGTGCCCACGAGCATCCCTTCGCCGAGGGTCATCGACGTGCATGTGTCCACGCAGACCCGGTCCCCCATGCCGAGTGGTTCGATTCGCTTCACCCGGGCCGACAAGAGTTCGAATTTCTCGCTCTCGCTCTTGAGAAGATAAACGATATGCCGCACGGCATCCGGGTCCGGGTTATTGACCACCACCCCATCCACCCCTTTCTCGAGGATTCCCAGGGCCGTCTGACCTTCTTTTAAATTATTCACCTCGACAAAAAGGTTATTCGTCTTGCTCAATAAGTTCTCCAGAGGGATGATGGTCCAGTCGCTCCCTCTCACCACCACTTTCTTAGAAAGGCTAAGGGCAAGGATCTCTTCTTCGTCTTTTTTCCCCCCGATCTCTTTTTCCACGACATCACGGCCCAATACCAGATCGCCGTCCTCGGCCACGGTCGGGATGATGCCTAACTTTCTCACCTCTGATCCCATTCCAGCCGGGACCCAAAGGGCATCGGCTCCCGACTCCAGAGCGGCCAGGGCAATCTCCTTGCTCCAGGGTACGGCTTTCACCCAAACCCTCTTCATGCTTTCACCTCTAACTTCCTTAGTTTTTCCTCAAATACGTTGCTATTGTGAACAATTCTGCAGATTTTTTGGACCATCCTCTCCGGATCTTTGTGTTGGAAGACATTTCTGCCAATGGAGGCGCCTGCTGCCCCCGCTGCCATGGCCCCCTTGACCATCTCGATGAGATCCTCGTCGTTACCCATCTTCTCTCCGCCCGCTATCACGACTGGAACGAAGCATCCCTCGACCACTTCCCTGAAGCTTTCCGCAGAGCCCGTATAGACCACCTTAATAATATCTGCCCCCAGCTCCGCTCCCACTCGGGCGGCGTGTTTCACCAGCTTCACATCATACTCGCTCTTGACGTTGGGACCCCTCGTGTACATCATCGCTAAGAGCGGCATCCCCCATTCGGAAGCCACTTTGGCCACCCTCCCCAGATCCTCTAACATGGACCTCTCGTCTTCGGAGCCGAGGTTCACATGGATCGAGACAGCGTCCGCTCCTAATTTGATCGCCTCTTCCACCGTGCAGACCATGGTCTTGGAGCTTGGATCAGGCGCCAGCTGGGTGCTTGCAGAGAGGTGAATGATCAACCCCACATCTCTTCCTTTTCTCCTGTGACCCGCCTCGACCAACCCTTTGTGGAGAATGATGGCATTGGCTCCTCCAATCGCGACCGCATTAATCGTCTCCTGCATATTGATCAGCCCGGCGACCGGCCCGATCGTCACGCCATGATCCATGGGGACGATCACTGTTTTGCCAGAGTTCCTGTCCATGATACGTTCCATGCGAATCCTTTTTCCAATCATGACCTTTTCCTCCTTTGCCTAAAATTGAAAAAGCCGTGAGAGAAATTCTCCCACGGCTTAAATTAAAAAAGCCGTGGGTAGTTTCGATCTACCCACGGCTTCTACCAGCTAAATCTCATTCCTAACGATCAGCCAGCCGCAGCGGGTAGACTTCGGCATAGTAAAACCAATAAAAGTTGAACCCACTGCCAAAATGATAGAAACGAAGCTGATCCATCTTCTGCCTTTCAATTAGAAACTTTCTAACATGGCCCAAAAGCTTTGTCAAGAAAAATTTTAGAGGTGCTTTTTTTCTTGATTTCCTTTAGGTATATACTTACAATCTGCCTATCCCAGAACATCTGTTTTCCAAACGAAGCAGCAGAGAAAACTAACTTTAACCATGCGCATCAAAGAAAGGAGAAGAATCATGGGAAAAAGCATTCAAGGAGGAGTTTCATTACTGGTAGCCATAATGATTTTGGGGGCTCTTGCCGTCTCCGTCACCGCTGCAGACTTTCCAGCGAAGCCGGTGACCTTGTATGTCCCCTGGGCACCGGGCGGATCAACCGACGTATGCATGCGGGTTCTGGCGGAGACCACCAGTAAATATCTTGGGCAACCGGTGGTCGCAGAGAACAAACCCGGGGGAGGAGGGACAGTCGGTCCGGGGATCATGGCCGCTACCGCCAAACCGGACGGCTATAATGTTTGTCAGATGCCGATCAGCGTGTTCCGCTATCCCTATATGATGACGGTGAACTGGGACCCCTTAAAGGATTTTACCTATATCATCCATCTGACCGGCTATACCTTTGGTGTCGTGGTCAAGAAGGACGCTCCCTGGAAAACCTGGAATGAGTTTATCGCCTACGCCAAAGCCAACCCGGGCAAGGTGACGTATGCCACGCCCGGAGCGGGGACATCCCTCCATCTGACCATGGAACAAATCGCGATGAAACAGGGGATCAAATGGACCCAGGTCCCGATGAAAGGGGGCGCAGAGACGACCCCCGCAGTTTTAGGCGGTCATGTGACAGCCACTGCAGATTCCACCGGCTGGGCCCCGCAGGTTGACTCCGGAGACCTTCGCCTTCTGGTGACCTGGGGGAACCAACGGACCAAGAGATGGCCCACTGTCCCTACTCTGAAAGAGCTGGGGTATGGAATTGTCTCCAATTCTCCCTTCGGCATCGCCGGACCTAAGGGAATGGATCCCAAGGTTGTCAAGATTTTACACGATGCCTTCAAGAAAGGAATGGAGGATCCGGCCTTCGTAAAAATTTTGGAGAATTTTGATATGGAGCCCTTCTACAAAAACACCGAAGACTACACAAAATATGTAAAAGAATTGTGCGCAGAAGGAAAAGAGATGGTCGACAAACTGGGCCTGAAAAAGAAATAACGTAACACTTTAGCGGTTTGAAAAATGAGCGTGGGAGGGAAACCGGCCAGGAATACTTCCAAAGCTTTAGAACGCGGAATCTTACGGATCGAACAGAAAACAGGGGCGATGATTTTGTCGGCCACGATTGGTAGCGTGAGAAGTTAAGATTTCTCGAAAAAAGGTTTCCGCTCTAAAGCTTTTTCAGCATCCCTGACCGGTTCCCCCTTTATTTACGATCTGTTTTTCAGGAGGCTCAACGATTACGAAATAACATCCTTTGATAGGAGGGCGAGGTGAAGAGTAGAGACATCATCAGTTCTCTCTTTTGGATGGCCATGGGCATCGGCGTCTGCTATGGAGGAGTTGACCTGGAGCTGGGGACCCTTCACGATCCCGGCTCCGGATTTATGTTCTTCTGGGTGGGGATCGTCATGATCGGGTTATCTCTCAGCATCCTCATCCGGGCCATGAAGAAGACAGCCGTTGCCGGAGAGTTAAAAGCCCTCTGGACGGAAATTCGCTGGAAAAAAATTGTCTCTGTCCTGGTCGCTCTTTTTCTCTATGCCTATGCCTTTACTTCCTTAGGTTTTATCCTAACGACTATCCTGCTGCTCATCTTCCTTTTTAAAGCGGTGGAACCCCAAAGATGGTCGTGGGCTATCCTGGGGGCTGTCGTCAGTACTTTAGCCGCCTATGGCGTCTTCCAACTCTGGCTGAGGAGTCAGCTTCCCAGGGGTCTTCTGGGCGTTGGCTGAAAGATGGACCTTCTCAATTATCTTGGAATTGGTTTCTCTGTTGCCCTTCAGCCCGTGAATCTGTTCTATTGCTTCGTCGGGGTATTCATCGGGACTCTGATCGGCGTGTTGCCGGGAATTGGGCCTGTAGGTGCCATGTCTCTGCTCCTTCCCACTACCTTCAAAACCACACCGGAGGCGGCCATCATCATGCTGGCCGGAATTTATTATGGGGCAATGTACGGAGGATCTACGACCTCCATTTTGGTCAACATACCTGGGGAAGCAGCGTCGGTCGTCACCTGCCTTGATGGTTACCAGATGGCCCGGCAGGGGCGTGCAGGGCCTGCCCTAGGCATTGCGGCTTTCGGTTCTTTTATCGCCGGCACCTTGTCCATCGTCGGCCTAATGCTGGTGGCTCCTCCTCTATCCAAACTGGCCCTCAAGTTTGGGCCGCCGGAGTATTTTACCCTCATGGCACTGGGCCTCACGATCCTGATTTACTTGGCCCACGGGTCCATGCCCAAAGCCTTGATCATGGCGGCTTTCGGAATCATCCTCGGGCTGGTCGGCCTGGACTCTATCAATTGCCGTCCACGTTTCACCTTCAACAAGATGGAGCTCATCGACGGCGTAGGCCTGGTGCCCGTTGTCATGGGCCTCTTCGGAATCTCCGAAGTCTTGCTGAATATCGAGCAGGTCATTCGAAGAGATATCTTCAAAACCAGGATCAAAGGACTTCTGCCCACGGCCAAAGACTGGAAGGACAGCACAGGATCTATTGCCAGGGGATCTCTGTTAGGATTCTTCTTGGGAATCCTTCCCGGGGGAGGCGCGGTGATCTCGTCCTTTATTTCTTATGCGATCGAAAAGCGGGTATCCAAGCACCCGGAGCGTTTCGGGAAAGGAGCCATCGAAGGAGTGGCTGCACCGGAGTCAGCCAACAACGCGGCTACAGGTGGAGCTTTCATCCCGCTTATGACTCTGGGCATCCCACCCAATGTCGTGATGGCTATGCTTCTGGGGGCCTTCATGATCCATGGGGTAACTCCCGGGCCCTTAATGATGAAACAGAACCCCGGTCTCTTCTGGGGGGTGATTACCAGTATGTACATCGGAAACATCATGCTCCTCGTCCTCAACCTGCCCCTGATCGGGATGTGGGTCCAGGTCTTAAAGATCCCTTATAAAATACTTTTCCCGCTAATCCTCCTTTTCTGCCTGATCGGTGTCTACAGCGTAAGTAACGCGGTTTTTGATATTTATATCATGATCATCTTCGGAATCATGGGATACTTGATGAAGAAATTTGAATATGAGGGCGCTCCCCTGGTCTTGGCTTTTGTCCTTGGGCCGTTGATGGAGAACAATTTGCGAAAGTCTTTGATCATGTCCCAAGGGGATTTCTCCATTTTCTTCACCCGGCCCCTGGCTGCAGCCTCCCTTGTCGTCGCCTTGTTTCTTCTCATCTCTCCCCTCTTCCCCCGGATGAGAAAGAAACGGCAGGAGATCCCCAAAGAAGAGGTTTCATAGAATTTATATGACAGCTCTATCCCTGTTTTTGAGTTTGACTATGTTCAGAGAGCGGTCAGAATCACGAGATCTGCCCCTTTATCCACATCCTGGCCTTCCTTTACCAGGATCTCTTTCACCTTTCCTCGGATGGTCGAAGAGATGGGCATTTCCATCTTCATGGCCTCGATAATGACAAGCACCTGGTCCGCTTCCACTGCCTCCCCTTCCTTGACCAGAACCTTGATCACTTTGCAGGACAGGGGTGAAGACATGACCTCTTCCTCGGCCAGAGCGACCGCTTCTTTTTCTTTTTCGGGGAGAGACACCATCTTATCCGGCCGAAGGACTTCCGTCCAGTAACTCCTTCCTTTGATGGAGGCCTCGTAGGTATCTCCTTCCTCCATGAGATCCACTTCATACGACCTCCCGTCGCAGATCATGGAGTAAAGATTGTCTGAGACTTCCAAAACATCGACCAAGTGTGTCCGATCCATGAAGGAGACCCGATAGTGGTGATCGCCCAGGGGCTCCACTTGAACGGAACAAACCCCATCTTCTGTCTCAATCTTATATTCCTTCACCGATCCCCTCCCGATCCTTCTCATAAGCCCGGATAGCAGTGGCAATGCAGGCCAACTCCTGTAAGGAATTGCCGGGTTCCCTCTTCCTTTGAAAATACTCCTCCTCCAGAAAATTGGTATCGAAATCCCCTTGAATGAACCGTTGATTGGTTACCAGCCAGCGGTGGAAGGGAATCGTGGTCTTAATCCCCTTGATGACTAACTCCTGGAGGGCTCGATCCATTCGCAAAATCGCCTCCTGGCGATTTCTTCCCCAAACAATGACCTTGGCAATGATGGGGTCATAAAAGATAGGGACCGTGTATCCCTCATAGATTCCAAGGTCTACGCGCACTCCCGGCCCGCCGGGAATCTGGAGCCTCTCAATTCTGCCGGTGGAAGGCAAGAAATTGTTCTCCGGATCCTCCGCGTAGATCCGGCAAACCAGGGAGGCCCCAATGGGTTCAACATCCTTTTGAGTCAGAGGAAGCTTTTCCCCCTCCGCAATACGGATTTGGGCCTTCACAATGTCCACGCCGGTCACCATCTCTGTCACCGGATGTTCTACCTGGAGCCGGGCGTTGAGCTCCAGGTAGTAAAAATTTTTCTCCCGGTCCACGAGGAATTCCACCGTGCCGGCCCCGCTGTATTTGATAGCAATGGCGGCGGAGAGGGCCACCCCCGCCATTCGGAGCCGGGTGGTATCATCTAAATAAGGAGAGGGGCATTCTTCTAAGATCTTTTGGTACCTTCTCTGAATGGAACATTCCCGGTCGAAGAGGTGGATGATGTTACCGTAGTGGTCGGCCAAGATCTGAAATTCAATGTGGCGTGCGTTCGGGATATATTTCTCGAGGTAGAGGGCGTCGTTTCCGAAGGCGGCTTTGGCTTCTGCCCTGGCCACGTTCATCGCTTGAAAGAGCTGAGCACCCCGGTCCACCCGCCGGATCCCTTTGCCCCCGCCGCCTGCAACCGCTTTGATCAATACCGGATACCCTAAGGCATTTGCCGCCCTCAGCGCCTCTTCCTTGTCGTCCATCGGACAGTCGCTTCCCGGGATCACGGTAATCTGTGCCTGGGTCATACTGGATTTGGCCCTGATCTTCCTTCCCATGGTCTCCAGGGATTCTCCG
Organism: Thermodesulfobacteriota bacterium; assembly: GCA_047519465.1. Classification (GTDB taxonomy): domain Bacteria; phylum Desulfobacterota; class BSN033; order BSN033; family UBA1163; genus UBA1163. Next base: position 42,519 of record JAPVTA010000063.1, on the reverse strand, counting down.
GACGGACCGATGAAGATGATCCCCTCCTTCTGGCAGGCCTGGGCGAATTCCCGGTTTTCTGCCAAGAATCCGTATCCGGGATGAATGGCATCTGCTTTGGCTTCTCTGGCAATCCCTAAAATCTTCTCTCTTGCGAGGTACGTCTCATCGGAAGGTCCTGAGCCCAAGGAGTAAGCCTCATCTGCATAACGGACATGTAATGCTCCCCGATCCGATTCGGAATAGACGGCTGCTACCGAAATTCCTAGTTCATGACAGGCACGAAGGATACGAACTGCGATTTCTCCTCGGTTGGCAATGAGTATCTTCTTAAACACGGCTTCTTCTCCCTTCTGATCTCTCTACTTCGACCCTCGAACCCTTATCGTTCTACCACCTTTTTGAAGACGGTTCAGATCTTCAGGCTGTCCGCTATTTGCGAGGCGACGGGTGGGCATCCCTGAATAAAGATACCACAACTTTTCATCTTCGACGAGCAGTTTCCTATCAGGATCGTCCCTTCTGGACAAGCGTGCAAGTGCTTTCCGATTCCTATGTGAATGTTCTGGTCCTCCAATCGATAGTCGGTAAGCCTTGAATGGTAATCCTGAAGAAAGACCAACAGCGTTGAAAGACAGGCGCTGCACGATCCCTCGTCATGGACCGTGACGTTCGGAAAAGGAATAGATAGTCTAGAAGGGGGAGGCTCAAACGGGACCATCCATTTCGAGTAATTTCTTGGGTCGACGGAAATCTTCTGAGGGTCGATTTCTCCCAACCCCTTTTCTGCTGTCAGTCTGAGGTGAGGGATGGCCTCTGGGCTTAAGCCCATCAGCCGGGCAGCCACCGCATCGGTCGAAAGGGCGTTCCTCCCGATGAGCACCACCCCCATCCTCTTCCCCCGCCCGTAAGCGGGCCCCATTCCTTCCATCCCCACAGTGCCATCAATGATGGCCAAATGGGGAAAGAGGACCGAAGCCATCTCAGAAATGGCAATGTCCAGTTCTTTGTCACCCTTGGTGATTTTTTTGCCGTAACGGAGTTGATGAAATCTCGCCTTTTCCCTGCGCCACAACAAACCCTTCATGTTCTTGATGCTCAGCGTGACCTGGGTGTGCATGTGAGTCTTCATAACCGGAACGGAAATAATGAAATCGAACTTCTTTAGCACGGCAGGGACTTTGATTTTCCCGATGACTTTTCCTTTAGGGACCGGTATCTCCATCGGATCACCCTGATCTAAATCGAGAAGCTCAACCTTTTTTTCTTCAGAGGCCTCTTTCATGCCGGTGGCTCGGAAGGCTTCTCCCGCATCCACGCCAAAGATACAACTCTCACCGATGGCGATGCGGCTGACGCCTTTCTCTTTCAGGTGATCGATGATAGCAGCAACCACTTTGGGATGAGTCGTCACTCCGTCTCCAGGGGATGCCAATCGTGCGGCATTGGGTTTGATGAGGACACTCTTTCCCTTCAACCCGGGTAAAGAGAACCTTTCGAGTATCCCTTTTGTCGTGCGATAGGGGTCTTTCCCTCTTGAACCGAGGACCAGAGGCTCCATGACACTTTCTCCAGATACAAAAAAACCATAGAGAAATTCTCTACGGCCCTAAAACAAAAGGGCCATGGATTTTGATCACCCATGGCCCTTTTGGTAATAGACTATCGCCTAAGCGCATAGGTGAACGGCTTGGAGGTAATAGTTATAATTAAACATTCTACTGGCACTTAAGTTCATTTCTCCACCTTTTGCTCCTTATAATTTATTGAAGAAAAATTGTCAAGTGGATACTACACGAAACCAGGTCCATAGGTTAGTATTTGTTACAGAGAGCGAATATTAATACAAACGCAATTGATTTATTGGCATTGCCAAATTCGAGATTCCGAAATCGATAGATCTTGAATCAAGTTCAGGACCTGGTTCGGAATGACACATTTTTTCCTGTCATGCTTCGATTCAGCATCTCATTTAACGCGTTTGTATAGTTTCCAAGAGGCCCAACGGAATTATAAGGAGGCGAGGATGAGCGAGTTTCGATACTCGAATATAGAGCGCGAGATGCAAGTATATGGTTACGATTCGGCAGTCAAGAGCCATTGTCGCATGTGCCACGGCGGGTGCGGAGTAATCGTCTATGTGAAAGACGGCAAAGTCGCAAAGATTGCGGGTGATCCCGATTGTCCCATTGCCCATGGGACACTGTGCACCAAAGGTCTCGCCTCTGCACAACTTGCCTATCATCCGGACAGGCTCACTTACCCCGTCAAAAGGGTTGGTCCCAAAGCGAGCGGCCAATGGGAACGGATCTCATGGGATGAAGCCCTGGACACGATCGCAGAGCGAATCCTCACGTATAAAGAGAAGTACGGACCTGAGTCTGTCGTCTTCGGCTACGGGACGGGCAGGGAAAATGAGGCCGTTATCTACCGCATCGCCAACGTCCTCGGCTCTCCAAACGTCCTGACAGCAGGCCATTTCTGCTATGGTCCCCGCATATCTACAGGCATTATCACTTGTGGAACGAATCCCATTGTCGACTACGAGAATTTCCCCAAGTGCATCATGATGTGGGGAAACAATGTGACGATCAGTAATCCTGACGAATACAAAGGCGAACCCTTCTCGGTAGCCCTCGACCATGGTGCCAAGCTGATTGTCGTTGATCCCAGGCTCACCCGTCCGGCGGCAAGGGCAAATGTCTGGCTCCGGCTCAGACCTGGCACAGACGCTGCGCTCGCCCTCGGGATGCTTCATGTGATCGTCAACGAAGAGCTTTACGACAAAGAGTTTGTCGAAAAATATACCCATGGCTGGGAGCCATTCGTCAAAAGAGTGAATGAGTATTCCCTCGACAAGGTTGAAGAGATCACCTGGCTTCCCAAAGAAAAGATCAGAGAGGCAGCAAGGCTCTTTGCAACGACAAAACCCGCTGCGATTCAATGGGGTGTAGCAATCGAGCAGCAGATTAACTGCGCGGACAATGACCGTTTGCTCATGTTCCTCATGGGAATAACCGGCAACATTGACGCCCCCGGTGGTCAGGTTCTCAACAGGACGCCGAATGTCGTGAACGTAGGTCAATTTGGTGCCCATGGTATGCTTCCCAAAGACCAGTTTGCAAAACGACTTGGAGGAGAGCGCTTCCGCCTGGCTTCACGATTCGCCATCATTCAACCGAAATGCGTCTGGGATGCGATCCTCGAAGAAAAGCCCTACCCGGTGAAAATGCTCTTTTTCATCAGCTCCAATCCTGTGATCACCCGCGCCAATGCGAAAGAGGTTTACCGTGCCCTTGAGAAAGTGGAATTCATGGCCGTGGCCGACTTCTTCCTCACCCCCACGGCAGAACTTGCAGACATCGTGCTGCCTGCGGCGACCTGGCTCGAGATGGATTATGTCGGCGACTTCTGGAAGCGTCATGGCTATATCTTACCACGGCGAAAGGTCATCCAGGTCGGCGAATGCCGCTCGGACCATGAAATGCTCAACGACCTTGCCCACCGGATCGGCCAGGGCCAATACTGGTGGGACAACTTCGAGAAGGCCCTTGATTATATCCTCCACCCGATGAACATCACCTGGAATGATTTCAAGAAGATGAATTACATCAGGGGAGAGGTTAAGTATTACAAGTACAAAGAGGGGGGGTTCTCCACGCCCACGAGGAAGTTTGAGCTCTACTCCACTACCCTTGAAAAGATGGGATATGACCCCCTTCCTCAATACAGGGAACCCCCTGAAAGTCCGGTGAGCACGCCGGGGCTCTATAAAGAATATCCCTATATCTTGATTACGGGAGCGCGGCCACCCGGATTTTTCCATACAGAAAATAGACAGGTACCACGGCTCAGAGAGCTTCATAGGGACCCGATCGTTGAGATCCATCCTGATGCGGCTGCAAAAGAAGGTATCAAAGAGGGGGATTGGGTCATCATTGAATCCTGTCGGGGAAGAGTCAGACAACGGGCTAAGCTTGCCCTTGGATGCGACCCCCGGATTGTGGCAGCTCAGCACGCGTGGTGGTTTCCAGAAAATAAAGACCCAAGTCATGGCTGGGAGGAGTCCAACATCAATATCCTCACCGACAATGCCTTAGAGGGTTGCGACCCCGCAATGGGTGCATCGAACATCAGGACACTCCTCTGCAGGATATATCCCAAGAGGAAAGCATCCTATGAAAAAAAAGAGTAGGATGTCTGATTACAGAGACTAACAAAGAGGCGGGACATGAATAAGTATGCACTCATTATCGAGGAGTTCGCCTGCTGGGGATGTAAGGCCTGCGAAGTAGCCTGCAAACAGGAATACAATCCTGTCGATGCATCAAATGGGATCAAGTACCTATCAGTTTGGCCGGATGGCCCGAAATTCATGAATGGAAAGCTCGACTTTATCTGGCGCGTGAATGTCTGCAGGCACTGCGATGATCCTCCCTGTGCACAAGCGTGCCCAGTGGAAGCCATAATGAAAAGGGAAGACGGGATCGTCATCCTTGACTACGAGAAATGCACCGGGTGCCAGCTTTGCATCGATGAATGCTCTTACCATGCCATTAGCTTTGACGATGAAAAGAAGATCGTCGCCAAGTGCAATCTCTGCCATCACCGGGTTGATAAGGGACTCTATCCGGCCTGTGCCGATAATATCTGCCTCGCTCACTGCATCTACTTCGGTGATCCTGCCGAGATTGAACAGCAGATTCTGGAGAAGAGAAACGCAAGAGGGGGTTGGGACGAAATTTTTCCCCAAGGCGATCATGGTTTCGAAGGGTGACAAGTGAACTTGGAGTTGATGATTACTGAAGGAAATAAACAAAACCAGAGCCATTTCTGACTTGCTTTTTGCTAATTAAAATCAAATAAGGAATTTGATTCTTTAGTGTCTCCCCGTGAGTCATCTTATGGTGGCGAGAGGTACCGTTTCTCGCTTCCCTCCAAAACAGTTTTAATGAAATAGATATCCTCATCCTTGCCATTCTTACCAAAATATTTTCTTCCCCAGTTAATAATAGATTCATTCGTAATTCTTTGTGGGTTTTTTCTTCTTTCCGGTAATGCGCCAAGAAATATGTCACCCTTGATTGCATCGCGTAAATAAAATTTATAAACAATCATATACTTAATATTCATTTAAAAATTTACCTCACATTTTCGTCCGAATGAAATATATCGCTGAATCAGGATCTCCCAGCTTTCCGCTCCATGAGTGGTCGTGCCAGCTCTTTGGGGGTTTCTGAAAAATCATTGAATTAATGAGGCAATTTGAATGCCAAGAGGGATTTAATGGTTAAACTATTTGTTTTCTAAAGGAATATTTAAGAACTAAATTACAGGAAAAAACAAAAAAGTGCCAATTTTTGTCGTAACAAACACCATAATTATTCTTGCCTTTGCGAGTAACAAACCAAAATCAATAAATACCTATTTCCAAAATCTTAGAAACGAAAGTCAATTTCCCGGCTTGATATCTGTACGCTTTTAATGGATTCACAGAGAGTAGACAATTTTTTGTTATAGTGACAAGCCCATAGTCAAGAAATAATTCTAAAGATACATTAACTTTCAGGTGGTTATCGATTTCTTGATAACCTGGCATCATCCTTGCTGTGTACAGAACGGGAAAAAAGAGGCCTACAAAGCCAAAAGCCGAGTAATCGACGGTCGTCCCCTGCGACGGGTGCATCTGAGTAGACCAAATTAGAGGTGAATGGTGGAGCGAGGGAGTTTTCAAGGAGTTGCGGCAGGCTTAGAACGAATCGTGGAAAATACCCGTTTTGACCTTAGGGAGGCGATGAACCAATTTCGGGAGCTATGCTTAATAATCACCGCACAGAGGAATGTTCCAACAGATATCATTACCGATATTCGCCAAACCTATAAGAAAATTCAGGACCAACTGACAAAGATCAGCATAGCCAAGCAACTCCTCGAAGGAAAATACAGACAGTATTACCACCACGATTATCAGCGCGAAAGAGAGATCATGGAAATTGCATTTTTGGCCAAGAGTTTGTACTCCAAATTCGAATACACATTACAGGAGAAAGAAGCAAAGAGCAAGCTAAAAGGTCGGGGAGAACTTTTTGTGGCTTACCCTCAGCGTATCCTCTTCCCTTGGTTTCAATCTAAGGAAAAACAGATCGTGCTTGAAAAAAATCTACGGAATCTGTATGCCCTCGACTATAGAACCCGGTCCAATTTGGAGTACGAGCAGAGACGAGAGATCATTCGGAATGGGATGCGGAGCATCTCCCTCTTTGCCCTGTTAGGAGAGGTCACATTGATCGAGAACCTCCAACCCCGCATGCGATTACGAGAATATGATATCATCGAGCGATATACGGAAGAAGAGTTCCGAGGAGCTTTAACGCATTTAAGGGAAGTACCTGTTTCAGAAGTGGAGAGGGTCATTAGACGTTTCACGGACAGCAGTGAATTCTTAAGACTGAAATGCTTGCTTCTTAGAATTCGATCTCAAAAGGATCTCCAAAAAGAGATAATCGCCTCGACAGACAGCGTCTTCCACGTGATGAGGATGGGGGAAGTGAAAACACTTTCAATTTGAAAGCCTCTCGATTTCGATGTTAAATATTGCATTAAAAAGGAAACAGGCTAAAAACTTGATTACGGAAGGAGTCCTGAAGAAAAGGGGCGCGAATAACACCTAAAAGCCGTTACCAAAGGCAATATTCAAGGAACGGGGATTGCGGGGTGAAAGTGAGGATGACGTTCTTGATGTGAACTTCTTCTTTCCTAAGATTCCTCCTGAATATCATCTTCTTTGCAGGCACTATAGAATTCCTTCTTCAAGCTCAACTCTTGAGGAACAACAACAATTGCATGTTTATCTCTCACCGTTTGACCAAACAACGATTTTGCCCATTCCAAACCGGATTCAAATAGGCTTTTTCCCCTCAAATCCTTCCTCCTCTCAAATAATATGCCCATCAGCTCGCCTTTTTTAAGCTTATAATTCTTATAGAGGACTTTATAGGTTATCATCTTGTTGTTCACGCAGCCCCCAGTCCATATTATTTTAAACTTTTGCTCCCAAATACCCAAATGCCGAGGAGTGTTACCCCCTTTACTTTGCTTAAAACTCCGCCTCCTGACCAGAGCGAACTTCATTAGTTGTTGGCATCTCTTCCAAATTATATCGGCCATTGAGAAGAAGATCCAGTTTTAAACGGTCTCCCTCCGATATTTGCGTATATTCCAATCCATACTGGTATCCTTCACGGCAAGGGACTCCTTTCCAGTCCTCTCTCCGATAAGGTTTTTTCCACACAATCATCGCCACCACTTTGAAGTTGGCCAATTCAAACCCCTTTGGGAACAGGACAGCAATATTTAATTCCGTACCGACAGGAATGTCTCTGGTTGTTTCGATGAGAAAGCCTCCCTCGCTTGCATTGACAACAATCCCTCCACGTAAACACGATCCATCCTCATCCCGATATTCAAGGGGCAGATCAATAATAAACCTGGGATGGGTTCTTCTCTCTCTGTTGTCAAATGATCCTTCCATTGTCTCCTTGTACTCCCAGGTTTTTCTGTTACTAGGTTCGCATCTTATTTTATAGGCTGATCGGTCGATAATAGACTACTTTTCTTTTCTCAATGGGAAATCTCAGAGCAATGAGACTCTTCGATTTTTCCCGATGGGTTTCTATCATTATTCCACGGTTTCTTTCAAGAATGTCCTTCGCCAATTTCAATATTAGATCGGCCAGTCCTATACTCTGATCCCCTGGAGTGTCCGATAAACCCTCTGATCGGTCTGTCTTCCCACCTCCATTGAAACCAATTATCACCTCAACGTACCCCCGTTTATCCTCGGGCAAAGTCTTCTCGACACCCGTTCCATTATCACTTGATTTCATCACAAATCCGATGGTCTCGCCCGGAGGCACTGAAAGGATGGCGTACTGAAGAACGGCATGTAAAATGAACCTCACCTGTTCTGGCTGAATATAGGTGTCAGGAAGGTCTTTTTCATATTTTTTACAGATCTTGATATCTTTCTGCCGAAACTGTTTCTCATCGGCCCCTAAAATTTCTTCGAGGATCACATGCAGCCTATTCGGCTTTGCAATGGGGGTATTAACGTTGATGAAATTTAAGAGATTATTTAGAACAGAATCAATCTTTTTGATTTCCTCTTTCACCTGAGTATGAGAACGTTTCCTTATTTCCATATCGTCATATTTGTCCATTGCTAGAACTGTATCATGATAGATGGAGGTAAGAGCTCTCTTGATACGGTGGACCAATTCAATTAAGAACGACTCCATGAAAGAAGGACCTTGCTCAGCTGGATGGGCTTCCTTTTTGTATTCCTTTGGTTTCACCTCGTCTTTCTTCGGGAAGGGATCAAGAAGATTGTCCTTCTTTTCTGATTCGATAAAGTCCTTTTCCCGCTCTCCGGATCTATTTAAGTCCGGCTCGCCATTTTGTAGTAACCCTGAAAGGCCATTTCTCTCTTCTCCCCCGGAAACATTCTCTCTTCCTGGAATAAACTCAGGCACCGAGTTCAATTTGTTAGGAACGGAGATAAACTCTGCCATTAAAGGCGTATCTTCCATCGGACCACCCCCGTTGAGTGCGGGAGATCTCACTTTTTGAAATATCCACATTTCTAGCAGCAACTTGGGTGCAAAAGGAGGATTGACAATTAAAAGCTGCATCCAAGCATGCTACGCAAACATCCTTAAACTTTTTCCTTCGCCGGCCATTCCTTTGCTGCAAAAACCTCATATTGAATGCTGTTCTTTCCGTTGTTCTTTGCGCTGTACATGAGCTGATCAGATATCCGAAGCGTTTCGTCAAGCGTGGAAGGCGGGCTCGTGAAGGTCACGACCCCGATGCTTAAAGTTACAGGCCATCCATGCCTCCGCATAATGTCTAAGTTGATCTTCCGGACTTTCTCCAAGATCGCTTCGGCCACGTTACGTCCGGCCTCTGGCAACAGGATTGCGAATTCATCACCCCCCAGGCGTGCCACCGTGTCTGTAACCCGGATGTTTTGCTGTATGGTGCGTGCGACCAAACGCAGCAGGATGTCTCCAGTGCTGTGCCCAAAACAATCATTCACGGTTTTGAAATTGTCCAGATCAATGCACACCACAGTAAAGGGGTGTTCATACCTGCGCGCTCTGTTGATTTCCATATTGACCAGCTCAATAAAGTATCTTCGGTTTCGAACGCCGGTCAAAAAATCGATTCTGGAAAACTCTTTTTCTTTCGTCAAGGTGCTTTTCAACGTCGAGAGAATGAAGCTGAGGATAAAAAGGGAACTCAATCTACTAACCCCGTTCCAATAAGGGATGTCTGAAGAGGAATAGGTGGCTCCCGATGTAAGATCAGCCATCAGCCACGCGAGCGCACTGAGGATTGTGAAGATGAATCCAAGCCGTCTATCTGAAAACCAGGTAACCAGTGCAATAGGGATCACATAAAATATGGTTAAAGAAAGCTGGGGTCCTGCGATGTGGCTGAGAATTCCCACTAAGAGTACCATTACAGATCCAGCGGATATCAAAAGGGATTTGGGTAGCTTGGACAGATATTCGATGACTGATCCCAAGAACGAATCGGTTGTGGGCTTCCACTCGTGTATGGCACCTCCCGTTTGTGCAAAGGTCTCTTCAGGGAGGCTCTCTACTTTCGTTTGGTCACCAGCGAGATTTTCCATATTCTTTTGGATTTCCTACAGTCTCTCCCAATATGGAAACTGATTATTGAGTTGCGTAATCACTCGTAAGGAAGATCCCCTAAAATAAGAATCGGATTGCCATTTTCAATGAGGCCACGGCAATCCGGTTCCTTTGATCTGATTTTGGCAACCCGGCGATCCCATGAATCTGGGACCCGTGGCTTTCCGTCCCACGATTACTCGTGGTTTGGCTTTATCGCTAAATATGATCACAATTTTTCTTTGCTCTGATTGCAGCAATTTTAATGCCAAGAACGATTAACTCACGTAACAAGTTGATATTTTATGGTTTTCAGAAAATATGGAATTTCACAGTAATTAAGATTTCGGACATTTTTTTGACTCTCTTATGCGACCTCGGGTCAAGGCCTTCCAGTAGTGGCCTACCAGCACCACATGGGAGCCAATCAATCTGGATATCCGAAAGTCCAGAAGAACCTACCGCAACACACGCTCCATTTTGCGAGCCTTCTTGTAGGCGTCGCCGATGTCTACGATGCCCTTCGAACCGTTCGCCCCTATCGGCCGGCTTTTAGAGACAGCTTGTGTACCGATGACCTAACGCAATCTGGCACTGCCAAAGATCCCTGTGCAAAAATGAGCAAAGCCCAAAAATGTTAATTTCTCTGTCTTCTCATTCTCAGTAAACGTACTGCAATTTCTTCCGATTACATCTGAACTATTGCTCGCACATGATTTGCAATTTGAAAGACGTATCAAAACTTTAAGTCGGAGGATAATGATCACCTATCGATTACTAATTGCAATCGAGCATGCTTTGCCAAATTGGTTCCTCGTGGATTCCAGGAAGGAATGTCCCTTGACTTGCATAAATATCACGTCACCGCGAATTTCCCCTACCCTCGAACGCAGCGGACGTGATAAACATTACTCTTATAATAACTGAGCAGGTAAGCGCCATCGAACATCAAGATCCAGGCCGCCTTCGTGTCGCGCTTGAAAGTCGTGGACGACCAATACGATAACTCATCTCGAAAAGGAACCTCTTCCCGCATAGGAGGTCTCCCTTCGGGACGCGCCTTGGTCCTATCCAGCAGAGATTCGAGCTCCGCCAGCGTTGGAAGACGCCAATCCTCCTTCCCGTCCAATAGAAGCGATTCTGCGTATTCTTGAGCTTGATGCCAGGTCATTTCACCTGGAGATTCGGACTGCCATTCCAGGCCGGTTTTAGGATCTTTCCAGGTCAGAGGCTTGTGTCTTTCGGAGGGCATATAAAGAGTGGAAATGGGGTCGAGAGTCCAAGGGTTCGAGTCTGGCGAATGCAGTTCCAAAACACTGGATTCCGGGTCAAGCCCGGGATGACAAATAAATTCAGTTTCTCGGATCCCTGAATCCTTGGCCCCTCGGACCCTTGATATCAACTCTTATAGAATCTTGTAGCTCCCTGCAAACTTCTTTGGGTCTCCCCAGAAAATGCATCTCGTTGGGCAGATTGCGTAACAAGCAGGGACTTCGTTCCTCTGCCGTTTTTCCACGCAGAGGTCGCACTTGACCGCTTTCGTGACTTCGTGATTGAACTGCATGACGTCATAAGGACAGGTCTGCACGCAGCAGGTCCCACAGGAGATACACCTCTTTGCCTCCTGAACCGTTACTCCCTTGGTAAGCCCCTTCTGGACTTCATTAAAGTTTCTTATTCTTTTCTTGGGCTCTAAGTAAGCCATCCGAGCGCGGGCGGTGCGGTCATATTTCCCTGTTTGCGGCTCTTCTATTGGTTTCAATTCTACCTCTCTCGCCAATTGGAGGTTCTCACCACGGAGATATCGGCCAATTGAGATAGCTGCCTGTCTTCCGTCCGCAATGGCCTCGATCACGGTCTTCGGGCCTCTCGCTGCATCCCCTCCTGCGAAGATATCGGGATCCTCACTCTGAAGTGTCAGGGGATCGATCTTCATGGTTCCCCATCCGGTCAAGGTGCAGGCGCACTCGGGCGTCAAACAGCACCAATCCGATTCCTGTCCCAGGGCTGTGATCACGGCATCTACTTTGACCGTAAACTCCGAACCTGGGATAGGTTCGGCTTTCCTCCGTCCACTTTCATCCGGCTCTGTCAGGCGCGTTTTGACGCATTCGATCGATTTGACCCGGCCATTGTTACTGATGAAGCGCACGGGCTGAGCCAAGGTCTTGATCGGAATCCCTTCTTCCCGGCACTGCTTGATCTCTTCCAGTGTGGAAGGCATTTCTTCTATGCCCCGCCGGTAAAGAATAAAAGCCTTTTCAGACCCCAGCCTCCGAGCGGATCGGACGGCATCCATAGCGACATTGCCTCCCCCGATCACTGCAACCCTTTCCCCCAGACGCACGGGTTTGCCGAGGTTCAGTTGGCGAAGATAATCCAAGCCTCGATAAATACCGTCCAGGTCTTCACCCGGAACGCCCAGTCGAACACTTTCCTGGGCGCCGATAGCCAGGAAAAAGGCCTTGAATCCGTCCTTCCGTAATTGAGCAACCGTTTTGTCCTTCCCCACCTCCACGCCTGTTTTCATGGTGACGCCCAAATTGCGAATCATCTTAATCTCAGCTTCGACAGTGTTGCGGGGAAGACGATACGAGGGAACGCCTGCCGTAAGCATTCCGCCCAATACCTTGGCTTTTTCAAAGATCGTTACTTTGTAACCGTCTTGTGCAAGATAGTATGCACAAGTCAAACCCCCAGGACCCGATCCAACGACAGCAACTTTTTCCTTTTTCTTGGCCTTAACCTCTGGCAGATACCGCTTCCTCACTTTCAGGTCCAGATCGCCCAGGAACCGCTCAATCGCGTGGATCGCTACGGGCTTGTCGATTTGATCCCGCTTGCAATCCGACTCACAGGGATGAGGACAGACCCTGCCGCAGATGGAGGGGAAGGGGCTCGCAAGCTTGATCAGCTGTAAGGCTTCCTGAAATTTTCCTTTGACGGCAAGGCTCACAAACCCCTGGACGTCAATATGTGCGGGACAGCCCACCTTACACGCAGAAGTCTGCTGTTTCTCCGCCCCAGACTTTCCCACCACCGCGTTGCAACCGTTGCACTTTTCGTTGTCAACGAGAACCACCCCAGTCTTTGGATCCTTGGTAATCGCATCCTCCGGACAAGCCAGGGCGCAGGGCGCATCTTCACAATGGTGACAGAAGAGGGGCTTGAAGTAGGGAGCCCTCTCGATCGCCTGGATCACCCTCGGGCCAACACCGAGGCCATGCTCCTGTTTGCAAGCCACCTCGCAGGCATGGCAACCCATACATTCATATTCGTTCAGCATTAAAGATACCTTTCCCATTGCATTCCTCCTATTGATCTAATTGCAATTCCCGTAAAAGGCGGTTGGGTGTGCTGAACAACCTTTACAGCGGTACCTCTCAGAGTATCGCTGCTTTCATCTCCAACACATTGCAAGGTCGGTTCAGGCAAATATCGCATGTTACCCATAAAATAGTGAAAATCCGCATTGTAAAGGTTGGAAGGCACACCCAATTGCCTTTTCAATCCAATATCAAAGTCATGCCTCTTCACAGGGCGATATATTACACAAGCAGACTCTCAGGTTCGTCGAGCCCATCGCAGGATCCAGAGTCTCGTAGGCATTGTCCGTCAGAATATTGACATTTGACACGTTCCAGCCATGACCCGGGTCCTTTTGCTCCGGGTACCACCACCCGTGCTCTGCCACAACCACCCTCGGATCGATGTTGTCATTTAATTTTGCTCGCTGTCTGATGCGCCCCCTCGGCGAAGCGATATAAACCCATTGGCCGTTTTTGATATGATTTTTTTTGGCCGTCTTAGGATGGATCTCCACAATCGGGTCGGGCCTGATCTCTCTCAACCACGGTATATTCCGGTTCGCTGAATGGAAAAAGGTAGGAGTCCGTAATCCCGCATTAAGGATATACGGATAGTCGTTGAGGAGATGGGGCGTGGAAACCGGGCTTTCAGGAACTTCAACATATTTGGGAAGGGGATCGTATCCCCACTTCTCCAGAACGGTTGAATAGAGTTCCACTTTCTTGGTAGGAGTGGAAAAGCCCCGCTGCTTGTATTTATAATAAACCATCTCGCCTCGCAGATAACCTTTCTCTTTAAACTGCTCCCAGGTCAGTCCGGAGGGTTCGAGGAGGTAATCGAGCGCATCTTCCACCGTGTCCGGCCAGTCCTGGCCCATCCGTTTGCCCAATTCCAAAAAGATCTTGTGGTCCTGCCAGCATTCACCGATCTGGGCACACTTCTGTCTGGCCAGCACATAGCCATGCCGTTTCCAGTTGTCTGCAATGTGATTCTGCTCGAGCCAGGTGCCGGAAGGCAGGAAGATCTCGGCCAACTCCGCAGTCGGCGTCAGGAAGAAATCGATCACCGCGAGGAACTCTATTTTTTTCAACGCCTCGTACGCCTCTTTGGCGTTGGCCCTTGTCACCACCGGATTGCTACCGCATAGAATTCCCGCCTTAAGAGGATAAGGTTTGCCGGTAACGATGGCATCCCACGCTTTCTTGGGATTGATCAGGGCCACCCTGGCGCCGAGCTTGAACTGATCTCCGCCCAGCCTCTTCTTTTGCTGCTCCGGCGGAAGATCTCTGTGGCGCGCAAATTCTGCTACTGTCCGCGTGGGCGGGTTCACGAAGAGCGCATTTCCTCCGGGAGCATCCAGATTGCCTGTGATCGCCATCAGCCCCGTCGTGGCCCGTGTATAGTTGACACAGTTGATTGTCTGCTCCGTGGGAACACCCCAATGGATACAGGCAGGCTTGGTGGTGGCATACATCCTCGCTGCTTTCCGGATGAGATCCTTGTCGACCCAGGTGATGTCTTGAACCTTTTCCAGGGGATAATCCTTCATCACCCTTTCTTTGAAGGCTTCCCAGCCGTGGATGTAGTTGGCAACAAACTCCCCGTCGTAAAGCTCTTCCTCAATGATGACGCGGTGAAATCCCAGGGAGAGCGCGGCATCGGTCCCCGGACGGATTTGAAGCCAGAGGTCTGCTTTATTCGCGATGAATCCCTTTCGGGGATCGATGCAAATCAGCTTAACCCCTTTCTTATAAGCCCTCCAGAAATTCTCTCCCTTGTATTCATCCGGGTTGTTCCACTGCGGATTGCAGGCCCACATGACGATGCATTTCGGCCCGCCTTCGTAATCGGCGATGGGCAGCGTGCCGCAGGTGATCAGAGTTGATCCGACCCTCGAGACATAGCACATATGGCCCGCCGTCAGGACATTCGGCGTCCCGAGGAGGTTGGCGAAACGGTAGAGATGGCTCTCATAATCTCTGCCCGTCCCCTGACCGACGACGATCGATTCTGCCCCGTATTCCTCTTTCACCTTTTTGAATCTTTCGACGATGGTATTCAAGGCCTCATCCCATGAGATGCGCTGCCACTTACCTTCACCCTTGGCGCCTGTTCTCTTCATGGGGTAGAGAATCCGATCCGGATGGTACGCCAGTTGCGTAATGGCCAGCCCCTTGCTGCACAGGGTTCCATGGCTGATGGGGGAATTCGGGTCCCCCTCCACTTTGATCACTTTGCCGTCTTTGACGTGGGCGATGATGCCGCAGCCTCCGTGGCAGCTACGACAGGCTGTGCGGACCTTTCTAACATCTTCCATCGGATTTCCTCCTTTTAATAAGGGCTGCTTTCTTCTTCTAAGCAGCACGCTCTATAATGTCTCCCTTCACATCTTTATAAAGGGTTTTCACATCGGCGCCGAGCTTATACGAAACTTGCCGTGCCGTATCCGCCGTCTTGCGGCCGTATTTATCGATCAACCCCTCAGGAAAGGTTCCAATAAGGATGATACATCCAATGACTTTTTCGTGCACACCGAATACCGGTGCGCTTACGAAATTGACCCCGGCTGTCACCTCACCCACATCCCGGGCGTAACCCAATTGTCTGCACTTCGTCAGCTCCTCCCTCAACCGCTTCATGTTGAGTCGCGAAATATCCAGGCCGTGGAAGTAAACTCTTTTCTTACTCAATATCCTTTCTCGATCTGCCTCGGGCATAAACGCCACAATGGCTTTTCCGTGTGCCCCTAATGTGATATGAAACCTGTGCCCTAGACGAATGGAAAAGCCGATGTTTTGATTCCCTTCGCGCTTCCCGACCACAAGAAGGTGCCCACCGTAAATTAGCCCGAACAGAGCCGTCCCGTTGGTTTCCTTGGCGAGGTTGTCGAGAAAGGGCGCGACGACTTCAGGATAGTGGAGGTTGTCCAAAACATGCCGTGATAGAAAAATTAAAGCAGGCCCCAACGAGTACGTCTTCGACTGAGGGTCCTTCTCCACGAATCCAAACTGTCTCAGGGTGCTTAGAATGGAATGGCCTTTGCTCTTATAAATTCCAACCTGTCTGCATATTTCGGTCAGCCTCATCTTGAAATCAAGGCCTTCTCCCAAGCAGAACAGGACCTGGCAGGCCTGTTCCACTGCCGGAACCGAGGGTCTATAAACCGACCTACCTTTCACCCCATCTCTTGGCAGTTTTTTCTTTGCCTCCACTCCCAAGAACCCTCCGCCCTCCATCTCGATAGTAAGCGATGGAGCAAATGTTCTGTGGACAGAACTATGTTCTAAGAAAGTTAGCAATAGCATATAGGAAAGCTTTCCCTTTGTCAACAATTTTTCAGAGATCGCTGGAAAATGGCTTCCCGCTCTCTTAATCGCACAGATTAAAAAAAGATCCCACGGATTCTCTTCCAGAGGTTCCCGAACTTTTTTCAGAAATCCCTTCCACAAAACGGATGCCAACATTTCAAAATATCACCCGGCTCGGTTGAATCGCCTGTTGGTCTTGACGAAATTTCCTTAAAAGGTTATCAAATCTGTGATAAAGGTGATTTGCTTCTCGACTGTCTCAGAAATTCCCCTTGGCAAGTTTGAAAGGATTTGGTCTATGAAAAGGAGGGAAAGAGGCAGCGTTGAAGGGGAAAGAGCGAATGGATCATAAGGAGTGCTTTGGCTCACTGAAGGAGGTCACCCTCAGCGATGGCCGGACCATGACCCAATCGAGACCCGAGTGTCGAAACTGCGACCAGATTCGTGACTGCCTGCGTTATCCCAAACAGATCGCCGAGGAGAAGAGGGAAAAGGAGGAACTGAGAAAACAGAATTTTATTACTCAGATTATCGACCACTCCTATGTTTTCTCGAACGACCTCGGCTCGTGCATATTGAAGTTTCTGAGTAAGATTTACAGCTCCCCCCTCGGGGCCGTCCTTTTCAAAAATCTCTTTCTATTCTTTGAAATCCCCCGAAATGCCCTGTCTTCCAACCTGCCCATCACGGTCACCCGAGCGATGGTCGAGCTGCTTCGCGGAGAAAAAGACGGACCGGAATCTTCTCATCCCCTGGCCCCCCGCCCGCGACGGGGGATCGAAGATGATTTCACGCTTCGGATCATTCTGTTTCATAGATCTTTTCCAAATTCCCCGGAGGCAAACATCGGGATGATCGCTTACGAAGCGGCTCGCGCCCTTGCTTCGGACGACCTCGCGATCAAACAGATTCTCCAAGTTCTCTCTGATTCCGAAGCCAACCAGCTAAGAAAAATGGATGCCGAGACTCGAACAAAGTGGCTCATCGATAAATGGGGTTTTTGGGACGAGATCGAAGCGTTGAAAAAAGAGATGGCCGCCAAGAAATAAAGGACCCCGCCTGCAGGGAGGGGATCCACCACCTAAATTCTTAAACCCAAATCCGAGATCCTGAAATCGATAGATCGAATTCGATAGACCCTGAACCTGATTCAGGGCGAGGTTCAGGACCTGGTTTGGGATGATAAAGGGACCAGGACCGAACTGTTATGTCTGAACCTTGGACTGATGAAGATCAGGCTCGTTTCAGCATGGGTCACCTCCTCGGGGTGCATCATCGGAAACCGCGCCAGCAGCATATCATTTCTCCTTATATCATGCGCTCTATTTGAGGCCGTATTCCTCGATCACCATCTCTCTCATCTTGAATTTCTGAACCTTGCCCAAGGGTGTTGTTGGAAATTCCCTGACGAATTTGATATATCGCGGAAGGTGAGAAATGGGAAGCCTTTCTTTGCAATATTGACGAACCTCCTCCTCGGTAGCTATCACTCCTTCTTCAAGTTTAACCCAGGCGGCCACTTCTTCTCCCAACAACTTATCCGGAACTCCAAATATCTGAACATTCAAAATCTTGGGATGACGAAAGAGCACCTCTTCGATTTCAGTAGGAAAGACCACTTCTCCTCCTTTGTTAATCACCTCTTTTAGCCTTCCGGCCGTCCTCACGTGTTTGTTTACGTCCATACTCCCAAGATCCCCGGTATGGAGCCAGCCCTCGGCATCGATTGCATTGGCTGTGGCAGCAGGCATCTTATAGTAGCCTTTCATATTAAAGCCCCTTGCACAGATCTCGCCCACAGCACCCGCATCCGTCGGGACTTCATCGCCTGATTTCGGGTCGATGATCTTTGCCTCCACATGAGGAAGCGGTCTGCCTACAGTTGAAACCCTCAATTCCAAAGGATCATCGGGACGGGTCATCGTGACCCAGGAAGACGACTCTGTTTGGCCGTATCCAATAACGATCTCCCTCACCCCCATCTCGTCCACGACCTTCTTCATCACTTCCATAGGACACTGAGCCCCGCCCATAATCCCTGTCCGAAGAGACCTGACATCGGAGGCCCGATATCCTGGGTCCTCCATCAAAGCGATAAAAGCACTGGGAGACCCATAAATGGCCGTGCATCGCTCTTTTTCGACTGCCTCCAGGATCTTGGGTGGATCGAAGGTCTTACAAGGAATGACGAGGGTTGCCCCTTTGATCACCGAGGCCAAGGTAACGCAAACACAACCAAACATATGGGATAATGGGACAGAGAGACAGAGTCGGTCCTTTTCAGTCAATCTCTGATTCTCCGCGCTCGCCAGCGTCGTGTTAATAATGCCGAAGTGTGTGGACATCACGCCTTTGGGAGAACCGGTCGTCCCTGAAGTGTAAAGGACGGTTACGGTATCATCCTCATGACAAGAGTTCTGTCGCTCCGCCAACATCCTATCCGGAACATCCTTCCCCGCTTCCAGGATATCCTTCCAACGGAACATACCATTCAAGGTCCGACCTGATATGAGGATAATATTTCTGAGCTCCGGAAGCGCTCTGCAAGTTAACTGGCCGGGGGTGGCCTCTTTAACTTCCGGGCAGAGCTGCTCGATCATGTCGATATATTCAGCCCCCTTCATTCCTTCTGCAATGACCAGGGAGTTTGAGTCGGACTGGCGCAGGAAATATTCAAGCTGCTCGATTTTGCAGTTGATATCGATGCTGACAAGAACCACCCCGATCTTTGCCAGCGCAAATTGAGTTATTATCCATTCCCAGCGATTCGGACTCCACAGGGCCGAGTGATCTCCTTGTTTGAGGCCGAGCTTCAGAAATCCTTTTGCCGTCTGGTTCACCGTTGCCAAAAGCCCTTTATAAGAAAACCTCACCTCCTCGGAGAGGTCCACCAGGGCTTCCTTCTCTGAAAATTTCAAAGCGACTTCATCCAATAAGTCGCCCACGGTCTTTCTCACCAAGTCCATTCTTTCTCTCCGCTCTTCGCTAATGAAGTTAAAGGGGCCGTAACGCGATCCCTCTCAACAAGGCTGAACTACCCTCGCCTTGAAGGTGAGGGGTTACAAAAATGGGCCGACTTCAAGTCGCCCTTACCGATTCTCTTTCTTTTCTCGTCATTCCTGCGCAAGCAGGAATCCAGTTTTCTTTTTCAGCGTCCTGGATTCCCGTTTCCACGGGAATGACCATTCGATGCTATATTGTTCAGATACTCATGGTCGGCTTCATTCTAATCCCATGAAGGACATATCACCAAGGGTTGGCCGACCATTTCGCAAAGTCTATGCTTCGCCTCAAGGCGAGGGGTTTCGACCATCCCCGAAGGGACAGCGATGAAACTCTCTCGTGACGAAACACTGTGTCATGGGCGATAAGATTCATATAAAGGGACATACAGAAACACATTTGATGCACCGATACATGGAGTGGTCATCCACTGCCGTCAGATGGTTTATCATTTGTACATCCCCGGGCTTCATATCGCTCTCTCCCATGAAACGGGAAAATATAGGACTCTTCATCGAATATTTAATGCAGGCAACCCTATCCACCTTCCCGCTTCTATCAATAGCCTTAATTGGACATTGTTCTTGACAGACAAAACAATCCTCGGGACATCCTTTTTCATCCCTTTCCGGCCAGGCCATCACGGGCAAGGATGCTGTTGTGACAATTCCACCCAGCATTAACCGAGGTCCGTACTTAGAATGGAAGAGTAACCCGTTTTTGCCGACCTTTCCAATGCCAACTGCTTCAGCTATCTTAATTAGACTCAAATAGCCCCAAAAATCACCCTTTCCCTTAATGTCATAAGGAAAGCAGCCATAGACTGGCACAGCCATTTCACCCTCCTGCTCAATTATGGCCGCCGCTCTCGTAAGGACGATATCAATATTTCGGTAATAAACATTTGCCGCCCTCCAGTACATCCATTCCGATTTTTCCTGACAATTAAATATGCCTTTAGGAATAGGTATCCCCAGGCAGAGGATGCTCTTAGTTGAAGCAAGCATATCCGAAGGCCTGTAACCTAAGGGCTCATTTTCAAGTGACCTGGCGCTGGTAATGCCGAACACAGGGATATGGTTTAGCGAGAAAAATCTTTTTAACTCTTCGATGATCTGATCCATGGAAAGACTCCTTTAGATGTGAACGCTGAAGCCAGTCTAAACATGAATTATCCATTTCGTCTGGGGACGACCTGAACTCGAACCATCACCTCACCGTAACCAGAGCATTCAACTCCGACATCGGGACAGTGGACGTAATGCATGAAGTGAAATTGATTAGGTTCCAAACCCTCACTTAATCGTTCATTAATCAATGCCACAGGAATCGTCAATTGAGATACAAGATAGACGCACATTCGTTTTGGGCAAAATTTGCTGATGAGATTTCCATCGACGTCCATCATGAACTTATCCCCAATCTTATAGCCTGAGTTGCAACCTCTTGATTTAACAACCTCTCCCTCAATGGAATATAATTTTGCAGCTTGAGACAGATGTTTAATTTGTCGAATTCGGTGACCACCTTCTTTGAATTTCTCCTGCTCAGCCTCACTATATCCCACCCTTTCACTGAACCTCTTTATGATGTCATTGTCTCCTGCCATTTGTCCCTCCCATCCCTGCTTTCTTTGATGAAATCTTTCATTAAGAAACTTATACAAATTTATTGAAGGCTCCCGTCAACACCTTTTGGAAACCCTCGACTTCTTTTTTTGAATATCCTTTCTTTATTTCTTCATTTAACCTCTTAACGATTGGCAATGCCTTGTCAGCTATCATGTTTCCCTTTTCAGTCAGATGAACCAGGTAAACGCGTCGGTCATTGGGGTGGTCAGAACGTTTCACATATCCCAATTTTTCCAATCGGTCAATCAGGCCCGTGACAGTCGGATTCTCTAACATTAATCCCTGACTGATCTGAGTCAAGCTTGATCCATCATTCTTCTGAAGGAAGAAAAGGAGCATGACCTGGATTGGGGTCACCTCTATCTTACTCTCCGAAAAGGATTTTTGGAGGCTGATGATAAGTTTTTGATATACCTTCGAAATTAAAAAGATCAGTCGGTCCTCAACAGCCATCCTTTATACCCTCGGATATATTTCCATATGCTAATATTTAGCATACTAAATAATTTTGTCAAGAAAAAAATCCGGCCAGCCTAAGTCCTCGCTTTGACAGGGCAGGAAACATTATAGTTAAAGCGGTTTTTTGGCGTAAAGATTGTCAAAGGGCCTCTTGGGAACCCTTACGACATCTTTTACCATAGGAATTTACTTACCCAGTATGCCTAAAAAGACGCATTTTTTGCACAGACAAGAGAACGAGAAAGAAGAAGGTCTTTCGGGCTCGGGAAATCAACAATTTTGTACAATTTTATAGACAGAAGCGCCCAAAACTGGTAAAAAGTTAAAATTAGAAGACCCGATTCCAAGCAAATACGAATTTCGTCTATTAATTGTTAGCCACGCAAAGGGACATTATGA
Source organism: Thermodesulfobacteriota bacterium (assembly GCA_047519465.1). Classification (GTDB taxonomy): domain Bacteria; phylum Desulfobacterota; class BSN033; order BSN033; family UBA1163; genus UBA1163. Next base: position 20,733 of record JAPVTA010000063.1, on the reverse strand, counting down.
GTAATCTCGATAAATACAAAGCCGACCTTGATAAGCTAGTGAAGCTTGGTGAAAAAATGGAACTTGATTTGGAACTCCGCTATCTTGCGGATCAGGGTAAATTGAGCGATGCTCAAAAAGAGAATGCAAAAAAGATAAAGGAAAGTTTTGAGAGCAATTATCAACGTTGGTTTACTGAATCGAGTGTGGTTATCAAGCAACTGATTCCTGATCGTTTTTCCGAATTTGAGCATTTATACAAAGGCAAGGAAAGACGGAAGGATATAAATAGTAGCACTTACTCAATCCAGGATTGGCTTAATGGAATTCGCTCTGGGACAAACTCCTATGGGAAAAAGATTTTTGATGATTTTGCTGCCACAACAATGAGATTTAAAACACAGCTGGCCATATTAAAGTCTGTTGAGTCACGGTTCGAGAGCACGCTATTTGATATTCGACAATTAGTGCAAGCAGATTTATTTGATTCTGAGTTAGACGCAGCAAGAGAACTATTGAAGCATGGTTTCCTTCGTGGTGCAGGAGCTATCACAGGAGTAGTGCTGGAAAGTCACCTATCCCAAGTAGCAGCAAACCACAATATGACAACCCGCAAGACAAATCCATCGATCAGTGACTTAAACGACTTGTTGAAAAATGGGGGCGTGCTTGATACTCCGACATGGAGAAAGATACAGCGACTTGCCGATATCCGAAATCTTTGCGACCACAACAAAGAAAGGAAGCCGACCAGAGACGAAGTCGAAGAGCTTATCCGTGGCGTCGAAAAATCCACAAAAATACTATTTTAAACTGGCTAGCAATCACTTCCAGCGGACTCGGCTTCGCTGCGCCGCTGATGTGGCGTGTTAGCAGAAGACTAAAGACATGAAACCCGCTGAACTGCTTGATTATGTGAACTTTCCTCGTCTTTGCTTGGCCATTGGCACAGGATTACTCTATTACTTTGCATATTGGGGAGCCAGGCTAGCTCTGTCACCCCTTATTGCACTTCTGCCCTCGATACTACCGCGGGGATTCTTTTTCGACCCAGTTACGGGTGAGCGCTTGTCGGTGACTATCACCATGAACACTCTTGAGTTTGTGACTGTGGCAGTTGCCGTTGGGATAGTTATATCCATCCTGTTGATCTACTTATTCCGTGACAAAACCCGGTATTTCGGCTCAATAGCAATTCTGGTATACGTATTCGTAACGGAAGGTTTGCTTGCTTGGCGCCTATTGTCTCAGCCTCGTCCTACAGAGACATGGGTCCTTGTGTTCAAGATAGTGAGACCTCTCGTCGTATCTGTTGTCTTCTATATTGTTCTGGTTTTTGCAGTAATATATGCTGCCAACAACGCTATGCACCGGATCGTGGCAAAAGGCGGCCACTCCCGCTGAAGGTCACGTTGGCATATATGGAGATGTAAACAAGTTACAAGAAATGATTCTATAAGGAGATGCAGAATGAGGCAATGGGGAACCCTTTTATTTGTGGCAGTACTAACCGTGGTTTGGGTTTGTCAGGCAAACTCGGAGGGCAATCGGAAGTATTATGCCCCGTTAGACAAATGAGCAAACCGGAAACCATAGATGAATATATCGAGTCTCTCCGCTCGTTGCCAGTAGGTCATCTTGAGTGGATGGCCGAGCGTGTCGATAAGGAAAGATTTCCTGAACGGTATAATGCTATTATCGATGCAATCACTGAAAAAAAGCTTCACCCACAAAGCGAAGATACCGGTCCCCATGAGATCAGCTCCCAGAAAGAAATGAGATTAGAATTCCACGGTTCGGCGCGGGAGTATTTTCGAATATGGATCGTGAATCTATGTCTCACCCTTGTTACCGTCGGCATCTTTTCGGCCTGGGCTAAGGTACGCAAGAAACGCTATCTGTACTCCCACACCACCTTAGGAGCTACGCCCTTTCAGTACTTGGGCCAACCGATTCCGATTCTGAAGGGCCGGGTGATTGCAGCAATAGGATTCCTGATCTATTACGCATCAAGCCATTTCCTCATTTCTTTGATGCCGTACATTTTAGCGGCGGGTTTAATCGTCGCGCCGTGGGTATTAGTCCGATCGGCGGCGTTCAACGCCCGTTATTCCGCTTTCCGAAACATGACGTTTCATTTCGATGGCGGCTACCTGGACGTCCTGAAAGTGTTCTGGGCTTGGGGCATTATTCTTGCCGCCGTCATAGGAATAATGTTCATCTTGCCGGACAAGCGTGCTTTTCTAGGCATTCCGCTCGCCGTTTTCGCCTTCTCATACCCCTGGTGGATAAGGCGACTCAAGAAATTTATTATTGAACGCACTTCCTACGGAGGCAAGAAGGGGACCTTCTCCGCCACCGGCGGACAATTCTTCAAGATCTATTTTATCTCGGGCCTGATCGTGATTGCAGTATTAATCCCATCGGTCATACTCGTGGCAAAGCTGTTGACCCCCACAAAGAAATCTTTGCTTGCGACTTATCTTTTTGCTGCCCCAATCTACATCGGATATCTGCTGGCATTCGCATACGTTCAGGCGCGAAGCGGCAACCTTGTCTGGAACCATACGCACCTTGGGCCGCTTCGGTTCTGCTCCACCTTACGGAGCAGGGATTTGTTGAAACTGTATGTGACCAATGCGGTCGGGATCGTCGCCTCATTAGGATTGCTGATCCCGTGGGCGGTGATGCGAACGGTGAAATACCGTGCGGATCACATGCGAGTGCTGCAGGAAGGGGAACTCAACGAATTTCAGGGTAGCGACAGGACCGCGGTTACAGCGGTCGGCGCTGAAGCAATAGACTTTTTTGACGTGGATCTTTCACTATGATTAGCATCGAGGGTCATTACTTCGACGGTCGGCAGCCGATTGGCGTGCCGGCGAGAATGGATTTCGAGAACCAGGAGGCCGTGCTGACTGCCGGGCCTATTTCCGACCGCTGCGCAACCACTCACCTGAAAGTATCTCCGCGCATCGGCTCGGCCGACCGTTTCATCACGTTCCCCAACGGTGCGCAATTTTCGTGCGCTGACCATTCTTTTTTGGATTCATTGCCCCAAGAAAGCCCGTCTGAAGGCCCGGTGGCTTGGCTGGAGGAGCGTTGGGGCGTTGCGCTAGCCTGTGTCGTGATTATTGTCTGTACGCTGCTGGCCGGCTACTTCTTCGGTTTACCGTTTGCAGCAGAACGCATTGCTAAGCGAATCCCGATGGAGACGGAGCAGTCCCTGGGCAGGCAGGCCCTGAACTGGCTGGATGAAAATAGATGGTTCATGCCCACGAAGCTCGATGTTGACAGACAGAAACCAATAATGGATGGTTTCGACGGGCTTCGTAGCGACCTGCCATTGAGGGGTTACTACCACCTGGAGTTTCGCTCTGGAGCGACTTTCGGCCCGAACGCCCTCGCTCTTCCCGGCGGCATCATCGTCATCACAGACGATATGGTGAAAGCTGCAGAGACCACAGAGGAAGTTCTGGCAGTGCTTGCCCATGAAATCGGACATGTCGAACTTCGCCATACTATGAGGAGCGTGCTCCAGAACTCTGCTGTCGCGGTTGCAGCCGCCGCCGTGACCTCTGACGCTGCATCACTAAGCGTTGCTATTGCCGGCCTTCCTGCGTTATTGGCCCAGAGGAAATACTCTCGCAAGTTTGAGAGCGCGGCGGATGATTATGCTTTCAGGCTGCTCAAGCAAAAGGGGTACACTCCGGGGGCCTTAGCTTCGATCATGGAGAGGCTTGCAAAGAAAGACGAAAAGGAGATGGGCGCCTTTGCCTATGTTTCCACCCACCCGCTTACCGCAGAGCGTGTGCAGCGGGCTCGCGATGCGGCGGCGGAATAATGGGCAGATTCGACTTCAAGCTCAATAAAATGACTACAATCAGACTTGCACGCTTAGAAGAATTAGAAACCATATATAGCCTCGTGCAGGAGGCTATCCGGCATATGGATAACCAGGGCATTCCTCAGTGGGACGAGATCTACCCGAGCCAGGCCATCCTGAATGCCGATATCGAAAAGCAACAGATGTACCTGATTGAGATCGAAGGTCGAGTGGCTGGTTTGATCGTCATTAACGAAGACCAGTCACCGGAGTATGCCGATGTCGGGTGGAAGCATAGCGGGAAAGCGCTCGTGGTCCACCGATTGACCATTCACCCAGACTATCAGCGCCATAAGCTGGCAACATACCTGATGGACTTTGCCGAAGAGAAGGCCGCCGCCGAAAACTACGACTGCATCCGTCTGGATGCCTTTACCCGCAACCCGGCAGCTTACACCTTATATGAAAACCGTCGTTACAGAAGAGCTGGAATAGTTCGTTTCAGAAAAGGGGAGTTTTTCTGTTTTGAAAAGAAGATAAGCAGCAGAAGAAAAAGGAATGCCTTTAGCCCTTTAATGTGAATCTCCACTTACAAAACATATCTTTTGGATGAGGATCGGGAGGGGCAAAAAAGCATTCTATTTGGATACGCCCATCGATCTCTCTCGCAAAGCTTGCAAACTCACCCCGGTGCATCTCTTTGCATACGAACTCTTCCAATCCTCTCTTGAGACGCGCTTCTTGAGTAGGACAATGAGGAACAGTGATGATCACTTCGTCTTTCTTCTCCTCAATCTGATAACCCACCAGGACAGTCCACGGGAAGTATCTTAAAGCTTTTATAAAACCCTTAAGGCCTTTCTCTTTCACTCCAAAGCGCTGGATAAGATCTTTCGCGGCCATCCCGCCTACCCGACCCCACACCCGCTCATTGAGCCTTTCTGCTGTGGGTTGATCGAACTTCTCTGCCACATTAAGGAACCAGAATGCGTCCATCACACGATAATGCCAGAGTAAGAATTGGATATAATTCCTAAGTTCTGAGGGCTTCATTTTTTCGAAAACCTTCACGTCCATTTTCTTCTCCTATTTCCAGATATGAAAATCCCTTCCGACCTCCCTTTCCAAAGGGAGGGGATGACCCCCGTTACGGGGAATTAGACAATTTCAGTCTTTCAATTCGCTCGACCAGAGGGGGATGGGAGTAGTAGAACCATGCATAAAAAGGATGAGGGCTCAGATTGGAAAGGTTATCTGCGGCCAGCCGCTTCAGCGCGGAGCTTATGGGCTCTGCCTTCTCCATCAGCCCAAGTGCAAAATCATCCGCTTCGCGTTCGAATTTCCTTGAGACGGCCGACTCCAGTGGCTGAGCAAAAAAACCGAGCATGCTGATGAACGCCCCGATCAGGAATAATCCGACATACACATTCGGTTCCTGAAAGCCGAAGGTTCGATAAAGCAACGGCCAATTCAAAAATTTGGCCACCCCATAAAAAGAAACAAGAGACAATATCTCCAAAGGAACGAGCATCCGAAGGATGTGTTTCTTCTTCCAATGCCCTGCCTCGTGGGCCAGGACGGATAGGATCTCCTCTTCGGTGTGAGAGGCCAAGAGCGTGTCGAACAGGACAATCCTCTTCATCCTTCCGAGGCCGATGAAAAAAGCGTTCGTGTGCTTGCTCCGCTTACTCGCATCCATCTGGAAGATCCCTTTGGCCCGGATTCCGACCTTTGTCATCAACGTCCGGATACGCTCTTCCAGACCCTTATTCTCAATCGGATCAAACTTGTTAAACAAGGGAAGAATGAGAACTGGAAAGAGCCACAGGATGACCAATTCAAACCCGCCGACCAGCATCCATGCCCATACCCACCAAGCATCTCCTCCATGAATCACTAAAGCTAGGAGAAGACCGAGAAGCAGACCGCCGAGAAGTATAGCAAGCAGGAGGCTTTTCAATAGGTCCGAGATCCACGTCTTTAAGTTCATCAAATTAAACCCATAACGCTCTTCGATCACAAATGTTTCGTAGAGGCTGAAAGGGATACGAAGCAGATTGATGAACATTGTGAGAACAGCAAAAAAGATTAAACCGCTCACGATCGGCCCATATCCCCACTGGGTTATCACGCTCACCAGCCATGGCAAAAATCCGGACAGTAAAATAGCCAGGACAAGCCCTTGATTTGTGAGGGTGGCGACCGTGCCGAAATTCTCGGACTCTACGGTATAGGCAGAAATACTTCTCAGCTTCTCTGGGTCGATAACATCCTGAAAAATTTCCGGAACAGTTGTTCCGTGCTGACGGAGGTAGGAAATGTTAAGCCCATTAAGATAGATCTGGGCCCCGGACCGCAGTAAAAAAACGGCGAGAAAAGCAAGAAGTAAAAAATTGAGCTGAATCATGAGAGATGAGGATATTATTTTCTGCGGCTCCTCTTTGTGCGCTTCCTCCTTCGTGAAGAGATCTTCTTCTCCGGCTTCTGAGTCCCCTTGCTCTCAAGCAGCTTTCTCACCTCCCGGCGGCCGAGCTTCCGAAGCGCCACCATCACCGCCTTTTTTTTCATGCTCGGCTTGAACTGTCCGCTCTCCCACAGATGCACTGCTCCGACAGTGACGCTCGTAAGAACGGCCAGCTCCTTCTGGGTGACGCCGAGATGCCTGCGAAGGCTTCGGATCAAACGGGGAGAGAAACGCGATTCCTTCACCTCCTCCGGAGGTGCCTCCAACACCATCTTTCCTTTTTGCAGCTCTTTTTGCTGACTGGTTGTGATTCGCTGAAGCCCCAAAACTGTCCTGCGGAGTTGTGAAACGATACTCTTTAAGGACCTAAGATCCCGGCCTAGCGGGCCCGAGACCTTCCTTACCTCCTTCTTCGCCAAACGTACAATTTCCGACTTAATGATGCCCTCTACTTTACCCATGATTCCCCTCCTCCTTTTGTGTATTCACAAAGGCATAGCCTTTGGTCGAGTAGTCTTATAGTCGTTAGTCTTTTAGTTCTTTATTTGCCTATGCGACTAAATGACTATTTGACCACTATATACTATTCAAAGATTTTGCCTGGGTTCATGATTCCGTTGGGATCCAAAAGCTTTTTGATCTGTCTCATTAAGAGAAGGCTTTCTCCGTGCTCTTTCTTCATGAACTTTCTCTTTCCAATTCCGATGCCGTGTTCTCCGGTCGCCGTCCCACCACAATCCAACGCAAAGCCTACAATCTCCTCCCCCGCTTCTTCAACCATCTGCCATTGAGCCTTCTCTTCAGGAACCCCAAGAACCTCCAAATGGAGATTTCCGCTTCCCGCGTGGCCGAAGGCGTATCCTTTTAATCCTTTCTCATTGACGATCTTCTGTCCCCGTTCCACCATGTCCGAATATTTTGAGATGGGTACAGCCGTATCGATCACAAGAGGACTTAAAGCAGGGTTGCTCGCCTTGATCGATTCGTGAACTCCATACCGAGCCTCCCAGAGGCGGTTTCGCTCTTCCCTTCCTATCCCGGAATCGAAGCGCAGCGGTCGATTCTCATCGCAAATCTCCTTTACTATCTCCAGCTCTTCTTTCAAACCGGACGCGCTTGACCCATGAAATTCGATGAAAAGGGTTGGTCTTTCTTCCAAGGAAAGTTTCTTAAACTGGTTGACGACCTGAACCGTCGGAGTATCCAGGAATTCCAGCGCGGCAGGAGACAGCCCGGAGCGCATGATTTGAAAAACGGTATCGGTGGCTTCGCGAACAGAGCCGAACTGCGCTACGGCGGCCATAAACTCCGCCGGGAGACCGATCAGACGAAGCGTCACCTCTGTCACCACACCCAGTGTTCCTTCTGAGCCAACAAAAAGACGACAGAGATCATAGCCTGATGAACTTTTGATCGCATTCGTTCCAACCCGGATCACCTCTCCGGAAGCAAGGACAACCACCATGCTCAGGACGAAATCCTTTGTCGCCCCATACTTAATCGTTCTGATGCCGCTGGCATTATTACCCACCATCCCCCCGATGGTTGCCGAGGCTCCGGGGTCCGGAGGAAAGAAAAGGCCAAAACGGGAGAGGTGTTCGTTTAACTCCTTATAGATGACCCCTGCTTCCACACGAACCCGAAGGTCCTCTGTCTTTAGCTCCAGGATATGGTTCATCTGTTGAAGATCCAAAACAACCCCTCCCTCGACCGGTATGGGATTTCCCTCTAAACTTGTCCCCGCACCCCATGGAGTAATAGGAATTCGCTTCGTATTGGCCAACTTTAGAATCTGGCTGATCTCGTTTGCCTTGAGGGGCCAAACCACCACGTCAGGTCTTCGTCTCGGATGAAAAGATTCATCCTTACCGTGAAGGTCAAGGATGGATTCACCCGCAGACAGCCTTTCAGGGCCGACGATAGACCTGATGAGCTCTAACTCCTTTTCCGTTATCTTAGCGTATTTCACTGAATTCTTTTGGACTGACATGATTGAGTAGACACCCAGGATCCAATCCCCGCTTTCCTCTCTTTTACAAAGAAAGGTTATTCCCCTCTTTGGCTATCTTTTCCCTGCCGCACAGGCAGGCAAGAGGGGTTAGGGGAGATTTTCCGAAGAAAATGCCCTCGGTTACGAAAATAACTGCTTCTCCATTTTGGAGACCATTGCCTTTGCTTTTTCAATCCCCGTGCGCTTTCGGATGAGCCAATTCCTGTTGGCCCGAACCCTCTTTTGAAGCGACGCGATATTCTCTTTTATTCTTCTCTCCGAAGGTGTCCCCACGGATGAGGCCTGAGCCAATATTCTCTCTGGTCTCTGGTTTCTTTCGACATCTCTTTCTGTGATCGGTAGGCTAATCTTCATATCAGTAAGAGCTTTCCTTAAGCTCTGATAGGAAACCTTTCCCTTCCCTTCTTTCTCCGAATATTTCACCGCTCTCTCCATCACCATTTTAGTCTTCCGCATTGGAAGGGAACCGTGGCGGACCAGCCATTCCATCAACGGGGTAGCTCCAAGAAACTCCTCCTCAGCCTGCTTAAGCATCCGAGCCTTCTTCACTTCAAGGAGGCGAATGACATCGGCCATGACAGAGAGGGCGGGTCTCGATTCGTCCACCAAGTCCATGATCCAATACTTTGTCCACTGCGTATCCCGGTTAAATCCCATGAAGAGGGCCTTGCCCACGGAGAGGAGGCTCGCGAGCATCCCATGAGCAAAAGATGTCTTGGCCTTGATCACCTCCAAGGAACAGGGGTTTCGCTTCTGCGGCATGATCGAACTCCCCGAACAATGCCGATCGTTCAGCCGGACCATGTTGAATTCATGTGTGGACAGAAGAATCAGGGTTTGGGCGACGGTAGAAAGATGATCCAACATCACAGCAGCATTGTAGGCCAACTCTACCTCAGGCTCCCATCGCTCTGTGATGGAATCAGTGACATTCTCCGTAGGCCCATCAAATCCGAGTAACTTTGAGGTCAACCCACGGTCCAGATTGAAGGAAGTGCCGTACCCCGCCGCCGCGCCCAAAGGATTTCTGTTGAAAAGATCAAACCAATGGCCGAATCTCCGAGTATCGCGTTCGAAGGCCTCTCCAAAGGAGAGAAGGAGATGGCCAAAAGTGGTGGCGACCGCATGCTGGTGATGGGTATAGCCGGGCATGACGGTGGAACGGTGTTCTTCTGCCTTCTGCAGAATGGATTCGATTAGAAAGATCAATCCTTCGACGAATTCCAAGACCTGGTCCCGAAGATAAAGACGCATGTCGAGGACAATCTGGTCATTCCGACTTCTACCAGTATGGACCTTGCCTCCGGATTCAATGCCTATTCGATCAATGAGATAACTCTCGATGTTGGAGTGGACATCCTCTTTTGAAGGATCTAATCGAAACTTTCCTTTCTGATAAAGCGTTCCTATTTCCCTTAATCCCTTGAGGATTTTTTTCCCATCCTGTTTCGAGAGGATGGCCCGTTGACAAAGCATCAGGACGTGGGCCTGATTCCCCCAGAGATCGTAAGGGATGAGCCGTTCGTCGCAGGGAGGAATTCCCTGGATATCTCTTCCCGAAAGAAAATCGACCATCTCCCTGGAAGGAAGCTCTTCAAAGCGCCCACCCCATAGCTTATCTATTTTCATCGTTGATCCTCTAATCCATCAAAATTAGAGATAGATAGCCTTTCTTACTCCCGAGTCTTCTCAAATTTCAAATTACAATTTCCAAATCCCAAATGAACTCCAAGCTCAAATTTTTCCCCTCACCCTTCCCCTCTCCCCGCTGGGGAGAGGGTGGGGGTGAGGGGAAACTTCAAATATCTCTAGCCAGGAATCATTTGTCACTTGGAGCTTGGTATTTGGTGCTTAGTATTTTATTTTGTTTTCCTCTTCGCTAAGATTTCAAACGGAAGCCCGCGAACGAAGGCCGCATCCGCACAGCGCCTCTGGTCAAAGCCCGTGGTCTTGATGGAACGGATCTCCGGCGAGAAAAGACTCGTCTTCGACTCCCGATTGACAATCTCAATATTCCCCTTAAAGAGTTTGACTTTATATTTCCCGTTGACCACCTTCTGTGAAGTCTCGATGAACGCATCCAGGTCGTATCGCAACGGATGGTAAGCCATCCCATGATAGATCAGGTAGGCCCACTTCTGATCGATCCCTTTCTTGAATTGAATCTCATCCTTGGTGAGACAGAACTGTTCCAGGTCCCGATGGAGCTTAAGGAGGATCGTTGCGCCCGGGGCCTCATAGATCTCGCGGCTCTTCAGATCCATGATCCCATCCTCAAACATGTCAATTCTGCCGATGGAATGCATGCCGCCGGTGGCGTTGAGGGCAGGGACGATTTCTCCAAGGGGTTTCCGTTTACCATTCAATTTCGTGGGAATTCCTTTTTCGAACTCCAAGGTGACAAAAGCAGGTTCGTCGGGGGACTTTTCAACGGGCCAATACCACATCCAGATGTTATCCGGAAGGGCCTGGTTTAGGTCGATCGCACCGCTGGCGATGGATCGGCACCACATCGTCTTATCGTCCCCGCCCGTGATCATCTCCGTCACTGGAACGTCCCATGCCCGGCACAACGCCTCCTCTTCTAATCGCGTTAAATCAAAATCCCGCACCGGCACGAGGATTTTCAGCTTGGGGGCGAACATTTTGAAGACATTATGCATCCGGTATTGATCGTTTCCCTTTCCGCTGGATCCCTCGAGGATGGCGTCACATCCTTCTGCCTCGGCGACCTCTGCCACCTTCCGTGCAACAATCTGTCGCGTCATCGAGGTGGAGACAGGATAACCCAGATAATCGGAGTTGGCCTGAATGGCCCGGGCAATCCAGACTTCGGTAAATTCCTTCCGAAGATCGAAAAAGAGAGGCTTGATCTTGAGAATCTTGGCTTTCCGCTTACTCTCGAGCACTTCTTCTTCTCCCTGCCCGACATCAATCGTGATGGGAAGGATCGCTTTCGCCCTGTATTTTCTTCTGAGCAATTCGATGGCAAGAGAAGAATCCAGACCTCCGGAGTAGGCGACAGCCACTTTGTTCACTTTCGGGGTCTCGGTCTTTTCAATTTTTTTCAAAATCTCCTGAATGTCCATAAAAGGCACTCCTCCGCTGGAGTTTAGTTTGAAATGGTAGCACAAATCACACCCTTAAACAATGCTTTTACTGAAATGCCCCAAACTCACGACCTGACAAAGAGGCTTGTCTCAAATTTTGCCGCCAAATGCTACATTTGCCATGGAAATAGCTAACTAACTCACCGTACTAAATACCAAATTTACATTTTTCTTCTAAGCCGACTGATCGACATGATCGTTTCAAATGGAAATCGGTAAGGGAGTTTCGCACCCCTTTATCCTGCCATCCCGTCCACGTTGCCGTAAAGCATCCAGTCTTATGTTGGGCTTTTTTGCCCTTCGTCGTATGGCACCTCAAAATACTGTATTTTGGGACGAGAAATACAGGATTCGCTGTATTTACCATTCATACTTTCTTAGGGAGAATGTCATTCGGTGACGGCATAGTCCAATACAGGCCAGCGGGTTCGTGGGGAGCCGTTGGTAGCTTTGAGATTTGGGCTCCAAGTGGCCTATAGGAGTTTGGATGATACAAGCCTATTTCTTTGTGGACCTTGTGGCTTAGGGGAATTCAGCCTTATGCAGAGCCAATCATTTTCTCGGGGGTGAGGGAGTTGATACCTCGTCTAACTAAAATGGCCATCAGAAAGGAGGGGTTATTATGAACAAGGCAGTCATTACATTTTTCTTTTCACTTTTTTGTTTCACTTCTGCTTCTTTAGCTTATGAAGTCACGGAAGTTAAGAACGGGGGGAGTATTGAGGGAGTGGTTATGTTTGCTGGTCCCAACATCCCTAAGGATGAGACCCTTACGATTAGTTCGGACGTGAAGTACTGCGGGAAGTCCTTATCTGCGGAGAAATACCTGATAACTTCGGATCGAAAGATAAAGAATGTAGTTGTTTACCTTGCAAACATTAAGGCTGGAAAGCCGATTCCTCGGGTTGACGTCATCGTGGAAAACCTGAAATGTGCCTTTGTGCCCCATGTAAGTGTGGGCTTTGTTGGGAATAATTTTACCACAAAAAATGGGGACCCCATGTTTCATAATGTCCATGTTTATCTAAATGAAAAGACAATGTACAATATCGGTCTTCCTCAGCAAGGCTCAGTGGTAAGTAAGCCCCTGAAGAAGACCGGGATTGTAGAAATAACCTGCGATGCCCATCCTTGGATGCATGGCTACGCGTACGTCTTTGATCATCCCTATGTCACAGTCTCCAATGAGAAGGGGGAGTTTCTTATTAAGGATATTCCACCCGGAGCGTACAGGATCGAAGCCTGGCATGAGGCCTTGGGGAAGGTGAAGGTGGAAAACGTGAAAGTCGATGCAGGAAAATCCAGCGAGGTTAAGCTGGAGTATAAATAAAATCTTAAAAAGGAGGAGGGTATGAAACGAAAGGTCCTGATTTTGTTGGGAGGTTTGGTAGTAGTGCTCATGGTGTTGCCAACCGCATCCGAGGCTGTTCCATCCTATGCTCGTCAGGTTCAAAAGTCCTGCACCGCCTGTCACACCATCTGGCCAAACCTGAATCAATATGGCAGGCAGTTCAAGGTCAAGGCCTATACGGATGTATCTCCAGACTGGAAGATGATAACGAAGGACAGGCTGAATTTGCTTTACATCTTACCTGTTTCAGTAAGGGCTACATCTTTCCTTTACACAAAGGAAAATAATCCGGTGGCTGGAATAGATAAAGATTCAACTCGGATCCCGGATGAAGCTGATCTCTTCATTGCCAGCAGGGTATTTGATTATATGGGCGTATTTTCTCATATCGCGTTTTCACCCGGCAGTGGGTTTGAATTTCCCGTTTTTAAAATGGCCTTCCAGTATCCTCTTGGTGGTAACACCGTGGGCTTGGTAGGCTTTAGAGGCGCTTCTCCTTCTGCAGATCCCTTTAACAGTTTAGGAGGAAGACATAGTCCCATAACCTTTGGCGACGAAAGTTCTCCTCCAGTCTTAACAAAGGGATGGACTTTTAACTTCTTTGACGAAGGTAATTTGGGTTTGGTTGCCCATGGTTATTTTCTGAAGAATCGTCTTTATGCCGCAGCCGGGATTTTGAGAGGCGGAAGATCCGAAGACGTATCAGGCGGTATTCTATTAAACGCTTCTGCTGGGGCCGATGTCGCCGAGTCCGATCCTTGGGACGGATACTTTCGCCTGGCCTGGGATCAGAAACTCCCAGACGGAGCGGTTACTTTTGGGGTAGCTTATTATATTGGGGATCAGAAGATTAGAGAGTCCTCCCTTCCTCTCGTCCTTCCGTTCAGATCTAAAGTCAGCAGAATCTACCTGGATGCATCCTTAGAGCAACATTTTGGCGAGGACCACCTCGTTGAAGTTCAGGCCCTCTATGGCATGGGCAGGGAAAAAAATGTTTTTGGAGGTGACGAGGTAAGAAGATTTGATGGTTTTCATATTGAAGCGAGTTACTTCTACCAAAGAATGTTTGGGTTGGTTGCGGCTTACAACTTTTTAAACAACAGGAGGGTTGACGCTTTGGATATCACCGGCGATGACAAGGGGGTCAATCAATGGATTGTCTCTTTTAATTTCCTGCCTTGGTTGAATACAAAGGTGGCTCTTCAGTATGCACATACAAGGACTAGATTCGCAGGTGACCAGACAAGTCAAACCGACAAAGTATTTAGAGTTGTAGTCGACCTTGCTTTTTAGAATTTCGACAGTCCCAGGGATGTATTCGTCCCTGGGACATCTCTGATGTATAAGAAAATCTTGTCATGCGAAATCGGAAGTTTTTGAGAGGATTAAGGAGGTAAAATTGTGGTCGGGGCCAGTATAAAAGGAGGTATCAGCAAGGGTCTTATCAAAATAACGGCAATCCTTGGAGCAGGGTTTATACTCCTTCTGATTCTTAAAAGGATCCTACCCGTACCGACCGAAGATGGATACAGGTTTTTTCCTTTAATCGGCAGCAGGGTCTGGATATGGGTGATCGCTCAGTTACATCTGAACTTTGCTGCCTTTGTTTTGGGGGTTCCAATATTTGCCGTGGTTATGGAGTTTCTCGGATGGAGAAGATCCGATGAAAGACTCGACAGGATTGCCTATGATTTCACCAAGCTCTTCACTCTCGCCTATACGCTGACAGCCATCATGGGTGCGATCTTCCTGGTGAGCTTACCCCTGTTGTATCCGAAATTTATAGACCATATGATGAAAATACTGGGGCCTACGTGGTGGTTATACATTATGGCGATCTATGGTGAGGTGTTCGTCTGTTATTACTACTTTTATTCTTGGGGCCGGATGAAGAATAAAAAAGGCATCCATGTAGGAATTGGAGTGCTTCTAAATATTTTAGGGATCTTACTTTTGCTCATAACCAGCGCGTGGGTTGGGTTCATGACTACTCCAGGCGGTGTGAATGAGGCCGGTGAACTGGTGAGCAGGTGGAGAGCCATACACACATACATGTGGATTCCCCTTTCCTTGCATCGATTTGTTGCCAATGTTGTGTTCGGGGCCGGAATTGCTGCCGCCTATTCTGCTTTTAGGTTTATGGCCGCAAGGACCGAGGAAGAAAAAGCATATTATGACTGGATGGGCTATACCTCCGCGATTATATCTATCGGAGCTTCCCTGCTCCTTCCTGGGGTGGGTTACCTTCTCGGTGTGGAAATATACTCCTTCAACGAGCAGATGGGGATCCAGCTGATGGGCGGATTTTTTGCATGGCTGTGGGTGATGCAGGCCATCCTGATCGGGGCCATCCTGTTCTTTATCAACTACTACCTCTGGATATCTCTCCATAAAATGCCGGGAGGTGAACGGTACTTCGGATATGTAAAATTTTTGTTTATCGTTCTTCTTCTTGGCTATGCAGTCTGGCTTACCCCCCATAGTATGGCCCTGAGTCTTGAAGAGGCGAGGAGGACAGGAGCCTATCACCCAGTCCTCGGTAAATTGGGTATCATGGCATCCAAGAATACAGCCGTCATCATCGCGTATCTTGCTACCTTCTTAAGTTTTGCTATATTCAGGATGAGTAACAAGGAACCGACTGTACCCTGGGCAAAGAAAGGGCAGACGACAAGGCTGTTTATCTTAGCAGCGTCAACCATCGCGATACTTGTCCTGGGTGTTTACAGCTATTTCGTTTCTTCGGGAGTAAGGGTGAAGGTGCTTTCACCGATTCAATTTAGCATCTTCTTCCTCTCCGTGGTCGGCTTGTATCTTTTGGACCATTTTATGTATAAAAGTGCTCGCATCATCGGTGAGCCACAGTGGGGGAAAATGCCGGAGAGGTCACAGTATGCCCTTATCGCCATCACCGTAACCTTTACGTGGCTTATGGGGATGCTGGGTTACATGAGGGCCGGTGCCAGACAGAACTGGCATATTTATGGGATCATGGAAAACACGAGCCCTGATGCCTATCTTCCTGCACACGGAGTGGCCTCCATCATCATTACTATTGTCACTTTACTTTTCTTCTTGCTGATCGCCTTCATTTTCTGGAGTACGATGAAGCTGGAGAAGGTGGCTGGAGAGATGAGGTGAGGGAAATGAAGGCAGGTCTCCTAAAGCTGGCCGTAATCGTCATAGGTCTGAATCTCTTTTTTGTATACATAGGTCTTTACTTTTTGCCTCAATCTGAATCTCGGCCCCGGAAGGTCACTAAGATAGAAGAGGGCATTTCGCAAGAAGAACTGATTCAGGTTGGCGAGAAGATTGTTTTTGGGAAGGGGGAGTGTATGGTATGTCATCCCATGCAAGCTGAAGCTGGCATGAGGGCTCCCGCTATGGCTAATATTGGTATGGAAATTGAGAAGGAGGCAAAGGAGAGGGGAATCACACCTGAAGAACATGCTTTTGAAGCTTTGGTAAACCCCTCAAAATATGTGGTGAAGGGCTTTGACGATATCATGGACCCGGTGAATGGGCCCCCGACCTCCTTGAATGAAGGGGAAATAGTGGCCGTGGTGGCTTATCTGCAGAGCAAGGGAGGGAAGGTAACTGTATCCTATCCTGGCTCCCTGACCATCCTGAAGAAAGAAATACCGGAGCCCAGAAAGAAATAATATGCCATTCCTTGTGAAATTCATCTATCCAGAAATCGCTTTACTGGGGATCGTTCTCTCGATAGTCTCGGCCCGCAAAAAATCCCCTTTCTTCAACTTTATCGGTATCCTGGCGGCGATCTACGGAGGGTTGAAGAGCGCGGCCCTTGTGATGCCTCCGCTGCCGGAACAGTCTATCACCATGTTCATGGCCATGTCGGTCTTTGCCTTTCTCATCTACTTCTCCATTCATGACGAGACGCTTCGTGCATTCGTCGAGCCGGTCAGAGCAGTTCTTGCAGACGAGGACAAAGGGACCTTAAGGGCGATTGTATTCATCCTCATCCCTTTGATGGTTGGTTATGCGGTCTATGTAAAGGTAAAACCAAGTTTTGAACCTCCATTTTCCGCAAGGATCAGGCACCCCGAGCCTCCGATGGAGATCGACTTCAAGGGTAAAACTATCAGGGTCTTAGGACTGGAAAACCCGCTGCGGAAAGATACCGCCAACCTTTCTAAATACATCGAGGAGGGCAAGGAAATATATTATAAAAACTGTTTTTTCTGTCACGGCGATGACCTTGATGGCAAGGGGAATTTTGCCCTCCCTTTCAATCCTCCTCCAAATCCGTTCAGAGGAAAGGATACGATTGCCCAGTTGCCC
The DNA here is from genome assembly GCA_047519465.1 of Thermodesulfobacteriota bacterium. Taxonomy (GTDB): domain Bacteria; phylum Desulfobacterota; class BSN033; order BSN033; family UBA1163; genus UBA1163. Next base: position 3,687 of record JAPVTA010000063.1, on the reverse strand, counting down.
GAGTCTTATGTATTCTGGCGGATAGCCAAAGGATGGACAAACCTTCCGGCTGGCTCCCTGCCCTGGGATTCATCAATGCCGGCATTTGAAGACTTTTTGACAGAAGATCAGATATGGAAGAGCATCCTTTTTATTTATGATTACTCTGGCAATAAACCCAGGACATGGGAATAAGTATGAGTAGGGACAATTTTACAGTCGGGTTTCTTGTCGCCCTTGTTTTAACTTTTTTGTTCCCCTTGAGTGCGTTTCCCGAAGATAAGGGAAACTTGCTTTACGATAAGTGGTGCGCCCAGTGCCACGGATACAAGGGGGATGGGAAAGGCTATGCGGCCGATCTCGTTTTTCCAAAACCGAGGGATTTTACGAAAGGGACTTATAAATTTCGTTCGACTCTGTCAGGGGATCCGCCGACTGACGGAGATATCGTCCGGTCAATAAGGAAAGGTAATCCGGGTACCTCGATGCCGTCCTGGGAACGGTTTAGTGATGATGAGGTGAGAGCGTTAGTGGATTACCTCAAAAAATTCTCCCCTGAGACCTTTGCAACCAAGGGAAACCCCGTTAAGATAGGCAAGCAACCCGGGGCCAAGGATAAACTGATCGAACAGGGCCGAAAGTTATATGAAACCGCTAAGTGCTGGGAATGCCATGGCAACGCTGGCCGGGGAGATGGACAAAAAGGCTGGCAGGAAAAATTCAAAGACGATTGGGGCTACAAGGCATTTCCAACCGATCAGACAAGTCCCTGGGAATATAGGAATGGTTCAGATGTACGCGACATATTCATCACCATTACCGCAGGCATCGACGGCACACCCATGACTTCCTATGGGGACACCCTTTCGGATGAACAGAGATGGGCACTGGCGTATTTTGTAAAATCTCAACAGCTAAAAAGGAAACTTGAAATCGCTTTACGAGGAAAAAGAGTGAATGCGATCCCTTCCTCCACCGAAGACGGTCTATGGGAAAGTGTGGCTTACCTCGACATACCCATGGCCGGACAGATAATTTTTGATCCCCGGGATTTCACGACGATGATCACGAATGTACGGGTAAGGAGCGCTTATACAAATTCTGAAATGGCACTGATGCTGGAATGGAATGATAAAAAGGCCAATAGAGGGGATGATGGATTGCCTCCAGACGCAGCACGTGTGCAGTTTTCCTCTAAGATCGCCGGAGGCCCTGAAAAACCTTATTTTTTTATGGGAGATAAAAAACTGGCTGTAAATATTTGGTTATGGAAAGCATCGGACAATCTTGGAGTTGAACTCAATGCAAAGGGTCTGGCGGATGTGACCCAGCAAGAAAAACAGGACGTTAAGGTTATTGCCACCTATAAGGATGGTCAATACAGAGTAATATTCAGGAGACTTCTAAATACCGGAGATCAGGATGAGCCTGTCTTTGAGATTGGAACGTTTATCCCCTTTGCAGTCACTCTTTATGACGGGCAAAATCATGAGCAGGATAACAAGGGCGCAATATCTGCATGGTATTTCTTGATGCTGGAGCCACCGACTCCTTTAAGGGTATTTGTTCTCCCGCCGTTAGGATTCTTGGCAACCCTTGGCGCCGGTTTAACATTACGTAGGAAATTAAGAAAAAAGAGATAGTTCCTGATTAAATCGGTATGTATAAAAAGATACTTATTCCTATTGATAACTCGAAGTATTCCAACTACTGCACAGATATAGGAGTATCCATTGCTGAAAGGGATGGCTCTCAATTAGTCGCGAGCCATGTATTTAGCGCATGTTTGCACGATCGAAGATTCAAGGATATGGAGATAGGGCTTCCAGAACACTATCAAGAAGAAGAGAGGCTTATGAAATCAAGGATGGTTCACAATTCCCTGATCGAAGATGGATTGCGATTGATTTCTAATGCCTACCTGGATTTCTTCGAGAAGAAATGTACCGAAGCAGATATACCATGCAAGCGCAGACTCATGGAGGGCAAGAATTGGCTCGAAATCGTCAAAGAGATACGAAGCGACCATTATGACCTTGTCATTATAGGCATCCTTGGGCTGGGTGCTGTGAATGGAAGCCTCATCGGGAGTGTATGCGAAAGAGTGGTTAGAAAGGTGAGCACAGATGTGCTGGTGGTGAAAAATAGCAGGTCCATCAATGAGAGGATAGTCGTGGCTATCGATGGAAGCGACCTTTCGTTATCGGCCTTTCGTAAGGCCCTGGCTCTTGGTAAGCTGTTTCATCCGAAAATCGAAGTCGTCTCCGTTTATGACCCCTACTTCCATCGTAAAGCATTTAAAGCTCTTGCGAGTGTTCTTTGTGAGGCAGAGGGAAAAATGTTTAAGTTTCAGGAACAGGAAAAGCTTCATGATGAGATCATAGACGACGGTTTGGCTAAGATATATCAGGGATATCTGGAAGAGGCCGTAGAAATGGGAATCAGGGAAGGAATCGAGGTAAAAACTGCCCTCTTGGCAGGGAAGGCTTACGATGAGGTATGTAGATATCTGGAATCCGACCCGCCTTCCCTGTTGGTCATCAGTCGATTTGGTGCACACCAGGTACAGGAACAGGATATAGGTAATACTGCGGAGAACCTCCTTCGCTTCGCACCCTGCAACGTCCTTTTGACTCATAGCTCGTAGAATACCTTTCATATGGAATACGACTTATACATCGTCTCTTGGAATATCACTCGAAGATGTAATCTCCTCTGCCCCCATTGCTATCTTCCAGCCCAGCAAATCCAAAAGAATATTGAGATCGATTCTTCCTACGAATTGAGTACGGCAGAGGCGTTACGAGTTATAGATCAAATCGCCCTTGTTAATCCTGAGGCGTTGCTGGTCCTTTCAGGCGGAGAACCCATTTTAAGAAAGGATATCTTTGAGTTGGCTGAGCATGCATCGGGGAAAGGGATGATGGTCGTCTTGGGTACTAATGGCCTCCTGATCGATGCTGAAATTGCCCTCCGGTTAAGACAGAGTGGCGTTTCCGGGGTGAGCATAAGTTTAGACTCCCATGATCCGGGAGTTCACGATGCGATTCGATCCCGAGACGGCGCTTGGGAGGGGGCGATAAAGGCGGCTCGTATTTGCAGGAGCAAAGGATTGGCCGTTCAGATTAATACTACCGTTACTCAAAAGAACTATGGTGAACTATCCGGGTTAATAAAATATTGCCAAACTCTTGGGGCAAAGGTCTTCAGTCCTTTTTTCTTGATATGTACGGGAAGGGGTGAAGAACTCACCGACATTACTCCGGAGCATTACGAGAAGATTCTTTCACTTCTTGCGGAGTGGCAGGGAATATATGATGGGATGATGATCAGGACAAGATGTACTCCTACCTTCAGAAGGATTCTTTATCAGATGGATCCCAACTCAACTTTGCTAAAGATGGATGCAGGACGGTGTCTGGCTGGTTTGCATTACTGCAGGATCACCCCTGAAGGCAATGTGACGCCATGTCCTTATATGCCATTGCCGGTGGGGAATATAAAAAGGGATAGCTTTAAGGACATTTGGGCAGAATCTGATGAGTTTGCTCTCTTGAGAAGCGCATCGTTGAAGGGTAAATGTGGGTTATGTGAATTCAGGCTACTATGCGGGGGCTGCAGGGCCAGGGCGTTTGCCATTTACAAGGACTATATGGAAGAAGATCCATGGTGTCCCTACACCCCGAAGACAGAAGAGCCCATAAGACC
>JAPVTA010000062.1:0-2289 GCA_047519465.1 Thermodesulfobacteriota bacterium | reverse complement strand
GAGGAATCCAATTTGCATTCAACGGTTTACTTTCATCTAAGGAAAGCAATCGAAAGCCCGAAGACCAAGAAAACGAAACCATTTATATATTCGGAGATGCCGTTCTCAAGCACAACGAAGGGTAAAGGCAAGAAAAACCCTCGTGTTGACCTTGCTGTAGTCATTCTGGATGAGAAAAAGGAGACCCCGATCGATTTGCTCGCCGTGATTGAGCTCAAACATTATGACTATCACACTAACTCGATTGGAATAAACAAAGATTTGGATCATCTGGAAGCGCTACGAAAGGGAATTTACTATCCATATAAGCCCACAAGGAAACTGAAAGCAAGCAAGGCTTATTTTCTCTATCTTGTGGATAAAGGTAAAATCTCTTTCGATTCATCTTTGCAACGAAAATTGGAACTGCTCAAAAAAAACGGGCATCTTAAAGTCTTTTTGGGCTATGGGGACAAAGGTGAATTTATAATCCAGCAATGAGAATGTACAGAGATTGTGGATGAGGAGGAACTTCTGTTGATCCAAAAAATTTCAAATCCCCGGCGAAACCTTCCGCGTACGGCGAATACCGCACCCGCCGCTTGGTTTTAGAGGCGTGGGATAAATTGGAAGCCAAATAATGGTTTGGGATCTTAAAATGGTAACATAAATGAGTTAAAAGAGAGCGAGACAGCCTGCTTTTGGGTTTGGAAAGGAGCAGAAGATGAACTCTTTAAAAGGTATCAATGAAATATTAAAGGCCCATAAGGAAGACCTGTATAGAAAATATTCGGTGGTGGAAATCGGAGTTTTTGGCTCTATTGTTCGAGGCGAGCAAAAGAAACGGAGCGATATAGACATCCTTGTGGATTTTGAGAAAGTTCCAGACCTGCTCAAATTCATCAATCTGGAAAGATATCTTTCAAGGCTTTTAAAGAAGAAGGTTGATCTTGTAAGCAAAAAAGCCATTCGGCCGGAATTAAGGAATACAATTTTAGGCGAGGTGGTATATATATGAAGCGAGATCATAAGCTTTTCGTTAGAGATATATTAGACAGCATGGAAAAGATCAGCGAATTCATAGGGAATATGGACTTTGAGAAATTTATGGAAGATGATAAGACGAAAAGTGCGGTTGTAAGAAAGCTCGAGATAATAGGGGAAGCCGCCAAGAATATCCCAAGACAGATTAGACAAAAGTATAGAGAATTGCCTTGGACTGATATGGCAGGAATGAGAGACAAAATTGCTCACTTCTATTTTGGCATCGACTATTCGATCGTCTGGCAAGTTATCGAACAAAGACTGCCTGAAATAAAACCAGTCATCCAAAAGATGCTAAAGGAGATGGAGGGATATGGGAATATCGAATAAAAAACTGATCTGCGGCGAAATGGTTTGGAAGGTTTGAGATCGAGAAATTCATACCGAAGATTCACAGTCCAAAATAGGCTTCTTTCACATCTGGGTTTTCCAAGAGTTCGCCACCCGTTCCCTCAGCCACCAATCCTCCATTTTCCAGAACGTAGGCGTAATCCACAATCGGCAGGACGGGCCGGGCATATTGTTCAGAGACCACAATCGTGATCCCTGTTTCACTATTGATGGTTTTGACGGCCCGGGCAAGCCTGATCTCAATGCTCGGAGCTAAACCCAGCAAGGGTTCATCCAGGAGCAAGAGTTTGGGCTGGGCCATCAGCGCCCGACCGATGGCCAGCATTTGTTGTTCACCGCCGCTCAAAAACCCTCCTGCCCTCCTCTTCAGTGTCTCCAGCTCGGGAAAGAGATTAAGTACATATTCCAGTGTCTTTTTTGTTTGATCTTTCGTTGCTAAATAGGCCCCCATCCTCAAATTTTCAAGTGTGGTGCTTTCAGGGAAAATAAGGCGCCGTTCCGGACAGAGGATAATGCCTTTCCTCGCTCTTTCGCTTGGTTCAACTCTCAGAATATCTTCTTCTTTAAATTTGATTTCACCCGTTAAGGTGATCCTTTCTCCCCCTTTCATCTTCTCCTTTTTTGCCACGTCCAAGATGATCCCTGAAATACATAGCATGAGAGAGGATTTACCAGCACTGTTAGACCCAAAAATTCCAACGATGAGGCCCTCGTTCACCGTCATGCTTACGTTATTGATCGCCAGTGCGTTTTCATAAAATAACATCAGATTTCCGATCTCAAGGATGGCACTCACAATTTTATCTCCTCCCCGAGATAAGCTCGTCTGACCTTCTCATCTTGCATGACCTGTTCGGGTATCCCCTCGGCAAGCTTTTCACCAAAGTTCATCACGATGACCTTGTCGGCTACGCT
>JAPVTA010000061.1:0-4351 GCA_047519465.1 Thermodesulfobacteriota bacterium | reverse complement strand
TCTACCGACTGAGCTAACCCGGCATCGTGAGTAATTTAGAAATTTTATATTACAACCTCCTTTCATGTGTCAAGAGTTACTTGCAGGTTTTTGGGGCATCAGTTTCAGGATCCCATAAATGAAATCCATATCAAGGTTCTCCCTTAGCCCCCTTTCCAAGTTGTTAAACCCTTCCCTCTTCATTCGGTGATAATATAGGATATCGCTTTTGCTCAAAGGGCGCAATCCCTTTCTTTTCCTTAGGTGACTCATGAACCCTCTTCGGAATTCGTCATTATCAAAGATCCCATGAATATAGGTTCCCCATACCCTTCCATCTTTAGAGATAGCCCCATCTTCGATGCAAACATTCTGGTCTTCCTTTTTAACAATCGTGAAGAGCGGGGAGGTGTTCTTCATATCCGTTCTCCCCATGTGGATCTCATATCCTGAAATTTTCCCAGTTTTCCACGGGAGAAGGTCTTTTTGAAACAGTCTTGCTTCCACCTGAGAAGTCACTTTTTCCTGTTCAATGGTCGTTTCAACATTGAGCAGACCCAGACCGACGATGCTCTTTCGATTTGTCTCGACCTTGAAAGGATCAGAAATCAACCGGCCCAACATTTGATATCCTCCACATATTCCTATTACAAAACCACCCCTTCGACGATGTTCGAGGATCGCTTTGTCATACTCGGATTTTCTGAGATAGACGAGGTCACCTATCGTATTCTTACTTCCTGGAATGATGATTAAATCAGAAGCTGGGATTGGGTTCCCGGGCCTGATATAGCGGAACTCCACTGCCGGTTCTTTCTCCAAGGCGTCAAAATCTGTAAAATTTGAGATGTGCGGAAGAAACAGGACTGCAATTTTAATCTCTCCTTTCTTTGGACTCAATCCAACCTTTTCTACCGAGACTCCATCCTCCTCCTGCAAATAGAGATCTTTGAAGTAGGGGATAACACCGATGACGGGCAATCCCGTCTTTTTCTCAAGAAAATCCAGCCCCGGCTCTAATAATCGTATGTCCCCGCGAAACTTATTGATGATAAAACCCTTGATTCTCTTTTTTTCTTCTTTGCTCAGGAGTTCGAGGGTCCCAATGAGAGAGGCGAAGACCCCTCCCTTGTCAATATCGCCCACCAAAATAACAGGACAATCTGCAATCTCCGCCATTCCCATATTGACGATATCATTCTTCCTTAGATTGATCTCTGCAGGGCTCCCAGCCCCTTCAATGACCATGAGTTCGAATCTCTCTTTCAGACGATAAAAACTTTCTTTGACAGCCCCTAAAGCTTTTATCTTAAATTGATGATACCGGTTGGCAGACATGTTTCCGTAGACTTTTCCATGGATGATGATCTGGGCGCCGATATCCGTATTGGGCTTGATCAGGATTGGATTCATATCCACATGGGGCTCGATGCCCGCTGCCTCTGCCTGGACCACCTGGGCTCTTCCCATCTCCCCTCCTCCCCTGGTCACAAAGGAGTTCAAAGACATGTTCTGGGATTTGAACGGAACGACATTGAATCCATCTTTTTTAAAGATCCGACAGAGCCCGGCTACGATCAGGCTTTTTCCAACATAGGAACCCGTCCCTTGGATCATCAACGATTTCATCTTTTCTCCCGCCACGCTTCCGGGTGGATCATCCCGGCCATTGCTTCCAATCCTTCGACCACTCTGGGGGTCGGGCGATCGACTAAGTTCGAGTCGACCACATAGATCGCATTCATTTTCACAGCGGGGAGTTCTTTCCAAGACCGCCACATCTTCATCAGATTCAAATAATCCCTCTTGGCGTCCATGGAACTCAGGATGATGACCTCCGGCGCCTTCGATAGGATCGTCTCGACGCCATAGACAGGATAGCTTCCCGACTCATTCTCTGAGATACTCCTCCCCCCTGCAAGGCGGACGAGATCATCTCCGAGTGTGCCCCTTCCTACGGTGACGATAGGAGAAAAGCCGAGCTGGAAGAAAACCCTTGGCTTAGGAAGAGATTGGGTGAGTCTGACGATGATCTCCTTCTTCTTTGTTATCTTCCGTACGATTTCTGTTGATTTTTCCCGCCTACGAACAACCTCTCCAATATTCTCCGTTGTCTTAACGACTCCGTCAAAACCCGTTGGATCAACCACATAGACCGAGAAACCAAGGTCGCTCAGCCTGTGAACGGTGTCCATTCGATTGCCGTCTCTAATTCCAAAGATCAAATCCGGTTTCAACGACACAATCTTCTCAATACTGGGATTCACAAAACCTCCGATCCTCTGTTTGGTCGAGACGGCTTCGGGATAATCACAAAAGTCTGTCACCCCTACGATTTCCTCACGAAGCCCCAGGGTGAAGAGGATCTCGGTGATGCTCGGGGCCATCGATACAATCCGTTTCGGAGGATTAGGAATTCTTAGTCTTCTTCCAATCTCGTCCGTGAAGAGCCCATCCTGCCCTTGCGCGGGGAGTTGGAGAAGGAGGGATAATACGAGGGTCAAGAGAAACGATTTTCTGATCATGCTTTTTCGGACACGCCGGCTTCTCCAAACGTAGCCATTTCATCGAGGATCTTCAGACTGGTCTCAACCAAAAAGATCCCCAGGGCGGCGCCGGTTCCTTCGCCCAACCTCAGATCTAAGTTCAGCAGGGGCTTCAGGCCAAGATACTCTAATAGGACCCGATGCCCTTGCTCAGCCGACTGATGGGAGGCGATGAGGTATGGCTTGACCTCGGGCGAAAGCGTTGCCGCAATCAAAGCGGCTGCGCCGGAGATGAAGCCATCGATGACCACAGGGACTCGGTATCTAACTCCGGCCAAGATCACTCCGGCAATTCCCCCGATCTCAAATCCTCCAACCTTGGATAGGACATCGATCGCATCCTTTGGATCCGGTCGGTTGATGTTCAGGGCTCTTTCAACGATCTTCGCTTTTCGCTGCCATGCGTCATCGTCGAGACCGGTGCCTCTTCCCGTCACGGTGTCGACATCCGCACCCGTTATAGCAGCGGTGATAGCGCTGGAGGCAGTCGTGTTTCCTATTCCCATATCGCCCGTTCCCAATATATCAACCCCTCTGGCTACCTCTTCATCCACCAACTCAATCCCTGCTTCAATAGAGCGAATGGCTTCCTCCCGGCTCATGGCAGATCCTTTAGCCATATTCTGAGTCCCCATGGCCACCTTCTTGTCTCTGAGATCGGGATGCCGTTCAAGAACGGAGGCAACTCCCAGGTCTGCTACGACAACCCTGGCCTCTATATGGCGGGCCAGAACATTAATCCCGGCACCCCCTCGAAGGAAGTTGTAGACCATCTGGGGAGTGACTTCAGAGGGATAAGCGCTCACGCCTTCCTTCGTCACCCCGTGATCACCGGCCAGTGTGAAGATTACCTTGTGGACGATTCGGGGCCTTGGATTTCCCTTAATCCCTGCCACCTGGATGGAAAGGGTCTCAAGCTGACCCAACGAGCCTTGAGGCTTTGTCAAGCTATCCTGTCTCATTCTGGCCTCTGCCATGGCCTTTTCGTCCAAAGGTCTAATGCCGGCAATGGTTCGGTGGATCTTTTCCATCTTCTCCCTCTCAAATCTACAGCTGGACTGGTTCAAGAATAACCAAGACGATGAGGCAAAGAAGTTCTGACAATTCATTTGCTCCTCCTAAAACATCGCCCGTCACTCCCCCCAGCTTCTTGATGAAAAAAAACCGATACCCGAGGCTGAAGAGGCCTGTTCCTAAGAAGACCAGGATACCTAAAACACCTGTGGCCTGCAAAGCGATTCCCAAAGCCGTGGCCGAGGACAGAGCCATTTCACGGTATCCAAGGTTTTCAGCGAAGGGTTTCGCTAACCCTTGACCGGGCCTTGCATAAGGGGATCGGAAACAGACCAAAACCATACAATTTCTTCCCATCACAGCCATCAATATAAGCGAGTAGGGAATGGATACCTTCGAGATTTGATCCAGAGCCAGATATTTGCCGCCAATGAGGAAGATGAGGCCGATCACTCCAAAGGCGCCGATGCGGCTATCCCTCATCACTTCAAGAATCCTTTCCTTTGCCCCCCCTGAGGCCAGACCATCCAGGGTATCAGCAAACCCGTCCAAATGGAGACCTCTCGTCAAGAGGGCAAGAAGTCCTACTGTCGACCAGAGGGTGATGGACTTGGGGAGGAAAAGAGAGAAGAGATAATAGCCCGCAGAGAGAATGAGACCGATCACAAGGCCGACCAAAGGAAAGAAGGCCATCGAGCGAGCTAATTCCTTCTCCTCGGAAAGCCGATCTTGCCCAACAGGCAGTATGGTAAGAAATGAAAGGGCTCTAAGAAAGTTTTTCATGGTTGCTCAGAAAATAAACCGTAACCCCC
>JAPVTA010000060.1:0-1909 GCA_047519465.1 Thermodesulfobacteriota bacterium | reverse complement strand
TCACACCGCTTTGATCCCAGGGAGCTCCACTGTTGGGGTTTCCATTACTGAATTGAGTATAGTCCCCATCCAGCAAGGCATTATCGCCAGACACTTCATAACCGAACTTTTTACCCTCCTCGTCATAGTAAAGGTTTCCCTTCCGATCAAACTCACTCCATCCCCCTCCTGGGTGGCAGCCTCCGCAATCCTGAACAAAATAAAAAGAGGATTTGTCAATTTCGGACGGGTGTTGATTGATTTTTTTAGCCAATTGTGATGAACCCATAGAGGCAACCAGATATTTCCCATACATTCCCGATGATAAGCTCCAAGGATACTTAGGGTCGAAAGTATCATTGATGACGATTTTACCCGTTCCGTCTGTCCGGCCCTGCTGGAAATGGTAACCGTTTGTGATTTGATCATAATTGTGGCAACCCCCGCAGGTTTTTTTAGGGCTGTAAGGTGTTTTACTTTCGAAGGTGAGCGGGCTCCCATCGAATCCCTTAAGGACAATCTTTTCATGTAAAGATTCTTGGGAGGGGATTGAAGTTGGATAAAAAAGAGAAAGGGACGCGGGCGCTGAAACAATCAAGAGGAATACCCCCAATTTCTTCAGAACGAATACCCCCTTTATTGGCCGGCATGTGCCCAGCAAACCCTGACTTGCGCGCCTGCCCCGCCATCGGTCTATTAATTATGCGGGACCGGGGCTAGTAGGCAGGTACGAGGGCAAAGGGGCACGACGTGTCCCGGCAAGCCCATTCGAAATACCAAACGCCGTGAATTCTGTGGAACTGCCCTGGCGCGTCTCTTCCGTCTTGAGGCGGAGTGGCCGGGCAGCTCCGTTCAGATTTAGAATGAGGCTGGCACAATAGTATAATGATGACGAGCGAGGAGGCAAGGGATTATTTAATTTCTTAAGAAATTTCTTGACAAAAAGACGTTATTTTGTTAATAATTATAAGTTAAATCCTTTTTGATCCTTATTCCACTAATGTAACTCATTGATTTTCCAGTCTTTTCTATACCGGGAGGAAATGTTCAATCAGGAAAATGAGGATTTAGAGTCGGAGAGGTTCCCGAGCGGCCAAAGGGGACAGACTGTAAATCTGTTGGCGATGCCTTCGGAGGTTCGAATCCTCCCCTCTCCACCAGGTTTATTATTGAGAGATGAGGTTGGATGGAGGATGAGAACCTTTCCCCGACAGGAGGAGGGGAATGAGGTTCGGCGACCCCGACAAAGTCGGGGGAGGCGGAGAGAGCGAAGCGAATCGAGCACATCCTCCCCTCTCCACCAGGTGAACGCCATAAGCACGGCTTACGACCTACCTCTATCGGACAGAACAGGTAGAGACTTTGATTGTCGGCGGAAGACTTATATTCAACTGGGGCAAAGAGAAAACTTGGTGATTGCGTTTTAAGTATTGACGGAAGTGGTTTCACCTATTGAAATGCGGGAGTAGCTCAGTTGGCAGAGCATCAGCCTTCCAAGCTGAGGGTCGCGGGTTCGATCCCCGTTTCCCGCTCCATTGTGATACGTGCTATTGCTGATTTATCTTCTGATAGGTCGGCCAGCCTGTCTTGATTGATTGATGGGTTTTTTTCTTTACCCCGTTAGAAATAATGCCCCGTCCTTCTACAGCGGGGTTGCGTACTGAATAATTCCGGCGGGGTTTAGTGGACCACTAAAATTTCTAACGGAGTTCACTTTTGGCCCACGTAGCTCAGTCGGTGGAGCACTTCCTTGGTAAGGAAGAGGCCATCGGTTCAAATCCGATCGTGGGCTCCAACGAAACGGGGTTCGAGAATCTTTTCGAAAGATAATAGGGAGGGATGGAGCGATGTCGAAGCCGAAATTTGAGAGGACCAAGCCGCATGTGAACATCGGGACGATTGGTCATGTGGATCATGGGAAGACGACGTT
>JAPVTA010000059.1:0-144370 GCA_047519465.1 Thermodesulfobacteriota bacterium | reverse complement strand
GCCAGCGTTCGTTCTGAGCCAGGATCAAACTCTCCAATTTTTATCTGAAAATGATCCTTTTAAAGGAAAAAACTATAGAGACCCAGAAACAGTAACCCCTATTCTTTTGTCAAAGAGCATATCTTGTCAATTTTAACAGAATAATACGGTTTTTTTGTCTTGTCAAGAGGTAAAATTTATTTGACAAGCTTTTTGGGTCGCCGCAAAAAACATATTAGCAAATCATTCTACTTTTTGTCAAGCATCTTGATCCGATGGTATTTCTTTTTCCCCGCTCTCAACATCACTGTTTTCGCTTCCCGGGTCACATATTCCAAATTAATGATTTCATCGAATTTTTTGACCTTCTTGTCATTTATATATGCCCCGCCCTGCTCGATTAATCTTCTTGCCTCAGAGCCAGAAGCACAAAGAGTTGTTGTTTCAAACAACTTAAATGCTGGAATTCCTTCAATGAACTTCTCTTTGTCTATAAAGGTGGTTGGAATCGAGTCTTCTTGGTGTAGTTCAAAGTGCGCCGTATCGGGGGATTCTGTGGCATTTATCCTGATAAATAGTCTTCTTGAGGCGTTTCTAGCCTTTTCGGCCTCCTCCTTCCCGTGTACAATTTCGGTCGCTCTAAAGGCTAATTCTTCTTTAGCTCCCCTAAGATCAGCCCCTACCAGCTTCCCATATTTCCCCCGAATCTCCTCCATGGGAAGAAAGGTGAAGAGAGCCAAAAATCTCTCGACATCTCGATCATCGGTATTGATCCAAAACTGATAATATTCGTAAGGAGAAGTCCGCTGCGGATCCAACCAAACAGCTCCTCTTTCGGTCTTTCCCATTTTTTTACCATCCGCGGTCATGATCAACGGAAAAGTGATTCCATAGGCCTGCTTTCCGTCGAGTCGCCGGATGAGATCGATCCCGGCCACGATGTTTCCCCACTGGTCACTGCCTCCCATTTGCATCAGACAGTTGTAATGCTTGAACTGGTACCAGAAATCGTATGCTTGAAGGAGTTGATAGTTAAACTCAAGGAAGGAAAGCCCTGTCTCCAAACGAATTTTCACCGACTCCGCCGCAAGCATGCGATTGACGCTAAAATGGACGCCGATATCTCGGAGAAAATCGATGTAGTTGAGTTTCGTCAGCCAATCGGCATTATTCAAGAGAAGGGCACGGCCTTCCGAAAAATCCAGGAACCGGGCAAATTGCTTTTTTTGCATCTCCGCATTCTTATTAATTTCTTCATACGTCAGGATCTGGCGCATCTCGTCTTTACCGCTTGGGTCTCCGACCAATCCTGTCCCGCCGCCCACCAATGCGATTGGACGATGTCCATGCCTTTGCATATGGGCCAGCGCCATAATCGGTACCAGATTCCCTACGTGAAAACTCGAAGCGGTAGGATCGAAGCCAATATAACAGGTGACCTTTTCCTTCAATATCTCGGAGACATTTGCCTCATCAGTGACTTTTTCAATAAACCCCCTTTCTTGAAAGACATCGTAAACCGTCTTTTCATGTTTCACACGTTTCATGACAGAAAGCTCCTGATTTTACGGAATAATTCCAGAATTTCACAATCCTCAATACTGCTGCAGAGGCACCTTGATCGTTTGAATATCCTTGGATCTCCCTGTCTGGGGGTCAACATCAATGACGACCCCTTGAAGTTCAATCCCCTCCGAGGCCACGTCAAATTTCCATGGGATCTGGGTTAACAAACGCTCAAGGGCAACCTCTTTACGTATTCCGATAACAGAGGCTAAGGGACCTGTCATGCCGACATCGGTGATGTAGGCCGTTCCCCCATCTAGTATTCTCTCGTCACTCGTCTGAACATGGGTATGGGTCCCCAGGACGGCACTCACTTTACCATCCAAAAACCAGCCCATCGCCATTTTCTCTGAAGTGGCCTCCGCATGAAAATCGACAAGAATGATTTTGGTCTCACTGCTCAATGTCTCAACTTCCCTTTCTCCGACCCGGAACGGACAGTCCAGATTCTTCATGAAAACCCTGCCTTCCAAATTTAGGACTCCCACCCCTTGCCCACGGGCAGAATGAAAGAGACCACTTCCTCTACCCGGAACCTTTGGTGGATAATTGGCAGGTCTTAAGATTCGGAGTTCCTCATCCAAAAAAGGAAAGATTTCTTTCTTTGCCCAGATATGGTTTCCGGAAGTAAGGACATCTACCCCTTGATTCAGGATCTCGATCGCAATCGGAGGGGTAATCCCCATTCCGCCCGCTGCATTTTCTCCGTTGGCAATCGTAAAATCAATTTTGTAGTCGGCAATGACTTTCTCTAAAACGCTATCGATGGCTTGCCGACCCGCTTTTCCAACAATATCCCCGATGAAAAGAATCTTCATAACACAAAGTTCCAAGTCCGGAGCTATGAGTCACATAGTCGATTAGTCCAGTAGTCGTATAATCCCTTCCCGCTGCCGATAAGAAAGGCTGCAGGACTATGAGACCTTAAGACTATAAGACCATTCTCCCCCCTATTTCGCTACATCTACCGCCCGCGTCTCCCTGATCACCGTTACCTTGATCTGGCCTGGATAGGTCAATTCCTTTTCAATCTTACGGGCGATGTCTCTGCAGAGGATTCCAGACTCCTCGTCGGAGATTCGCTCCGGCTGGACCATGATACGAATTTCTCTGCCTGCCTGAATGGCATAGGATTTCTCTACTCCCGGAAAAGATTGGGCGATCTTTTCCAAATCCTCTAACCGTTTCACGTAAGTTTCAAGCATCTCTCGCCTCGCCCCTGGTCTCGCCCCCGAAAGAGCATCCGCAGCTTCCACCAGAATATCAAGGATGGACTCCGGCTTCTCTTCTTCATGATGAGATCCGATGGCATGAACAATAACAGGCGATTCCCCGTATTTCCTCGCTAGTTCCGCTCCGATCTTTCCGTGGGAGCCTTCGACTTCATGATCAACGGCCTTTCCGATGTCATGAAGAAGACCCGCTCTCTTGGCTTGCTTCCCATTGACTCCCAATTCTGAGGCCATCACTCCACAAAGAAATGCTACCTCCAAAGAATGCTGATAAACATTCTGGGCAAAACTCGTCCGATATTTGAGGCGTCCGACCAGTTTAATCAACTCCGGGTGCATGCCATGGACGCCCACGTCAAAAGTCGCCTGTTCCCCCGCCTCACGAATGGAGGTTTCTACTTCCTGCTCCACCTTCTGAACAATCTCTTCAATCCGCGCGGGATGAATGCGCCCATCGCTTACTAGACGCTCCAAGGCGATGCGGGCAATTTCCCTACGGACGGGGTTAAATCCCGACAGGATGACGGCCTCCGGCGTGTCGTCAATGATCAGATCGATCCCAGTGGCTGCCTCAAAGGCCCGGATATTCCGACCTTCACGGCCGATGATCCGGCCCTTCATCTCCTCATTCGGCAGGTTCACCACAGAAACCGTCTTCTCGGCAACATACTCTCCGGCATAGCGTTGAACAGCCAGACTGATAATCTCCTTCGATTTCTTGTCGGCGAGCTCCCTCGCCTCCTCTTCAATCCTTTTTATCCTTTTGGCCGATTCGTGCTTCGCTTCATTCTCCATAGACTCCATCAGCAATCGCTTGGCCTCTTCAGAAGACATTTTCGCAATGCTCTCCAATTGGATACGCTGCCTTTCGAGAAGGGCGGTCAGCTTTTTCTCCTGTTCCTGAGTTGCTTTTTCCTGTTGGATCAACGTCTTTTCACGACGGGCAATATCTGTTTCTTTGGTGTCAAGAAGCTCTATCTTTTTGTCTAAATGCGATTCTCTCTGAATGAGTCTTCTTTCCAAATTCTGAAGCTCTTGACGTTTCTCCATGGTCTCTTTTTCGAAATTGGCTTTTTCTTGATACAGCTTGTCTTTGGCTTGAAGGAGGGCCTCCTTTTTTAATATCTCAGCCTTCTTCTCAGCTTCTTCGATTAGCCGCTTGGCGTCCTCTTTGGCAGAGACCATCCGGGCTTCTGAGAACCTCTTTCTCAGAAGGAATCCGATGACCCCTCCGAGAAAGGCAATGGCAGGTACGAGGATGATATACATCTCAACAGATAGCTTCAATAGTCTATTCACCTCCTTATCCTGAAAATCGCGTAGCGCACAGGGTATAGTGCACCGTGCCGTTACGAAAAGCGATAACTATTTTCATGTCACGAGCTTTCCCGCCCCGTACCATGCTAGGTATAGGGCCCACGGCAAGAGCCGTGCCCTCCGGTCATGGCTTGTTCATCAGAGAACGACAGTATCCGCCGGCTATGATTCAAGCGTTGCATCAGTCACGCGAATGGATTGAAGATTAAACCGTCATCTGAGAGAAAGAGCGAACCGAGATGGGATAGAAAAAAAGATGGGTTTGACGGAACCCGACTTGCCTGCCTGCTGCAAGCAGGAAAGAAAGAATGAGGGGGACCCCGATGTTGATTGCCAATTGATCTTCTTTATATTAGGAAACCCTGCCTTCCCTTGGAGGAAAGAGCCAACGGTACTTCTCCTCTTCTCCATGACGAGACCCGCTTCCGGAACAGACTGACAGGACGGGGGGCAATGCGATTTGCTGAAAACAACCGACCGCTTTGCCAGCCAGCTCCAAGCCCTTCGAGATTTTAGCAGGATTTTGATCAATTTCCACAGGATCATACTTGTCGAACTCATCTTTTCTTCCCCGCCTTCGCACGCCTTCGGTAGGCAGGACAGGCAGGTAATGTCAGGATCGATGAAACTCCTTTCTTCTCTCTATTCCACCACACCTTTCATCTTCTGACGACGGTGTTGAACTCAAGTCCCCTGCTCGACGTCCCATAGCCGGTGATCTAAAGCGAGCGTCGGAAAGGGTTCCCTCTCTAAGGTTGCCAACGAAATATCTTCCGGCCGCACCGAACACCGGACGGAAACACCAGCCAGTTATGAGGGGGTTTTCAAATTCCAATCCCCTATTTTGATATCAATCTTCTCAACTAAATCTCTTGATTTTGCTTCGACCTCTCGAAGCAGAGTCGTTCTTTTTTCTTTTTCCTTCAACAGGTCATCTGCAATATTAAGTGCCGTTAAAATTGCTACGTTCAACGTGGAAACGCTCTTCGTCTTTTTTAAAATTTCCTCCATTTTTTCGTTGACATATTTGGCCACTTCCTGAATATAGTCTTCTTCTGCATCCGTCTTAACCGTATAAGTTTGGCCAAATACCTTGATCTCAACCAGTCGCTCTCTTCCCATCCCCTCCGACCTTTTTGACCAACTTCCCGGGAGCGATTAACTATCGATGCTCTTAAACCGATGAAGGAGTTGATCGATCCGCGTCTTCACCCTTTCCCTATCCTGGGAGAGGATTTTCATCTTCTTCTCTAATTGGTTCACCTTCTCCCTCTCCCTATCTAGGGCCGCGGCTAGACGGTCCCTCTCTTTCACCAGTTCATGAAATTTGCCTAAGAGATGATGGACCCTCTGCTCAAGATTTCCAAACAGTCCGTGTTCTTCCTCCTGAGGTCTGCTTTCAGCTTGTTCGTCTAATAATATTTCTCCAGCCATGAAAAGTCAACCCACTAGTGCATTAAGTCTCGTAGTCTCATAGTCTTGTAGTCCAATAATCTTAAACTATCCGACTACCAGACTACGGAACTAAACACCTTATGCTGCCATGAGCAAGTACGCTTTGATCAATTCGTCGATCTCTCCGTCCATCACCCGATCCACTTGATGAATCACTTTGTTCGTGCGGTGATCTTTGACCATTTTATAAGGGTGCATCACATAGGAACGGATTTGGCTCCCCCACGCAATTTCCTTTTTTGAGTTGTGCAGTTCTTGCAGCTTCTCTTCTTTTTCCTGCATTTCCCTTTCGTAAAGCCGTGCCCTTAATATCTTCAAGGCAGTAGCCTTATTCTTATGCTGCGACCGTTCATTTTGACATTGAACGACAATACCCGTCGGAAGATGAGTAATTCGAACCGCTGAATCGGTTTTGTTGACGTGCTGCCCCCCCGCCCCGCTGGACCGAAAGGTATCCACCCTCAAATCTTTTTCATCGATTTGAACTGCAATATCATCGGAGACTTCGGGAATCACAAAAACCGAAGCAAAGGAAGTATGCCTCCTTGCCCCCGCATCAAAAGGTGATATTCGAACCAGTCGGTGAATTCCACTCTCTGCTTTTAGATACCCGTAAGCATAGCGGCCGTTGACCATAAAAGTAACGTTTTTCAGACCCGCTTCTTCACCTGTGAGAATGTCGATGATTTTTGTCTCAAACTTCCTTTTCTCCGCCCACCGCAGGTACATCCTCAGAAGCATCTCCACCCAATCCTGGGCCTCCGTCCCTCCGGCTCCCGCATTGATGCTTACGATGGCATTGCTTGGATCGTGCTCTCCTCCCAGCATTCTACCGAACTCGATTTGTTCGATGGCTTCTTCAGTTCTTTGCAGCTTCTCCTTCAGCTCTTGAGCTTCCTTCTCGTCCCCTTGTTCTTCGATCAATTGGAGGAGGATCTCCGTCTCTTCCAGAACCTTCTTTTCTTTTTCCCAAGGAGACAAACTCTCTAAGAGAGAGGTTCGTTCTTTTAGAATTTTCTGGGCAGCTTCACCCCCTTCCCAGAAATCAGGTTTTGTCATCATCTTCTCGATTTCTTCTAGTCTTTTCCATTTTCTTTCGACGTCAAAGAGAACCTCGGAGGGATTCCAGTCGATCCCCCAACTCTTTCAATCTGTCTTTCAATTCAAGCAACATACCTTATACCTTTCT
The DNA here is from genome assembly GCA_047519465.1 of Thermodesulfobacteriota bacterium. GTDB lineage: Bacteria > Desulfobacterota > BSN033 > BSN033 > UBA1163 > UBA1163. Next base: position 137,632 of record JAPVTA010000059.1, on the reverse strand, counting down.
TTTTAAAATTTATTTAATAAGATAACATAAATCAACCAAAAGATAAACCTCTTTTCGTAAGCTGTTGAGATTGTTCGGTTTATTTAACTCAGGGAGCGATTATGATAGGAAAAAAGCCCCCGAAGAAATCGAACAAACTCAAGAATATCCATCAAATGAAACTATAACTTCTTCCTTTTTCTTAGGATCTTTGCAATCTCTTCCCCGACCAATGCCGGGTTTCCAACCACCTTTACGCCCGCCTTTCCCAAGGCTTCCATTTTTTCCTTAGCTGTCCCCTTTCCGCCTGCAATAATTGCACCGGCGTGCCCCATTCTCCTCCCCGGAGGAGCCGTCAATCCCGCAATGAAAGCCAGTACTGGCTTCCGAACCGACTTTTTGATAAATTGGGCTGCCTCTTCTTCTGCCGTCCCGCCAATTTCGCCAATCAAGATCACTGCCTCGGTTCCCGGATCTTTTTGATACATGGCCAGTAGGTCAACAAAGTTTAGCCCGATGATTTGGTCCCCGCCAATGCCCACGCAGGTTGATTGTCCAATCCCTTTCTTAGTCAACTGATCCACGACCTCGTAGGTAAGTGTTCCACTTCGAGAGATGATTCCAACCTTCCCCGGCTTATGGATGTAGCCTGCCATCACGCCGATCTTACATTTGCCTGGGGAGATAATTCCGGGAGTGTTCGGACCAATCAATTTTGACTTCCTTTCCTTAAGATATTCGCGCACCATCACCATATCGAGCGTGGGTATGCCCTCCGTCAGGCACACGATGAGGGAAATCCCCGCATCAGCGGCTTCCAAAATCGCATCCGCTGCAAAGGCAGGGGGGACGAAGATTGCAGAGGCGTTGGCCTTGGTATTCTTGACCGCCTCGGATACAGTATTGAAGACCGGGATCCCATTAATCTTCTGCCCGCCCTTGCCCGGGGTCACACCTGCCACCACCTTCGTTCCGTACTCCACCATCTGCCGGGTATGAAACATCCCTTCGTTGCCCGTGATTCCCTGAACCACCACCTTAGTTTTCTTGTCCACTAAAATGCTCATGCTTACCTCCAAATCATAGTAATGAGTTCGGAGTTCAGAGTTGGGAGTCTTAAAACAAAATACTCCGAACTGCGAACCAATTACTCCGAACTATCTTTTCAGTGCTTCAGCCACTTTCTCAGCACCCTCTTTCATTCCGATGGCGACCGTGAAATTGAGTCCCGACTCGTTGAGGATCCTTCTCCCCTCCTCCACATTTGTCCCTTCCAGCCTCACCACGATGGGGACATTGACCTTCACTTCTCGAACGGCCTCTGTCACACCCCTTGCCAGGGTATCGCACCGCAGAATTCCCCCGAATATATTGATGAACACAACTTTCACACCGGGGTCGGACATTAGGATCTTGAACCCGTTTTTTACCATTTCAGCCGTGGCTCCGCCTCCCACATCGAGAAAATTAGCAGGTTCGGCCCCAACGACTTTGATAATATCCATCGTGGCCATGGCAAGACCCGCTCCGTTTACCATGCAACCGACATTTCCATCCAATTTGATATAATTCAAATTGTACTTGGAAGCCTCCACCTCAAGAGGGGCCTCTTCATTGAAATCCCTTAGTGCAGCAATCTCCTTATGTCGAAAAAGACCGTTGTCATCGAAATTGATCTTCGCATCGAGGGCGATAAATTCCCCTCCTTTCGTCAGGACAAGAGGATTGATTTCAGCCAGCAAACAATCCTTCTCATAAAACGCCTTGTACAGACCGGCAATGATAGTTCTCATCTTTCCTACTTGAGCAGGTTCAAGCCCAAGCCCAAACCCGATTTTATTCGCCTGAAAGGGTCTCAGGCCTGCGGTGGGATCCACCCATTCTTCCACAATTTTTTCCGGAGACTCTGCTGCCACCTTCTCAATTTCTACGCCCCCTTCCCGGCTGGCCATGATCACGGGGCAGGCTTTTGACCGATCAATCACCACCCCCAAATACAGTTCTTCTTGAATCTCCATCCCTTCTTCAACCAAGACCTTGCGGACGGTTCGACCTGCTGGTCCAGTCTGATGGGTAACTAAAGTCATTCCGATGATTTCCTTGGCAGCCCTCTCCGCATCTTCACGCTGGCTGACGACCTTGATGCCTCCTCCTTTTCCTCTTCCACCAGCATGGATCTGTGCCTTCACAACGATTGGCCTATTCCCGAGCCCTTCAGCAATTTTTCGTGCTTCCTCAGGGGTCTCTGCCACTCCGCCCCTGGGAACAGGAACACCGTAACTTCTTAGAATCTCCTTGGCCTGAAATTCATGAATTTTCATGATGTTTCCTCCCCCTTCTAAGAATAAACGGGCTTATTATAACGGATTTCATTAACCCAAAAAAAGAAAAAAATCATGGATAATGAGGAAAGAAATCTTCGGACGGATGATCAGAAGAACACTAAAAGGCTCAGTTGAAAACCGAGCCCAATACTTGCTCATTAAAAACCTAGCGAAGCTTAACGGAGCGTGCCTATGTAGTGCGTAGTGAGTTGACGCTCTCGAACTTTTGGATTGGAATAATCGGGGAGCAACATCGGCGCGACACGGTCAGTGATGATCCCCGTCTCGTCCAGTTCCTTGTGATATTTCCGGACATGGTCCAACGTCAGTCTGCCGTCTTTCGCTTTCTCCCTGACATAAAGTGCAGCGCTTATTCCCCCAATTCTTCCAAAAACACAGACGTCCAGCAGAGAATTTCCCATGAGCCGGTTTTCCCCATGAACTCCCCCCGAGACCTCACCTGACGAGAAAAGTCCCGGGATGGAAGTTTCGCAACGGCTATTATACTCTAATCCTCCATTCTGGTAATGAAGCGTCGGATAAACCAGCATGGGCTCTTTTGAAATATCGATCCCGTACCGTTTAAAAAGAATAAACTTCCCTGGGAATTCCCTCTTCACCGCTCCTTCTCCCATGAGGACATCGATCATCGGAGAGTCCAGCCAAATACCTAACTTCCCGGTAGAGGTTGGGACCCCTTTCCCGATTTCAGTGCATTCCCGGATGAAGCAGGACGATTCCACGTCCCTCGGCTCCCGCTCGTTGACGAATTGTTCTCCGTCAATGTTGAGAACATTGGCTCCCGCCCCCCTGAACTTCTCGGTGATCAGGAGGCCCTCTGCCTGCTCCGGAAAAACGGCACCCGTCGGGTGATATTGGACGGTATGGAGAAAGCACAATTTCACGCCTGCTCGATAACCGAGAATCAAGCCATCTCCGGTGGCACCGTAATGGTTCGTGGTCATGAATCCCTGAATGTGAAGCCTTCCCGAACCTCCGGTCGCCATGACCACTGCCTTGGCTTTGACGATGAAGTATTCCTCTGTTTCTAGATTATACAGAACCGCGCCCGCACAGTGGCCATGTTCATTCAAAATCAGCTCCACAGCAGGAGAGAATTCCAGCACTTTAATATCCCCGGCCCGGTTTCTTGCTTCATCTCTTAGGGTTCTCATGATTTCTGCGCCCGTGATATCCGCCGCATAATTCATCCGCTTCCGGCACGTTCCGCCACCATGAAGCGATCTAAGTTGTCCCTCCGGATGCTTTGTCAGCATGCAGCCGAGGGTCTCCAACCAAACCACAACTTTCGGGGCCTCTGTGACGAGGGTATAGACAAGCTCCGGAACATTCTTGAAATGGCCTCCTCCTACGACATCGAGGTAATGGTAATAAGGAGAATCCTTTGTCCCCTTGGTGGCCGCTTGAATACCGCCCTCAGCCATCATCGTGTTGGCGTCTCCGTGTCTCAATTTAGTGGCAATCAATACCCGGGCCCCATTTTCTTGAGCTGTCAAGGCTGCTGCCGTCCCCGCACCTCCTCCGCCGAGGATCAGAACATCCGTTTCATACGCCACCTTATTCAAATCGATGACATCGGGATTGACTCGACTCCTGGCTTCAAGAAGATCCACGATCTCCGGCGAGATGGCATAACCCTTGTTGGGCCCGACGCGAATCTCCTTCCTCGAACCTTCTTTGAAATCGGGATGGTATTTTCTCAGCCGCTCCTCTCTTTCTTTCAAAGAAAGAAGTGGAAATTCCTCCCCTCTTTTCTTCTTTTCAATTCTGGCGGGCCGTGTTGCTTCAACCTTCCTGATCAGTTCCTTTAGCTCTCTTGTGTATGGCATAAAGTCTCCAGCCCCCTCACCCCATCCCTCTCCCCCCAGGGAGCGGAGAAGAGTGAGGGGTGCTTTGAGTTTTATAGGTACGTTTTATCTTTCGGCGTCCAATTCTCATCAGCCTGTTCCGGCTCGATTTCCCTTTTGTTATAAAGATCTTTGAGCTCCTCTTCGCTCGTATCCATCAATGCCCTGAGCATCTGATCATACTTACCCTTCTCAACCCCATTCACCATCGAAGCAAGATGCTCCGCTCTGGGTGCGATGTATTTCCCATAGAGCCGTCTTCCTAAAATCGCAATATTGTATTGACAGATCTCCGCCGGGCACCGTGATGTGCAAAGGCCGCACATGACACAGTCAAAAGAAAGCTCTGCCAACCGTGCCACATCCCCTCTCATCGCGGCCGCCATATAATCCATAACCTCTATATCCATCGGACAGGACTTGGTGCAAGTATTACATTGAAGGCACCGCAGCAGTTCGGGATAAGCTTTGACCAGCGTTTCGATGGCGGGTTTTATCTTCTCTATGTCATAGACGCTTTTAGTCGCCGGGAAGAAAGGAATCTGTGTCAGATACATATTGGGTTGTACAACGGTCTGACAAGCCAATCCCACCTCAATCTTATAACTTCCGGGAAACCGATAGACAGTTCCACACGCACCGCATATTCCTCCCCTGCACCCACAACCCCGGATGAGTTGGTATCCAGCGTACTCCAGCGCTTTTTGAATGGTAATGGAGGGAGGCACTTCATATCGTTTCCCCATTATAAAGATGGGAACCAGATCTTCCGTCTTGATTTCTTCTGCTGGCATCAGCGTTCTCCTGCTACACGGAATTATCTAAGAAATCCGAAAGATTTTAATGTCAAATGTCAAAGTTCAAATGACAAATCAAATCCAAAGTTCAAAATTAAGAAGCTTTGGGTTTTGCAATTTGACATTCCTTTGACATTTGCATTTTGAAATTTGGCATTTCATAGGGCTCCTGATTCAATCTTCAACTCATCCTCTTTGAAGGTTGCCACAGGAGGAACCTCGTCCACATTCCTTCCGGGAACATACTGGAACATTTTCTGTATCCTATCCCCCACACTCCGGAAGAGCGTTGCCACCGGCAGTCGGCTCGGACAAGCACTGTCGCAAAGACCGCACCCGACACAGGAAGTCACCATGTGAGACATCCGGATGAGATGAAAGATAAGAGTGTCGGTCGGCATTCGAATGCCATCCTTTCGATCCGCCCATCTTAGGAATTGATCTCCGTCATGCTCGAAGACCGCTGTTCTGAATACACACTCTTTGCAGTAACAAATCGGGCAAGCGACCATGCAATTGTGGCATCGGACACAGGTGGAAAAGCGGTCCAAAAAACCCTGAAGATCCTTGACGATACCTTTGAATTCTTGAAAAAGTCCATCCCGCTTCTTCATCCTCTCAGCGACGACTTTGTTGATCACGTCTCCTCTGGATGCCGGTTCATTTCCAGAGAATGAAAGAATCCCTTTTTCTTCGATCTCCTTTTCTAATTTATCCCCGACTTCAATCCCGATCTCCTGATCTGCCTTGTAGCCGAATAGTTTAAGAACAATATCCGCTTGGGGAATCGGATATTCACACATCTGACAGGCTGTCCGGAAAGCATACCCGGAGGGCGGGGAACTCTCTCCCTTCTCCATACCGTTGAACAACGCTTTCGTCAGTGGCGCTCCCCCTTTCCCCTCCTGCACCATTTTGGCATAATCGGGCACTTCAAAGGTTCCAGGACAATCGACGCCAATCAGGTAGAGGTGATCCAGCTTGACTTGGAGGAATTTAGCCAATTCGACAGCGGCCCGTATCTCACACGCCTTTAATACAGCAGCAACTTTCTTCTCCAGATTTTTAACGGTGAGACTGGAGGTGACTCTCGCAGATTGGACCGGCATCGTAGGGGAAAGGACACCTACGCCGTTCAACTTTTCAGGAGTTCGGATGAGCGTCTGGACGAATCCGTCCTGCGAAGGAAGGGCCTTCGGGATCATGATTGCTTCCACAACTCCTTTTTCTAAAAGAGATTTCAGAAAGCCAACGATCGCTTCCTCTGTTTTTCCTTCTATCACTTTAACCGCCGCCTTCTTCGACATGTTAGATAATTCTCCTTTCCTGTTTATAAAATCACTGATAGTGTGAGTGGTTCGTGTCAACAATTATGAAAAGTGAATGACCGACACTGACACTAACACTCCCCTTATAACCCCCCTCTATTCCTCCCTTAAGTTAAGGGGGGAGGAAGGGGGGTTATGCATTCCAAAGTTGTTTCATCGGATTCGGACCCATCTTCTTTAAGTCATCAACCATTTTCGTCACCGTGTCAGCAAAGAGCTTTCCTTCGCTGGCACTGATCCATTTGAGCCAGACACGGTCCTCCGTATAACCCATTTGCTGAAGGATGCCTTTGAGAATGGCGACTCTTCTTCGTGCCTTATAATTCCCCGTCTGATAATGACAGTCCCCCGGATGGCAGCCTCCGATCAACACACCATCTGCCCCGTCAATCATGGCTTTGAGCACATAAATGGAATCGACGGCTCCCGAGCACATCAGATGGACAATACGAACGTTGGGAGGATACTGTTGTCGGGTGGTCCCGGCGAGATCCGCTCCGGTATAGGTACACCAGTGGCATAAAAAAGCGATAATCCTCGGTTCAAATTCAGCCATTTTCTCCTCCTATTCTAAAATCGCATAGAGCAGAGGGCATTGCGCATAGAGTTTAATACCTCTGTTTCTTTCATTATTGACGCTATGCTCTATGCCCTTTGCCTGTTCAGTCCATGACCGCATCTAGGGCGGCCAGATTCAAATCCTTCTCAAAGTTATGCTGCTGAGAGGCCGCATTCCGACAAGCGATGACGCAGGAACCACAACCCTGGCAGAGCGATCCGATCACTTCAGCTTTGCCTTCTTCATTCAGAACCCTTGCCCCGTAAGGACATACGGTGACACAGAGACCGCACCCACAGCAGAGCCTTTTGGTCACATAGGCCTGATAGGGCTTCTCATCCACCACTTCTTTTGATAAAAGCGCCCCTGCCCTCGCAGCCGCCGCATTCCCCTGGGAAATCACATCCTCGATAAAATTGGGCGAATGGCCGAGGCCGCAGAAGAATTTTCCACGGTCCACGGAATCAAGAGGGGCGGATTTAGGATTCGCCTCCATGAAGAACCCATCCGGGTTGAGCTCCACATCGAATATCTTCGCCAGCTCCCGATGGTCGTTCGGTTCAATTCCGGTGCTGAGGACAACGCGGTCGGCTGGAAGAGTAACGGAGCTGTTCATTGCCGGGTCGAACAGGGAGACTTGAAGATTTCCAGCCTGAAGTGTGACCTTCGGCTTATTCTCCAAATCATACCGAATGAAGATCACACCCTTGGCTCTTGCTTCGTGGTAATAGGTTTCATAAAATCCGTAGGTCCTCACGTCGCGATAGAGCACATAGACATTCATGCCTGGATCTTTTTCCTTCAACTTCAGCGCATTCTTCACCGCATGACTGCAGCAGACACGGCTGCAATAGGGATGTTCCTGATCCCTGGAGCCAACGCACTGGATCATGGCTACTGAATGAATGTCTTTTAACCCTTTATCGTTCGAATGGATGATCTTCTCCAGTTGTCTCTGCGTCATCACCCGCGAGTCTTGTCCGTAGAAGTACTCCTTGGGTGTTACCTCTTTTCCTCCGGTGGCAAGGATCAATGCCCCGTGGTCGAAGACCTTCTCTTCGCTCTGATGGCGGACCTTTGTCAGATAATGCCCGTTCTTCTTTTCGAACCCGAGGACCTCTGCTTCGGAATAAAGATGAATCGAACCATGGCTTTTGACTTGTTTGACCACTTTTTCTAAGAGGTCTTGAGGATTGGAGCCTTTCAACGTATAAAAGGATTCTCTTAAGTTCCCACCCAGCTCCTTTTCCTTCTCAATCAAATAAACTTCGTATCCCTGCTGGGCCAGTTGGAGAGATGCCGTCATACCGGCAAGGCCTCCCCCTACGACCAACCCCTTCTTATCAATTTTCTGGTTCCCTCTCCGAATGGGCTGAGAACGCCTCACCCTCTCGACCCCCGCCCTGATCAGAGCCATCGCTTTTTCTGTGGCTAATTTGGGATAGCCTTCGTGAACGAAGGCGCACTGCTCCCGGATGTTGGCATATTCGATCAGGTAAGGATTAAAACCCATCCCTTTTGCCATCTCTTCCATGGCTCCTCGAATCTCCCGATGGGAGCAGCCCGCAATGACAATCCGGTTGAGGCTCTGTTCTCCGATCCTCTTCTTGATGGTATCTAAATCCTCCGGAAGACAAGCCAACCCGACCTCTTCAACGTGGGCCACTTCTCTCAATGCCTTCGTTCCGCTGACGAGGTCGGGGATGGAGAGGCTCTTCTTCAATGCTTCTCCGCAATGGCAGATGAAGACCCCTACCTTGGGAACCTCGTCCCCTAAGGCCCCTTCAACGGGATACTCTTTGGCAACCCGAGGAAGACGATTGGGGATAAGAAAGGAAGCAGCCGCTGCCGCAGCGCTCGAACCCTCCACGACCGTCTCCGGAATGTCTCTCGGGCCCCGAAATGCCCCTCCAACGAAAATTCCCTCTACCGAAGTTTGTGCCGGGTTAAATTCGTCGGTCTGGCAGAATCCCTGCTGATTTAATTCAAGGCCCATTCTTCCAGCGACATCCTTGATGGTTTGGGGTGGTGTGAAGCCAACAGAAAGGACAACCGCATCGAACTCTCTTTCCTCAAAAGTCCCGTCTTCTTTCACATAAGTAATGAGAAGGTTTTTCGTCTGCTGAACCTCTTTGATCGAAGAGATGGCGCTCCGCTTATATTCAATCCCGTAATCGGTTTTCGCCCTCTCATAATACCGCTCATAATCCTTCCCCATGGGCCGAATGTCCATGTAGAAGAAGGTTACTCCGAGTCCGGGAGATCTGTCTTTCGCAATCATGGCCTGCTTGGTGGCATACATGCAGCAAATGGTGGAGCAGTGATTCTGGCCGCAGGAAGGGTCCCTGGATCCGACGCACTGGATAAATGCGATCTTCTCCATCTTTTTCCCATCGGAGACCCGAACGGGCAATCCCTGTGTCGGACTAGACGTGGACAGCAACCTCTCAAACTGGATGCTCGTCAGCACATTCTCATAACGGCCAAAACCATATTCCCCTTTTCTCTGGGCGAGGAAGGGCTCAAACCCAAATCCCAAGACAATGGCTCCGACCTCAATCTTTTCTCGTTCTTCTTTCATGTCAAGATTGATCGCCCCTGGACTGCAGGCCTTCACACATTCTCCGCAACGTGTACAGGTCTTTGGATCGATCACCAAGCTGTGAGGGATCGCTTGAGGAAAAGGAAGATAGATCGCCTTCCTTTTCTCCAAGCCTCCACCAAATTCTCTTTCCACCTCCACGGGGCATACCTTTATACAGGCCTCGCAAAGGGTGCAGCGCTTTGGATCGACAAATCGGGGTTTTCGAATAACAGAGACGTTAAAATCTCCCTCTTTTCCCTCGACCTTCGACACCTCTGAATAGGGCAACAATTCGATATTGTCATGAAGACGGCATTCGTAAATAGGGCAGAAGGCAGGAGGAGTGGGGCTCATAAAACAGACGCCACACGAGTTCGTAGGAAAGGTCTTATCCAACAGCGGGAAATAACCCCCGATCGCTGGTCCCTGTTCCAACAGAAAAACCTTCGTCCCCATCTCTGCCAGTAGAAGCGCAGATTGCATACTGGCAATGCCCGCGCCCATCACTAATGCTGAACCTTTATCGCCTCTTAACTTTTCCTGTGCCATTCTTAACCCCTGTTTTGAGAATCTCTATCTACGTCTTACGAAAAAATTCGACAACTTTAGCGCCCCCATTTATGAGGGCGGGCCAAATTCTGCCGGCCGCGATTCGTTAAACAATTCACAAAAGTCCTGATGATTTTAGAAGTCCCTTGGGGGAAATCAAATGTCTCTTCCACCAGTTCTCTTTCTTTTCAACATCAAAGGCAACTCCCATCAATTCTGTAAAGTAAAAAATGGGAAGACCGATGTCCTGCCGCATCTCCAGGTTCATCTGGCAGAGGCCGCAAGAGGTGGTGATGCATTGAGCTCCTGCTTCCTTTGCCATTGAAACAATTTTCCCGACCATTTTCTTGACTACCTTGGGATACGTCATCGCCAAGTCCGCACCGCAACAATCAACTTTATAAGACCACTCCACCGGCACCGCGCCGAGACTTTTCATCAACCGGTCCAGATATTGAGGATTCTCCGGATCATCCAACTGAGTAATTTTAGGATGCCGGACTAAAGCGCATCCGTAATAACAGGCAACCTTCAACCCTTTTAAAGGCTTTTTCACCTTTTCTTGGACTTTCTCCAAGCCAATTCGGTTCAGGACCACATCCATTAAGGCTAAAATCTCAAGGGAGGGCTGGTAAGTGAACCCGACGATCTCTTCAATTTCCTTTCGCCCCGCCTCGTCATTTTTGAGGACATGCTCGACCCTTTTAAGATAGCTGAAACACCCGGCACATGGAACCACCAGAGGCCCTGCCTGAGCGGATTGCGCCTTAGAGATATTCCTGGCTGGAAGGGAAAGAGAAAGGAGACGATTGAGGCTGTGAGTCGCCGCAGCTCCGCAACAGTTCCAGTCCTCGATCTCGACCAGATCCACCCCCAGGGCCTTAAACACCTCTTGGGTCGACAAACCGTATTCCAAAGACGAAGAGTGATCCGTACAGCCAGGGAAATATGAGAATTTCATTTAAAGACCTCCACATAATTCCAAATGTCAAATGTCAAAGTTTAAAGGAAGTTCAAAGCACAAATATTCGAAAGTGTTTTGGTATTGGATCATTTGACATTCCTTTGACATTTGAACTTTGACATTTGTTATTTTTCTTTCGTACACCTCTCAAAAATCCTCTTGATCTCTTCCTTTCCTTTGACGAAGCTAGGAAACAAGGGAAATTTGCCTTTTAAAAAGAGGATCATGCCAGGAAACAGAGAGTCCGCCATTAAGTCTCTGCTCTTGAGCATGTACTCCATCAGCATGGTGACCTCGTGGGCTCTTCCCCCTCTTCCGACGCTGTGGATGAACGCTTCATGGAAGAGATGAATATTCTTCTCTTTTGCGTGGAAGCCCTCCTCCATGGCCATTTCCCTTAAGGTATCCATGAGAATTCCGATGTGGATCTCATTCGGACAACGGGTCCCGCAGGTCTGACAGTAGACGCAGAGCCAAATGGCACTGCTTTCCAGAACCTCTTTTTTCATCCCCATCTGTATCATCCGAATGATATTGTTGGGCCGGATATCCATGTAGGGTGCTGTAGGGCACCCTGCGGTGCACTTAAGACATTGATAGCAGAGGCTAAGATTTTCGTTGCTCTTCTTCTCTACCTCTTTCAAAAAAGAAGATTCCACTATTCTCGCACCGATCGTTTTCTCCAATGTTTTCTCCTCTCTAATTATAAGAGATACCAGGCCCGCCCACCACAGAGAGGGGCTTAAGGGCCCACCCTATTTAACAAACGTATCTACCATTTTCAATATCTGGTTAGACCCGCTATTCCTTAGTTCACACGCAAAGTTGGGGCATGAAGCGATGCAGGCCCCGCATCCCTGGCAGAGGGCACCATAAACAATTGAGATTCCGCGATGAGGATCGATGTCCCTTGCTTCGTAGGGACAGATTTCTACGCAGATCCCGCATCCACTGCAAATGCCTTCATCGACAAAGGCAATCAAAGGGTCCTGAAGAAGTTTATCCGTGGAAAGCAACGCCTGAATCTTGCTTGCGGTCGCCGAGGCCTGAGAAACGGTGTCTGAGATGTCTTTTGGACTCTGGCCGCAACCGGCAAGGTAGATCCCTTTCGTCGAACTCTCCACCGGGTAGAGTTTAATATGCGCTTCCGTCAAGAAACCATGACGATCTACGGTTGCTCTCAGTTTGGCTGCCAGCTCTTTCACTCCGTTGCTCGGAACAATAGCCGTTGCCAGGACGACCATATCGGCTGCCACTTCAACCATCTTCCCCGTCAACGTATCGACCCCTAATACCCTCACTTTCCCGTCGTCCTGAAAAACCCTGGAGACTCGGCCCCTGAGGTAGAGAAGCCCCTTCTCCTCAACGGTCTTCTGAAGGAATTCCTCATATCCTTTGCAGTCCGACCGGATATCCATATAGAAGATGTAAGGCTGCCCGTCTGGAACTTGTTCCTTGTAAATTCGCGCATGCTTTGCCGTGTACATGCAGCAGATTCGCGAGCAGTACGGCATGTGCCGGTCCGGATCCCTTGAAGCGACACACTGAATAAAGACCATCTCCTTGGGAACTTTCCCATCCGATGGCCGGATGATTTTGCCTTTCGTCGGGCCATTGGGTGAAAGCATTCGTTCGAAGGCAAGGCCATCGATCACATCCGGAATTTCACCGTATCCGTACTCTCCCAATTGCTCCTTGGGATAAAGCTCGTATCCCGTGGCGACCACAACCGCTCCCACCTTCTCCGAAATTCTCTGATCTTCCTGTTGAAGATCGACGGCCTTCTCCGGGCAGACTTCAGCGCATCGACGGCAACTCCCGTCAAGGAAATATCGACAATGTTCGCGGTTGATCACAGCCTTGTTGGGGATGCTCCCGGGATAGAGGGTATCGATCGCTTTTCGCATCCCCATTCCTCTCTCAAATTCCGAAACATATTCCACGGGGCAGTTCTCTATACAGAGGCCGCATCCGTTGCACTTTTCCCAATCCACAGAAGTTGCCTTTTCCCGAATCACCAGGTCGAAATTCCCCACAAAACCTTTCACATCCTCCAATTCGGAATAGCAGTAGAGCTGGATCTTCGGATGTTTTTCCACTTCCGATGCCTTGGAGAGGAAACCACTGAAAGCCGGGTCGAGATCCGGGAAAGTCCTTGACAACTGGGCCATGTGGCCTCCCAGGGCGGGCTCTCTTTCAAGAAGAATGACTTCATACCCTCCTTCGGCGAGATCAAGAGAGGCCGTCATTCCAGCAATCCCGCCGCCGACCACCAACACCCTCCTGTTGATCGCGACAGCAACCGCCTCCAGAGATTCGTTCCTTCTTACCTTTTCGAGGGTGCTCCGGATGATCTCCTCCGCCTTTCGGGTCGCTTCTTCTTTCTCCTTCTGATGAACCCAGCTACACTGTTCTCGAATATTGGCAATCTCACAGAGATAAGGGTTCATCCCTTGAGATTTGACAGCCTTTCGAAAGGTATTCTCATGCATGTTGGGTGAACAACAGGCCACAACGACTCCGTCCAGCCCTTTTTCGTGAATCGCCTCCCGGATAGTCTGTTGCCCCGGCTCGGAACACATATAGATGTAATCGGTACTGTGGGCGACATCTTCGGTCTTGCCTATCTTTTCAGCAACCGCCTCCACATCGACGGTCCCGGCAATATTGACTCCACAATGACAGATAAAAACACCAAGTTTTTTCATAAAAACGTTATCCGACATCCGTGACCGTGCCCGCAAAAGATGATTTTCACGGAAACCGGGCACGGACACGATGACACAGTCTTAATGCCTTGCAAACAACCCTTGCACCTTACTTGCTGCGGCATTGGCATGGGCCACTGCATCGGCGATATCTTTCGGCCCTTGGGCACAGCCTGCAATATAGATTCCCTCAATATCTGTTTCAACGGGTCTCAATTTTCTCTGGGCTTCTGTTAAGAATCCATATTCATCGGTCTTGATCCCCAGCTTGCCTGCAAGGTCTTTGGCATTCTTCTGTGAAACGATCGCGGTGGCCAGGACTACCATATCCGCAGAAACCTCGACTTTTTTCCCTGTCAAGGTATCCACCCCCCAGACAATGACCTTGTCTCCGTCTCGGAAGATCCGCGACACCCTCCCTCTCAAATACAGGATCCCCTCTTCCTCCATCCCCTGCTGGATGAACTCTTCATACCCTTTTCCCGTGGAGCGGATATCCATATAGAAAATATAGGCCTGCCCGTCGTGAACTTTATGTTTGTACAACCGTGCATGCTTGGCCGTATACATGCAGCAGACCCGTGAGCAGTAAGGCATATAGCGTTCAGGATCTCTCGATCCGGTGCATTGAACGAAGACGACTTCTTTCGGAATTCTTCCGTCCGAAGGCCTTCGAATCTCACCGGTGGTCGGTCCGGATGCAGAATTGAGCCTCTCAAAGGCAAGGCCATCGATCACATCCGGCACTTCACCATACCCATATTCCCCGAAACTTTCTTTGGGGATCAGATCAAATCCCACGGCAGTAACAATCGCTCCCACATTTTCTTTGACAAAACGGTCCTGCTGCTCGTAGTCAATCGCTCCCACCGGACAGATTTTCTCGCACACACGACATTTCTTCTCCCTGAAATAACGGCAATGAGAAGGGTCGATGACGGGTTTATTCGGAACGGCCTGAGGCGACAAAGTATAGATGGCCTTCCCTAACCCCATGCCCCGATCAAATTCAGAAGGGCTTTTGGAAGGGCATTTCTGCTGGCAGAGGCCACAGCCCGTGCATTTCTCCCAGTCGACATAGCCCGCCTTTGTCCGAATTGTCACGGAGAAATTCCCAGCCTTTCCTTCAACCTGTTCTACTTCTGAATACGTGAGGAGCTTGATCTTTGGATGTTGACCGGTCTCTACGGTCTTGGGCGTTAATGTGCACTGTGCACAATCGAGTGTGGGAAAGGTCTCTGAAAGCTGAAGCATCCGGCCTCCGATGGAGGGAAGCTTCTCCACCAGCACCACTTCATACCCTCCGTTTCCCAAATCGATCGATGCGGAGATCCCGGCGATCCCACCGCCGATGACCATCGCCCTTTTTATAAAGCCTCCGTTCTCTCCCATCTATACAAGCCCTTTCTCTTTTAGAAGAGGTAAAGGGTCAACAGCATTCTGCTCAAATCCTAAAGTGCGGGAATCGAGTCCCATTGAAATTCCGAGCAGTTGAGTAAAATAAAATACCGGAATCGGTTTGAAGTCCAAATGTTTCTGTTTGATATCGGACTGCTTGTGATCCATGTTGAAAGTACACATCGGGCATGTGGAAACCATCGCCTCAGCCCCGTTTTTTAAGGCCGACCCAAGAATTCTATAAGCACATTCTGTGGCCACATCGGGTGACCCAACAGATTGGAAGGACCCACAACACTCGATCTTGTAAGGAAATTCAACCGCTTTGGTCCCCAAGGCTTCCAGAAAATCCTCGAAGAGAGTGGGTTTCTCCTTATCGTCGAATCCCATCTCCTCAAATGGTCGGAGGAGCATACAGCCATAATACGCTGCTGCCTTGAGTCCCGCTAAGGGTTTCTTTACCTTTTCTTTGAGTTGAGGAAATCCGATGTCTTGTTTCAGAATCTCCAAATAATGGAGGACTTGAAGGTCTCCCCGGTAATTCTTCTCAATAAAATTGTTGATCTTATCCCTCTTCTCCCCATCCCCCTGAATCAATCGGTTTGTCCTCTTGATGACGTTAAAGCAGATGGCGCAGAGGGTAGTCAGGGCGGTTCCTTCTTCCCTCGCCGTCGCCAGAATCCGAGAGGGCGGAAGAAGTGCCATGATGTTGTCCGTGGCCAAAGGAAAGGTGGCCCCGCAGCAGGTCCAATTTTTGAGCTCCTTCAATTCAAACCCAAGGAGAAGGGAGCAGTCCCGGGCCGTCTGGTCAAAATTCTTCGCCTTGGTATAAAGGGTACAGCCTGGAAAATAAAGGTAATCCATAGAGACTCCTAAGAATGACAAATGTCAAAGTTCAAAGTTAAAATGAAATCCAAACTTCAAACACTGAAATCCTTGCATCAATTTAGCCTTAAAATGTACTAAATACATTGTGTGCCGGACTCGTCATTCCTGCGGAAGCAGGAATCCAGGATCTTTTGAAATCCTTCTGGATTCCCGCCTGCGCGGGAATGACACATAAAGTAACTTTCCAAGTGTTAAAGTGTTGCACATCTTTAGATTTTGTAATTTGACATTCCTTTGGCATTTGGATTTTGACATTTGAAGTTTTCCTAAGACAAGAACTTCCTGAATCCGCTGACGAATGCAATCTGGGGAACTTTTTCCAAAAACCCTTCCGGGAATTCGGGAATCTGAACGTGATCTCTCCTCTCCTTCTTTCTCAGCACCACCATTCTCAGTGCATCCATCACCCTGGCAATATCGATTCCTTTCGGGCACCTCGATGTGCATTGAAGGCAGGAAGCACAGAGCCAGAAGGTATTGACTGCAAGAGCCTCCTCTTCCAAGCCCAGCAGTGTATATCGAATGACTTCGTGGGGACCAACCTCCATGGCAAAGGCAACCGGGCATCCAGCCATGCAATTCCCGCACTGGTAACAGGCAAACAGGTTCTGCCCGCTGATCAGCTCCACCTTCTTTGCGAACTCATTGTGAACCTTCTGTCTCGTCAGCTCGATTTTCATGATTACCTCGTTGTAGCGCCATCGCCCCACCCATCCCTTTCCCCAAGAGTGGGGGGTTTTCGTCTTTCATATGAACATGGCAATTACATAACCGATCGCCAAAAGGGCTTGGGTCCCAAGGATCATCATCACATTCGCCCCCAATACCGGAACCAGCTTCTCAGTATTATCGTAATATTTCAATGCTCCTTGGGCGGCTTTCCACCCCAATCCGATTGTTCCCAGGCCGATGAGTGTCACCACCGGCATCATCCTCGTAATCACGCCCGCCAGAATACAGAGATAAGAGGCGGTCAGTAAAGCAACGAAGAGATAACTTGCATCCTTTTTACCCAAGGAGATGACAAAGTGCCTTCTCCCTCCTTTCTGGTCTGCCTGCCAGTCCGGAAACTCATTTAGAAAAAGAAGGTTCGCTGTCAGTATCCCCGGTGCAAGGGAGGCAACTAATGTTTCCCAGCTATATCTTCCTGTCTGTACATAGTAAGACCCGAGGATGAGTAAAGGCCCAAAACCTATGCCTGCAAAAATTTCACCCATGTGCCACCTGGCAAGATAGACATTGTAAAAATAGGCGGCGAATCCGGCCAGGAGAAGAAGGGGAAAAAGAAGCCAACCTTTTGTAAAACAGAAATAGGCTCCGATGACCATGGCGACGAGCAGACAAACGGTTCCGAACCAGAAGGCTTGTTTCGGCTTCAAAAGATTCAAAGGGAGAACGCCGCTCCCTCCGCTGAATGGAGTCCTTTGCGTGTTTAGATCAATCCCGTCGACATAGTCGTGGTAATCATTGATCACGTTGACCGTGATGTGGACAAGGATGGAACCGAACATCGCCAGGAGAAAATGACCAAAATGGAAATAACCATCATAGGCACCGATGGCTGTCCCCAAGGAAACCAGGATGACGGTAAGAGGCAAATATTGAAAGCGGGGAAGCATCAGCCACGATTTCAACGAACCCGGTTTTATCTTTTCCATGATTCAAACCTCCAAACGCAAAATCAGGTTGAGAATGAGGTTGAGGCTAAGAAAATTCTTCAGCCTCAGCCTATACCTCGACCTTAACCTTTGCGATATTTTCGTTCCCCTTCAATATAGAGGTCATTTCCTCTCACATCATTGACGACAATCACAGGAAGGTCGTCGACGACCAATCTTCGGATCGCTTCCGGTCCTAAATCCTCATACGCTATAATCTCGGCTTTCTTCACTCGTTTGGCCAGGAGGGCTCCTGCTCCTCCTGTCGCAGCAAAATAGACCGCCTTGTACTTTTTCATTGCCTCTTTCACTGCGTCGGATCGCATACCCTTCCCGATCATTCCCTTCAGCCCTTTCTCGATTAAAGATGGGGCGTAGGCATCCATACGATAACTGGTCGTGGGGCCTGCTGAACCGAAGACCTGCCCCGGCTTAGCAGGCGTGGGACCAACGTAGTAGATGATCTGGCCCTGGATATCAAACGGGAGGTTCTTCCCTCCTTTCAATAGGTCAAAAAGTCTCCTGTGGGCAGCATCCCTTCCTGTATAGATGATCCCGTTGATTAGGATGCGATCACCTATTTTTAATTTCTCCACATCCTCATCGCTCAGAGGCGGTTTCAATCGAATGGGCCCATTCATACTTCCTCCGGAGCCGACACGGCGATGGGGCGACACGGGGAAGCAGTTTCTCCGCGTCGCCGCGTCCCAGTGTCTCTTTTTCTCTTTAAATCACCTCTTCTTTGTGCCTCTGCGCGTGGCACTGGATGTTTACTGCCAAGGGGAAACTGGCGATATGACATGGCATCATCAAAATGTGAACGGCCAAAGAAGTCGTCCGTCCTCCTAATCCCTGCGGCCCGATCCCCAATTTATTGACCTCGGTAAGGATCTCCCGTTCCAATTTATCCAACTCCGGGTCCGGATTTTTGCTTCCCAGGGCCCTAAGTAAACTCTTTTTCGCGAGAAGAGCGGATTGTTCAAAAGTTCCTCCAATGCCTACTCCCACGATGGTGGGAGGACAGGGATTCGACCCTGATTCTCTTACTCTCTGTACCACAAATCGCTTGATACCCTCGATGCCGTCCGACGGGGTGAGCATGATCACCCGGCTCATGTTTTCACTGCCACCCCCTTTGGGTGCTACAGTAATCTTAACTTTATCTCCGGGAACGACCTCCGTATGGAGGATCGCAGGCGTATTATCCGCTGTGTTCGCCCGCGTGAAAGGATGACAAATAGACTTTCTCAAATACCCATCCCGGTATCCTTGACGAACCCCTTCCTGGACGGCTTCGTTCAGGTCTCCCCCAACCAGATGGACATCCTGACCTAATTCTACAAAGGCCACTGCAAAGCCTGTGTCCTGACAAATCGGGACATTTTCCTCCTTTGCAATTCGGGCATTCTCCTTCAATTCTCTCAGTATCTCCACGCCCAAGGGCGACTCCTCCCCTGCGATCGCTCGATCAAAGGCTTGAAGAACGTCTTCTCCAAGGTCGGTGTTGGCCCTCATGCAAAGGTCTTTTACTTTCTCGGTGATCAGCTTCACATCGATCTCTCGCATGTTGTCCTCCACCCCTCTCCCTATCCCTCTCCCCTGAGGGGAGAGGGGCGGGTGAGGGGCTATAGCTTCAGCTCCGCAATGCTTTTCTTGACACCCTCTGCGGACTTGGCAACCAGTTTCTTCTCTTCCGCACTCAATTGGAGCTCAATGATTGTCTCCACTCCTCCCGCACCCAGTTTAACTGGAACGCCGAAGCAGATGTCTTTCAGCCCGTATTCTCCATCCAGAAAAGCACAGCAAGGAAGAATTCTTTTCTTATCTTTGAGAATGGCCTCTGTCATCTGGATGGCTGCCGCAGAGGGGGCGTAGAAGGCACTTCCCGTTTTGAGGAGGTTGACAATTTCTCCGCCACCCTTACGAGTTCGATCGACCAGCCCGTCAATGGCTTCCTTAGGAAGAAGCTGTGAAAGAGGAATACCGCTGACCGTGGTAAACCTTGGGAGGGGAACCATTTCGTCACCATGACCTCCCAGCAAGAGCGCTTGTATATCCTCAACGGAAACATCCAATTCCATGGCAATGAAAGCCTTAAATCGGGCTGTATCGAGAATCCCTGCCATCCCCATCACCCTCTGTTTAGGGAACCCGCTCTTTTTGAAGGCCAGGTAGGTCATCGTGTCCAATGGATTGGTCACCATGATGAGAATTGCCTTCGGAGATTTCTCGACGACCTGGCCTACCACCGTTTCGATGATCTTCTTATTAATCTCGAGAAGGTCCTCCCGGCTCATCCCCGGCTTTCGAGGAACACCCGAGGTGACGATGACCACATCAGAATCCTTTGTCTCCTCATACCCGTTGGAACCGACGATCTTTGAATCGAAACCTTCGACAGGACTCGCTTGGAGCAGGTCAAGGGCCTTGCCTTGAGGAATCCCTTCGAGGATATCCACCAAAACGACATCGCCCAGTTCCTTTTCAGCCGCCCAATGTGCCGCCGTAGCTCCGACGAAGCCTGCACCGATGATTGAAATCTTCTTCCTTCCCATAAAAACTCCCTCCTCTCGACCTCCCCTTTATCCCCTCCTTGGAAAGGAGGGGGGAGGGGTGGTTGTTCATTGTTCATTGTTCGTCGTTACCTTTTTTGGTTCAATTCGATACCCCATCGGATGAAAACCGCACGTCTTCCGGATAATCAGCTCGGGCTCTAAAACAATCTCTTTTGATGGCCCCACCTTCCTTCCCTCAATCCTTTCCACCAACGTCTTTACGGCCAGAGCACCCATCTCGTACTTTTTTTGGCCGATCGTCGTTAATTCAATTCCTTTCATAGATGTGAATTCGATATCGTTAAACCCTATCAATGCGAGGTCTTCAGGAACCTTCATGCCCTCTTCAACGATCGCCTGATACGTCCCCAAAGCCATGTAGTCATTCGTCGCGAAAATGGCTGTTGGAGGCCGGCTCATCTTAAGAAATTCCTTGCCTCCCCGATAACCGGATCCCTTTAAAAAATCCCCTTCTAAAAAATAATCCCCTATGATTTCCCGACCGTAAGTAGTAAGCGCTTTTTTCCCACCCTCAAGCCGTTCGAAGCCAACCGACGATTCAGAGGATCCACCAATCACTCCAATCCGTTCATGGCCGAGCTTGATCAGGTGTTCCACAGCCAAATAACCCCCCAAGATATTGTCTACACCGATGTAGTCGATTTTCTCTCGCACCATCGGATGGTAGGTCCTACGGTTGACCAACACAAGAGGAAATCCTTCTTCAGCCAGTCCAATGATGTTAGGGTCACCCATATGTGCTGAAGTAAAAATGATGCCATCCACCCCTTTGCTCCGCAGCATATCAACATACTGTTTTTCAACCGAAAGGTCATAATTCGTACTGCAGAGAATGATATTGTACCCCAGACTGATGGCGGTTGTTTCGATCCCCTGTGACAACTCTGTATAAAATGGGTTGGCAATAGTCGTAATGACGAGACCCAACGTTTTGGTTTGCTTCATCACCAAGCTCCTGGCAACGAAGTTTGGAAGGTAGTTCAGTTCTCTGGCGATGGAGAGAATTCTTTCTTTGGTCTCATTCTTGATCCGAGATTTATTATTAAGCGCCCTTGAGACCGTGGTATGCGAGACCTCTGCCATTCGGGCGATATCTTTAATAGTAGTCTTCTTTTGCATACTTTTGCGTTAACGATAACACAAAAACCTTAATCTTTCAATAAAATTAAAAATTATTTATCAAATCAAATAGTTATATTTCTATAAAATAGGGGTGCGATAACGTTAACATTGATAGTTTTCTTTTGTCAAGGAAAATATTTGAAGGGTTTTCAGTTTGTCGGGCACCTCTATCTAAGAGACCCGGAGTTGGCGATGGGGGTGCTGGGATACCATGGGGAGGCAAAGGGTGGCCAAAAAATTTAGTGGACTTTTTTCTTATAGCCTTCCCAATACTTATCTCTTAAACCCTTCTTGTGAATCTTTCCAGAGCCAGTTCTGGGAAGGGCTCCGACGAAATCAATCGATTTAGGTGCTTTGTAATGGGCAAGCCGCCCCTTACAAAACTGGATGATCTCTTGTTCGGTTGCCTCTTGCCCAGGCTTTAACACCACGAACCCTTTCACTGCCTCGCCCCATTTTTGGTCGGGAATTCCAATGACCGCACATTCCAAAATGGCCGGGTGCATGTAAAGGACATTTTCAACTTCTGTCGAATAGACATTCTCTCCCCCCGTCAGGATCATGTCCTTCTTCCGGTCAACGATCGTGACATAGCCCTCTTCGTCCATCACCGCCATGTCGCCAGTGTAAAGCCAGCCGTCTCGAATTGATTTTTCGGTTTCTTCAGGTAATTTCCAGTATCCTTTCGTCACAATATCTCCCTTGACGACAATCTCTCCAACCTCTTTCTCATTCTTCTCAATTTCCTTTCCCTGTTCATCGACCACCTTCAGCTCCACGCCGATGAACTCTCTTCCGGTCTTTGACTTAAATCGAAGCTGATCCTCGTCGGATAATTTTTTCAGGTGCCCTTTCAAGAGAGAGAGTGTCAAATAGGGACTGGTCTCGGTCATGCCATAGGTTTGGATATAGTCACAGTGGAAGGTCTCCACGATCTTTCGAACCACTTCCGGGGCAATGGGAGCCCCCCCACTCAAAAGAACCCTTAAACTGCTGTAATCGAACCTTCCTACCTCAGGATGATTGACCATCAAGTTGAGCATCGTGGGGATGAGATTGGTGAGCGTCGCCTTCTCTCTCTCGATGGTCTCCAGAACCACCTTCGCATCGAACTCCCTGACCAAGACATGTGTCCCGCCAACCCATGTCACCGCCCAGGTGGCCCAGGCATCGGCAAGATGAAAAAGGGGGGCCACATGAAGCCACACATCACAATCTGTAAGATGAATCTCCGCAATGGTGCCAAGGGCATGCGTTGTCACATTCTTATGAGAAAGCATCACCCCTTTGGGCTGCCCCGTCGTGCCGCTCGTATAGTAAATCTGTGCAATATCCTCGGCGGTCACGGGGGGATCTGGGAGAAGACTATCATCGGCTTCTTCCAATACCCTCTCATAGTTCAAATCGATGGGGTCATCTGATTCTCGGGGCCGTCCCGTCCACAGAATGCTTCTAATCCCTCGAATCTCGTTCCGGATTGGAGGGACGTGATCCTCGAACATCGAATCGGCGATCAATACCTTCGAATCTGAATCCTTGAGGATGAAGGCGATCTCTCTCGGCGAGAGCCGATAGTTGATCGGCACGGAGATTGCTCCGATCAGAGGGATGGCGTAGTAGGCTTCCAAAAAGGCGTGACAATTGGGATGGAGAATGGCAACCCTATCGTCCTTCCCTATCCCAAAATGCTTTAGACCATGAGAGAGACGATTGATTCGGTGCCAGAATTCCTGATAGGTCCAACGCCCTTCTCCGCAAACGATGGCTTGCTTCCGGGGAAAAAGTTTAAGCGCCTTCCTCAATGTATCAGGCAATATCATCTTCCCCAGGCGAAGCCTCCGCTTGAACACATATGGTTATCAGGACATCAGGTTATCAGGCAGTGGATATCAGGACACCGGGGCACCAGGTTTAGAATTCTTTGCCTTCTGTTTTCCTGATATCCTGATCTCCTGGCATCCTACATCCTGATTTCCTGGTAGCCTGATTTCCTATCCAAGATGTTTCGGATTTCGTGCTTCGAATTTAGAAGAGACTACTCTTCCTCACTCTTGGTCAAATCCTCAAACCGGATATCTAAACCCAGAATGCCTCTGATCTCCCCTACCTCGTTCCTGATCGGCCCTGAGACGGTGATGCAGAGAGCCCCGGTGATTCTTGAAGAATAGAGGTCCGTGACATGAATCTTCCCGTCTTTCAACGGTTCGATAAACCAGGAGCGGTTCGAGTAATTTTCTCCCATTCCGGCATGTTCATACTTGGCCTGATCCACGGCCTGGCAGATATTCCGCGTGATCTTCGTCCCATTCATATCGATCACATAGGCAAACTGGATGTAGGGATACTCATCCACCAGCGATTTCAGGACAGGCTCCATCTCCTTGGCCGTCATGGCCTTCATCGCCGGCACCTCAATCACTCGCTCAATAATATGGGCAGCCATTTCATGGGCTCTTGCCTTGAGGATGTCAAACTCAGAGATAAAGATCTCAGCAAGATATTTCCGGGTCGCCTTCTCCATTTCCTGATCTGAGATGGAAGTGGTCCTTCCTTCCTCATATTGTTTGGTGACCCACCGATTGATTTTGGCCACTCCCGGATGTGTTTTCTCGACGCGATCTTTTCCGGTTAGGGCGAAATGGGAGTTGATCCACTGAGCGATTCCTGCCAGCCCTGATTTATCGTTGACAGAGATGGAGATGGGACGGTTAAGGATCTTAGCCGTATTAAAAATGTTGTAGATCTCTTCGTTTTTCAGAATTCCATCGGCATGAATACCGGCGCTGGTCGAATTAAAGTTAGCGCCCACAAGAGGCATGTTCGCGGGAATATGGACACCCAGTGCGCGCTCCAAGTAGTTCCGGATTTCTGTGATTTGGGTAGTATCGATACCGTTGTTGTGTCCAACGAGGCTGATGTATTCGATGATCAGCCCTTCGATGGGCGGGTTTCCGGTCCGTTCTCCAAAACCAAGGATCGTCCCGTTGGCCGCAGAACACCCGTAAAGCCACGCGGTGGTGGCGTTGATGAACCCTTTATGGAAGTCGTTGTGGCCGTGCCACTCCAGAAATTCAGAGGGAACGCCCGCATCGTCAATCATCGCTCGGATGATCTTGGGAACAGAACGGGGTAGAGCGGCGTTAGGATAGGGCACGCCGTAACCCAGGGTATCGCAGAGTCGAATTTTGACCGGAAGCTTGGACTCTTCGGAAAGACGCATGAGATCTTGGGCAAAAGGAACACAGAATCCATAGATATCCGCCCGTGTCGCGTCCTCAAAATGGCATCGGGGGACGATTCCAAGATCCAGGGCCGCCGAGACAATGGAGAGGTATTCCCGCATCACCACCCTTCTGTTTTTCTTCAGTTTCAAGAAGATGTGATAATCCGAGACGGAAGTGAGAATACCGGTCTCTTTTAGTCCCATTTCTTTCACCAGCCTAAAATCTTCCTTCACCGCACGGATCCATCCTGTGATCTCAGGATAGCGGTAATTTCTCTCCTGGCATTTTCTGACGGCCTCTTTGTCCTTTTCAGAGTATAAGAAGAATTCACACTGCCGGATCACTCCGTTGGTACCCCCCAATTTATGGAGCATCTCATAGAGGTCTACAATTTGCTCCACCGTGTAAGGAGGCCTGGCCTGCTGCCCGTCCCGGAACGTGGTATCGGTGATAACGATCTCTTCAGGCGGGTCGGTAAAGACGAATTTGTTGTCGAATTGTACCCGGCAAACCTCTTCGTACGGAAAAACATTGCGATAGAGGTTCGGCTCCTGGATATCCAGGAGGGGGAATTGCTCTACGGCGCGCTTGGTTTGAAACGTTCTCTTCTTTCCGCTGATGGTCATAGCTTTACCTCTTTCTATCTTGGCTTAATTTATCAACCTTCCTTTCGAAGCAGCAATCCCTTTTTGTAATTTGACATTCCTTTGACATTTGAACTTTGCCATTTGAAATTTCAAGTCTTTATCTCTTTTACCTTAATCCAGAGCTCGTCCAACTGCTTGGAATCCACCCTCGAAGGCGCATCGGTCATTAAACAGGTGCCCTTCTGCGTCTTCGGAAAGGCAATGACATCGCGTATCGACTCTGCCTGGCTGAGGATCATGACGAGTCGGTCAAGGCCAAAGGCAATCCCACCATGAGGCGGGGTGCCATATTCAAGAGCCTCTAATAGGAATCCAAACCTGTCTCTGGCCTCCTCCTCTCCCATCCCCAACTTTTCAAAGAGGAGAGATTGCACCTCTCTCAGGTGGTTCCGAATGCTTCCTCCACCGATTTCCGACCCGTTCAACACTAAGTCATAGGCCTTGGCCTTTACCAATTCAGGATGATCCTTCAGCTTGGGAATATCCTCATCCTTGGGGGCAGTAAAAGGGTGATGGACAGCCACATAACGTCCCTCGGCTTCGTCAAACTCCAAAAGCGGAAAATCGAGGATCCAGACAAACTTATATTCATCCTTGGGAATGAGTCCTAGCCTCTCGCCGAGATGAAGCCGAAGGTTGGCCAGGGATTGATTGACTACCTTAGACGGCCCTGCTACGAAGAGAAGGAGATCGTTTTCGACGGCACTCATAGCGGTATCGACCGCTTTCCTCTCCTCCTCGGCGATAAATTTCTGAATTGAAGATTGCCATCCGTTGGAGCCTACTTTTGCCGAGATCAAACCCTTTGCCCCGAAGTTCTGGACAAAATGGGCGAGATCGTCGATCTCTTTCCGCGAAAGAGAATTTTCCCCTTTCACATTGATTGCCTTGACGATCCCCTTTCCTTCTATCGCCTCCTTAAATACCTGAAAGGAAGAGCTTCTCACCTCTTTAGACACATCTCTTAATTCCATTCCAAATCGGATATCGGGCTTGTCCACTCCGTACCGATCCATTGCCTCATCATAAGTCAGGATCGGAAACGGGAGTTTCAAGGTGATGTCCAAAACTTCTTTAAAGACATGGGCCATCAAACCTTCCATCGTTCTCCGGATATCTTCGACCGTGACAAAAGACATTTCCACGTCGATCTGCGTGAACTCGGGCTGCCGGTCCGCGCGAAGGTCTTCATCCCGGAAACACCGCACAATCTGAAAGTACCGGTCAAACCCCGAGATCATCAGGATCTGTTTGAAGAGCTGGGGAGACTGAGGCAGAGCATAAAAATGACCGGGACTAAGCCGGCTCGGAACTAAGAAATCTCTTGCTCCCTCAGGGGTACTTTTAGTGAGCATAGGGGTTTCGATCTCTAAGAACCTTGAGCGGTCAAAGTAATTTCGCACCTCTTTCGCAACCTTATGGCGTAAGATCAGGTTTTGCTGGAGGACCGGTCGCCTCAGGTCTAAATATCGGTATTTCAGGCGAGTCTCCTCTGCAACTTCTGCTTCATCTTCTACGGGAAATGGGGGGGTTTTAGCAACGTTTAGAATCTTTAGCTCTTTCGCAAGAACCTCAATCTCTCCTGTTTTCAATTTTGGATTGGCTGTCCCCTCGGGTCTCGCCACGACGGTTCCCTTGACCCCCGCCACATATTCACTTCTCAGGGATTGAGCTTTGTCGTGCGCCCCTGAACTTACCTCCGGATTGAAGACCACTTGGACAATCCCTTGTCGATCTCTCAATTCAATAAAGATGAGACCTCCGAGATCCCTTCTCCGCTGAACCCACCCCAAGAGAGTGACTTCCCGGTTTACGTCCTCCTTGTTAAGATTCCCGCAATAATCCGTCCTTTTCAGATTTCCCAAAAGGTCAATCATCATTCGTGAGTCATTCATAGGAACTCGTGATCCGCCCTCCGCCCTCTCCCCTGGCGGGAGAGTTATTCTTTGCCCCCTCTCCCCTGGCGGGAGAGGGCGGGGTGAGGGGGATGTGTGATCTTTCGTGTCGGTAACGCTTCCAACACTTCTTTACTTTGTTTCTCAAGCCGTCATTCCGGCGAAGGCGGGAATCCAGTTTTGAGATACTGGATTCCGGGTCAAGCCCGGAATGACAAACAAGGCACAGGGACTTTTGACACACTACATTAGCTAAGGTTTGCCCGTGTGCTGGGTGGATGACAATTCACTAGCACCTTTATAAGTTTTAAATAATAACTAAGTAAGGTAGAATGGTCAAGGACTTACAGAACTCGAATAGGCGACTTAAACAAGTCAGGTTGGCTACCCACCAAAAGACAGATAATTGATATCCGCGTCTTGTCTTAGTTTTTTGTAAGCCTTATTGAATGTTGCGGCCTGATCCCTCTGGGATTCTTTTCTACTGTAACGATTCAACCGTTATGGAACTTACTTTTGCATCTTTTGAGATGGCCACTTTTATGCCGGGATCATTATCACTTGACGGACCTAAAATGTATGTAAGGCCCATATTCTTTTCCGGAAAGTGTTTCGTAATATGTGATTTTCGCCCGATACGGATTCCCATTCCAAAACTGCACGAAGTTCGGATAAGGACTCCATTGGTTTTCTCCCAAATAAGCCCTACCATATCGAAAAGACACCCCTTTAGAAGGGCCTATCCATTCACTATACTTGTCCTTATCTGCTGCAAAAAGAGAGGATGAGATAATCCCAAAGGATACCGATATCAGGATGAGTAATATGATACGTCTACTCTTCATGATTTGAGCTCCACACAAAACAAATTACCTGACACAGGGGTTCCTGCGTACTCAATCCTCAGTGGCCTCGACACTTCCACCCCTCTCTGTCGTTCACCACCTTGCTTCGTGTTGCGGTCTGATCCTTTTGGCGAATTATTTAAAACGGTTCCCTTTGGTCCTTTCAAGTGCTTCGTCAATC
Organism: Thermodesulfobacteriota bacterium; assembly: GCA_047519465.1. Lineage (GTDB taxonomy): Bacteria > Desulfobacterota > BSN033 > BSN033 > UBA1163 > UBA1163. The sequence continues at coordinate 109,538 of JAPVTA010000059.1, read as the reverse complement.
TCCTTCAGACGATCAGAAATGGCTTTGCACAGTCGTCTGGCATCAGAAGGACAATGTGTGTCGGCATTATTACGGATTTTTTTAGCTTGGTCTGACGACATCAATTCATCTATATGCTTCAAAACAAACCTTTCGAACCCTTCGTCGCGCAAAACTAACTGGTTCAACTGATAGGTAGTACTCCACTTGTCGGACAGCAAGCTGCTTATTACGTCACTAAATCCCTCGCTGATAGATGCGTCGTCACAATGAGCGAAGTTTTTGTATAGTCTATAAACCCCGTCCCAATCTAATGACAGATTTATCTGCTCTTCAGCCTGTTTCGCTTCCTGCATCGTGCATGGTTTTTCACTCTCGCCGGCCAGTGCTACGACAATAGTTCCAAATAGTAAAGCGCAAACAATGGAGGATTTCAATAAGCTCACACCCAGAAAAACTAATGATATTTTCTTCATTGGCCTTCTCCTCATTTTACAGTAATAGAAGTAAGTGGATCAAAAAAGTGCATTTCTCCTATGGTACGCGTCGCCTCATCTGTCGTCCTTATGCAACCCTTCGTGGCGTGTTCTGGTCTAGTGCGACCTAGCAGGTCCGGGACAGCGGCCTTTCCAGAATGTACTCCGCACCCTACGCAACCTGGTACATTAAAAACAAAATTACCATACGTACCATAGGTGCTGTTTGGTGAATCATCTTTGTGAGTAGTGTGATAGGCGTAGCTGTATGTACCAGGAGCCCAAGCACCTCGGCTCCCGATTTCAGCATTGTTTGCCGCTGGATATGATCCCACAATTGTGCCATTGCTCGTGTATAAGGTTATGGTTCCCGAACTACGATCAAAAGTCAAAGTTGACAGTCCCCAAGGATCCGCCCTTCTCAAGGGGTCCCCGGAGACATATGCAAATAGATTAATCCCTCCCTCCAGCCCAATTGGATCGGAGGTGATATACCTTCCAGTCTGTGGGTTGTAGTAGCGAAAGTAGTTATAATGGAGGCCTGTTTCTGGGTCATAGTATTGGCCCGGGAAGCGGAAGGGATTCTCAACCGTCGCAATCGATGTGACTGCATCACCAAAAGGTGTGTAAACTGCCTTCCAAGTGATTGCTCCAGCATCGTTTGTAAGAACCTGTGGAGTCCCCAGATGATCGTTGTGGAAGTAGTAGACTGCCTCTCCGGGTTTGATCATTGCTAAGAGTTGATGTCCAAGATAAACATACTCTGCCAACATCTGGCCAGTTTGGTTCGTCTCTGCGATCAAGTGACCCCGGAGGTCGTAATGAAAGATTCTGGTTTCTGTCTGCGTCACCTTCTTAATTCTTTGACCTGCTCCGTTATAGGTATATGCGGCTGTTTGGATGGCTCCATCCAAGACTTGAATCAACTGATTTAACAAATCATAGGTTTGTCTTCTACGGACCCGAGTTCTTCCCCTTTTGAATTCGTTCTCTTTCTTTATTCCATCTATCAATATCTTTCTTGCTTACAGAAGAAGCTGACTTAGGATGATATATGTTGAATAATCGTAATGTATCACTCTGATAATATTTCTTAGGGAAGGTATCTCCGATCACGAAAGCAGCATCGAAACCATCTTTATAATTTGAAACGAAAGTAATCTCTAAAGATAAAATAGGGCGGCTTAAAATAATAAATACCTCGCTACTAATTTCAAACTCTACTGGGAAAGCGCCATCTACTACTGTTTCACTCACGTAACGCATTTTAATGAATTGGGTCTTCCTACATTCTAATCCGTAGAAGCAATCTATTATTTCCAGTTTGGCTTCAACAATAGTCTGAGCATCTTGCCTTTGAATTTCCTCAAGTCTAATCACCCTCGCGATAAAAGCAGCTTTGCCATTCTTAAAGGCTTTTTCCACATTTATTTTTGGAAGATCATATCCAATGACGAGCGGAACATATAGAAAGTACGCCCAAACGGAACAAAATGCCAAACCTATTAAAAACTTTTTCATAAATTGATACCTCCTTTGTTTCAACGGTAGGATGTGTATCTCCTTGTATTAATGAAAAATTGCTGGATCCAGGGATTAGCTCGAAAGAATGAACTATTCTGAGGATTCGGTGCCATGCTTCCGCCTATATCAAGTGGTATTGGTCTGTACGCAGCGGGGTTTAAATTAAAATTGGCTATCATGGCATCTCTTAATTTTTAGGCACAAGTGGGGACGGTTCTCATATTCATTATAAATAACGGCTTGTTACAAACCATTTTTTCGGTCTGCCTCTCTTCGGTCTGCGTAATTCTCTGGCCCTCTTCTCAATATTCTGCTGAAATATCTCTGCCCCAATTACCCCTCTCGCCATTCTCTCCCTGATCTCCTTCTCCTCTTTATCTCGATTGCAACAAACATATTCTCGATAGGCTCTCCGTCTTGCACGATCTTCTTTTCCCATCGCCTCATAAATCGTATGTCTATCGGTTACTCCATCTACCTTCCCATAGGCATATACCCTATAGCTGCTCCAACGATATTCTTTTGGATCGTTCACTAACCTTGCTCTTACGGGATTCCTCTCTACATACCTCCCACATTCGAGGAGATAGTTATCCTTTTCTACAAGAGCACTCTTAAATCTGTCCTGCCATAGATGACCCACTTTCCCGTTCTTCCTATTAAACCAAATCGTATAGGCTAAATTCATTCCCTGCATAATTTTGGATAGAGGACCTTCTTCTGTCGTCTCCATCACAAGATGGATGTGGTTACTCATTAGGACCCAGTGGTAGAGCTTGAATCCAAATTTCTCTTTGTATCGGCTACAGATCTCAAGATATTTTTCAAAGTCTTCTTTCTCATTAAATATCCACTCACGATTGTTGCCCCTGCTGATCACGTGGTAGAGCATCGTTGGAAACGCTATCCGCGCTGTCCTAGGCATTTTCTGTTAGCTTTTCTCTTCCAACTCAATAAATGGTTTGTAACTACCCGATTCCAAAAAGTTATATGAGAACCGTCCCCAATGTTCGTTTTCGTACCTGTCTGATAGGTATAGGTCCATGGGATTTCACTCTTCAATATTCTTAATCCTATGAGAAGTTTAGACATGACACCTCAATCCGCTCCCTAATCCACTAAAGTAGCACGAGATAAAAATGTTTGATACTGCGCTAAAGCATCATTCATAGCCTTTTTTAAGTTGGATAATTTCATTTCAGAAACGTCCTTTCGGCATTTTGCAAGTTCATATTCGTACTTTTTTGTCAAATATGCTGATTTCAATAAAGTCCCCCGTACCTTAAGTATCCAATTCTTAAACCCTGTATTTTGTGTTGACCATGCTAGAGTGGAAAATTCGTTTAAGTCCCCGCTTCTTATCTTTACATCCACGACAGCCTGATCTCCCTTTAACTTTTCCAGAACATCATTTGTTAAAATCATTTCGGTAAAACCTCTAAAATCCTTCAGAGCAATCTCTATGCTATTGAGATTTGCTTTAGCAGTTTCAATATTTAAATTGGCATCTTTTACCCGATATTCTTCCGGTGTTTCGCAAAGCCCTACTGTAGGAAGTATTAGAAAAGAAAAGATAATTAAATAACGTCCAATTTTGTGTTTCATTTTGATTCTCCTTTCCATATGGTTAGTTTCTCTCTAAAATCGATATGGAGATGCAAATCATAAATCCCAAAACCTTTGAATCCAGCCTGCTTTGCCAGTTCCATTAACTGATCGGTTGAAACATTCCCCTCACATTTTGATCCCTCTTTCTTTACTACTTTTAAATCAAGGGCAACTAAAGCTGCATGCTTATTTTGCAAATACTCTTCCCAGCCCTTATCCTTTTCTGGGTATAATTTCTTGTATTGATCGAAGGTTCTCCAGGCCTCTGTTATTTCGATTTCATAACCCTTAGGCAATTGCCACTCAATCCAGGAAACCATTGCAATTATATAGGGATTGTACCTATTCAATATTTCGAACTCCCTTTCAAAACCAGGCTTTACTCTCAAAAGTCCATATGTGTCTATTGTATTCAATGGATTTCCTTTCACGTACGCAAATAAATTCATCCCACCCTCCAATCCAATCGGATCTGGTGTGATATATCTTCCGGTCTGTGGGTTGTAGTAACGGAAATAATTATAATGCAGCCCGGTTTCTGCATCATAATACTGGCCCCTCAATCGATGGGGGTTTTCCACTACTCCAATCGAGACTTGTGCTTCACCGAAGGGTGTATACGCAGCTTTCCAAACAATGTTTCCAGAATCATCTGTTAAAACTTGTGGTGTTCCCAAATGATCATTATGGTAATAATAGACTTGCTCTCCCTGAATTTTGGCTAGTAAATTACTCCCAATGTAAACGTACTCTACAATTGTCTGTCCTGTGTGGTTAGTCTCAGAAATCAAATAGCCAAGATGGTTGTAATGAAAAACTCTCACCGATCCTCGGGCATTTTTCTTTATCCTTTGACCCATTCCGTTATAGACATACTCAGCAACGGTTGTTCCATTATCCTCAACACATACTAATTGGTTGGACAAATCATAGACGAACGTCCGATTATTGGCAGAAATAATATTTCCATTCGGATCGTAGCCAAAATCAACCGGTGGCGTTGCTTCTATGTGAGTCAGTTTGTTTGTTGCCGTTTGGTACGTGTAAGTCCCTGGAGGATCAAGAACCTCGCCTCCGGGTGGGTTGACTACGTCGAGAATGGAAACGATATTCCCATTCGGATCATATCCAAAGGTGAGGTTCAGGATTGAACCTGTTACGATGGATGATATTCTGTACTGGTTATCATATCCCTGAGTCAAGGTGAGTCCGTTTCCATAAGTTAACCCAGTGATTCCTCCGAACGGTAAATAGGTAATGCCCGTGGCGAGGATTTTAGGGTTGTTGTTTAGTGGAGTGCTCACTTGGGAGACTCTGCCTATTTGATCCGTGGTGTACGTGATTACTCTACCCGATGGGTAGGTGATGGAAGTTAAAATGTTGTTGTTATTGTAAGTGTACTGGGTTGTGTAGAGAATACCTCCAATTGTCTCTTCTTCTTTGGTCAGGTTCCCGTTGGCATCATAATAAAATGTATAAAATCCAGAGGGATCAGTCCTTCCTGTAAGCCTTCCGATTCCATAGGTGACTGACGTTGAATCATATGTGAAGGTGACGTTCTGATTGGGGTCGGAGGGAAATTGAATAGCGGTGAGGCGATTTAAAGCATCATACGTGTAGTTGACCGTTGTTTCTTTGGCATCAAACCTCTGAAGGAGATTTCCTGCTTCATCGTAAAGGTAATCTGTGATCCCAGTGTCAGGAGAGTTGGCCTGGTTTTTCCTCCCAAAGTCGTCCGACCAATACTGGGTGTTGTTTCCATTGGGGTCTGTGACAGACGACTGGTTATCCTGCGTGTCATACCCATAATTCGCGATGGTGTTTAAGGGTTGGGTCATCTGTTTTATGCGGCTTAAGGGATCGTAGGTGTAGAGAGTTGTGTTGTTTCTGGGGTCTTTCGAGGCCGTGGGGTTCTTTCTTCCATCATAGGTGTATTCGGTATAGCTGGTGTCAGGGTTGATGATTCTCTTGAGGTTGTTGTAAACGTCGTAGGTGAAGTCCAGGTATTTCTTCAGAGTGCCCTGGGGGTCCTTGGTCTCTTCACGAATCCGGTTTCCCTCCACATCGTATTGGTACTGGATTTTGTTATCGAGACTGTCTTTGATCTCTGTCAGCTTATTGGCAAGGTTATAAGTAAAGTCGATCCGGTTTCCTACGGGCAGCATGATGTAGGAGAGGTTCCCTCTGGCGTCGTAGAAGTACTGAGTCTGAGCCCCCGTGGCCTGGTTGGTGATGGTCTTGATCCGGTTTCTCTCATCATAGGTTCTTTGGGTGATCACACCATTGGGATCGGTGATGGTTCCGACGTTTCCATTGGCATCATAGTTTGAGAATTGAGTAATCTGGCCAAGGGCATTTGTGATCTTTTTGAGCTGACCCCGGTTGTTCCCTTGATCGGAAGTGTTTGCGTAGTATTCAATGGTGGTGATGTCTGAGACATCGGTCCTTGGGCCGTCGATCTGAGTGAACTGGCCAAGGGTGTTGTACTGATATGTGGTCGTGTAGGTCTTTGGAGTGGCCACTCCATCTATAAAGACATAGCCTGATTCCTGCCGGGAGATGATGTTACCCTGGTTGTCATACGAGGTCGTTGTGACTTTGTTCTGTTGAGGATCGACCACACTCTTTACGGTCTCTGTGCTCTGGGTGAGAAGAAAGGGATCGTCTGTGCGATGCGTGTAGGTGTACGAGGTTGTCCGCTGCTCCGGCCAACCAAGAGCCTCGGTTATCTGCAGGATTTCCCCTACCTGCTCCCATGGATTGGTTGGGTTATCATAAGTGTATTGAGTTGTGTATTGGTTTGAACCATCGATGGAGATCACCTGAGTGAGGTCGAGCCGGTTGCTGTAAGCAAATTGTTTATTTACGCTTCCACAGGTCGAACAGCCCTGGATTTGTTGAACCACATCGATACTATCAATGACGCCAGTAGTGTAAGTGGTTGCCCCGGTGGATCTTGTAACGACAGTGCCCCCAAACTGATAGGTGAGGTCGATCCTCTCCTGCGGAATACCATCTTTGAGATGACTGTAGTAGGTGGTTACTCTGCCATAGGAATCGTATGCCCAGTGGCCGATCAGGTTGTTGCTGGCATCGTATTTGTCGATCAGATCATGGTTCGAATAAACATATCTTACGAAGTTCTGATCAGGATAGGTGACTCTGGTCAGGTCTCCGTTCGTGTATTCATAGACGATAGACTGATTCTTTGGGTCTGTGACGGAGGAGATGCGATTGCCATTGTAGGAGATAAGCAGACTCTTGCCAAAGTTGTTTGATAGCTGAGTGAGAAGCCCTCCTGTATAGGTCAAAGTGAGTGTGTTACCATTAGGATCGGATATGTCAAGAAGCTTCCCGTTTGAGTCGAATCTGTAAGTGAGGTTGCCCTGCTTTCGGCGGAGAAAGTATTCGCCTGTAGAAATCACCTGCTTGAGCCTATCTTTGACCCTTGACTCACCTCCGAATAGAATCTCAGTAGAGGTCTGTTGAACCTGATTAAAATGGAGAGCCCGGCCATCCGAATCCCAAATACGAACCCTTTTTGTTGGACTCGTTTGAACGACATTTAGAATTATGTCAAAGCTGTGTGTCCATCCATAGCCCAGAGGAGTATCAAAGATAATCTGGCCGTTGTAAGATCTCCTGAATTCAAGAGGTATTCCGGGAGTGGAAATTGAGAGATCGAGGACTTCTTCGTATTTGTTCCCGGTGGCGACATTGGTGGGGTTGCCAGCAAACATGTCGCACAGTCCAAATAGGCAACCCAGGTTTTTTCCCAGGGCTTCACTATTAGGGAACCAATTATCAAGGGGTAATCCGGTGACTGGATTGGTTGGGCAGCACCCGGCTGATTTCTGTGCCTCATTTCTTTTATCAGAAACATATCCAGCATATTCACTACCTACTCTGCCGTCATAGACCACATAATTATATACAGAAGTTCCATAACAATCGGGACTACACATAGATTGACAAGTCCCGCCATACCCAGGCCCCTCTCCGGTGCATCTTGTTTCTCCTGCATTAGGAGCAGAACCAAAAATTCCCCTCGCATTGTAGTTCACTGAGCCAGTTAACGTCCCATCACATCTATATCTATGATACCACAACTGATAAACATTGGTTGATGGACCACAACCCCACGGACCACGAATATAATCACAGTGGGATTCAATATAGTCAAAAACCCAATCGTACAACCAACAAGAATCTCCTGACCCAGTGTAACAATTCACAGCAATCTGAATTTCTGCTACCGATCTGCGGGAGTCTGTTAGGATAATCATTGCATTGTTGGCGCAGTTTGGATTACTGGCTGGGGCGACATAGGTTGCATTTGTATTGGCACCCCCGCTGGGAGTAAGTGACCCGCCCCCAGATAGACGCCAGGTGTACGGAGGGCATCCCCCCGATGCCGATAGATTCTGAGTGCCCCCGCAGCTCATCCATAAGACTCGAATAATTAATTGCTATAGAACCTTGACCCCACGCATCGCCACCTGCCCAAGATAGACAAAGCATCACAAGAACTACACAAGCCGTCCCTGCACAGAATATTGTCCTACCCCGCATAGGTCACCTCCAGGATTCAAAGAAAATAACGTGTCCGTGTCAGTGATTCGTGTCCGTAGAAAATGTAAGAAAGACCGTGTCACGTGGACCGTGTTTCGTGTCAAAGAAAAACCCCGTCGCCATTAAATGGCGACGCTACATTGTCTTAACAACAAGAAAGCCCGGCACATCGATTGCGAATGCCAGGCTTTCATAGCTAAATCCCCATAACCCGACGCCCTCCTCGTGTCAGGCAGAGATTCTGCAAAAAAGTATGCCAAAACCGTGTTCTAAAAAATGTACAACATTTCAACTGTGGCAAATTTTATGCAGACTTTTTTGAAATGTCAAGAAAAAAATGAGAAGTCTCTGATTATACAGATCACGAGACGATTACACAGACATTACGAAGAACGGAGGAACTCACAAGATCACAGCACCCTGCAAATTAACCCTCTCAGATATTCTCCTTCGGGGTGGGATAAATTGATGGGATGGTCCCAGGGATGTCCCATTCGTCCGACAAGCTGAACGCTTCTTCCTGAATCTAATGCGGCGGAGAAAACTATTTTCTGAAATAGGTCCCAGCTCACGTGCTGAGAACAAGAAAAGGTGAAGAGGAGACCTTCCTTGCTCAACAAACGGAAGGCCCAGAGATTAAGATCCTTATATCCCCTCGAAGCACTTGCAAGGTGTCCCTTTTTTTTAGCAAACGGAGGAGGGTCGAGAATCACGATATCGTACCCTGGTTCAATGCCTCTCATGATTTCGAAGACATCTCCTCTGAGACATCGATGAGAAATTTTCTCCAATTGGTTTAGACGGAGATGTTCTTCTGCCGTCGCCAAAGCCTCTTCAGAGGAATCGACGAGTGTCACTTCTTTCGCTCCTCCTTTTGCCGCATGGACCGAAAAAGCGCCGGTATAACAGAAACAGTCCAAAATTTTCTTTCCTTCTGAGAGACTTTTTGCAGAGAAACGATTTTCTCTCTGATCCAGATAGAAGCCGGTCTTTTGCCCCCTCTTGACATCGACTCTAAAACGGCAACCATATTCCTCGATTTCCACCCATTCGGAAAGATCCTTTCCGTAGAGAAGTCCGCTGCTTTCCGACAACCCCTCCTCACTCCTCGTGGCAACATCGCTTCGGTCAAAAATAGTTTGGGGGCGCAATTCTTTTACCAACAAATGAGTTAACATCCGTTTTAGTCGGTCCATCCCGGCCGTCAAACACTGAAGGACAAGGGTCTCCCCATAGCGATCCACAATCAACCCCGGGAGAAAGTCCCCCTCTCCGTTGATGACCCGATAGGCACTCGTTCTTCCTCCCGACCAACCTTCTCTTAGCACGGCCGCTCTTGAGATCCGCTCACGAAAAAACTTTTCTCCTAATTCTTCCCTTGCTTGCGTCAGGACGCGGACGATGATCTGGGAGTTGGGATTGAGATGCCCCTGGCCCAAAAATTGACCCTCACTGGAGTAAACTTCTCCAGCATCCCCGGGAGAGACTTCTCCCTCCACCCTGGCGACCGCCCCGGAAAACACCCAGGGATGCCCCCGGAGCAACGGCTTCTCTCTGTTTCTTTTCAATATGATCCTGGGAAGGGCAATCATGAACGATGTACGATGAACTGTGAACGAGGAGCGATGAACAATGAATTGTAAACGATAAACGACAAACTATGAACTATAACTTTGAACCGTGAATGCAGAACTATGAACTTGATAAACCTCCCTATCCCCGTGCCTCCCTGCCTACCGGCAGGCCCTGAACCTAATATGGTAAAGGGCAGGCAGGCGTGCCTCCGTATTTCTCTATCTCTCCATTTTTTCTCTGAAGCGCTCTTTGCAGTAAATTAGCAACGAACTCCGTATAGGTAATCCCTTGAACTTTGAGGATTCTGGCCATTCCGGATTGAGGAGAGATATCGGGGTTGGGATTCACTTCCAAAACATAGATTTTCCCATCCCGGTCAACGCGGAGGTCCACCCTGGCGTAATCCCGGCATCCGAATAGCTTAAAAACCTTGATCGCGACGTGCTCCACCCTTTTTTTCATCACCCATTCCAGGGGAGCAGGGCAAACCGGTTTTGATTTTTGATATTCAGAACTATCCGTGATCCATTTGGCCTCATACCCACAAATTCTGGGGACCCCTTCCGGGAACTCAGAGTAGTCGATCTCCGAGATAGGGAGAACTTCCAGCTTCCCGTCGGTCTCCATTAAACCCACATTCAACTCCCTGCCGTCGACGAATTCCTCTACCAAGGCAGGCTGTTGATATTGTTCGATGACATATTGAATTTGTTTGCTCAATGCCTCGTCGTCAAAGACCACGCTTTCGGTCGAAATCCCGAGACTCCCGTCTTCATGGAGCGGCTTGACGATGATCGGAAAGATATTTCCCTTCACAGGGCCTGAGGTTCGCTCAAAGATCCGATAACGAGGAGTCAGGATATCTTGAGCATGAAGGATATCTTTCACTTTTCCTTTGTCCTGACACAAGCCGAGCGTAAGAGGAGAGGATCCGGTGTAGGGAATTCGAAAAAGATCCAATAAAGCGGGGATGTTCATCTCCCAGCAGCTATTCCCGTATACACTTTCGCATAAGTTGAAAACGACATCGGGCTGGTACTGCTTCAACCAGTGGATGATCGAGAAAATCTCATCCTGGACGGCCATGGTCATGCTTTCGTGACCGAGAGATCGAACCGCATTTTCCACGGCCTCGATCTCTTCGATGATCGCTCCTTCTGCCAGGATATCCTTTTCTTCCCCCTTCTGAAGCCGTTCGAAAAGATTGTACAGGATCACCACTCTTAGCACGGATCCTCTCCTTTTCACTTCAATTCTTTTCCATGCCCGTTTTCCCCTCACCCCGCCCCTGCCTACCGGTAGGCAGGCTCTCCCCAAAAGGGGAGAGGGGAAAATGGGGGAGCTAATGTCCGATGTCTATGGTCTAAGGTCCAATGTCTAATGTCTGAATTGCTTAGGCCGTCACCTTTTTCGACGCAGTCTTTTCCTCCGCCGTGGGTCTGGTTTTCTTGAATTCAATGATATTCGGCTCTGGATATTCAAAGATCCTTCCCTCGTAATTTCTCAGGACAATCTTTCCCCTGCCCTTTGAGACCAGATAATCCGGTTGCAACGGGATCTTTCCTCCCCCTCCGGGCGCATCGACGACATAGGTGGGAACAGCATAACCTGTGGTGTGGCCGCGCAATTTTTCCATAATTTGAATCCCCGTCGCCACGGAGGTCCGGAAGTGTTCTGTTCCCATCGCCAGGTCGCACTGGTAGATATAATACGGCCGGACCCGAATCCTAAGGAGTTCTTGAAGGAGTTTCTTCATCACATAGGGCTTATCGTTGATCCCCTTGAGAAGGACGGTCTGGCTCCCGAGTGGCATCCCTCCGTCTGCCAGTTCGTTACACGCTCTCCTCACCTGATCGGTGATTTCCTTCGGGTGGGTAAAATGGATAGAGATCAAGAGGGGATGGTACTTCTTTAACATCCTCACCAACCCGCCGGTAATTCTTTGGGGAAGGGTCACCGGGACTCTCGTCCCAATCCGAAGGACCTCGATGTGGGGGATGGCCCTCAAACGGCTCAACATCTCCTCTAACCTTTCATTTTCCAGGAGGAGCGGATCCCCTCCTGATAGGAGGACATCTCGAACCTTTCGATGGCCTTTTAAATACTTGACCACCTCCTCAAAATTTCCCTGGGTGATGGACTTCTCGTTGCTTCCCACCAATCGTCTCCTCGTACAGTACCGGCAGTAGACGGCGCATTGGTCCGTGACGAGCAGAAGCACCCGATCCGGATAACGATGGACAAGGCCTGGCACCGGAGAATGGTTGTCCTCTCCCAGGGGATCCACCATCTCGCTTTTTGACAAGTGGATTTCCTCGACTCGAGGAATGGCCTGTCTTCGGATGGGACAATTGGGATTGATCGGGTCCATCAGGCTTGCAAAATAGGGGGTGACGGCTAAGGCCAATCTTCCTTTCGAATGTTTGATCCCCTCCGTCTCCTCGGGGGTCAAATCGATGATTTCTTTGAGCTGTTCGAGGGTGGTAATTCGATGTCTAAGCTGCCATCTCCAATCGTTCCATTCCCTTTCTGAAACGCCCTTCCAAACTTCAGGAATGGTTTCTCTCGATTCTTCAATCCTTTCCCCTTCCACCTGAAGGGGAAACAAATCAAGTTGCGATCCTCTTCTCACCCCCCTTGGGGGGACGGACAAATTAGAGTCTGAAGCAGGCTCCATCTTCTCTCCTTCCCGCATATCTGCTGACAGGGTGCCGGTCTCCTGCCTGACCCACCTTTCTAGAAAATAAAAAAAAGGAGATATCTTCAGATACCTCCTCCTTCAAGACAGGGAGAAAAAACCTTCTTCCTGATTGGCAGATCTGCACCTTTTCTTTTTTTTGCGCTGAACTCGAATCACAACTCCTCTCTTAGATAAAATTGACTCTTGTTGGCGCCCCTTTCTCTCAAAGAGGGGGGCGCCAACGCTTTGACCGTAAGACAAACCTTACTTCTTGGGTGCTTCAGGAGCCGGAGCAGGTGCTCCGGTTGCCGCCGGCGCTGGTGGAGCTGGCGCCTCCGGTGGTTTCGCCTCCTCTTTGGCCGCTGGTTTTGGTGCTTCCTTAGCTTTGCACCCAATTCCCATTGCGGCAATATTAATCACCAAAACCATTGCGAGGAAAAGAAAAATCCACTTCTTCATGTAACTTCACCTCCTTTCTGAATGGAATGGGAACCCTCCCTTTTTTTCCCGAATGAAGGAGCCTTCACCTCATCGGGAAGCGAAATCTCGCGGATCACCTTTCGTAACAACCTCGGATCCACAGGTTTTTTCATAATACGACGAATCCCCATTTTTTTCAATCGAATAGTGAGTTCGTCACTGACCAAAGGGGTCATCAGGATAAACCGGTCATTCCATTTCTTCAAAAGAGAAAAACCCTTTTCCAAAACATCAATCTCCGCATCCGCTAAGATGATCCCTTTTTCGACATCCTTTTTCCTTTTCTCCAATTGAGAAAAGTCCTCAATCTCCTCCACCTGAAAACCGTACTTCTTCAGAATCTTATTCAGGCTGAGCCGTACAAACTCATCCTTATCAAGGATAAAGGCCCATTTCTGCTTTTCCTTCATAAGGAAGATACGATATCAAACTTCATGCCAAATTTTCTTTGACCCCTTTCAGCCTGCCCTTTAAAACTGTAATAATATTGACAGGTTAACTATACACGATTTTCACTTTATCCGTATTAATCCGAAATGACAAGAATAAGAAGGGGAAAAATGACATACCCTTTTCGAAGAAATGCGACAAAATGCCATCGTTTTTTGAAACGTTTCTTAAGAAGTATGACTTTTCGCCCTCTTTTCTGACTCCTTAGCTCATTAAGCACTGGTCGTTAGAAAAAAATTCTCCCCCGCGTAGAAGGGGATTGGCCTCATCAGCCCCCGCCGGAGAGTATGTCACAATCGTAGGGGCTTGATTTATCAAGCCCACAATAGGGCTCAATGAACTGAGCCCCTACACACATATTGTGGGTGTCTGAGGACCACCCTATAGAATGGAACTCAGTCCTCCGATCTCTTCCACTTTCCTGTGGATCGTCCGGACATTGATCCCCAGCAATTTAGCCGCCTTTCGCTTATTCCCTTTTGTCGCCCGGAGAGTCTGAATCAGCATCTCTCTTTCAGCATCTTCAAGAGACGTTCCTATTTCGATGGGGATGACCTCGGGCCTTCCCTTCCGATCCCTTATTTCCTGCGGGAGGTGCTGGAGATCGATGACCTTCGGACTGCTGGTCACCATCATGGATTCGATGGTGTTCTCCAACTCTCTGACATTCCCCGCCCACTCGTAATCCACCAGTAGATTCATGGCCCTCTGAGAAACTCCCTCCACTTTCATACGATATTTCTGGCTATATTTTCCTATAAAAAAGTTGACAAGAAAAGGAATATCGTCTCTCCGATCCCTCAATGCTGGAAGCTTGATATTGACCACGTTGAGGCGATAATAGAGGTCCTCTCGAAACACCCCGGCCTTGACGGCCTCCTGGAGATCTTGGTTGCTCGCCGCAATGATTCGGATATCCACTTTGATCGTCCTGTTTCCCCCGACCCTTTCAAATTCGCCTTCCTGGAGGACCCGTAAGAGTTTGATCTGTGTCGCCGGAGGAATATCTTCTACCTCGTCCAAAAAAAGGGTTCCCTGGTGGGACAATTCGAACCGACCTTTTCGAGAAGTGACCGCTCCGGTAAAAGCTCCCTTCTCATGGCCAAAAAGCTCGCTCTCGATAATCCCTTCACTTAAAGAGGCACAACTCACCTTGATAAAAGGCATGGAGGCTCGCGGGCTATTGTAATGGATGGCGTTGGCAATCAATTCTTTCCCCGTTCCGCTCTCGCCGATGATGAGGACAGAACTATCGTAGGGGGCAATATGGCGAACGAGTTCAAAGATCTTTACCATCTTTTCGCTTCTTCCAATGATATTCTTAAAATGGAACTTGTCTTCCAACTGAGAGCGTAGATCCCGATTTTGGAGGATCAGCGTCTGTTTCTCTAACGCCCTTTCCACCAACAGGGAGAGCACCCTCGGGTTGATCGGTTTTTCTATGAAATCGAAGGCACCCAGTTTCATCGCCTGAACGGCCTTCTCGATCGTCCCCTGGGCTGAGATGACAATCACCTCCGTCTCCGGCCGCAGTCCCTTCACCGCCTCTAAGACCTCGATCCCGTTCATTTTGGGCATGACCACATCGGTAATCAGCAGATCCACGCTCTTGTGCCGAAAAAGCTGGAGGGCTTCTTTCCCGTTCGCGGCCAAAAGGATTTCATGCCCCTTCTTTTTCAGCAAGAGGCGAAGGCTCTCCCCAACCGCGGGATCGTCCTCTGCGATGAGAATCAGTTTTCTGTCCGTGCTTTCCCGACGATCCGTTCGGAGCATTTTGTTCGGAGGTGCTTGATTCTTAAATCTCGGTGGCATGCTTTCACTCCCGAACGCCGAGCTCATGTTTTCTGGCCAAGGGGAATTCGAATTGTAAACGTGGCACCTTTATTGACCTCACTTTTCACAGAAATCTCTCCGTGATGGTCTGAAATGATCTTTTTCGCAATCGAGAGTCCTAACCCCGACCCCGTCGGTTTGGTGCTGAACATAAAATCAAAAATCCTGGGGAGATGCTCTTTAGAGATTCCCGCTCCATTATCCCGGATGACGATGAAGACATTTTTCCTAGAACCCCGGGTGAAGACATGGATCTCCCCTTTCTCTGAGACCGCCTGAATACTGTTGATGAGGAGGTTCGATACGGCCAAATTGAATTGGCTGACGTCGATCCTCAGCAAGGGCAACTTCTTTTGAAAATGGGTTTCGACCCTCGCGTTCTTTATCTGGGCATCGGGTCCCAAAAGTCGCACCATGGAATCCAACACATCGTTCATTTGAGTCCATTCGAATTTCAGAGGGGGTAGACGATTAAAGTCCAAGAACTCTTTCAGATTATTCTCCAGCCGGAGCGTTTCGTAACTAATAAAATTGATCAAGGAATGAATCTCTTCCTTCTGGGAAAGCTGGGCTTCTCCCCCCAACTCTTCTCTCAACAACTCGATGTTGATGTTCAAAGAGCTCAAGGGATTTCGAATCTCATGGGCCATCCATCTTGCCAGCATTCCGATGGTGGAAAGATCCCGGCTCTTGCTGATCTCCCTCCGGAGCAAACCCTTCTCCGTCACATCGTCAAAGGTTGCCAAACAACCCAAGAATATCGTCCCTTTCTTATCAAAAATGGGATAAAAGTTGCACTGAAGGATTCGGGTCTCCCGGCTCGCGGAAGGGGCGGGAGGAACATTGATGGCCAGCTCGACATCGTGGTTGCTTTCTCTCTTTTCGTAAACGAGATCAAAGTGCTCCTTAATATTCTTATAAGGAATGGCCCTCTCCAATCGCTTACCCAGCACCTTCTTCCTGCTCATCTGAAAATACTTCTCGGCGATCAGATTGAAGATTTGAATTCGACCCTGCCCGTCGGCAAAGATGACGGCCTCTTTAAAATTTTTCAAAATGATCTCGTGAAGGTTCTGCTCTGACGGACTCATCCTGAAGCGGCACCTCCGTCCTTCCATCCATACCGTTCCAGGGCATGGTGGAAAATCGTCTTCACGAGCCTGTCATAATCCCATCCCATGCTCCTTGCCATGATCACCAGGTCTCCGTAAACAGGAGAAAGGCCCGGAAGAGGATTGATCTCTAAAAAGTAAGCGGTTCCGTCCCCCCCCACACGGATATCTACTCGTGAAACATCCCGGCACTCCAGAGCCCGATAGGAACGGAGGGCCACCTCCTCAATTTCTCTTGAAAGACCCCGGTCAATCAAAGGAGGGCAATGGTATTGGACCTTTTCCTCCCACTCCCTCTTTATTTCCAAAGAGTAGATGGATTCTTCGGGGGGTCTTCCCTTGATCTCGATCTGCATGACGCCGAGGACAAAAGGATCCTCGTTGCCAAGGATACCCACTGTGAACTCCGGGCCTTTAACAAATTCCTCCACGAGAAGCGGGGAACCGTAGCTCTTTAAGAGTCCCGTGGTCTTTTCCCTCAAGGCGTCAGCATCCGAAATTTTTGAATCCAGCCGAACTCCCATGCTCGACCCTTCATGGCACAGCTTGACGAAGAGCGGGTAACGAAGGTCCAAACCATGGAGATCCTCGACCCTTTCAACTTTCCTAAACCGTGGGGTCGGGATGCTTTGGCTCATGACGATTCTCTTCGCCATGGCCTTATCCAGAGTGAGTGAGAGGGTGAGAGGATCGGAGCCTGTATAAGGGATATTAAGAAACTCTAGAAGAGCCGGGATGTGGGCTTCCCGGTTCCGACCCTGAAGACCTTCTGCAATGTTAAACACGATATCGACTGGTGTCTGCCTTAGCCGATCGATCAAACCGACGTCTCCGCCCAGCTTAATCACGTCGTGCCCTTCGCCCTCGAGGACCTTGCGAATGGCGTCGATCGTCTCCTCCGTATCGAACTCCTCCAAGAAATCGATCGGCTGGTTTTCCTGACGAGAAAAATCTTTTTTGAGGTTATAGGTAATGCCGACTCTCAATCTCATATTCGCGACATCCCCGACTTGCAACAGGCAAGACAGGCACCGTAATGATTTTCTTTTAGCTCCGTTTTAAACCTTTGTCAACCCTGATCTGCCAAAAATTGATGCGGGACAGTAAATCGGGGTTGGGGTTAGAGCGGTAATTCAGAATTCTTTTTCCTTTATCTGTCATTCCGGGCTGATTAAGCCTGTCTTAGCGTGCCCCGTGCCTGACACGGGGGAATCCAGTCTTTTCTCAACTGATTCCCGGCGGAGTTTACCCCGTACTTGATAGGGGGCGGGAATGACGGCCTCCGAGTAAATGTAAAGAAGCGTTAGGCTCACTACAATAGAACAAATGCTTTCGGATGACATTCTTTTATGTTACATTTTTTTCATGAACGGTCAGGATAACGGGCTTGGGTTAAGGATAAAGAGAGAAGAGATGTTCCAAGCCTTAACCAATTTACGAAAAGGTCTCCTTCATATGATTATTGTCATCGTTCTGAGCGGGATTATCATTTTCCCTTTTTCCAAGAAGCTGTTGGGATATCTTTGTCAAAAGACTCTTGAAGCCGGCCTCGTCGCTTACTCCATCCCAGAGGCTTTTTTCTCGCTGCTCAAGCTGACCCTTTACATGAGTCTGTTCGTTTCTATCCCTCTGATCTTTTACTACATTTGGAAAGCCTTCTCCCCTGTCTTTCGTTCAAAGGGATTGGGCTCGGCAAACGGCATCCTTTTCGCTTCGATCTTCCTCTTCTACCTGGGGGCATTTTTTTGCTTCTTCGTCGCCTTGCCAAATGGCGTTAAGTTTCTGCTAGGGTATCAATCCGCCCATATCAAACCAATGATCTCCGCTGGAAAATATGTCTCCTTTTGTACGGTTTTCATCTTTGGATTTGGGTTGACCTTCGAACTTCCTCTGATCCTCGCCTTATTGAGCTATCTCAGAGTGGTGAATGCTGCTTTTTTGACTCGAAACCGGAAGTATGCTATCCTCCTCATAGCGATTATAGCGGCTGTTGTGACGCCGACCCCGGATGTCTTTAATATGAGCTTGATGGGGGTTCCTATGTACCTGTTATTCGAGATCGGCGTCATTTTAGTCAAAGCAATTGAGCGAAAAAGGGCCAGACCGAAGGTGCCTCTTTCCCCCTGATAGCGATGGAAACAGACAAGCCCACTGCCGCTTCCTTTTCCACTCCTTGGGTCAGATCTCTGATCCACAACCGGATCTCCCGGACAGGACTGAAGGCCAAAATTACCTTTCTCATCATCCTCATCGTTGCCGGGGTTCTCCTCCTGGCCAGTTATTTAGACTATCATTTCGCAAGAAAAGATCAGATCGATCTCTACCTAAACCGAAATATCCTTATTGCAAAACAAATCGATGCCTCGATTCCAGACCGAGCGATTCGAGAGGACCTGCCGCACATACGGGATGAAGTGGAGGAGTGGTTGCTCAGCCGGCCCTTCCTGATGGAAATCGATGTGTTTCTCTTCTCCGCCAAGGACTGGGAAATCGTCGTCTCTCATTCAAGGGATGTCCGTCAGACATCATTGGCCTTGTCCAGAGATCAAATCAACCGGCTGAAGAAGGATAAAGACCTCTCGTCGTACCATGACATCGGAGAGGAGAAATGGCTGGAGGTGATCGTTCCATTTCACCTCGGGACAAAGCCGATCGGCGGGATTCGGCTGGTTAGTTCTCTGGATGAGGCCCAAAGCTTCTTAAATAAGAAAAGAAATCGGGCGATGATCCTGACGTTTTTCAGCATTCTCGTCATCCTGATGACGCTGACAATCCTCTACGGGAAACTGGTTGGGGATCCGATTCAAAGATTGGTAGAGGCCATGTCCCGTGCAGAAAACGGTGACCTGGAGGCCGAAGCGCACATTCAAAGCGGAGATGAGCTTGGAAAATTAGGAAGAAATTTCAATCGCATGCTCAGGACGATCCGGGAAACCCATGAGCAAAATATCGAACTTCTGAGACAGGTCCACCAGTTCAACGAGGAGCTGACCAGGAGAATCGAGGCGGCCACCTCGGAATTGGCAAAGAGGAACGAGGAGCTGAAGCTTCTCAACGAAGCCCTGTTTGAATCTCAGAGGCAATTGAGCCAATCTGAAAAACTTGCCGCCGTGGGCCAGGTCACCGCCACGATGGCCCATCAAATCGGAACCCCCCTGAATTCGATCTCCGGCTATATCCAGCTCGTCCTGCAGGATGGAAACCTTCGGTCCAAGGATCGAGACCGGCTCAAGATCGTCGAATCACAGTTAGATCGGCTGGCCGATTCGGTGAAAAGCCTGCTCTCCTTCACCCGGCAGCCCAAGCCTCAAATGAAGTCCCTGGATGTCAATGATGTGCTCGAGGAACTGATTCATTTAAGCGAGCCCTGGTTTCTTGCGCGAAATGTAAAGCTCTCCACAAAGCTCTCCTCGGATCTCCCTCCCGTCTTAGGGGACTCGACCCATCTTCAAACCCTCTTTCTTAACCTGATCACGAACGCCTTAGACGCGATGCCCCAGGGAGGGATACTGACAATCGAAACCCATCAGGTTCCCCCTCCCCCTTCTTCAGATGATAGGAGATGGCTAGAGGTCTCGATTGCCGATACTGGGATTGGCATTACAGAAGAATCAAAGAGGAGAATCTTTGACCCGTTCTTTACTACAAAGAAAATGGGAGAAGGGACGGGGTTGGGATTAGCGATTTGCGAGAAGATTATAAAGGAACACTCTGGAAGCATCGGGGTAAAGAGTGAAGTGGGGAGAGGGAGCACATTTTTCATTTTTATTCCAGCCTTTGAAAGAAGTGACACCGATGAACAAAGCGCCAGCCCGTCTCCTGGTCGTGGATGATGATCCGGTCACCATCGACCTACTAAAAGAAGTGCTCTCCCAAGAAGGCTATGAGGTCTCCACCGCCTTGAGCGGCGAAGAAGCCATCACTCGGGGGACGGGTAACCTGTTCGACATCATCATCACCGACGTGCGAATGGGTGAGAAAGGCGGGATGGAGGTGCTCCGGTTCTTCAGGAAGAACGCGCCGGACACCACCGTGATTATGATCACCGCCTTCGGATCCATCGAGACCGCCATTGAGGCCATCCGAGAAGGGGCTTACGACTACATCAGCAAACCTTTCAAACTGGATGAGATCAAGTTTACTATCCGGAGGGCTTTAGAGCAGAGAAGGCTTATCCAAGAGAATAAATTTTATCGCCAGGAACTTCTTGATAAGTATCAATTCAAGAATGTCATCGGGCGGACCCCTCAAATGTTTCAAGTCTATAAGACCATCGCGAAGGTAGCCGACACCAAGTCCACGGTCCTTCTGTATGGAGAAAGAGGAACAGGAAAAGAACTGGTCGCTCGTTCCATCCATTACAATAGTCAAAGAAATAACTACCCTTTCATTGCTGTCGACTGCGCTTCGTTGGTCGAGACGTTAATGGAAAGTGAGTTATTCGGCCATGTCCGAGGAGCTTTCACTGGAGCCTCGGCTGCAAAAAGAGGTCTCTTTGAGGAAGCCGATGGCGGGACGCTCTTCCTCGATGAAGTGGGGAATCTCAGCCTCTCGATGCAATCGAAGCTGTTAAGATTTCTACAGGAACATGAAATCAAGAGGGTGGGGGGGACGGAAAGCGTCAAGGTCGACGTCCGGGTCATTGCCGCGACGAATCAGCCGTTAGAACCACTCGTGAAAAACCAAAAATTCAGGGAGGATCTCTTCGATCGACTCAATGTGGTCACTATTACCCTCCCCCCCTTGAGGGAGAGGAGGGAGGATATCCCCTCGCTGGCTAAACATTTTCTGCAGAAATTTTCTGAAGAGAATCACAAAAATATCTCTCATATTGCTCCGGAAGCTCTCGAGATTCTAAACCAATATTCCTGGCCGGGAAATGTCCGTGAATTGGAGCATACGGTAGAAAGGGCGGTCATCCTTTCCATTCATCCGATTATCCTTCCGGAAGACCTACCCAAAAAAATGCTCGATGAAATCAGGGGTCCAGAGATTCTCATCCCCGAAAAGCCCCTATCCTTAAGGGAATTAGAAAAACGATACGTCCTAAAGGTGCTTCAAGAGACCGGTGGAAATAAGAAGAAGGCTTCAGAAATTCTGGGTATTAACCGAACAACTCTCTACAAAATATTGGAGAAAGAAAACGTGTAGATTATAACAACACCCTCTTGTCGTTGTGTCGAATCCTACAACATACTCCGCCTCATAAGATCTCCACTAAAATATTTTATCTAATAAATTCATATGGTTAAAAATATTTTCTTAAAAGTCTCATTGGCACCAATTTTGCTATTCTAATATTTAAACTTCGTGAGAAGGGAGGTGAACTGAATGAAAAAGACGATTCTATTAGTGGTCATGCTTACTTTGGTAGCTTTTGTATCCGGAGCCATGGCACAGCAAAAGCCCGCCCCAGCCACCACCAAACCGGCCCCAGCAGCACCCGCCACGACCGCGCCTGCCAAAATGGAAAAGTTCGGCGGAGCGATTAAGAGTGTGGATGCAATGGCGAAGAGTATCGTCGTCGTTAAGGGGAAAGCTGAGAAAGCCTTTGTGGTCGCCGCTGATACAAAGATTATGAAGGGCAAGGAGGCTCTCAAATTCGAGGATCTGAAGGCTGGAATGAATGTAAGCATCGAGTACAAGAAGGAGATGGACAAGATGATCGCCGTAGCGATCAAAGCGTCTGCCCCAAAGGCTCCACCGAAGAAGTAATTTAGGGCTATCGCAAAAGGAAGATTTGGCCCAAAAAAAGGCACGCTTTCTGAGCGTGCCTTTTTTATTCTTCCCTGTCCCGCCACTGCGTTGCGCCGACACTTCTTTCCTCTTGGCTGACATGTCATGCCGCAAGTATGAACCATGAACGACGAACGTTAAACGATGAACACGGGATTTTTTGTTCATGGTTCATAGTTCATAGTTCATCGTGAGACGAATTCCTATTCTTCGGATAACGGCTAAGTTGAAACGGTCCATTGAGAAGATTTTTGCGTAAAAATACAGACCTTATTCCGTCCCCCCCTCTTGGCATCATACAGCGCCTGGTCTGCCATCTTGATCAACTCTTCTTTCGACTTCACTCGATGACTCGGGAAATTGGAAATTCCCATGCTCAGGGTTAAATGGACTTGAGCACGTCCCACCTCGAAGAGGGTCTTTTCAACCAACTGTCGAATGCGCTCCGCAATCACAAAGGACTGCTCCAAGCCCGCCTCGGGCAATAACAGGATGAACTCTTCACCGCCATAACGAGCGACCGTATCATTCCTCCGAACCGAATTTTTCAATACTGAAGAAATCTTGCAAAGGATCTGGTCTCCTTCCGTGTGTCCGAAGGTGTCATTGATCTTTTTAAAGTGGTCTATATCCACCATCACCAACGATAAGGGAATACCACTGTAAAAGGATTTTTCGGCCTCTACTCCAAGCCTTTCCTCGAAATACCTCCGATTATAAAGGCCGGTCAACGTGTCATAAGTGGCCATGTTCTTGATCGAACTAAATCTTTGAAAATGCTTTAAGCTTGCTGCCATCTGGTATCCGATGACAGAAAGGAACTGCAGGTCTTGCGCGTCGAAGGCATTGGGTTGGTCGCTGTTGAGAGAAAGGCATCCCAAGATTTCCCCCTCCACGGCAAGGGGCAAAGTGAGGTGAGACTTTAGGCTTGCCTTGGGACTCATCATCCTCTGTTTGGCTCTCAGATTTTTCTTATCTACCCGGAGGGTAATGCGGTTCGCATCGATAACCTCCTCCCCCAAGATTGAAAAAACGTTGACCATATTCTTAACAACCTCTTGAGAGAAAGAGGGAGGACAAGATTCTTCTTCGAAAAGGAAGAGATGGAGATCCTCTTTCCAAAACACCCCAAAGGAAGAGAAGTCGAACAAATGGGGAAGATTGTTTCCGGCCGATTCAACGATTTTTTCGATCTCGACACTCGTACCGATGGCATTGATGGTAGAACGAAGCACGTTTAGATTCTTAAAAATCAACCTCACCGAAGTCCCCCATCATTGAGAGATAATTCGCTCGGCCTCTTTGACCTTCGGGAAGACCTTTGGAAAGAGTTCTTTGTTGATCACCCCATCTGCCAACACCGAAAAAAGATGGGAGAGTTGGTTGATTAGGCCCTGAAAGCCTCGATGAATTTCCGCAGGCGCGACCGTCCGGCAATCCTCCTTCACTTTTTCCCATGAGATACCTTCCTCTGAAACTTTGAGAGAAAGCAAAAAGGGATGCTTCTCACCAAGCTTTCGGATGGCAAGGGTGAAAAGAAATGCCAGAATGGCTTCTCCGACCAGGGCCGATACGACCTCCCAAAGTTCCGCCAAGAGATCTGAATAGACATCCAAAACGAGATCAGAGGACCATTTTATTCCCCTATCCTTTTTCAGTGTCGGCGTCATTTTCAGCCCCTAAGACCCCTTTTCCCCTTCTTAATTTCTTCACCTTATTATGAATTTCCTCATGGTAGACATAAAAGGCCAGAATCACAAAGGCGGATATCCCCAAGAGCAGCAGAAAGAGCTTATATTGATGCTCGAAAGCCTTCGCTCCCTGAAGCGTTGCCATCAATGTTCCGGGTATCCTCCCAACGGTAGAAATGAAGAGGAAAATACCTATATGCATGGGGGTCAGGCCTAAAATGTAACAGAGAGCATCCTTCGGAAAACCTGGGAGCAAGAAAAGGATGAAACTGAGGATGACCCCCTCATGCTCAACCAAATAATCGAATTTTTTTCTCGTCCGCTCTGAGACAAACTTCTCAACGGCTATTTTCTCAAACATCCTCGCCAAACTGAAGGCAACCCAAGACCCCAGGATAAGCCCGATCATGGCATAGAGCATCCCGGCCGATACCCCAAACAGGTAACCTCCCAAAAATTCTATGGCCCCTCCTGGAATGGGTGCAACAACGACTTGGATGATTTGGAGCAAGATATAGGCTAACGGAGCATAGGGCCCAAAAGAGGAGATGACTTTCTTTAATTGGTGGTGATCTTGATAGATATCATAAAGCCTTACAGCCTGGGCCCAGAGGTGGGAATGATAATGACTGAATACAAAAAGAACGACTCCCGCCAAAATAAAGAGGAACAGAATCCATTTCCTTTTGGTCAGGAACGAAGGAACCATAAATCAGGGTCATTGAAGCTCCACGCCCTAACGGCGCGGCTTCCCGGTCGGGTAGTTTCCGTCCATTTCGTACCCCCACTCTACCCTATCCCGCCGGTGGCGAGACAGGGCTTGCGGGGCACACGCCAGCCAACCATGGCCAATTTTATTTATGTTTCCATAACATAAAAATAATCCTGAGTAAAGAAAATATAAGCACCGTTTTTTCTTGAGGTTTTTTCTTGGATAGACACGACCTTAGATCCGACAGCGTGCCGTAAGAAGTCGAAAGGTGAATAACACTTTCTCTTCTGGCTTGGAGAATTGTTAACCAAATATAATATTGCGGTTGACAATTTGCTGTCTCTATCCTATTCTTTTGGAAATTCTTCACCCCCTTAGAAAGGATGCCCAGCAGCTCTGCCCTGTACACCATGGCGCGGAGCGCTCTCCAACGGGGCTTGGGACAGAATAATTACGGCGTGTTTCGACGCCCCGCTCGGTTTCGAATCGCAACGACCGGAATTTCTAAAGGGGTTCACGGAACGGCGCCTCCTACGTTGCTTTCAAAGACGGGGCTTAGCGCCGCCCAACGGATCAAGCCATGAAGCATACCTTTTTTCAAGATGAGATCAACGATCTCAAGAAAAAAGGGCTCTACAGGGAGCTGAAAACAGTCGAAAGCGAGCAGGATAGCACCGTGGTCGTCAACGGCAAAAGGGTTTTCATGTTCTCCTCAAACAATTACCTCGGTCTTGCCAATCATCCAGAGCTCAAAAAAGCGTCTATGGATGCGGCATCGTATTACGGTACGGGAAGCGGGGGGTCGAGGCTCATATCAGGAAACATGGAAGTCCACCGAAACTTAGAGAAGGAATTAGCCTTGTTTAAAGGGACCGACAGGGCTCTCCTTTTTAGCTCGGGTTATCATGCGAACGTAGGGACCATTTCAGCGCTTGTGGGAGAGGGAGATGTGATCCTGAGCGACGAGCTCAACCATGCAAGCATCGTGGATGGATGCAGGCTTAGCAGGGCAGAGGTAAAGATCTATAAACACGCCGACATGAATTCGCTTAGAGAGATCCTCCGGAGAGCTTCAAGGTTCAGAAAGAGGCTAATCGTTACGGACTCTGTCTTCAGCATGGATGGAGATATCGCTCCCCTTCCCGATATCGTTGAGCTTGCCGAAAAGTACCCAGCCCTGGTGCTGGTGGATGACGCCCATGGCACAGGGGTCTTGGGGAAAAGAGGAAAAGGTGCGATTGAACACTTTGGACTGGAGGGAAGGGTTGACGTACAAATGGGGACCTTAGGAAAGGCCCTTGGTTCTTTTGGTGCTTATATCGCCGGGAGCGAAGACCTGATCCATTATCTCGTCAATAAAGCGAGGAGTCTTCTCTATACGACGGCGCTCCCTCCACCGGTATGCGGTTCTGCCTTATCTGCCCTTAAGATCCTTGAGAAAAGACCTGAATTGGTAAATCAGCTAAGGAATAACGCCACGTATTTTAGAGAGGGAATGAAAGATTTGGGTTATCTGATTCCAGAGGGTGAGACGCCGATTGTTCCTTTGGTTCTCGGAGATCCCTCCGCGACCATGGAAATGGCTCAAAGCCTGTTTGATGAAGGAATATATGTGCAGGGGATCCGCCCCCCCACAGTTCCTGATGGGACATCAAGGCTTCGGATCACACTGATGGCTTCCCACACCAGAGAACAATTGGATTTCTGTTTGAGAGCTTTTGAAGAGGCAGGGAAAAAATGGATCCAGCAAGAAACAAAGAGCTTGAGGACTTAGACCGCCATTTGATTTGGCATCCCTTCACACAGATGAAGGATTATATGGAAGAGGCTCCCCTCATCGTTGAAAGAGGTGAAGGAGCTTACCTGATTGATATCTACGGCAGAAAGTACCTTGATGGGGTGTCTTCTTTATGGGTGAACCTCCATGGGCATAGAAAGAAAGAGATTGACGATGCCATTAGAAATCAACTCGATCAGCTAGCTCACTCTACACTTCTTGGAATCTCAAATGTCCCGGCCGTTGAACTGGCTAAAGAGCTCGTCGAAATTGCACCGGCCGGCTTAAGAAAGGTTTTCTATTCGGACAATGGCTCGACAGCCGTTGAAATTGCCGTCAAAATCGCCTTTCAATTCTGGAAGCAAAAGGGAAAAGGAGGAAGCAAACAGACCTTTCTGTCCTTTACGAATGCCTACCACGGTGACACCATCGGCTCTGTAAGCCTGGGCGGGATCGACCTCTTCCATGAGACGTACGGCTCCCTGCTCTTTCCCGTCTATCGCGCTCCCTATCCTTACTGTTACCGGTGCCCTCTGGAGAGGTCCACTCCGGCCTGCGGAATGGAGTGTTTAAACAGGGTGGAAGACATTCTGTCAGCTCATCATGAGGAGATCGCTGCAGTGGTCATTGAACCGATGATCCAAGGCGCAGCGGGAATGATCACGTCTCCCAGAGGCTATACCAAAGGAATTAGAGAATTGACGAAAAAGTACGGTCTGCTCCTAATCGCAGATGAGGTAGCGACGGGTTTTGGAAGGACTGGAAGGATGTTCGCCTGCGACCACGAGTCAATATCTCCGGACATTCTCTGTCTCGCAAAGGGAATCACAGGAGGATACCTCCCCTTGGCAGCGACGCTAACGACAGAGGGGATTTTCAATGCCTTCCTAGGGGAATATAAAGAAAAGAAGACTTTCTTCCATGGCCACTCCTATACCGGAAATCCTTTGGCGTCCGCTGCGGCCATGGCCAATTTAAAGATAATGAAAAAAGAAAAAGTCCTCAAAAAGTTGGAAGAAAAGATTCAATTTCTCTCGAAAGCGCTACAGGAATGCTGGAGGCTCGAACATGTGGGGGACATCCGACAACTTGGAATGATGGTTGGGATAGAACTCGTTGTGAATAGGACCACCAAGGAAGAATACCCTTTCGAGGATAAAATCGGGATTAGGGTAATTCAAGAGGCGAGGAGGAAGGGGCTCATCATCAGGCCCCTTGGAAATGTCATCGTATTAATGCCGCCATTAAGCATGACCCAGGACGAATTGAGCGAGACGGTTTCGATTACCTATCAATCAATAAAAAAGGTGATGGAAGATGGGTAAGGGGATCTTTATCACAGGCACGGATACAGGGGTTGGGAAGACTGTTGTCGCAGCCGGTCTTGTAAGCCTTCTAATCAAGGAGGGACTCGATGTGGGCGTGATGAAACCGGTTGAAACAGGGTGTTCTAAGAGAAACGATAGGCTTGCTCCAAGGGACGCCACCTTTCTAAAAGCGGTATCCGGTTCCAGAGACCCCCTCCCTCTCATAAACCCTTATCGGTTCTCCGAACCCCTGGCTCCGCTAATCGCCGCAGAGATCGATCACAAAAAAATCGACGTAAAAAGAATCCGCTCTGCTTATCAAAAGCTCAGAAAAAGGCACGATATCCTCTTCGTCGAAGGAGCCGGCGGCCTCCTTGTACCCCTCGCAGGAAAATTGACGAATCTGGATCTGATCTTGGAGTTGAACCTCCCGATCCTCGTGGTGGTCGGTTCAAGGCTTGGGGCGGTAAACCATGCGCTCCTCACTCTCGCCTGGGCAAAAGAAAACGGGGTAAAGGTCCTCGGGGTCTTCATCAATCAACCAAACCCCAGCCCAGTTTCTCGAAAGAGTTTGGTTGAGAAGACGAACCCTGGGTTGATCCGGTCTTTCACGGAAGTGCCGATTCTTGGGAATTTTCCGTATACACCTTTGGTTTCTAAACCGCATTTCTTCTCGAAGCCGGCCTTGATGAATATCTTAAAAAAAGCGATTGATGTTGAAGGGCTCAAAACCCAAATAGTTTGAAAAACTCGCTGTAAACTAACCCTTGCCAAAGCTAGAGCCTTATTGAGCAAATCAAAAGTATTTGACAAGCGATACTTCTCTATATCATATATGCAGCGAGGTTCTTCTCCCAGAGGATCGAGCACTTTGATGACTCTCAAGATCAATACTCTGAAATCCAAAATGTCGGGCTTCCCGTGGAAACCATTACTCATGCTGGTTGTGGTGGCGGCCGCATTTGCGCTGGCCTCTCTCACACCTGCACGGATGTATTTCGCCAACATCCAGACCGTCAAACGGTGGCTGATCTCCCTGGGATGGATGGGGCCGGCGGCGTGGATGGCGGTTGTTTTCGCCCTTGTCGCCGCGGGCATCCCCCGTCTGCTATTTTGTCCCATCGGCGGCCTCGCGTTCGGGTTCTGGCACGGTCTACTGTGGACTCAGGTGGCAACACTGGCCGGTTATTATGCCTTGTTTCTGTTTGTGCGTTGGGGCGGCCGCGATTTCATTTTGCGCCATTGGCCGCGGGTCGGCCGATTGAAGGAACATTTTCACGGGCATTCGGCGGCGCTACTCGTCTTTGCCATACGCCAGCTTCCTATCAGTGGGTTGATCATCAATTTTCTGATGGGGCTGTCGCCCATCCGGCACCGTCACTTTCTGTTGGGAACGGCCTTCGGGATTCTACCTGAAGCCATCCCGTTCACGCTGGTAGCAAGCGGTATGGTGAAGCTGACCAGCCAAAACACGCCTCTCTACATCGCCGCCGCTGTGGTGGTTCTTCTGTTGGTGTGCTCGGCCCTGTGGTATTTCTCACGGCACTCAAAACTTCTGGCCGACCTGCGCGGCGAAACTCGGGCCGCGGACGAGGAAGCGGGAGCCTCGCCGTCCGGCGCTCCTTAGCCCACAAACTGCTTTATGTAAGGCGATCTTGGGGATGACAAAAATATAATCGGGAGGAAGATGAGGACAGTGAATCTCCCTTCCCACAAGGCGGGGCTTCCGGGCACTTGCCGGTCAAGATCCTCATCGACCGGAAGGTCAAGAAGGGGGAAGGTGCCCGATTTTTTGAAATTGTTCTCTGGCGTCTTAACTCGTCATTTTTATTGCACCTTCTTTCAAAATCATGTATAAGGTCTTGAATCAGACCTTCGTAATTTTGGAGTGTTTGATGAGAAGAAATTTTAATAAAGATACCTCGCGAAGCCTCCAGCCGATGATTGTCCTCGGACGCTTCTTCTTCTCTACCCGCAAGAGTTTTTTTGAAGAAAAAAGGAGGATAAAATGAACCTTGCCGGAATCGCCGAAGAAAAAATGAAGGAGGAGGGGGAGCGACTCAGCCTTATTTACGAGGGGAAAGAGATTACGAACGTGGAGATGATCCGGTCATCCCGGAGACTGGCGCGAGCCCTTAAGGACCTGGGGGTGGAGCGCGGGGACCGGGTCATACTGCAGATGCCCAACTGCCCAGAGGTGCTCCAGGGCTTCGGGGCCATCTGGAGGATCGGCGCTGTGGCTGTGCCGATCAACTACCTGGTCGGCGAGGAAGAGACTACTTACATTTACCAGGATTCGGGTGCGAAGGTAGTGATCAGCAGTTCGATCTTTCTTCCCAAGATCCTGGCAGGCAAGGCAAAGGCGCCCTGCCTTGAGACGGTCATCCTTGTCGACTCAGCGGTTCCTCAAGGGTTCCTTTCCTACCCTCATCTTCTTGAAAAAAAGTCTGAGGAGACTGGGGTGGCGGACATGGATGATGACGAGTTGGCCGCTTTAATCTACACGGCGGGCACGACGGGCCGGCCTAAGGGCGTCATGCACACGCATCTCAGCCTTTACGAGAACGCCCGAATGCAATATGAAACCCTGACCCTGCCAGAAGGCCTCTTGGCGGTCTTCGTCCTCCCCCTCTGCCATTCCTACGGCATCGCCAGCATCAACTCAGGGCTTTTCCGACGGGGAGGGAAGGCCGTCTTGCTGAACTCCTTCAACGTGGAGGCAATCTTTTCAGCCATCGAGAAGTATCGGGCCGATACCCTGGCCGGCGTCCCCACCATGTATGTGTTCATGCTGCTTTTCCCCGAACCGAAGAAGTACGACCTGAGCTCGATGAAGTACTGGTTTTGTGGATCCGCGCCGCTAGCACTCGAAACGTTTAACCGTTTCAAGGAAACCTTCGGCTTCGAGATTATCGAAGGCTGGGGCCTCACGGAAGCAGGGGCGAACAATACGGCCAATCCCCTGGAAGGTGTGAAGAAGGTCGGCTCCATTGGCCTACCCATGAAAGGGACAGAGATAAAAGTCGTCGACAACGCAGGACACCCTCTTCCCGCCCGCCAGGAGGGGGAGATCTTGATCCGGGGCCCCATGCTTATGAAGGGCTACTGGAACAAGCCGGAAGAGACGGCGGAGGTGCTCCGCGGCGGCTGGCTCCATACGGGAGACGTAGGCTACGCGGACGAGGATGGTTACTTCTGGATCACGGAACGTAAAAAGGACGTGATCATCAAGGCGGGCGAAAACATCTCCCCACGGACCGTTGAGGAGGTTCTCTTCGGACACCCCAAGGTGTCAGAGGCCGCCGTCATTGGGATGAAGGACGATCTCTACGGTGAGGATATCAAGGCCTTCGTCGTCTTGAGACCCGGACAAGAAGCAACGGTCGAAGAGATCATCGAATTTTGCCGGAAAAGATTGACGAACTTTTTGCTCCCTAAAGAAGTGGTTTTTCTGAAAGCCCTGCCCCAAAACCTCGTGGGTAAGGTACTCAAGAAGGAGTTGAGGAAGTTGTAACACACTGCGAACAGATGCTCGGCGTGGCGCGGACGAGCTCTTTAGGCCGGAGAAGGGGATTTAAAGCCTTTTCCTGAAAAGGGCGAAAAAGTGTTCCTTCATCTTTGAAGTGACGGGTCTCTTGTGCCAGGTCTCTCCTTCTATTTTGACAGAATTTTTCAAGTCCTCTTCAAAGATCCTGTTCATCTCTCGGCCAAAAGGTAAATCTAGAATTCCAACGTTTCCCTCGTCATTATACACAAAAGATTGGTAGTCGAGGTTGGTAGAGCCAATGATGCTCCAGCGGTCGTCAAACAGATAGGCTTTTGCGTGAAGCATCTCTCCCAGGTATGTATAGATTTCAATACCGCTTTTCAGAAGCCTTGAAAAAAAAGCTCTTCCCGCGTAGGAGGCCGCGGGAATATCGCTTTTGCCCGGCACAAGGAGCCTCACTCTCACCCCTCGCCTCACTGCCGTTTCGAGCTTTTCGATCAGCTTACGGCTCGGAATGAAATAAGCGGTGGTCAGCAGTATGCGACTTTGGGCGTGGTCGATGCTGTAGCGAAGAAGGTTCCTCATTCTCTTTCTGCCCCCCCTGGAATATACAAAGATAGGCAATGCAGGAATACAGCCGTTCCCCTCACCCTCTCCCCCCTGAGGAGAGGGTGAGGGGAAAGAGATCTTTTCTCCACCCCACGTGGTCCAGCTTTTTTTGAACGTATCAAAAAGTTCGTTCACGATAGGCCCTTCCAACAATATTCCTGTGTCGCGCCAGCCCCTTCTCCGTCTCCGGAGGTGAAATCCGCTGTATTCATTGGCGATGTTGAGCCCGCCGGTAAAGGCCCTTTTCGAATCGACCACGATGAGTTTTCTGTGATCTCGGTGGACATAGTATAGAGGGGCCGTCCACTTAAAGGGATGCGAGGCCCTAATCTTAATGCCCTCCAAGCGCATCTCCCTCCAAAAACTTCTTGGAGTTCCGAAGGATCCGAAATGATCGTACAAGACATAGGCCTTCACTCCTTCACGACTCTTCTGTCTTAATAGCTCGGAAATGCTAACACCGGTGTCGTCATTTTTGAATATATAAAATTGAAGGCAGATGAATTTTTCTGCCCTGCCGATCGTGTCTAAGATCGTTTGGAAAGAATCTTCTCCCTTCCACAATAATCGGACACTCGTGGCAATGGAGAATTTTTGTTTGAAGATTTCCTCGATGGACGAAATCGTAAATCCGCTTTCCATGCCCATTCGGCCTCAATTTAAATTCTATACTAACTCCATCAGCTTGGGAAGGGGCAGTAAGCTGGAATGGACAATTTTTATCCACATCCTATAATATTGCTCAATCCCCTCTTCCTATGATGAGAGAACCCCCCGAAATCTGAAGACAATATTTTGTTCATCTCATGGCACATAAAATGCATCCGAACTACTCGTTATACTTGAGAAAACACGAAATCCAGGGAGCGAAAAATGGTCATTTGCCCGCAATGCAGCACCGAGCATGATCCCGGAGAGGAGCTTTGTCGAAAGTGCGGGAAGTTCCTTTTGGCCATAGAGGATCACGCTCTCGGAGAGGAGAGGAGAAACGTGAAACTCTTTTGTCCCAAATGCCAACTCCTTTATAAGAAAGGGAACTATTGCAGGAAATGTGGTTCTCTATTGATGCAAGGAAATCCCTCTCAAGAAAATGGCGTTCAGCCTTTGGAGAAAAAATCGGCGAAAAGGTGGTCCAGAGAATGGTTCGCACTGCTGCGAGAAGAGAAGGATTTGGAGGCCTGCATGGGTAAGTTGGAAACGCAGCGGGAGAGAGTGTCCAGAGACGTCCTCGATGCCCTGTCCGCTCGTTATAAGGATCGGCTGAAGTCCCTGTCCCCCTTGCATCAAGAAATTGAAACGGAGCTTGAAACGATCAAAAAAAAGGCATTAGAGCAAATCGACTTCCTCGAAGACGAACTCGAACCCATTCAAAAAAGGCTTGAGGAGTTTCAATCGCTTTACAAGTCGGGCGCGGTCATGAAACCCGATTTTATTAAAGAGAAGAAAGATTTAAGGAAGGAAGTCAAATTGAGAGAAAAAAGCTTAAAGAAATACCGGCAAATCCTTTCTCTCCTGCCCCGTAAGATGGGAGGAAATGTGACATCCGCCGGATTCACAGGAGACCTCCTTCGATCCCCAGCCTTGCTAACGGCCTGCATCATCATTCTCCTGATGATCGCAAGCGGGTACCTCCTCTGGCCGCATCACTCTCGGTTCAGCGGACCGGTCCAAAAAGAAATCGTCACTCCCCTTTCCACCCCTCTTCCTCAAAAAAATCCGTCTCCTCCCTCAAAAGACCAAGAAGTCGAAAAGATAAGCTCCCTCTTTGAAAATATCAGACAGGCAAATCTGCAGAAGAATATCGATCTCTTTATGTCCTGTTTTTCCCGCGACTTTGAAGGCGCGGAACGAAAGCGGCAGGATACACTGAAGATGTGGGACAACTACAGCTACCTCGATCTTTCTTATGATTTGAAGGGGCAGACCTTAACGGACGATAGCGCCGATGTCAGGTTGGAGTGGCTTGCCAAGACTTCCCAGAAATCGAACGGAAAAATACAAGACGGCAGAACCGTTCTGGACGTTACTTTGAAGAGAGAGGACGGCCATTGGAAGATCGTAAAGATCAAACCCGTAAGCTAAGCTTCTGAAATGGAAAGCCTCCGCTTTCAAGGTGGAGGCTTCCTACCGCAGGCAACGGGGCACTTGCTGGTCAGTGGGGGCCAGAGATGTTTTGCACAAATTGCGGTGCTTCCAACAAGAAAGATTCCAAGTTCTGTATCAACTGCGCGGAGTCGCTGAGCGATGCCCCGGTAGGGGAAAAACTTTCACGGCCAAGACCCGTAAGGCATAGGTCATACCTTAAAAAAGTTGACTTTCTCCGGCCCCTCTTTGATCTCTCCTTTATTCAATTTGCAAGTCCAAGAATAGTGAAGTTTCTGTACAGTCTATCTATACTATCCGCTGTTCTGTTCGCCCTCTTGCTGATCGCAATAGGCTTCAAGGCCTCGACATGGTTCGGAATTCTTGCACTCCTTGTCGGGGCTCCTTTGATATTACTTCTGACCGTCATTTCCAGTAGGGTCTTCCTGGAGATGATCCTTGTCATTTCTCGTACGGCTGCCCGCGTGGAAAACATAAGGTTGGTTGACATCGAAGAAAATCCGGAGTCAAGAGATGACATCCAATGGAATGTATGAACCCCGTTAGAAATTCCAGTCGTTGCGACTTGAAGCGGTGCGGGACACTCGCCGCACAGGCGCTGGCGCAGCGGGTCAACCCACGCCGGAATTATTCTGGGACCTAATCCCGCCATTGGCGGGACTGGAGAACCGCGGGGCATCATTTCTGACGGGGTGAACTGATTCCTGTCCTTATTTGTCGGAAGTAAATCTCTGTCTGCCTAAGAAAAAAAGTAAATCCAACGTCAAAATTTTTCCCTTTTCACCCCTGTAAGAACCCTTCCCTTTCGGCAAAGGCATATTATTTTAACAGGTTAAGACAGTGTGGATTCTATGGCATTGAAGTTGCTTAATGTGTTTGTTGTTATGGGAAAAAAATTACTTTTTCTCATCGCTACCGTTCTTCTCTTCAGTCTTCCGGCATTCGGCGAGGAAAGCCGTCTTTTTTCAAGAATCGGAATTCAATCGATCAAGGATAATAAGAAAGCCCCTTATTGTTGTCTCGAAGGATTGAATGGGGAAAAGGTTCAGCTAAACGCCCTTAAAGGCAAAATCGTTTTTCTCAATTTCTGGGCGAGTTGGTGTGGTCCGTGTAAAGAAGAGATGCCATCCGTGGAGGCCCTCTACCAGCGCTACAAAGAAAGAGATTTTGTCTTTCTAACTATCTCGGTGGACTATGAAGGCTCGGAGCCCGTAAGGAAGTTTATCGAAAGACATCGCTACCGGTTTCCTGTCTTGCTCGATCCAAAGGGTGAAACGCTCGATCTTTTTGAAATAAGTAAAATTCCTTCGACACTCATCTTTGATAAGAGAGGAAAGATGGTAGGAAGGGTCATTGGCCCAAGGAATTGGAGCAGCCCGGAGGTTTTTTCACTTATCGACCAATTGCTTAACGACAGCCCCAGCAGAGTAATATCTCTTAGAGACTGAAAAGGAATAGAATTCCAGAAAGCCAGGATCCGGTTTCCCGCGGCTCTTCATTTCCGACGCTAAATCCTTGCAGAAATTTAAGCATTGCCAAGGTCAAGATACACAGTAGGGTCAGCAATTCCTGCCTCCCTGAAGCCTTTCTCTCTCAGGCGACAGCTATCGCATTGCCCGCAGGCCTTCCCTTCTGGTGACGGGTCATAACAACTATGCGTGAGGCCATAATCAATCCCGAGTTCAACACCCTTGCGAATAATATCAGCCTTAGTCAGACGGATGAGGGGTGCCCGGATACGAATCTTCATTTTCCCTTCCACCGCTGCTTTGAGGGCCAAGTTCGCCATTTTCTCGAAGGCCCGGATATATTCGGGCCGACAATCAGGATAACCCGAGTAGTCAATCGCATTCACACCAATAAAAATGTCTGAAGCCCCTGTCACCTCGGCCCATGCCAGCGCATAGGAAAGAAAGATGGTATTGCGCGCCGGAACATAGGTAACCGGTATCTCCTTCCTCATTTCGGCTTCCTCTCTCGCTTTTGGGACATTTATCCTCCCTTCTGTTAACGCTGACCCGCCTATCTTTCCCAGGTCAAGATCGATCATCAAATGCTCCTTTGCGGCAAGGACTTCGGCAACGGCTTTGGCCGCGTTCAATTCGAATGCGTGGCGCTGACCATAATTGAAGCTCAGACTATAAACCTCGTAACCCTCCGCTTTAGCAATGGCCATGGCTGTCGTCGAATCAAGCCCGCCGCTGGAAAGGACAACAGCCCTTTTCCTTACTGCTTTCCTCCTGTCCATCTTTTGAAAACGATTCGGTCCTGCATTCATATGTGGGATCAATCTTGCTTGAAAGATTATTCCCCTAACAAGAGCGGATTAAATCTTGTGCCATAATCAAATACGTCCAACCCTTCTCTTCTTTTGAGGAAATTTACTACGATGTAAGTAAGGGGGGTCACCACCGCTTCATAGGCTGACTTCACAAACCATTGGCTTAAAATAGCTGATAAAAGGGCACCCACTGGTATCGTCCCCACAAAGGCAAGGGTCATGAACACTAAAGAATCCAATCCCTGTCCTACCAGAGTTGAACCAATGGTTCGAGTCCATAACCAACGTCCCTCGGTGATAATTTTCATTTTGGCCAAGACGAATGAATTGGCAAATTCTCCCACGAGGTAGGCGAGGAAAGAGGCTACCAGTAGCCGGGGCGTGTAACCCAGGATACGCTCATAAGCTTTCTGTCCATCCCAAAACGGAGCAGGGGGAAGCACCTGGCCGATCCATATTGTGACAACAACGATAAAGTTACAGAAGAAACCCAGCCAGATCACCCTTCTTGCCTGACGGTAACCGTAAACCTCAGTCAGTACGTCACCGAAAATATAACTGATAGGAAAAATAATGGTACCCGCGGGCAACACGAGCCCGAATACTTGCACCAATTTTGCCGCCGCGATGTTAGCCGTTATCAAGCAGGTGATGAAAATCGCCACAAGGAATACAAACCACACGGAATAAGTAGTCTTACTATCGATAAGAGTCCGATCTTGCGACACCTTATTATTCCTCACAACTGATGACTAAACTACCCTCGCCTCCCGAAGGGACGGCAACCCTTCTTCATCCCCCCTTAGCTTAAGGGGGAGTAGAGGGGAGTTACCATTAGGGCCGCGATTGCGACATAGCTTCTCCATGGCGTGGGGCTTCCTCTGTATGATCACACTCGGCTCTTGCGTCTCCTGGCGCCGCAGGCTTTCAGGAATCGCTCGAGAACTTCATAGGATTGGAATCCCACAACTTCCTGGTGATCTCCCACAAACGTAGGAACTGCCGTAATTCCAAGAGCACGAGAACGCGACCAGTCAGAATCAACGGCCGCCTTGAAGGTTCTCAATTCGAGGGCGGATATTGCCTCCTTTTCCGGAAGACCTATGGATCTCGCGAGAATCGCCAGCTCCTCTACCTTGCCGATATTCTTCCCTTCCGCAAAATAAGCCCGGAAGAGAGTTTCGTGAAACAAATCGCCCTTTCCCTTCGATTCTGCCCACTTCGCCAGCTCCTGGGCCAAGCGACTGTTATACGTCTTTTTCCGTTCCGCAAGCGGCAGGCCCAATTCATCGGCCACCTGTCTCAAGCGGGACCCGATCCTCTTAATGTCGATGGCCCGTCCGGCGAAGAGTTCCTCAAGGGTCAACCCCTCTTCTGGCGTTTCTGGATGAAGAGGAAAGGCCGTCCAATGAACTTCGATGTCATAATTTTTCTTTAGTTGGTCAATACGCACGGTACTGAAATAGCACCAGGGTCAAACATAATCGGAGAAGACTTCAAGAATAAAAGGCTCAGCCATGGATTTCTCCTTTTCAGCTTCCTGGCGAAAGAGACGGGCTTTCCCCCAAGAAAGATTCAGTTATCGTCTGGATGATAGAATGCTCTTCTTCTCTCAACAGGGAATTCTAGGGAAATGGAGAGCTTTGCCTCCTTTTCATGGGCCCGGAATTTTATCACCCCTTGATTCCTGCGAACCACCTCGTCCACCATCTTTAATATCAGATCCAAACTGTCTTCTCTTTGAATGGTTTCCCGTTCCATTTCCCTACCAAAGGACTCCACGAACTTCTTACAACCCGTTAAAAACAGCGTGATCTCCACACATCGCCCACCTTTACCGAATAAAGCTTGTTCCGGAGGCGGCTTCTCAAGAACGAGGGACCGGGTTAAGACTCCGAGAGTTTCGTGGGAGGACATGGAGGCCAACGCGCATCGGAGGATCGAATTTAGAATAAATCGCAATGGTTTTTCGGGAATGACGGTTTCGGGCAGATCCTTTTCAAGTCTCTTGAACAGCTTCACTTCCTTCTCTTTTAGCTGAGCCTGGTTTTCTTTTAACACCTCATCGATAAGCAGGTTCACCGTATCCGTTCTTCTAACCGGGGCAGGGACTCGAAGATAACTGAGAAAACCATCGAGTAGAAGAAAGCTCTTCTGGATATCGTCAGTAATCATTCGGTGAAGAAGTTTACCAAGCTCCTTATCACTCAATCGATCCCGGAAGACCTCTGTCAGCTTTCGAATCGATTCTAGCCTACTTTTCGTGTAAGGAATCCACCCAACCAACAAGGGTCCTTCTAGAAACTCTCGATCCCTCCTCGCGACGGAGGCGGCGGGGCAAGGAATTTCAACTGGCCGGAGAATACGAAAGGGTCGCTTTGATTCCCCACCTCATCTCTGGAAGTAATCCCGATATAGTAGGTCCCCGGCTCCGTAGGAAACTCCGGCCATTCATCGGGAATGACTAACTCGGTCTTCCCACTGACCGGTTTTGAGAGGATCCCGGGCGTCGCCTCCCATGAGAAGTGACTCGGGTCAAAGTGAGTACGGTCCCGGCCCACGTACACGACATAGCTCGCCGCCTCTGGAACGGGCTCCCACCAAATTCGTCGTTTCCGAATGAAGGCCATAACCTTTCCCCCTTTCCCAAAATGGCTAGACCCATCGGTCTCGGCTTGTTTCTTATATTAGAACTCAAAACAGTCTTAAAAGCAAACCGGGTGACACCTCAGTGCCGTACTGAGTGCAGCGTCTCTGAAGCTTCTTTTTACAATGGTCTAAGAGTCTTTATTCTTGCCCCGTATCCCGATGCCGCTCTCCACGGGAGGGCTCCGACAAGTGCGGGGTGAATTCCAGCGGGAATCCAGACCAAAAACACTGGATTCCCCCGTGTCAAGCACGGGGCAGGCTTATCAAGCCCGGAATGACAAAATGTGTAAGGCTTTTTCTGAGACGGGACATTAGGCAGAGGGAGCGGGAAGAGACGAAAGTATGTTCATCGTCTTTATTTGCGTCTCAACATATTTTATGCTACCAATAGCGCCTGGGGGTAACATAGATGGGACTTCTGAAGCTCCTAACAGCAGATCCACTGGCTTTTGCCGTCGTCGCCATTCCACTTCTTTTTTCTGTCATTATTCATGAGGTTGCGCACGGCTGGGTCGCTTATAAGATGGGCGACCCGACGGCCAAATGGTCGGGCCGGCTGACCCTCAACCCGCTTAACCATCTCGACCCCATCGGGACTCTCATGCTCTTTTTAGCAGGCTTCGGATGGGCGAAACCGGTTCCGGTCAACTTCAACAACCTCACGGACAAGCGGAAGGGACTCCTCTTCGTCTCCTCGGCGGGCATCCTCGCAAATATCCTTCTCGCCTTTTTCGCTCTGCTATTTATCCGACTTTTCTCCTCGTCTTCCTCGGGAACTGCGGCTATCCTGGTTTACAAAGTGTCTACATACATCGCCCATATCAACATCACGCTGGCCGCCCTTAACTTGATTCCCATTCCACCCCTGGACGGCTCAAAGATACTGATGGGAATCACGTGGAAAAGAACCCCCTATTTCCTCACCCGCCTCGAACCTTACGGGTTCTTTATCATCGTCGGCTTCTTTTATCTGGGTATTTTGGATCCCCTGATCGGACTCTTTAGGTGGATCATCGGGACGCTAATCGGGGTCCTGATTCCCTGAAGACTGTCCTTTGCTCCCCGTCACTCTCTCTCCCACGGCTCTTGTTTCGAAGCTGATATAGTACCCGTGCACGCCGGGGCGATAATAGTTCTTTATCGTCCTTTTTAGGACAAACCTAGACTTCAGAAAGAAATGGAGGGTTTCCTTTCGCGTGACGGCCGTGAGTTTCTTGGCCATGGTTTTGATCTGTTCAAGCACCGCCTTCCCCACTCCTTTCCCCTGGTATTCGGGCAAAATGCTAAAATCGACAATGTACTTTATGCCTTCTCCCCTGCCTTCCAATAAGACATCTCCTCCGTATCCTCCGTCTATTTCGATGCGATAAACACGGCACGCGAAAAGGACGGCCTCCCAGGTGTCCCGGTCCCAGATCAAATAGGGCTCTTGATAAATCTTGAATTGCTGATGGTAGTAGAAATCAGGGTCGGGATCGATGTCTTCTCTCAACGTAACATTTATCAGGCTCATGAACTTGGCCCCTGGGGAAAGGTCTCTCACATCGTACCCTATTCTTATGTCAAAGGCCAAAGCGATGCAAAGAAGGATGATCGGACTTCCAGCCTTGGGATGCTGAAAAGACTTGATGAGAGAAAAAGGAATACTTAAACTCACTCAGCGGGAGGTGGGTAGGGGTCATGTTTGAATGTAATGGGAGACGTATGAACATTCACGGCAGGACCTGTCGGCGGAGCGTGAAGGCGCCTTTGACCTGGCTTATTTTGCACGACTGGTGCCGTTTCGATCCTTCACATTTTTTTTCCGGGCCGTTGCGAGAGGTCTTAGTTCTTCGTCCTTTGAAATAGGAATGAAAAGGATCGTGCCTTTTGAAATGGGCGTCACCTTGCTGAGATGGTTGATTTCGAGCAAAGGATCGATATCCACCCGGTATAATCTGGCGATCCCTTTCAGAGTTTCTCCCCTCTTGACGAGATGCGTCTTAAATTCAAACTTCTCAAAGGCCTGGAGGATTTCGAAGGTAACAGGAAAGAGATCCTTTTTCCCATAGGGAATTTTGATTTCATAATCGTTTTCGTTGGGGGGGGTTACCCCTCTTCGAAGCTCGGGGTTGAACTCCTTGATTTCCTCGAGCGAGGCGTCGCAGGCTTTGGCGACGACGGAGAGTCCTGTTAACTCGGGAACCTTCACCTTTACATACCGAAGGGGTTTCTGATATTCCACGTCGGTGAATCCATATTTTTCCGGGTCCTTGGCAACAAGCGCGGCTGCAATCATCAGCGGGACATAATCTTTCGTCTCTCGATTGAGATACCGCACTTTCGTCAGTGTCCAGAAGTTCTCTGTCCGGTAGCGTTTCATCGCTTTGACAATCTTGTATTCCCCCGCATTGTAGCCCGCCGCAGCAAGATACCAGCAGGCAAACGTCTCATAGAGATCCTTCAAGTATTTGGCCGCCGCGATCGTAGACTTTTCAGGGTCCCTCCGTTCATCAACCCACCAATTCACCTTTAGACCGTACCTTTTCCCCGTCAGATAGATAAATTGCCACGGACCCACGGCCTTGCTTCTGGAATAAGCGAAAGGATCGAATCCGCTCTCGATGAAGGCCATGTAGACTAAGTCTTCAGGGAGGCCATGTTCCTTCAACAGCTTTCTCATGGCAGGGATGTATCTTCCGGACCGAGCGAGCCAAGTTACAAATTTGTCTCGCTTGGTCGTCTGGAAAATTTCGATGAACTTCTCCACTTTCTCGTTGATGACGATAGGGATATCGAAATCAGGCTCTTTTTTCCGTTGCTCTCCAACAAGGGCTTCTATTAAGCCGTCCCCTTCCTGAAGTTGGAAAGGTTCCAATTCCACCCGATAGGAAACCTGTGTTCCTTTCGTCAAATTGGTACGGAAATCATTTTGTGCTGCCAAAGGGGACACGCACATTAATGAGAAAAATAATACAACTCCGGCGAAACAAATCATCTTGACCAAAAGAAACCTCCCTAGGGTGGAAAGTGCAGATGAGTAAAAATGCATTTTTTGTGCCAGGAATAAGGTTTGTAACCCAGTAACTTTAAATAGGTATTTTCACTCGACACTGCGCCGCATTGTCGAGACTTGACCGAAATTGGCAGAATTTGACAATTTGTGACCATACCTGACCATATGACGATTCAGTCGGCTTAAGGGTTCGAAATTGGAGGCGGTCCTGACAATCGGCCGCTCAGATGATTATATAAATGATAATAGCGCAGGAAGTGCCATGGAGATGAAGAAAACGGAGAGCGCGGCGGGGACGATCAAAACATCCTTGGAGATAGTGCCCGGCATTCAATATGCTTTTATTTATAGCTCTTTTCCAAGAAGACCGAAGAGCCCGGAAAGCGAAGTGGAAGTCATGGTCGTCGGTGGACCGGATTTGGCTGAAATGGATCAAATTATCTCAAAAGCCGAGGAAGAATTAAAAAGGGCCATCCGTATCACCTCATTCACGGTAAGGGAGTTCAGGGAGAGGGTCAAAGCGAGAGACAGACTTGTATCAAAAGCACTACGCCGCCCCACGGTTATGTTGATCGGGGACAAGAAAGAATTGGGACGACTCTTAGGCTAACGATCCGCTGTGATTCAGCGCAAGTAGGTAATGGCCTGAACGTTTTTGATGAAGGGATGATTTTTTTCAAAGAATACTTTGTATTCCTCGAGAGAATTGAATGGACCATGAACCCCGACCATCGTTTTATAAGGTGTCCCGTAATCGATGATGAAAACCTTGCCCTCCCTTATAAAAGAGCAGA
The DNA here is from genome assembly GCA_047519465.1 of Thermodesulfobacteriota bacterium. Classification (GTDB taxonomy): domain Bacteria; phylum Desulfobacterota; class BSN033; order BSN033; family UBA1163; genus UBA1163. The sequence continues at coordinate 67,108 of JAPVTA010000059.1, read as the reverse complement.
CGTAATAATTTGCCCCGCCTGTAATTAAGAGAACCACTATTTTAGCCTTGTACGATGGATTGATCCGGTTGAGAGCTTCCCTGGCGAAGATCGCTGCATCAATGTAGATTCCAGATTTGAGTTTGAAGGTTTCCTCCGGAGTTCTCGGTGGAGGTAACGTTCCTTCAAATCTCTTAAACCTCTCCGTGTCGAGAGAAAAATCCTTTTCCATCCACGTCTGCACATCCTTGTAGGATTTCCATCGGGAGACCGTCTCATCATAGGATCTTACGAAAATAATCCCGCAGGCAAAGAGGAAGAGAAAACAAACAGGAGATATTTTGATGATACACCTTACTATTTTTGTGCGATAGAATTGAGGATCCATCCTTCGCCTCCGATCTCCCGAGCTTTGCTTCTGCCAAAACCTTGCGTTCAAGATCGTCTCAAGAATCGAATACCCTGTCTTTTTCTAACCGATATGCGACGAAAGATCAATCATCGGCCGCTCTTCCCAAATCTCGGGAAGGTCGTTCAGGGAAAGGAATTGATTTTCTACTCCAGAATGATTAAACTGGATTTTTGATACTACAGGAAAGAATGATCAGGTTTGATCTCAAATGCCTCGTCAACTGACGGCAGACGGTTATTTCTTGTTTATCACGCGCATCGCCCGTATGTTCGGCTACGGATTTCTCTCCGTTGTGCTGGTCCTCTATCTGGCGCAAGCCGGCCTGAGCGAAATGCAGATCGGCCTCTTACTGACTCTGACCTTGGTTGGGGATACAATCATCTCCTTATGGATTACTACGAATGCGGATCGCATCGGCAGGCGCCGAATGCTGATCGTCGGGGCCATCCTCATGGTTTTCGCCGGTCTCTTATTTGCTGTCACACGCAATTTTATTTTCCTTTTGATTGCAGCCACCATCGGAGTCATTAGCCCAAGTGGCTATGAAGTCGGCCCGTTCCTGTCTATTGAGCAAGCGGCATTGTCACAGATTGTCCCGGACGAAAAACGGACCAATATTTTCGCCTGGTACAATTTGGTCGGCTCGTTTGCGACCGCACTGGGCGCGCTGGGTGGGGGTGGTCTGGTTCAGGCCCTTCAGGACTCCGGTGTGTCGCCCCTCGGAAGTTATCGCGTGGTCGTGATTGGTTATGCGTTAATCGGAGTTATGCTTGGAGGTTTGTTCATGCGCCTTTCGCCTGTCGTGGAAATTCAGGCAAGCGGTGACCCATTCCACCACACCTCTACATTCAAAACTCGTTTCGGTCTGCACCGTTCAAGAAGGGTGGTGCTCAAGCTTTCTGCCCTCTTCTCCATGGATGCCTTTGCAGGTGGTTTCGTGTTGCAAAGTATCCTCGCCTACTGGTTTCACGTGCGATTTCATGCGCAGCCCGCCCTCCTGGGGAGCATTTTTTTTGGAGCGAATATTCTCGCCGGTGTCTCAGCGCTGAGCGCGGTATGGGTTGCTTCGAAGATCGGCTTGATTCGAACCATGGTATTCTCGCATATCCCGTCAAACATCCTACTGATGCTGGTGCCACTCATGCCAAATCTGTCATTGGCCATCGCTATGCTTCTGTTGCGTTTTAGCATCTCGCAGATGGATGTACCAACCCGTCAATCTTATACCATGGCCGTGGTGGCACCGGACGAGCGTTCCGCCGCCGCCGGCATCACCGGCATTGCCAGGACAACGGGCGCCTCCCTTTCACCAGTTTTCACCGGACCTTTACTGGCTAATGCAGCCCTGATGAACGCGCCCTTCTTTTTATCGGGCGGACTCAAGATTGTATACGACCTATTGCTCTATCGCAGCTTCAAGGCGATCAAGCCGCCGGAAGAAAAATAGAAGGAGTAGTTGAGTATCCGATCAGATTGAGCTAGACTCCTCAGCAAAGAAGAAAATGGTCAATCATGGGGGAAAAAGTGAAACCGAAAATTCCTAAGATCAAGAAGATACTTTATGCCACGGATCTCAGCAAAAACTCTTCTTATGCCTTTCTATACGCCATTGATATGGCACGAAGACATGACGCAAAGATTGTCGTCTTACATGCCCTTGAACCTCTTCCTAAAGAAGTCAGTTTTGTCCGGGTGTTGCAAGAAGCTGAGAACAAAGAACGTAGGGAAGCGGTTGAACAGGTCCGGAAACTCCTGACGGAATTTTGTAAAAAGGCAGAGACTCACATTGGCTCTCCATGCGTCGCCCTGGTATCCAAGTTTCTCATTCCACGTGGCCATCCCACAGAAGAGATCCTGAATGCCACGGACAAAGAGGGTTGCGACGTGATTGTCGTTGGAACCCATGGAAAGGGATTTTTAACCCATACCTTCCTTGGGAGTGTATCTAAGTCAGTCTTGCATCGAGCCCGAAAACCGGTTTTTGTTGCGCCGTTGCCGTCTGATAAAACGACTACCGATTGGATTGAAATCTGATAGGGCGATGTTGAGAGAAAGGGTCTGGTTCGGATTAACCGGAAGAGGTTCGATGGACCTTCCACCAAGTTTCAAATAGTCTATCTGCCAGGCTTCTGGCAAAGGAGCGACCTCGCGGTCCGTCTTCCAATTGTTCTATCCACTTGCATCGTCTTTGACGAGCCGGGCAACTTGTGGGTCGCGTTCCCGTCGTCGAACGCCATCGGTTATATCGACCCCAAGGGAAACCTTGCGATAGTACTGGAGGACCGTAACGGCAAAGTCCTCCACCGGCCGAGCAACATCTGTGTCGGCTCGGAGGGCCGGAAGACTTCCTTTGTCGGAAGCCTTGACGGTACGTGAATACCCTATCTGAAGTCTCCTATCCGGACGCGCGGCTTGTGCATCAGGGAGTGTAAGGCGATGAAAAGATAGTTACAGCCGCCATTCTCAGGTGACCTGGGCGAAACATAAAGGGGACGGTTCAATTCCATTTAAAGGGCAATATTTAGGAAACAGAGCCGTCCCGAAAGAAATACCCTCAAAAATTACTTGGAAGGGAGAGTGTAGGTTATAGTACCTTCTCCATATCCCTTTGCTCCAGCTTCCCCTTTTTCGGGCGGAAGATACTTGGCTTTGGCACTTTGAGTCCCCTTGATTCCATCGAATCGGCCCGTCCCCTTGATGATTTCGCTTGTCCATCCGCCTGCTTTATACGATTCTGCTGCTGGTGTCCCAACCATACCTTGACTCTTTATAATAATGTTAGAACCATCAGCAAATTTTATTGTTACGTATTGCATAAATGGGCCTGCCATTTTGATTAGATCCCCTGTAGCAATAATGTTAGTAGTTGCAACCTCCCCGTTTTCGAACACATAAAAAGCTCCCCGCGTTTCAACACGCACAACGTGTCCTTCTACATCGTCGACCGGAACGCTCTCGGCCTTAATCACCCAGGTGTAAAACTTGTAATTCATTGTCTCCGCACTTGCTTGAATGACAGACCCAAGAATCCAGGCCAAGATCACTAAGATACCGAAGAGAACCCCTATTGACTTTCTTGTAGCCATAATCGTTTCCTCCTTTTTGATTTTTTCAAAGATGAAAACAGAAAAGGGCTCAAAGATTTTAGGTCCCTTTAGAGCCACCGCACAGGCATCTTCTGGGAACTCCACCAAAACTTCATCACCTCCTTTTTCTAACAAAGAACTCTCAATATCTGAACGTAAAGGAACGCCCCCCTCCGCAGACCTTGCAAACCTCCTTAGAGTTCTCCTTATAAGAGTCTTATCCAGCCCGTGGCTATGGTATTTCTCCGGGTTAAACATTCTGGAAGTGAGTTTCTTTTCAGACATCGACAGCCTCTCCACATGTCTTGACATTAAGAATTCATTTGTCTATGATTGTTTTCACGTACACCATTGATTTGACGATAATTAATAGCACAAGATGGTGATACCTGACGGTTTAAACGGTCAGATTTTTTGAACCTCCTCTGGTCCTGATAAACTCTCCTTTAATTTCAATAAGATTCGAAGTGATAAAAAATGGTTGAAAATACCAAAAATCCCATCAGAATCGACCTGAATGAATTCAAGCTCCACATTCATCTCAAGAAAGTCCAGTTGACTCTCCATTTCGACTCACCCTCACGAAGGTTTTACCTCTCCGTAATCGCCCTTGTCGTTAACGAGATGAAAAGATTGGGAAGAATTACCTCCATTCCCCTGGAAAGACAGCTCAGCTTGCTTGTTCTGCTAAATGAAACAATAGGAGGTTCCACGGGGTCGTCAGACAAGGAGAGGTTGCTGCCGAGAATTTACAGGAAATGGAAGGACGCCCTCCCTGACCTGGAAGATGCCCCTCTTTTTAAGGTCCTTGGAAGAAGAAAAGAATACGATGAAGGGATGGGTAGGACCTATCCATTTGCCGAGGCTGAAAAGGATAGTTGGGCGAATCTTTTCGAGTACCAAGGTAGTGAGGAGAATGTCAGGCTCAAGTTTGCAATTGACAGGTTAGGAGCAACCTTAGACGATATTGTGATTGTCTATGGGGATTCCCTAAACGGGGATGCGTGGGAAAGGTTTCTGTCGAACCTTAAAGAGGAGGAAGGGAAGAACCTAGCTGAAACAGAGGCTGCCCAATCTCCCCAGGAAGTACCTGAATCCCCAGTATCGCCGACAGAAAAACAGAAGACCACTTGGCAAGGCCGGCGTCGTTGGGCAGTCCTTATCGCCCTGATTGTCGTTATTGCGGCGGCCATCACCCTGGTCACTTGGAAACTCTATCTGAAACCTACCCCGGTCGCAAGAGCTTCTATAGAGAAGATGGCCTTTCCTTTGCCTGACAAGCCCTCTATTGCTGTTCTACCTTTTACAAATATGAGCGGCGGAAAAGAATTGGAGTATTTCAGCGATGGGCTCGCTGAGGGGATTATCAACGGCCTCTCCAATTCCGAACACATATTTGTAATCGCCCGGAACTCCACCTTTACTTACAAAGGTAAACCTGTAAAGGTTAAACAGGTAGCTGAGGATATGGGAGTACGGTACGTGATCGAGGGTAGTGTCCAGCAGGAGGGAAATCGTGTGCGGATTACGGTCCAGCTCACCGATGCCCTGAGAGGACGCCACCTCTTCTCGGAGCAGTATAACCGGGACTTAAAGGACATCCTAAGGTTACAGGATGAAATTGTCTTGAAGGCTCTTACGGCAGTGCAAGTGAAATTAACCACGGGAGAGGTGGCGCGTCTCTATGAAAAAGGGACGAATAACCTCGAGGCCTATTTAAAAGTGATGCAGGCCCGGGAGTATAAAGCCGGAGCCATGAACAAGGAGCGGGTAGAAAGAGCCAAACAATTGTTTGAGGAAGCCATCGCTCTGGACCCTGGATACGCATTTGCATATTCTATCCTCTCCACTGTCCATGTCGATTTGGTCCTTCTTGGCGTAAGCGAGTCGCCCAGAGAGTCCTTGCAGCGAGCTGTTGAGCTTGGGAAAAAGGCCATCGCCCTGGATGACTCCAATTCATCATCCCATGCCAATCTGAGTTTTCCTTATATGTGGCTTAGGGAATACGATAAGGCCATCTCGGAGGCGGAAAAGGCCGTGTCCCTCAGCCCCAATTCCGCCACGGCCTATTGGGCGTTAGGAAGCGCGCTCTGCTTTACCGGTCGGCCTCAAGAGGCTATCCCGATGCTCCAGAAATCCCTTCGTCTCAGCCCCATTCCCATACACAGCCAAGTCTTGGGCATGTTGGCCGTGTCATATGAGATGCTCGGCCAACATGAGGAAGCAATAGCCACATACAAGAAAGTGCTCCAAATTTATGGTCCCGACCACTTGATGGCCCACATAGGACTGGCTGTTAGGTATGTGTTGATCGGTCGCGAAGATGAGGCGCGTGCCGAAGGAGCAGAAGTCCTGAGGATTGATCCTAAGTTCTCCATAGAACGGTGGATAAAGGGACTTCCTTACAGTCAATCTGTAAAAGATCGCATAGCCGACGCCCTACGCAAGGCGGGCCTGAAATAAGCGTATGTGACTTAAAAAAATCCCTCTCTATTTAATCATTCGCCTTTCTATCAATAATTGTTATCTTTCAGAGTTATCTCAGATTCTAATTATCCTGAAAGAGGTCTGATAAACCTTCAACCACGTCTGGAATAATTCATCTGCCAAGCTCCTGGCAAAAGAGCGACCCCGTGGTCCCTCTTCCAATTGTTCTATCCACTCCACCGGGAGCCCCTTTTCGCCCACATGAGCGCCCACAATGGCTCCGACCATCCCTGCAATCGTATCGGTGTCGCCTCCGAGAGAAATGGCTGCCCGAATGGCATCACAGAAATTCGGACTATACGTGATAGCAATATAGCAGGCGCTGGGAACAGAGAAATGAGCTTCGACCCCGTTTCCAAGGGATTGGTCAACTCGACGGACTTGGGGTCTCTTGGTCTGGGATAACATCTCCTCGATCTTGTTTAAAGCCCTTATATATTCAATGGGTCCACCCCAAAGAATTTCTCTCATACCGATCACCATTTGCTCTTTCTTGAAACCTTCTCTCGGGTCTTGGGTCACTGCCAATCCCACGGAGGCAGCTTGCATCACAGCCCCCCATTGACCTAAAGGATGAACATGGGTGATGCTTGCCTGTTTAATGGCCGACTCTCGCAGGCCATTCAGATTGTGATGATAGAAAAGTCCAACGGGAGAAACCCGCATGGCGGCACCATTACCGAATGACCCATTTTCAAAAACGATCCGCGCCACCTCATACCATTTCAATCCAGCTCGAAGTGCCTCGACAGCTCTGATCGTTCCAATGGCATAACCACGGGTGAGATCACAACGGTGACTGAACTGCCTCGCGATATCCTCCGGATCGATTCTGCCCGATCGAATGATGGATTCCGCCAGAGCGAGCGTCATGTCTGTGTCATCCGTATACTTTCTCGTAAATTTTTTTGACAGGATGTTCATGTGAAACGTAGCCCCGTCTGGGTCCATCCCTTCGAAGCCTGATCCGAAGGCATCTCCCAGAAAGCAACCGAGGATGGTACCTCGGAATTTGTCTCGAAGGATTTCCTGAGATAGAGGCATCTCCAGATCCCCAAATTTCAAATGTCAAAGCTCGCACGAAGTGATGAACCGGATATGAATCAATGTGAAGCTCCCCGCCCACAGGGCAGGGCTTCCCGGGCACGCAGTGGCGAGCAGAATGCGAGCAAAGGAAATTTCGTTCATATTGTGCCCCTTAACCCTCCCTACAAGGCGGGGCTTTCGGGGCACGTTCCGGTCAAATCAAATCCAAAGTTCAAATGAGATGCCGAAATCGTTAGATCCTGAATCAAGTTCAGGACCTGGTTCGGCATGACAAGGATGTCATTCTGAACCTTGCCCTGAAACCAGTTAGGGTCTTCGATCTCACAGTCCTTTTGAAATTTGACATTCATTTGACATTTGGACTTTGAACTTTGAACTTTAGTCTTTTTCGAGGGGTCTCCCAACCAGCCTCTCATAGGCCTCGAGATATTTCTCTCTCGTCTTCTGGATGATTTCTTCGGGTAATTGGGGAGCGGGTGGGGTTTTATCCCAGTTAAGGGAAAGAAGATAATCTCTTAAGAATTGCTTATCGAAGCTCTTCTGCGAACCTCCGGGCTGGTAGCCATCTTTCGGCCAGAATCTTGAAGAGTCAGGAGTAAGGAGTTCATCGACGAGGTGAAGCTTTTTGTCTTTGAGTCCAAACTCCATCTTGGTATCAGCGATGATGATTCCCCTACCCTCTGCAAAATCTCGTGCTTTTTTGTAGACAGCCAATGAGAGAGATCTCAGTTTCTTTGCGCGAACTTTTCCAACGATTTCTTCCACTTTCTCAAAGAAGATATTCTCATCATGAAGTCCCATCTCAGCTTTCGTGGCAGGGGTGAAGATCGGCTCCACCAACTTTGAAGACTCCAGCAGTCCCTTTGGAAGCGGAATGCCGCAGACTTCGCCTGTTTTCCTGTACTCCTCCCACCCCGATCCGGAGAGATAACCTCTCACCACGCACTCGACGGGAAGGACTTCGGCCTTCCTCACCAGCATCGAGCGATCCTTCAACATCTCCAAATAGGGCCGGCACTCTTTGGGATAGTCCTCCACCTCCGTGGAGACAACATGATTTGGAACAATTTCCTTTGTCAGATCGAACCAAAATTTAGACAGTTGGGTCAATATCTTCCCTTTATCCGGGATCGGATTAGGCATGACCACGTCGAAGGCAGATATCCGATCGGTAGCAACGATGAGAAGTCGGTCGCCGAGATCATAAATGTCCCTTACCTTTCCCCTCCCTTTCAGGGTGAGAGACCTGAACTCAGTCATAGAAACAATGGGTGAAGCCATAAATTCCTCCCAGATAGTGAAACAATGAATTATTGGAGGTACTCCGAGTTTTTATGGGCTCCCTCCTTTTTACCTCCGAGTAACCCCCTTCATCCCCCCTTAACCTAAGGGGAGATAGAGGGGGGTTAAATGATTGACTTTTCTTCCAGAAATGTTATGTTCTCTTTCAAAAATCCTCCCTATCTGAATCCTCTCCTAAGGTTACCGTAGGCCCTGAACCTTCCATGGCACGGGAACGGGGGACAGAGTGGTGGTGGTTTTCGACGATGATCGGCGATAAAATTGGGCATCGACTCGACCCTTATCTTTACTTAGTTCTCAAAATCATTTCAGGAGGACGCAGCAACCCCAATTTCTTCACCTTATTGGGTTTCTTTGCAACCCTAACAGCCTCCCTTCTCATATTCAAGGGCGCCTGGTTCCTTGCGGGATTCGCAATCATCCTTTCCGGGCTTTTCGATCTCTTTGATGGCGTAGCCGCCAGGAAATTAGGAAAGGCAACAGCTCTCGGGAGCTTCTTGGATTCCGTCCTGGACCGATATTCGGATCTCCTCCTTCTTCTCGCTATCCTCGTGTACTACTTGAAAAAGGGAAATCCGAGTATCGTCGTCCTCACTTGTTTTGTCAGTATGGGTACCGTCTTGATCCCATACATTAGAGCCAAGGCAGAGGCCTTGCAAGTTCCGTGCAGCATAGGGCTCATGGAGAGAGCAGAACGCATCATCCTTCTCTCCGCAGGAGCCATCTTTCAATGGATGGAACCCATTCTCTGGATTCTGGCCGTCTTCACCCACTTCACCGTGCTCCAGCGAATCTACTTTGTTTGGAAGAAACTTCGTTCTCCGTCAGGGAACGAAAATTCCAAATCCCAAATCACAAGTAGATTCCAAACTCCAATTTCAAATGACTAAACTTATTATGCCCCTCACCCCATCCCTCTCCCCCGAGGGGAGAGGGGGATTTTGAATTTTGCCTATTCGAGGTTACTTGGAGCTTGTTGCTTGGAATCTGGTGCCTACACCGGCTCCCCGGTCATCTCTCGAAGTTCTTTCAGTAAGGCTGACACAAAATCCTTTTCTTTCAGCTTCCTAACTACTTTCCCTTTCTTGAAAAGAACCCCTACCCCTTTTCCTCCGGCGATGCCGATGTCCGCCTCCTTTGCTTCGCCGGGGCCGTTTACCACACATCCCATAATCGCCACGGTCAGAGGAGCAGAGATCTTTTCAACACCCCTTTCCACCATTCCTACAAGTCCTGTGAGATCGACCTCGCAACGGCCACAGGTGGGGCACGAGATAATCTCAACGCCCCGCTTGCGAATATTCAGGGCTCTCAAGATCGCATAGCCAACCCGGACCTCTTCAACAGGGTCTCCGGTCAACGAAACCCTGAGTGTATCTCCTATCCCTTCACTCAGCAGGAGTCCGATGCCGATAGAGGATTTGACAACAGCTCCCGAACCTTTTCCGGCCTCTGTCACACCCAGATGGAGCGGATAATCTGAATCCCTTGAAAAGAGGCGGTAGGCCTCCACTGTCCTCAAGGCGTCCGAGGCCTTCAAAGAGATCTTGATTAGATGAAAACCGAGATCCTCCATCCATTCGATGGTCCGCAGGGCGCTTGAAACCATCGTCTCCGGCGTCACTCCTCCAAATCGCTTCAAGAGGTCTTTCTCCAGAGAACCGGAATTCACCCCGATACGGACCGGAATGGAACGATCTCTCGCCTCCATCACAACGGGCTTGAGCCGATCTCTCCCTCCGATGTTTCCGGGGTTAATACGAAGGCCATCCGCCCCCGACGCCATGGCCAGCAGGGCCAGGCGAGGGTGGAAGTGGATATCGGCAATGAGGGGAATTCGAATCCTTTTCTTAATTTCAGCGATCGCACGGGCGGCTGCTTCATCCACTATGGCGACCCGAATGATTTCGCAGCCAGCTTCCTCAAGAGATCGTATCTGAGCGACAGTCTTTCGGACATCCCTCGTATCGGTCTTCGTCATCGACTGGACGGAAACAGGGGCATCCCCTCCAACCTTGACCGGGCCGATCGAAATCTGACGTGTCTTTCTGCGCTGCATGGAATTCGAGGCCAGTGCTCTTGGGGAAAGTTACGTGCCCTGTTCCCACGACGCTAGATAGCAGGTTTGTTCTTTGGTTAGTTGATCGATCCGGATACCCATCGAAAGAAGTTTGATCCGGGCGATTTCTTGATCAATCTCTGAAGGGACGGAGTAGACTTTTTTCTCCAGAGTTCGATGGTGCTTTACCATGTATTCGGCGGCAAGGGCCTGGTTCGCAAAACTCATATCCATGACACTAGAGGGGTGGCCCTCCGCAGACGCGAGGTTGATCAATCTCCCCTCGCCTAACAGATAGACCCTTCGTCCTTGTTTCAGCTGAAACTCCTCCACGAAGTCACGAATTTTTCTTCGGGAAACGGTCACTTCACGGAGCCCGTTCAAATCGAGTTCCACGTTAAAGTGGCCTGAATTGGCGACAATGGCCCCATCTTTCATCTTCAAGAAATGCTCCTTCCGAATCACGTTCACGTCTCCGGAGACGGTACAAAAGATTTCGCCCACTTCAGCCGCCTCCGCGATGGGCATGACCCGATATCCATCCATGACTGCTTCCAGGGCTCTCAGGGGACTCACCTCGGTCACAATCACGTTGGCCCCCATCCCTTTTGCCCTCATCGCCAGTCCCTTCCCACACCATCCGTATCCCGAGACGACAAAGGTGGCGCCGGCAATCAAACGGTTGGTAGCCCGGATGATCCCGTCGATCGTGGACTGGCCTGTGCCGTATCGATTATCGAAAAAATGCTTGGTCTCAGCATCGTTGACAGCGATGATTGGGAAATGCAGTACCCCTGTCTTCTCCATTGAACGGAGCCGGATCACGCCAGTCGTCGTCTCCTCCGTCCCACCGATCACCCCTTTGATCATCCCTTCCCTTTTTGATGGGGAGAGGCCCTCTGCCCATTTCCGAACCGAAAGAGAAAGCTCTTTCCATTTTCTCAGGGCGATGAAGTGGAGAGAGGAGACCAGATCCGCTCCGTCATCCATCGTGAGATTCGGAAAGTGGGCTAAGGCCATCTGGATGTGAGTATAATAGGTCTTGCTATCCTCCCCTTTGATGGCAAAGACCGGAATATTTAATTCCTTGACCAGGTAAGCTGCCACATCATCCTGGGTGCTCAACGGGTTAGAGGCGCAAAGGGCCAGTTTTGCCCCCCCGGCCAAAAGAGTCCTCATCAATACCGCCGTCTCAGTGGTCACATGGAGACAAGCAGAGAGACGCAGCCCCTTCAACGGCCTCTCCTTCTCAAAACGGTCTCGAATGAGCCTCGAGACAGGCATGGCCATCTCTGCCCATTCCATCCGAAGCCGGCCCCTCTTGGCCAGCGAAATATCCTTGATGTCGTAATCCATGTCTCCTCCGTAGTTGGGAGTATTTAGTTCGGAGTTCGGAGTTTTCTTATAAGTTTGTAATCCGAACTGATAACTCTGAACTCCGAACTTCTTTTACAGCCCTGCGGCCTTCCTCAACTCTTCTGCTCGGTTAGTATTTTCCCATGTCAGTCCAGGTTCATTTCGACCGAAATGGCCGTAGCAGGCCGTCTTCTTGTAGATCGGCTTGAGAAGATCGAGATACTTGATGATCGCCTTCGGCCTCATGTCGAAACATTCGCGAATAATCTTTGCAATCTTGTCAGGAGATACCTTTGAAGTCCTTGAGGTATCGATCATCAGAGAAACAGGTTCTGCTTTTCCAATCGTGTAGGCAATTTGAACTTCGCATTTTTCTGCCAGGCCAGCTGCCACTACGTTCTTGGCAATATGTCTGGCCATATACGATGCGCTTCGGTCCATCTTCGAAGGGTCTTTCCCTGAAAAACAGCCGCCCCCGTGACTCCCTACTCCCCCATAGGTATCGACAATGATTTTCCTCCCCGTCAGGCCGCAATCGGCTTTCGGGCCTCCCACGACAAAGCGCCCTGTGGTATTGACATAGTATTTCGTATTCTTATCGCGAAGATTCTCAGGAATGGTTTTGAAGATGACCTCTTCGATGATTCCTTCCCTGAGCTTCTCATAGGTAACGCTCTCCGAATGCTGAGCAGCGATGACAACCGAATCGACACGGGTCGGCTTGCCCTTGATGTACTGGATGGTCACCTGAGACTTTCCATCCGGCCTCAGAAAGTCGAGGATCTTCTTCTTTCGCACCTCGGCCAATCGTCGCGTCAGGCGGTGGGCGAAGATGATCGGCATGGGCATCAACTCCGGGGTTTCATCGCAGGCATAGCCGAACATCAACCCTTGATCCCCGGCCCCCTGCTCGTGATCTCCAAATTCATCCACTCCTTGTTTGATGTCGGGTGACTGCTCGTCAATGGAGGTGATCACTGCGCACGTTTCCCAATCGAAGCCCATCCCTGAATTGTTGTAGCCGATTTCCTTAATCGTCTCCCGGACGATGGACGGCATATGGACATAGCAGGAAGTCGTAATCTCTCCCGCGATAACGGCCATTCCCGTAGTGACCATCGTTTCGCAGGCCACGCGAGCCCTCGTATCTTGAGCAATGATCGCATCCAGGATGGCGTCTGAAATCTGATCGGCCACTTTATCGGGATGACCCTCGGTGACCGATTCTGAGGTGAACAAAAAGTCTGTCATTGCCATGGAATATTTCCTCCTTTTCGTACCGTTTTAGGCTTCTATCTCTTCCGGATAGCACTCAATGACCTCCTCAGGAAATCGTTTAGCCATCCAGTTTCGTACAAAGCACTCGATCTCCGAGGCCGTAGAAAATTGGAACAGTTGTTCGACCAACGACCGAGTCTCCTCAAATCTCGACATCCGGAGTACTTTCTTCACTTTGGGAATGGAGGCCGGGTTCATACTGAACTCATCCAGGCCCAACCCTAATAGGACGACGGCATAAGTCGGCTCTGCCGCCATCTCTCCACAAATGGCCACTGGAATCCCGGCTTGATGACCTGATTGAACGACCCACCGAATGATTCTCAGAACAGCCGGGTGAAGGGGTTCATAGAGATAGGAGACGTGTTCATTGATCCGGTCGACCGCCAATGCGTACTGGATCAGGTCGTTGGTTCCGATACTGAAAAAATCTACCTCTTTCGATAATATGTCAGCAATGTCCGAGGCGGAGGGGATCTCGATCATGGCCCCGATTCCTATCTTTTCGTCAAAAGGAATTTTTGCCCTGGCCAAACTCTTCTTCGCCTCTTCTAAGATGGCCTTCGCCTGACGAATTTCTTCAACCCCCGATATCATGGGGAAAAGGATTCTCAGCTTTCCATAGGCGCTGGCCCGCAAGATCCCCCTCAGCTGGGTCTTGAAGATTTCCGTCTCACGAAGGCTGAATCGAATCGCCCTTAATCCCAGGGCCGGGTTCAACTCGTTGTTCTTCGAATAATTCGGAAGAAATTTATCGCCGCCGATGTCCAACGTACGGACGGTCGCCGTGGCCGGATGAATATCTTCAACCAGACGCCGGTAGATCCGGAAATGTTCCTCCTCCGTGGGAAGGTCTTTCCGGTTGAGATAAACGATTTCGGTGCGATAAAGCCCGATCCCCTCCGCACCATGCATCTTGGCGGAGGAGATCTCATCCACCATTTCAATGTTCGCCTGGAGGCGAACACGGACTCCATCGCGGGTCTCTGCCGGCAGAGAAGCGTATTTCAGAATCTCACGCTCGATCAGTCTGGTCCGGCGTTTCCGTTCGAGAAAGGACTTCGAGACTTCCTCCGTGGGGTTGATGACCACCTCTCCCGTCTCTCCATCGATGATTAACAAGTCTCCTCCATTAATCAGGGAGGTCGCTACCTGGAGTCCGACCACTGCCGGAATGCCGAGAGACCGGGAGAGGATGGCCGTGTGGGAGACCTTACCGCCGATATCCGTGATGAACCCAGCTACGTGCTGCAGGTTCATCTGAAGGGTATCCGCAGGAGATAGGTCGTGGGCGACAATAATCATTTTCCCCCTGATCCGAGTGATGTCATCGTGCTTCTTCCCCAATAAATTTCGAAAGATCCTCGCCGCCACATAGTGCAGGTCGCTGCGCCGTTCCCTCAGATATTCGTCTTCGATAGTCTTGAAGGCCGCGTCCAGCTTCTCCAAAGTGAGATCCAAAGCCCATTCCGCATTCACTTTTTTCTTTCGGATGGCATCCACCGTATCCTGAAGCAGCATCTCGTCATTCAGAATCATCAAGTGGACATCCAGAATAAAGGAATGCTTGCGCACTTCCGGGTCCAGAATCTTTTCCTTAATCTCGGTTAATTCATTCTGTGATTCTTGAATCGCAGTGAGGAACCGGCTGACTTCTTCTTCTACCCGAGATGGGTCGATTCTCTTCTGAGGAAGGCGAACTTTAAGTCGTTCAACCAAATAGGCCTTCCCAACGATGATCCCCGGAGAAGCCCCGATTCCTTGGACAAATTTATTAATCTGCTGCTGAACGGCCATTCCTATTCCTCGCCGAACCTATTCTCAATCAATTCGCCCAGGGTCTTGACCGCCAGAACCGCGTCTTTTCCTTCTGCCTTTAGCGTAATCTTCGATCCCTTCGAGGCGGCTAACATCAGGATGCCCATGATCGATTTCCCGTTGACCTCCACCCCGTCTTTCTCGATGGTAATCTCTGAAGCGAAATGATTGGCCGTTTTAACTAGAAGAGCGGCTACCCGCGCATGAAGCCCTAAACGGTTTCGAATCGTAAAGGTCTGAATTTCCATCCCTTTCTTCGAGAAAAATTGATAAGGTGATATCTCCTCACCTGACTTGCTCTACACCCTTCTTCTGATTCGGTCTTTCTTAATTCTAAACTCCCAACTCTTAACTCTTCTTCTTGTCCACCCTTTTCTTCAGCACCTCGCTGGCCAGATTGATATTTCTTTGACCGTAATCGGTGATGAAAGTGGCCAAGGCCTCAAGATCCATATTGTTCTGGTATGTTGCCAACTTCAGCAACATCGGAAGGTTGACTCCCGTGATCACCTCTATCTTCTTTTCTTCTAAGAAAGAGAGACTGATATTGGAAGGTGTCCCTCCATACATGTCCGTCAGGATGAGAACCCCTTGTCCGACATCCACTTTCCGGATGGCAGCGATGATTTTTTCCCGGATCTCCTCGCTCCCCTCCTTCGGGTCGATCGAAACGGGTTGGAATTGTCTCAACTCCTCCCCCACCACCAGCTGTGCGGCACAGATCATCTCCTCGGCCAAGCGACAATGAGTCACCACAACCACCCCAACCATCTCTCTTCTCATCCCTTCTCCGCATCGCGGTGTTGCACGGACAGAAACACATCCCGCTCCGCCAATTCATCCCGGAGCGTCTCCGCCAATCGGTTGACGATGACGACCGACCGATGTCTCCCACCGGTACATCCTACGGCAATAGTCAAATGGGTCTTCATCTCCTTTTTATAGAGGGGAAGAAGAAACCGGATCAGATCTTGAAGGTGCCGCAAAAATTCTTTTGTCTCCTCCCACTGAAGGACATATTCGGATACCTTTCGATGATCCCCCCTTAATTGTTTCAACTCTTCCACAAAATAAGGATTGGGCAAAAACCGAACATCCAACAAAAGATCCGTTTCAAAAGGGATCCCAAAACTGTATCCAAAGGAAAGGAGAACGATCGTCATCCGGCCTGGGCTCCTCCCCTCCTGGGCATACTGTTGGACCCTTTCTTTCAGCTGATGCACATTTAATTGGGATGTATCAATGACCTGATTGGCCATATCC
Organism: Thermodesulfobacteriota bacterium; assembly: GCA_047519465.1. GTDB lineage: Bacteria > Desulfobacterota > BSN033 > BSN033 > UBA1163 > UBA1163. The sequence continues at coordinate 51,021 of JAPVTA010000059.1, read as the reverse complement.
CTGATGGCTTGAAGTCGTTCTCGTTCCAGTCGGAGCCCCTCTCGGATAGACCCACCAACCGCCAAGGGATGCTGACGCCGGGTCTCGCTGAATCGCCTCATCAGAGTGGGGTCGGAAGACTCCAAAAAGAGGATTTCGATGGGGTACCCCTCCTTCTTTAAGTCCTGGATGATCCTTCTCGAATCTTCTAAGAAATCGACTTCCCCCGCTCCCTCCCCTGACTGTCCTGACCCATGACGGTCCGAGGCTTGCCCCGAACCCGTCCCGCCGTTGGCGGGATTTAGGGCCTGCCCTGAACCATTACGGTTCAGGGCAGGCTGGGAAAGAGGATACGACGCTTCTCCCCGAATGTCCTCCACCACAGCCACCTTGGAGATCTTTCCACCCGACTGCACACAGAGCTCTATGAACTTTGGTAAAAGGAGTATGGGAAGGTTATCGACGCAATAAAAACCAATATCTTCTAAGGCTTTAATTGCCGTAGTCTTGCCCGACCCGGAAAGACCGCTGATCAGAATGACTCGTATATTCTTCACTCCACTTCGCCCTCGACCTCAAATCTATCCTCCTCTTTCCCTCCTATCTTACGTAGAAGTTTTTTCTCAAACTCCAACGCCGAATCGTATCCCATCACTTTCAAGAGATGATTTCGGACAGCCACTTCGATGATGGTCGTTAAATTCCGAGCGGGCGTGACGGGAATTCTCAGCATCGGAAGTTCCACGCCCAGGATGGAAAATTTCTCCTCCTCAAACCCCAAACGGTCATACTCCCGATGGGCGTCCCACTCCATCAACTCTAGGATGAGCTCGATCTTCTTCTTTTCGCGAATGGCCTCCACACCAAAAAGGCTCCGAATGTTGAGGATCCCCAGTCCCCGGATCTCCATGTGGTGCTGGATCACTTCGAAACCACTCCCGATCACAGAGGACGGAGACCGTTTCTGAATATGAACCATGTCATCCGCCACCAGCCGGTGCCCTCGAAGAATCAGGTCCAGGGCACATTCGCTCTTCCCGATCCCACTCTTACCCAAGAGGAGAAGGCCCACCCCAAACACATCCATGAGCACGCCGTGGAGGCTGGTCGTGGCAGAAAGTTTCTCCTCTAAGAATTGGGTGATCCGCTCAATAAAGTCGAAGGAGCGGATACCGGTCCGAAATACAGGGATGCCTTTCTCGTCTGCCTCCCGCAGGAGGAGTTCAGGGATCTCCAAGCCCCGAGTGATGACCAGACAGGACAACGGCAGACTACAAATCTGGTGGATCACCTTCTTCTGCATCGCGGGTGTCAAGGTGTTGAAATAAGCCATCTCCGTATTTCCGATGATCTGAAGACGTTCCGGGTTGATGAATTGGGTAAAACCCGTCAGGGCCAACCCCATCTTCTGGACCTGCCAGTGGGTGATCGTATTCTTGAGCCCTTTTTGCCCGGCCATCAGGGTCAGTTCCAAATGGTGCTCCCGGCTCTGCTCCAATTCTTGTACAGCGACACCGTTCATCGATTAGTATTTTTCGTCCTCTTCGGAGATGATACGGAAAAGCTCTCCCTGCGAAGGAGCCTCTGTCAATCTCTTCTTGAAGGAAGGCTCTTTGAGCAGGGTAACGATACGACCAAGAAGCTTTAAATTCTCGACAGCCGAATTCTCCGGGGCCAGCACCAAAAAGAAGAGTTGGCTGGGTTTCCGGTCAATTGAATCGAAATCCACGCCTTTCGGGGAACGGCCGAAGGAGATGAAGAATCTTTTCAACTTTTTTAACCGACCGTGTGGGATGGCAATCCCTTCCCCAATCCCCGTCGATCCCAGTTTCTCCCGGTCGAGGAGCACTTGAAGCATCTCTTCAACAGAAGCGACCTGGCATGGTTTTACCAGGACGCTTGACAACTCCTTGAGAATGGAGGGCTTGTCCGTTCCCTTCAAGTCCGGGATCACCCACTCTTCATTCAGATAATCCATGATCTTCATCATTCCCTCTCGGGCGCCTGTCTACTTGGGATGAGGTTCCACCCACCCGTAGCCCCCTTTTCTTGACCGGTAGACAACGTTCATCTGCCCGGAATCCGAATTGATAAATACCAAGAAATCTTCTCTTGAAAGGTACAATTGAGAAAGCGCTTCCTCAAGAGACATGGGCTTGGCAATCGTACGTTTTCTTCGGAGAAGGACGGGAATCTCTCCTTCTTCTTTCCCCTCTCGGCCCTTTCCCCCCACGGCGGAGGAAGCCTTTGATGAAGACGGGACAGCTCTCTTTCGCCTCACCTTTTCCCTTCGCTCACGAATCTGTCGCTCCATCTTATCCACCATCTGATCGATGGCAGCGTACAAATCATTGTCCCTTCCCTGGCTATTGAGAGCGCCTCCATTCCCAACAATAGTGATTTCGGCAATATGCCGAAATTTTTCCACTGCCAAAACGACATGAATCTCCGTCGGATTCGGAATATATTTTTGAAGCTTCTGTACCTTGTCTCTTACATAGGCCTTGACGCCTTCGTCCGTCTCCATATGTCGAAATGTCACTGCAACCTGCATTGGCCAGCTCCTGCACTTCAGCAAAGTTCGGCGGGTTGAAACTCCTCGGCCATCCCGTTAAGACGGGACAGGCACGCGGGACTTCCCGGGAAGGAAATATCGTTCAAATTGTGCCCCTTGTCCCCGCCTATCCCGCCTTGGCGGGACGGGGCACTTGCCGGCTACACCAGACGGTAACGGGGATGGCGACCCGTTAGACTAAACAATCTTCCTCCGCTCGTTGGAGGAGAGGATCTTCATCATCTCTCGATATTTCGACACGGTCCTCCGGGCGATATGGATGTTCATCCCCTGGAGAATCTGAACCAATTTCTCATCGCTGTAAGGTTTCCTCGGATCTTCTTTGGCGATGATCTCCCGGACCAGATTCTTGACGCTTTCCGAAGCCATCGTCTCTCCCTGTGTGGAGGTGATCCCAGCGTTGAAAAAGAATTTTAATTCATAGATCCCTTGGGGAGTATGAGCATATTTGTTGTGGGTGACCCGGCTGATCGTGGATTCATGCATCTGGATATCTTCGGCCACATCTCGCAACACAAGGGGCTTGAGGGATTGAATTCCCTTGTCCAAGAATTCCCTCTGGAATTTCACGATGCTTTTCGCCACCTTGTAGATCGTCCTTTGTCGTTGGTGGATGCTTCGGATCAGCCAGAGGGCAGACCGGAGTTTGTCCTGGATATATTTTCGGTCCCCTTCCGGAGCATGACGGCTGCCGTTGAGGATATTCCGGTAAAGAGAATTGATCTTGAGTCTCGGAATCCCATCATCGTTCAGATAGATGACATAATCCCCCTCCACCTTATAAATGTAGACGTCAGGGATGATCTCCTGAATCGCCTCCCCACCGAAGGCCTTTCCAGGCTTTGGATCCAATTTGGAGATGAGAGAGGCAGCCCGGTTTACTCGATCCAAAGACACCCCCAACCGTTTGGCGATCGCCGGGTAATTTCGATTTTTCAGTAGAGAAAGATGTTCGGAAACAATTCGTTCCGCCACGGGATCTCGGGGACTCATCTGCTCCAGTTGGATCAAAAGACATTCTTTCAAATCTCTCGCTGCCACTCCTACCGGATCAAATTGTTGAATCCTCCGTAGGACTCTTTCGACCTCCTCCATCGGAAGATGGGTTTCTGAGCCGATCTCTTCCACGGAGACCTTCAAATATCCATCTTCGTCCAGATTTCCGATGATCCACGTCCCGGCCTCATGCTCTTCCTCCGTGAAATGCGAGAGTTGAAGCTGCCACTGAAGATGATCCGCCAGAGTTGTTCTCTTAGTCAGAAAATTTTCGAAGGAGGGTCTTTCCTCCTCATCCTGAGATCTCCGAGAACTTTTCTCAAAGGGGGCGAGGTTCGAATTTTCCAAATAGTTCTCCCAATCAAACTCATCTGTCCCCTCTCCATTTCCTTTCAACTCCGGGGTCACCTCGGGCTCGGGAGGGGCCTCGGCCTCTTCCTGGTCGATCACCGGGGCTTCGCTCTCTGCCAGCTCCTTCCCCTCCTCCGCCTCCTCCAGAAGCGGATTCTCCTTCATCTCCTGGCTGATCAGGTCCACCAACTCAAGACGGGTTAACTGCAGAAGCCGAATCGCCTGCTGGAGTTGAGGGGTGATCACCAACTGTTGAACAAGCTTAGGCGTTTGTTTGATCTCTAATACCATCTTACTCCCATAGTCTCCGCCGGTCAGGAGGATCCATGCCCTTCTTCTTCTCCTCTTGACTCAGGCGCCTACCCCCTAATTCAAACCCGTCACCCAAATAGATCTTTCTCGCCTTCTCGCTTTGGGCAATCTTTTCGGGGCTTCCTTCCTCCAGGATTCGCCCCTCGTTGAGGATATAAGCCCGGTCGCAAACTCCCAATGTTTCTCGAACATTATGATCTGTAATTATAATTCCAATCCCCTTTGATTTCAATTGACGGATGATGGCCTGGATATCCAAAACCGCGATGGGGTCTATCCCCGAAAAAGGTTCATCCAATAGAATGAAAGAAGGCGAGAGCACTAAGGCGCGTGTAATCTCCACCCGTCGGCGCTCCCCTCCCGAGAGAACGTAGGCTTTCTGTTTGCGCAGCTGGGAGAGTCCTAACTCGTTTAAGAGCTTTTCCAATCGGTCCTTCCTCTGCTTCGCGGAGAGCGGAAGGGTCTCCAAAATGGCCGTCAGATTCTCTTCCGTCGTCAGCTTTCTAAAAACCGAGGGCTCCTGAGGAAGGTACCCGATTCCCCTTCTCGCTCTCAAATACATGGGAAGGCGACTGATCTCTTCGTCGTTAAGGTATATCTTCCCGCCGTTGGGTTGATACAATCCGACGATCATATAAAAAATGGTCGTCTTTCCTGCGCCGTTGGGCCCCAGCAATCCCACTACCTCTCCTCCGTGGATATCAATACTCACGGAATCGACCACCTTCTTATGACGAAACGCCTTGGTTAAACTCTCACATAATATGTGCGACATACTTCTCCATTCAATTAAGAGTTATCAGTTTAGAGTTTAGTCGATTGTTGATTTTAACTCTTCATTCTCAATTCATAACTCAAAACTATTTTTTCCTTTCCCCTTCCTCTTTAGGAGGCGGAGTAATGCTGGTGCTGACACGGCCTCCCTTCACCGGCTCCACGACACTCCTCTCCTCCTCGACATAGAAGGTGATCCGTTCCCCCCTGACGACATTCGTTCCCTCACGAACCACCGCGTCTCCGTCCAGAACCACCTTATTCTTGTCCTGATCGAAAGTAACCTTCTCGCCGGTAGCCCGCCGATCCAATTGGACGACCTTCACGTTGCCGATCGCTATTATTTCCTTCAGCTTTTTCGTATCGGGATCATAAATCATCACCAGTGTATTGGCATAGAGCGTCACGTCCTCCTGTTTCGCTACAACATTTCCTTTAAAAGTAACCTTATTTTGCTTCTGATCTGCCTCCACCGTATCGGAGGCGATATCGATAGGGGCACGGCTGGTAGTAAATCCAAAACCCCTGTCGGTCTTGACGGCCTTCTCCCCACTTTTTCCGCTTCCTTTCTTCTCCTGGGCCTCTGTGGAAGCAAAAAAGAAAAGAAAAAGGAATGAAATGACGAGAAGACTAACCGCTCTTCCTAGCTTCATATCTTCTCTTTCCCTTTTAGATGGGTCTTTACCTGGCTGAGGATTTTAAAGGTCTTGGCTTCCACGTTGACCAGCATCCCTTTACCTGTCATCTGAATCTGTTCCCCCTCGATCTCCACAGGATCGGGAGTGCTCACGATCTTCTCTCCGTGACGATAGGAAGCGGATTGGGTCTTCAGCGCGTACCCGTCGTTCGAAGTAAGCACCACATCCCCTATCAAGTCCACGTTCTTCGAGTCCTGATAAACCTTCCCCTGCTTGCTCGTGAGATAGAGGATCCGTCCTTCCTTCGCGTAAAAGGTGAGTTTCACATCCTCTAATACCATCATGTTTTGTCCTTCGTATTGGCGAATTGATTTTGCCTCCAGCTCCCAGGTTTTTTGACCGTGTTTATCCTCCATAAATCGAACTTCATGCAGCACCTGGGTAGCGTCGCTCGCAGAAACCCTCGGAACCTTCTCTACAGCTTCTGAAGCCCTCCTCTCCTTGAGGTTTGCCCAAAGACTGGCGAGGACGACGCCACCGATCAGCACAATGGATAATAAGATAACGATCTTGGCTTTCTTCATAATCTCCCAATCATTTGTTGTTTATAAATTCCGAAATCCCTGCCTACCAGGCAGGCGCAATCCGCATTCCGCATTGAACGTGTTACACCACACCCGCCTTCAATAGGTCATGAAGATGAATAATCCCCGCGGGGACTTTATCTCCCGCTTTGTCAAAAACAAACAAGGAAGTAATCGAATGCTCCTCCATCTTCTGTACGGCTTTCGCCGCCAAAGCATCCTTTTCGATCCATTTCGGGTTCTTCGTCATGACTTCGGAGGCCTCCCGATTGAAAAGATCGCTAAATTTTTCCAAGGCCCGCCTCAAATCCCCGTCGGTAATCACTCCGACCAGATGCCCCTCTGCGTTGCAGACTCCGGTCACCCCCAACCGCTTTGAGGTAATTTCAAAAATCGCATCCTTCATCAAGGTCTTCTCCGATACCATCGGAAAGGCCTTTCCGACATGCATCAGGTCCTCCACCTTCAGGAGAAGCCTCTTCCCCAGTGCACCGCCCGGGTGGAGGATGGCAAAATCCTCTCTTCTGAAATCTCTCTTCCCCATGAGAGCGATGGCCAGGGCATCGCCGAGAGCGAGCGTGGCCGTCGTGCTGGCGGTGGGAGCCAAACCAAACGGACAGGCCTCCTCTTTCACATGGACACTGAGGTTCACATCCCCGGCCTTGGCCAGCGTGGAGTTTAGGTTGCCGGTGAAGGTGATCAACCGATTTCCGTATCGTTTGATAAGAGGCAAGGCTTCCAAAAGCTCTCGAGTCTCTCCACTGTTGGAGATGGCGATGATCACGTCCTCCTTGTCCAACATCCCAAAATCCCCGTTGAGCCCTTCTGCGGGGTGAAGGAAAAAAGAAGGGGTTCCCGTGCTGGCAAAGGTAGATGAGATCTTTCTGCCTACGAGTCCCGATTTCCCCATCCCCATGAGCACGACTTTCCCTTTGCAATGATAGAGTAACTCGACCGCCCGTGAGAAATCCTCATCCACTCGTTCTGCCAAATCGAGAATGGATTGGGCTTCTACCCTCAACACCCGCTTGGCCTCTTTCACGATATCCAATGAGTCTTGTCTCCCCCCCACCCCCTCCCAACCCTCCCCCTCGAGGGGGAGGGTTGGGAGGGGGTGGGCACTATGCGCTTTGAGGTTTGCGACCTCGACTCGGCCTTGCACCTCTTGTCTTTCCCCTGGAGCTTTTCCGCCGCTGAAGTGAGGCCTTGATGAACTCCCTGAAAAGAGGATGGGGGTCCATCGGCTTCGATTTGAATTCTGGATGGAACTGACATCCGAGAAACCATGGGTGGTCTTTCAGTTCGATAATTTCGACAAGTTCCTTGTCGGGCGAGACGCCGCTGAACACCATTCCTGTCTTTCCTAAGCTATCCATATAGGCATTGTTAAATTCGTAGCGATGCCGGTGTCGCTCATTAATCAACTTCTTATTGTACGCCTCGAGAGCCAAACTTCCTTCTTTGAGCCGGCAAGGATAAGACCCCAGCCTCATCGAACCCCCCTTTTCAGAATCACATGTCCGTTTCTGAACAACCTGATTGCGATCCACCCACTCCTCGATGAGGTAGATCACGGGGTGTGGTGTGTGGACATCGAATTCCTCGCTGTTGGCCCCTTTAAGGCCGGCGCAGTGCCTGGCTATTTCAATCACAGCGCACTGCATCCCCAGGCAGATTCCAAAATAGGGAATCCTTTTCTCCCTGGCGTATTGAATCGCCTTGATTTTTCCCTCGATCCCCCTCGTCCCAAACCCGCCCGGGACGAGAATGCCATTGACCTCCTTGAGAAAATGTTCCGGCCCCTCTTTATCGACTTGCTCCGAATCGATATATTTCAGGTTCACCCGGGCATCATTAGCAACGCCTCCGTGGGTCAACGCCTCTGTTAAACTTTTGTAGGACTCGACCAAACCGACATATTTTCCAACTACCGCGATGGTCGTCTCGAGGCGGGGATGTTTGGCTTTCTTAACGACACGCTCCCACCCTTTCAGATTCGGCCGGCCGGTCCAGATGTTCAGTTTTTCGACAATCTTCTCGTCTAGCCCCTCCTGATGAAACACCAGGGGAACTTCGTAAACCGTCTCCACATTCTTGGCTGTGATGACCGCGTCTTTATCCACATTGCAAAACAGGGCGATTTTGGCTTTCACATCCGGGGAGAGCAATCGATCGGTTCGGCAGAGAAGGATGTCGGGCTGGATACCTATTTCTCGAAGCTCCTTTACGCTATGTTGGGTCGGCTTGGTCTTTAGTTCCCCGGCTGTCTGGATATAAGGCACCAGGGTGAGGTGAATATAGAGCGTATTTTCCCTGCCCACATCTCCTCGAATTTGCCGGATCGCCTCCAGAAAAGGGAGGCTCTCGATGTCGCCGACGGTTCCGCCAACCTCGATGATCACAATGTCTACATCCTGGGCTAAATCGAAGATTTTAGACTTGATCTCGTCGGTGATATGCGGAATCACCTGGACAGTGCTTCCCAGATAGTCCCCCCTTCTCTCTTTGGAGATGACCGAATCGTAGATCTGTCCGGTGGTGAAATTATTCTTCTTCGATGTCTTGACATTGGTGTAGCGCTCATAGTGTCCTAGATCGAGATCCGCCTCTGCGCCGTCATCGGTCACGTAGACCTCCCCGTGTTGGAAAGGATTCATGGTTCCCGGGTCCACATTGATGTACGGGTCGAACTTGAGGAAATTGACTTTCAACCCCCTCAGCTCCAGGAGGGACCCAATTGATGACGACGCCAGTCCCTTTCCCAGAGACGAGACCACGCCTCCCGTCATAAAGATATATTTGGTCCTCGAATTCGCCAAAACATCCTCCCTTTCCGTCAACACGGACAACAAGGGCTTAGAAACCTTTCGATCAATTCAAATCCCTTCTCAATAAAGATTCCGGATTGACCCGCACAAACTTCATCAAATGTTTTCCCATGGCCGGAGGGACCCTCGTCCTCGGTGGAATAAATGACGAACGGAACCGGATCAGCAGTGTGCGTCCTGATGGAAAGAGGAGTGGGATGATCCGGGATGACCAGAATCTTGTACCGTTTGAATTTCTTCATCCCGCCCAAGATCGTTCCGACAATCTTTTCGTCGAAGACTTCGATCGCTTCAACCTTCAATCGAAGATTTCCCATGTGGCTTGCTTCGTCAGGGGCTTCCACATGGACATAAACAACGTCCTTCTCCCTCAAGCCCTTCAGGGTATACTGGGCCTTCCCGTCATAATTCGTGTCAAAGTACCCCGTAATCCCTGGAACCTCCATCACTTCTAACCCTGCTAAGATTCCAATGCCCTTGATCAGGTGGACCGCCGAGATCACATAGCCATCTACTCCGAATCGTTCCTTCAGCGGGGTCATATGCGGCGAACGACCTTGCCCCCAGAGCCAGATGGAGTTGGCAGGAGGAAGTCCCCTTGCCTCCCGACCCTGATTGATGGGATGATCCTTGAGAAGCCGCTGAGACTCCTTCGTCAGGGAAAGGACGGGTTCTTCCATCTGAGAAAGGTAGGAAGACACTTCCTGACCGATGAGGTCGTGGGGAGGTGGAATTTTCAGTTTCTCCAGGGTTGAGAATTTCGCGGCTCCGTTCTTCAAAACCATCAGATGCCGGTAGCTCACCCCTGTATAGAACCGAATCTCATTCGTTCCCATCCCTTTGTCTAAATCAACGACGACCTTCCTTGCTTCCTCATTCGTGATGTGGCCGGCAGAAAAATCTTCCATGAGGATCTTACTTCTCTCGAATTTCAGGGTGACCAGATTACATCGGAAGGCTATGTCATCCTCCGACAGCTTGACCTTCAGGCTTGCTGCTTCCAAAGGACCTCTCCCTGTATAATAACGGACGGGATCATATCCAAAGATAGAAAGGTTAGCGATCTCGCTGCCCGGGGTAAAACCATCCGGAATGGTCCTGACCAAACCGATCTCGCCCCGGTCTGCCATCCAATCCATATGAGGCGTCCTGGCTACCATCAGCGGCGTCTTCCCTCCCAGGCTCTCGACTGGGTAATCTGCCATCCCATCCCCTACGATAATAACGTACTTCACCTTTTCAGGCATTTCCTCATATCCTCAAAACCTCTAAATATACCAAAAACTTACAAATGTCAAATGAAAAGCAAAAGACGAAAGCAAAAGGCATGCCAAATTCTATGGAGGGTTGCAAGGTTTGCCTTTGACTTTGGGAAAAACCGTCTCTTTTATGTAATGGGCCACTCTTTCCATCTCCCTTCGGGTTTCCTCGTTCTGGCTGTGCGGAGTGGGTTTCAGAGATCCCTTAAGCCCTCCCGCTTCAAATCCGATTTTTAATGCCTCTTTCAAAAAAGATTCCGGAAGCTCCTCATTCAACTCCACTCCGTTCATGACCGCCCATGCCAACGTCCACGCTCGTGCCACATTGGAAACGTTATACCCCCCTCCCCCCAATGCCACCCATCTTGGCGCCAGATCTTTGATCCTCCTAAGCACTCTTTCATACCCGGACATGGAAAGATGAAGATTTGTTAAAGGGTCATTATAAAATGTATCGACCCCTAATTGGGTCATCACCACGTCGGGTTTGAATGCTTGGACAAGCTCCGGAACAACTTCCTCGAAGGCCCAAGAGTAGACTTCATCATCCGTGCAGGGAGGAAAAGGAAGATTGACGGAATAGCCCTCTCCCTCTCCTTTTCCTATCTCATGTTCAAAGCCCGTCCCCGGAAAGAGCGTGTATCCGGTCTCGTGGAGTGAAATCGTCAAGACTTGGTCTGTCTCATAGAATGCCTCCTGAACACCATCCCCATGATGCGCATCGATATCAATATAGGCCACCCTCTTTCCCAGCCTTAAGAGCCTCATAATTCCAATGACAGGATCGTTGATATAACAGAATCCGGAAGCCCGAGCCCTCATCGCATGGTGGAGACCTCCGGCGATGTTAAAGGCAATCTCTCCTTTTCCCTCTCCCACAAAATCGACTGCCTGCAGTGTCGCCCCAGTCACCAGAAGCGACCACTTATAAAGACCGTGGAAGATGGGGTTGTCTCCGGGTCCCAGCCCATGGGAATAAGCATTCGCCGACAGATGCCCTTTGTCCGCCTGCCTCAATATATTCAGATATTCCTCGCTGTGAAAAACGGACAGATCATTATCTTTAGCTTCGACAGTGGGAATAGATCGAACAGAGGGAAGGTCGAGGAGTCCGTAAGATTTGAGAAGATCGTACGTCAATTTAAGCCGGATGACTTGAAGGGGATGGGTGGGCCCATAGTCATAATCCTGGTAAGCGTCAGTATAGATAAAGGCTGTCTTCATCTGAACGGATTAACTTCCCTTCGCGGACGAATCAATGCAAACCTTCCGAATGGCCACTCAACTCTACCCTGAGATCGACCATTTTTCAAGACCAAATGCGCTCATTGCGAGGGGTTCGACAGTCTTTACCTCCTCCTCGGAACCTGTGTCGTAATCGCGGCCTCGGGGGAAGAGAAAGCCTCGCTTTGGAACGGTTTTTTGGAATTGTGAGACACCCTCTTGCCTGAGAGGGCAGGTGAGAAAAAAATTTTTCTCAATAAATTCAAACCACTTGGTCAACTTCGCTTGAAAATCCCGCTACCGACAATTACAATTTTAACTATGGAAGATGTGTACTAGGAGAACATTAAATTTCGTAAAAGGAGATGATGTTATGAAGATACGACTTTTCAAGACAGGGATAGTTATCTTAGCTCTCTTCTTTTTGTCCGGCTGCGCTATTTTCATTAGGGACGATGATTTTCACCATCATCATTTCCATGGCGGGCGCTGGCACTCTTCACTGCAGCAGTCCGACCAATCCACTATTCGAATGGCTGCTCAAATCAGTGGAGATTCCGGGGCCCGGGATAAGGTGAGCAGGTGAATGTTTACCGGAAGAAGCAAGCCGGCCCAAAACTCCTGCGGAGTGAACACAGCCTCCGCGGAGAATTCGGAAACCAAAAGGAGGAATCCAAATGAAAATAACGATAAGCATTCTGTTGATCGCTTCAATGATATTGGGATTTAACTCTGTCGCCCTTGCCGCAACCTCGAGACCCTCGGCAGGAGCTGTTGTCGCTGATCTCGTGGTTCTGAGGCCCTTGGGATTCGCGGGTACGGTCTTAGGAGGGGCGGCTTTTGTGGTCTCTCTTCCAGTAACCCTGGCCACGCATAAGGTCGAACCGGCTGAGGAAGTCTTGGTTGAAAGACCTTATGATTATACCTTTGAGAGACCTCTGGGACAGATGTAACACGATAACAGGGCGGCACCAATTTTGGTGCCGCCATATATGATTTTTTGGGGGGCAGATATAAGAGCCTTCCTTCATCAGGTCTGTAGCCTTAAGGTTTCCCGTCAAAATACAAGGTTCCCCCGGATAAAATACATTGTTAACCCCATAGGTTTCCCCGTTCAGCCTTAGTAGCCTAAGAAATAAGTGCCTCTCTTGTGATAAATTACTCTCATGAAAGGAGTTTGTTATGACGACGGTCATGACGATTCATCAGCCAGTCCTTTCTCTCATAGCGGGGATATTAATTCTGATCTTTCCAAGGCTGCTGAACTTTATTGTGGCGATCTATTTAATTGTCGCAGGCCTTGTAGGGTTGATTCGATAACGCTGCCGGATTTTTTTCCAGACTTGCAGGAGGCAGAAGGGGCGAAAAGAACTGTTCTGTTCTCATTTCGTGACGAGGGAAGGAGGCGTGCCGTGAAACTACGTGCCATTCATCAACCACTACTTTCCTTAATCGCCGGGATACTGATTCTCCTCGTGCCCGGATTATTAAACCTAATTGTTGCCGTGTACCTGATCGTTGCTGGCCTCCTAGGCCTGATCGGTGGCCGAAATCGGCTCCCCTCCTTCTAGGAAGTTGGTATGAGGGCAGAGATCTCTTGACGTGAAGTCGAAGAAGCTCAAAAAGAAATGGTCATTGGAGCTGGGAGCAAGTGTTTCGCCTGAAGGGGTGAGATTCAGGGTCTGGGCCCCAACGGTTGCCTCCATTTCGCTGGTAGTCGCAGGGGAATCCAAGGAAATCCCGATGGACCCGGAGGGAAACGGATACTTTACCACCTTTTTGAACGGTGCCGGAACAAGAACGAAGTATTTTTATCTCCTGGATGGAAAACGAGTAAGGCCCGATCCTGCTTCACGGTTTCAACCAGAAGGGGTAGATGGTCCTTCCGGGGTGATCGATCCTGACGAATTCAAATGGAAAGATCGAGATTGGAGTGGAATTCCTCTTGAGAAAATGATCCTCTATGAAATTCATACTGGGACGTTTACACGGGAAGGGACTTTTGAAGCGATCATTCCTTACTTGAACTATCTCAAGAAAGACATCGGGGTGACCGCTATTGAGTTAATGCCCGTCGGCCAATTTCCCGGGAGGAGGAACTGGGGGTATGATGGAACCTACCTGTATGCCCCCCAAAATAGTTACGGCGGCCCAAACGGCTTGAAGTCGTTGATCAATGCTTGCCACCAGAAGGGTTTAGCTGTCATTCTCGATGTCGTTTACAACCATGTAGGACCCGAAGGAAATTATCTTTCCGATTACGCACCCTACTTCACGGAACGCTATAGAACCCCCTGGGGCCGTGCCATCAATTTTGATGGTCCCGAGAGCGACGGGGTTCGAAGGTTTATCACCGATAACGCCCTCTACTGGGTAACCGAATACCATTTCGATGGCCTCCGGATAGACGCCGTTCACGGGATCTTTGATTTCAGCGCACGACATATCCTGCTTGATATCCGGGAGGAGGTTCAACGTCAGGCGAAGAATCTGGGCCGCCACATCGCCGTGATCGCAGAGAGCGATTTGAATGATGTTCGTATCATCAACCCACCGGGAAAGGGAGGATACGGCCTGGACGCTCAATGGAATGACGATTTTCACCACTCCCTCCATACGCTTCTTACGAAAGAACGGCACGGATATTATCAGGATTTTGGGGACATTCATCAGATGGTCAAAGCGTTTCGACAAGGGTTTGTCTACACAGGTCAGCACTCTTCCTTTCGGAAGAGGCGACATGGAAGCTCTTCGAAACATCTTCCTCCTTCAAAATTTGTCGTCTTCTCTCAAAATCACGACCAGGTCGGAAATCGAATGAGAGGCGACAGACTCAGCACCCTCGTGTCCTTTGAAGCCTTGAAACTTGCGGCCGGAGTGGTTCTGCTCTCCCCCAATATTCCGCTCCTCTTTATGGGGGAAGAATACGGCGAGCAAGCGCCCTTCCGATATTTTACCAGTCATACGGACCCGACGCTGGCCGATGCGGTGAGAATGGGGAGAAAGGAAGAATTTGCCGCTCTCGGGTGGCAAGGAGATATACCGGACCCGCAAAGTGAGGAAACCTTTCTGCTCTCCAAAATCCATCTCGATCTTCGTCGACATGGGAAAAGCAGAATCCTTTTTGAGCTCTATCGAACAATCGTGAAATGCAGGAAGGAAATTCCATCACTCTCTCAATTAAGTAAAGGGGAGATCAAGATCGATGCCTCCAAAGAAGGGACGCTGTTCGTAATGCGACGAAGCTACGGAGAAGACCGAGTATGCGGGATTTTCAATTTCTTTGAAAACCCTGCTGAAAGCAGGCCTCTCATGGAGAAAGGGATTTGGCACCGCACACTCGATTCATCGTCGAAAAAATGGGGTGGGCCGGGAAGTTCCTTGCCGGAATCGATCCGATCGCACGGAGCAAAGGTTGGTCTGCGTTTGCAAGGCTGTAGCTTCGCCTTGTATCGGCAGACAGGCTGAGATGAAATCGAACTCGATTCCCGAAGAAACGTAGAACTGATTTATGGAACAAGAGCTGTCGGTACCCGAAGAAAAGATAAGAGAGGTGTTTCACGCAGCGGCTGAGAACCTCTCCGCCTGTTTAAGGGTGCCAATCGCCACCTACAGGCTTCAGTTCAATCACCAATTTAGGTTTGTCGACGCCAAATCGATTATCCCCTACCTCCATGAATTGGGTATCTCTGACTGCTACGCATCGCCCTATTTCAAAGCGAGGAAGGGAAGCCCACACGGATACGATATTTTGGATCACAATCAGTTCAACCCCGAGGTCGGGACAGAGGAAGAATACAACCAACTTGTAGATGCATTGCAAAAACATGGGATGGGCCAGGTCCTTGACATCGTCCCCAACCACATGTGCGTCAGCCAAAGGGAGAATACATGGTGGATGGATGTGCTCGAGAATGGGCCGAGCTCGGTCTACGCGGATTTTTTTGACATCGATTGGAACCCGGTCAAGGATGAGCTTCAAAACAAGGTTCTCCTCCCCGTCCTGGGCAACCAGTACGGTCAGGTTCTCGAAAGCCAGGAGCTGAACTTGGGATTCGAGGAAGGCGCCTTTTTTATCCGCTACGGGGAGCAAAGGCTGCCAGTCGACCCGACCTCTTATGCAAGGATTTTAAGATGTCGCATCGACGACTTGGAGAAAGAGATTGGGAAGGATCATCCGCACCTTCAGGAGATGCTCAGCATCCTCACCGCCCTGACCCATCTCCCTGCACGGAGCGAAAAAGATAAAGAAAAAATGATGGAGAGACGAAGAGAAAAGGAAGTCATTAAGAGGAGGCTTTGGAACCTTTACAATGATAGCGGAGAAATCCGGTCTTTTATCGACGGAAACTTGCTCCTCTTCAACGGCGAGAAGAATAAGCCGAAAAGCTTTGACCTTCTTGATGATCTTCTCAACGACCAGGCTTATCGACTTTCTCATTGGCGTGTTGCAACCGAGGAGATAAACTACAGGCGGTTTTTTGATATTAACGAACTGGCGGCCATCCGCGTCGAGGATCCCAATGTCTTCAGCGAGGTCCATCAGTTTGTGTTTAAACTAATCCGAGGGGGAAAAGTCACCGGACTGAGAGTGGATCATCCGGATGGGCTCTATAACCCCGTGGAGTACTTTTATCGATTGCAGAAGAGCTGTTTTATTCAAACCTGTCTCCGTGCCTCTCCCTTTCTAGGAGAATCCGGCCCGGAAGAAATAAAACGGCTCTACGATGAAGAACTGCTTAAGAATTCCGCCTCGCCTCTCAGGACGCCCTTTTACATCGTGGGTGAGAAAATCTTAATGAAAAGCGAGCGAATTCCAGAAGACTGGCCCATTTCCGGCACGATCGGCTACGTGTTTTTGGCTCCCCTAAGTGGAATCTTCGTCGACAGCAAAAATGGAAAAAAATTTGATGAGATCTACAGCCGGTTCATAGGCCTAAATCTGAATTACCAGGACCTTGTCTATGAGAAAAAGAAATTGATCATGCTCACCGCCCTGTCGGGTGAGATCAATGCTCTCGGTCATTACCTCAACCGGCTATCGGAGAAAAACAGGCACACCCGGGATTTTACGCTAAACAGTCTCACGTCGGCGGTGATCGAAGCGATCGCTTGCTTTCCCGTCTATCGAACCTACGTCAATGCTTGCGGAGTGACGGAAAGAGACCGACGTTACATCGAGCAGGCCGTGGCCAGATCGAAGCGGAGGAACCCCGCTCTGAGCGCCACCATCTTTGACTTCTTACAAGAAGTACTGCTCCTGAACTATCCTGAGGACTTCGGGGAAAAGGATAAAACGGAATGGCTTGATTTCGTCATGAGATTCCAACAAATCTCCGGACCGGTAATGGCAAAAGGCCTTGAAGACACCGTTTTTTATGTTTACAACCGGTTGGTCTCCCTCAACGAAGTGGGCGGAAATCCTGAATGGTTTGGCACAACCCTTGACGCCTTCCACGGACAAAACATGGAGAGAATCAAGGTCTGGCCGCACGGCCTGATTGCCACATCGACTCACGACACAAAGCGAAGCGAGGACGTCAGGGCAAGATTGAATCTCCTCTCCGAAATTCCCGATGAGTGGAGACATCATCTGGCGAGGTGGAGCAGGATCAACAAGAAGAAAAAGTCGATGGTTGATGGCCGGGGGGTCCCCGATCGTAATGAAGAATATCTGCTCTATCAAACACTTCTGGGGGTCTGGCCCCTTCGTCCAATGGACGGATCAGAGTATGAGGTTTTCGAGAATAGGATCAAAGATTACATGTTAAAGGCAGCCAGAGAGGCCAAGGTGAACAGCAGCTGGATCAGTCCCAACTTACCGTATGAAGACGCCCTCCTGAGATTTGTCAGCGAGGTGATGTCTTCGTCAAAAAACAACCTTTTCTTACAAGATCTTGAGCCCTTTAGGAAGAAAGTTTCGTATTTCGGAATGTTTAATTCACTTTCCCAGACCCTTCTCAAAGTCGCTTCCCCCGGAGTTCCCGATTTTTTTCAGGGGACGGAGACATGGGATTTCAGCCTTGTCGACCCGGATAATCGAAGACCCGTCGACTTTTCTCTCCGGGAGAAAATGCTAAAGGCATTGAAAGAAAAGAAGGCGGGGTTCGGGTCAGATCTTCCTGGATTTGTCGCGGGACTCTTACGGGAATGGGAGGACGGCTCCATCAAGCTTTATGTGACTTTCACGTCCCTCCGTTATCGGAAGGAAAACTCCCCGCTGTTCATGGACGGGGCCTATCTGCCGTTGCAGAGTGACGGGGAGTTCAAAGAGCACATCTGTGCTTTTGCAAGGCTGGGAGTAGGGAAAGCTGTTTTGGTCATCGTCCCCAGGTTTCTAACTCGCCTTATAAAAGGCGCTGAGGAGCTGCCGCTGGGCGAGGAAATCTGGAAAGACTCAAGGATTGTTCTACCAGAGGGAATAACCGGAGATAAGTTCCAAAACGTCTTTACCGGAGAAACCGTCAGATTAAGGGAGCAGGATGCGAAGAATGTCTTAGCCCTCGGAGAAATATTCGCCAGTTTTCCGGTAGCCCTGTTGGAAAGCGAGCCCGGATGAAACCCCTTGATGCGGATCGGCTTGTGCAGTAAAATTTTAGTGGCTATCTTAAGCCACTTTCAACGAGGGATTGCCGTCATGAAAAATCTCGATCTCAGTACCCTCTCCCGTTCCCTCTTCTTACCACTCCTCTGCCTTTTCTCTCTGCTCGCCTTCGTAGGTTGTGCTACTCTACCAAGATTCGAAGACATCTATCAACGATTGGACGTCGAAAAAGAGAAGACGCCGGAGATCATCGGCCCACATGGACAGCTCTCTCCCGCGATTAGCAAGAAGATCATGGAACGGCTGAAAAGGCAGGAAGGGCCGACGGACATTCTCGAGCGTCAGATTGCCCTAATCGAATCAATCAGCGGAAGTCCACTAGTGGCGGGAAACAAGGTCACATTGCTCATCGATGGACCAGCGACCTACGCGGCAATGTTTAGGGCGATTGAGAATGCCAAAGATCACGTCAACCTTGAAACTTATATTTTTGAGGACGATGAAGTGGGCCGCCGCTTTGCTGATTTGCTGCTAAGAAAGCAATCCGAGGGAGTTCAAGTGAATCTGATTTACGATAGCCTCGGATGTTTGAATACGCCGAGTGCTTTCTTTGAACGTTTAAGAAATGGCGGGATTCTGGCACTCGAATACAATCCCATTAATCCTACGAAAGCTCGGGAAAAATGGCTGCTCACCCATCGAGATCACCGAAAGATTCTGATTGTGGACGGGGCGATTGCATTTACCGGCGGGGTCAATATCAGCCGGGTTTATTCCAGCAGCAGTCTTTCGGTTGAGCATCGTGAAAGAAGTGCGGACGAGGCCTGGCGTGACACGCATGTCCAGATCGAGGGGCCGGCGGTCGCAGAGTTTCAGAAGCTCTTCTTAGACACGTGGACAAGGCAGAAAGGGCCTGAGCTCCCGAAAGGGGACTACTTTCCTGCCCTCAAACGGGAAGGCAGCGATTTCATAGAGGTGGCGGGCAGCACCCCCGGCCAGGAGAACCGGATCACCTATATCATGTACGTAGCCGCCTTCACTTATGCCGAGAATTTCATCCATTTGACGAATTCCTATTTTGTGCCCGATGAGCAAACCTTGGAAGCTCTTACGAATGCTGCCAAGCGCGGCGTGGACGTACAAATTATTCTTCCGGGTATCAGCGATGAAAGCACCGTTTTCTATGCGGGCCGTTCTCATTATGGGCACCTTCTGAAATCGGGGGTCAAGCTGTACGAGCACAGTGCTGGAATGTTACACGCAAAGACCGCCGTTATCGATGGGATCTGGTCTACGATCGGGTCGACCAATATGGATTTATGGAGTTTTTTGAGAAACGATGAGGTGAATGCCGTCATCCTCGGTCGCGACTTTGGAGCGCAAATGGAGGCCATGTTTAGAAAGGACATCGAGAACTCTCATCAAATCCATTTAGAAAAGTGGAAAAAGAGACCCTTTAGCGAACGGGTGAAGGAATGGTTAGCACGACTGTTGCAGTATTGGTTGTGATGAGATCTGCGGTAGGTCGCCGAATTATCGTCAACCTATTTTAATGCGTACTCTTTCGCCCAAAACATCGAAGGCATCCAACTATTCTTTCACCAATTCCCGGCCCGTTTTCACCTTTTCTCCGTCCTGATTGTCACATTCTCTTTAAGCGAAAAATACACGGCCTTGAGATCCCAACTCGTAAGATGTCAATTTTCTTTAGTGAACTTTATCTCTTCGAATCCGAAAGAACAGATCCCGGGATTTCTTCAAGGAAACGATCTATCGTCCTTGCATCCACTATAGTTGGTGATAAAATAGGAATTGGCAAAAGGAGGAGATTGTGAGACATCTCTTCGAAGACTGGGAAACCATTCAGACCAGGATTCAAGAAGCCCAGAATCTTTTTCTGTTTCTGGATTACGACGGGACCCTCACTCCAATTGCACCCAGGCCTGACATGGCTCTTTGTCCGTCTGAAGTAAAGAGACTCTTGGAGGCACTTCGTGATCTCCCCGGGGTCTCCCCGGCCATCATTAGCGGACGATCTCTTGAAGATGTGCGAGGAAAGGTAGGGGTTTCGGACATCATTTACGTAGGAAACCATGGCTTGGAAATTGAGACCCCCGTCGGGAAGCACAAGAAGATCTTGCCACCAGTCAGAAAAACAGAACTCAAAAGGATCACCCAAAATTTGCAGAATTCTTTGCAGGGAATTCCAGGGATTCTTTTCGAGGAGAAGGGGCCAATTCTTTCTGTCCATTACCGCAACGTGCCCAGTGAATTTTCCGCGCAAGTCCGCCAAGTGGTAGAAGCTGAAATTCGAGAATGGAAGAATCGGTGGGAGACGATATCCGGCAAAATGGTTTTGGAAATCCGGCCCAAGACGGATCTGAATAAAGGGACCGCCGTCAGAGAGTTGATAAAAATATTTCCCTCCCCGGGGCTTTTCCCAATCTATTTGGGAGATGACCAGACCGACGAAGACGCTTTCCGGGTGATGAAAAAGCAGGGTATCTCGGTTTATGTCGGGCCGGGGGCGTCTCTCTCTCAAGCCGACTTTTATCTCCAAAATCCCGACGAGGTCCGAGAGTTTCTTTTCCGGTGCCAAGAGGCGAGGCGCGCCATCAGCCACGATGCCGGATTTATCCACAAGGGACTGTAGGCTTTTGCTGCCTCAGGTTAGCCGATTGTTAGAATATCATGCAACGAATCCAAACTCGGCGAACATCTACTGATGTTACAGATAGATAATATCTTGAGGGTGTTCGAGGGCAAGGAATAACAGCAGATATTCCCGCAGGTGCCGCGTGATGAGAAAGTTGTACCTGACGTGTTCTCTACCGTTTTGTCCCAGCCATCCGGCATATCCTGGATTGGTGAGTAGCTGTCTTATTGCGTAGGCAGTTCCCTCTATGCCGTAAGACAATAGACCGGTGAACCTGTTCTTTACCTGGAGCGTTATCCCCCCTACCGCTGAGGCCACCACCGGCTTTGCCTTCCACAGGGCCTCGGTGACGGTAAGTCCAAAACCCTCGCGGTGCGACTTCTGGACAATGACTGTAGATGCCCTCTGTAAAGCATTTATCTCAACATCGCTCTCTGGTGGGACAAGGAGGATATGGATGTCGGGGTTGCCCCTGGCCCTTTCTTTCACCTCTGCCAACACCTTGTCTGACTCAGGGTCATCACTGGCCGTACCTCCAGCGAATACAAGCCGGCAGTCTATACTCTTTCTTACCATTTCGAAGGCTTCAATCACTCCTACCGGGTCCTTCAGATAATCAAAGCGGGAAACCTGAGTGATAATGGGCTTATCTTTGGGGATGCCGTATTTTTCGAGAACAGAATCAATCGTCTGCTGTGATAACTCTTTGTTCTTGTCACTCAGAGGGTCTATGGATGGGGAGATAAGAAACTGACGGATGGGGAGTTGGTGTGAGAAAGATGGGGCGGAGAAGACTGCTGCATCATACTGGACAATAAAAGGCTCAAGGAAACTCCAGACCTTCTCGCTGGGTTGGGAGACATCAATGTGACAACGCCATATCCATTTCCTGCCTATTTCCTTCTTTCGGCTCACTATAGTGAGCGGCTGGGGATCATGCACAAAGATAATATCGCCATATAATTCCATCTCGCTGATGTTCTGCTGCGAGACTTCAAGAAAAAGAGCGAAGTCAGTGTCGGAAATATCCTCTCGCCGGCCGTGTAAAGTGTTATGGAATTTTTTGGTCACTTGGAAGAACTCGGGACTTCCTTTAATAGTATTCCAGCGGGCATCTACACCAAGCTGCTCCAGTAGCGGCAACATACGGCTTAGAATCTCGGCGACACCGCCTCCGGTAAAGGTTGAATTGATATTCTGAATCACCTTGCCGGAGAGTCGGGCGGCAAGCAGCCTGAGCTCTTCAATGGTGCTACGTCCTACGATAGGCTCGTAGTCATTGATTCTTATTTGATGCGCTTTTCGATAAGTTGTATAAAAGCCGATCTTAATCCCTCCAAGGTATAGGTATAGGGGTCAAGCCGGGCTATCTTCTCGCCAAGCTCAGCCTCTTCCAGACTGTTTTGCAACCAGATCGTAAAATCATTAAGCCCTTTACCCAGCCTCAATCTCGATTCAAAGACATGAAAGTAAAGAGAACCCAAGCTTATCTTCCGTAAAGCCTCAACAAATTCCCTTAGGTCGTGTGCCACATAGGGAGTGGGAATGACCACGCTCACCGACTTCATAAAACGAAATTCCCTCCCCGGCATCGCCTCTCTGGAGTTACATCCCTCGGCAAGATGTTCCTCAATAATAACAACTATTCTTTCTCTAAGAGTGCCGAGACTGGGAAACTCAAAGGTATTAACACTCGCCAACCTTTCACCCAGAATCTCCTCCCCCAGTAAATCGTTTACCCAGACAGCAAAGTCGTTGGATGGCTCAGGTGTCAGATAGTGGTGTTCCTCAAGAAAATGGTGCGTGTGATAATAAATCACGGAGTCAGGTGCCTTCTTAAGGATATTGGCAAGTTCCTTAAGATTTCTTGCCTTAAGCCCTGTCAGCTCCTTTATATACGTTCGGCTATGGAAACGAAAGGGCTCTTTGGCTTTTTTTAGGGGATGCCCGTAATTGACCACTGTAGACTGAAGAAGCTGGTTGTTGGGAACAATAATTATACTTTCGTCCAAAGCCTTGATCTGCGTGTTGTACAAGCTTATCTCGATAACATAGCCTTGCGCTCCGGTTTCCAGCTTGAGGTAGTCCCCTACTTTAATCTGTTGGGTAGCGCTAAGATGGAGTCCGGCAAAAAGGTTAGGGGCCGCATTTCTTAACGCCAGTGCTGCCGCCAAGATTGCGACTGCTATCAGAACAAGGAGAGGACGGGTGGGCATGCCCCAAATCTCAAGTACTATCAGAGCACAGACCAAAACGATGGCAGCCCTGGTAATATTCTTTGCCAGGGCGACGCTTGGCCATCGAGTTTTCAGCCTGGGCAAATATGCCTCGAGTAGCTGCCCACATAGATTCATAACCAGCCATCCGAGGGAGAGGACAAAGAGGCTGCCCATTGCTCGGGTGGTTATGGCTTTGACTTCCGGGCTAACTACTGACACCTGAATGGCTATGATGACACCCAAAATTAGAAACCAGAACAGGGAGGGACGATGCACAGTTGTCATCACCAACTTGCTTCCTTGCCATCCAATTTTTGATGCCCACATCTCAAAGGCGTTATTGACCACCCTCCTCACCCAAAGACCAACAACGTAGCTCGCAAGAAAAGCCAGTACAGGAACAGTGATGTTCAACCAATTACCGATGAACCACTTAACTATCATTTTTAAGTCCCAATAATTACCCCAATTATTTACTTTGCCATAGAAAGTCGTTTTTTTACCCCACGGCCGTTTGAAAGACCTCTAAGCCTGTTCCGGAAGCCTCTCAAGATAGCTACCTTAGCCGGTGGTTTCAGGAAATATTGAGCACAATTCAGCTTTCGTTGCCCAACTATTGCCCGGGTTGGCTTATCATCAAGGATTGACTGAAGGTGATGTGCTTCATGCAGGCTTTTCCAAGCGCACCTGAGCAAGAGCAGTGATTAGATTTGCGGCCCAATAATAGATGTTTCGGCTTTTCAACGTCTCGCGCATCGCCTTCATGCGGGCCTTCTGCTCAGCAGCGCCCATTTCCAGGGCAGAGCGGATCGCTTCAGCCATCTCTTCAATATCATAAGGATTAACAATCAGAGCATCCCTGAGTTCCCTGGACGCGCCGGTGAATTGGCTGAGAATCAGGACCCCCGTTTCATCGTCTCGGACGCCCACATATTCTTTAGCAACCAAATTCATTCCATCGTGTAAGGAAGTGACCAAGCACAGGTCAGCGGTCTCATAAAAGCGCCCGATTTCCTCGTGGCTATGGTGTTTCTTCAAGAAAACGATCGGTTGCCATTCCTTCGTCTTAAAGCGCCAGTTGATCCGGTCCGCCTCCCTCTCCACTGCCGAGATGAGATCGTGATACTCCTTAATATGGGTACGGCTCGGAGCCCCAAGTTCCACAAAAGTGAATTCACCCTGATAGGCAGGATATTTTTCCAAAAACCGCTCGATGGCCTTGAAGCGTTCCAGGATCCCTTTTGTGTAATCGATGCGATCGACCCCCACGCCAAGATATTTTGTTCTCACGCCCAGGTCCTTGAGGAGACTCTCCTTGTTTGGCCTTGCAGGCTGGTTTGCCATGGAGGTGCTGGACGGATTCGTAAAGGCAATACTAATCGGAAAAGGCTTGACCAGAGTGGTTTGTCCTCCCCTTTCAACCGCAAAATGCTCCCAGTCAATCCGGGATTCCAGGGTGCGGTCAACTGTATCAAGAAAGTTGTTGCAGTGAAACTGGGTGTGAAAACCAATGAGGTCTGCTCCTAACATGCCATGTAGAATCTCTCTCTGCCACGGACAGATACCGAACGATTCAGGATTCGGCCAGGGAATATGCCAGAAAAGAGCCACCCGGGCATCCGGACGTTCTTCTTTGATCAATCGAGGGAGTAAAGCAAAATGATAATCCTGAACCAAAATCAGAGGTTCTTTGGCATTGTTCAACTCCTCCAAGGTCGCTTCGGCAAATTTCCTATTGACGGCTTGATAATATTCCCAATCCTCTACTCGGAAGGACGGACGCGTGTGGACGATGTGGCAGAGGGGCCAAAACCCTTCATTGGAAAATCCATAGTAGTAACCTTTCTCCTCCTCCTTGGTAAGCCAGACCCTCTTGAGCACATATTGAGGCTCTTCCGGCGGAACTCTGATCTTACCTTGGGCATCCGCCACCTCACGGTCGGCATCACCGCTTCCATGGGCAATCCAGGTTCCTCCGCAGGCCTTGAGGACAGGCTCTAAGGCCGTCACCAAACCGCTAGCCGGAACCACGCATTCGATATTCTTCCCCTTCTTTTCATGCGTGTAAGGTTCACGGTTGGAAATCACGAAGAGAGGCCTTTCCTGGAGAATGGCACGAACCTGCTCTCTGAGCCGTGTTGGAGTCCAGATAGATTCGCCAGAAAGTCTGAGACGTGCTTCTTCCTCAGCGGCCTCTCGGGCCGCTGAGATACTCCTGGCCATTTGTGCCACTTCGTTGGTCAGAGGCTCGAAAACCCCGCCCGAAGGGAGGTGAAGGGGTTCTTTAGCTCTTCCCGTTCGCAGGTGTTTCATCCATTCAGCCATCTTGGCAATCGGCTCGGCCATACTCCAACGAATGAGGAGGAGGGTCACTAACGAAACAACAAGGCCGTTCACCAGGAGGCGGATAAAATTATTCCTCCAGATGAGCGAGAGGCGGTCCTGAATATAGGAAGGATTTTGAACGATGACCAGGGCACCAACCACAACCTCTTCGCGATGAAGGGGGAGCGCATAAAGATACATCTCCCTTCCCCCGAGGCGAAAGAAGTGTCCGCCTTCGATGTCGGAGTTCATCGCATTAGTCACAAACTTCGGCGTAGCGGACAGATGGGCGGACAATGGAGGAGTGGCGGCGATCAATATGTCCTTGACGTCATAGACCGCCACCCCGGCGAGCCTTTCTCGGTTTCCAAATTTTTCCACGATTCTTTGTAAACGTTCTGACCGCCCTTTTTCTAACAAGGGTTCGATAGTCTCTTTCAGGCTTTCGCCCAAGAGAGCAGAGCGACTTTCGAGGTCAACCGTCAACCTCTCTTTTTCCTGCCAAACCTGCAAGAGGGTAAACAGAAGAACGAGAACACTGATCACGACGACAATCAAGAGAATAATTCGTAAGTTGATCTGCAAAGGGCACCCTCAGGATTAAAGAAAACCCATTTCGTGGAGTAAAATATCGGGAAATAGACCCTTATTTACATTTTGCACATTTCCCTGAATCCTGTCAAATCTGCTGGAATAGTTCTTCTATATTTAGCTTAGAACTGAAAAGCCAGGGTCCAAGGAACATGATACGGGCAGGTGTTCACACCAAACGTTATATTATCTCATGAAACATTCCCTATTTACGGTTCTTTAAGAAAAATGCTAAGAGTCTATCAGAGATTGAGGTATTTCAGGACTTTCTCTTTGCTCGGGGGAAGAGAAACGGGTTTCTGGGAGACTCGGATGGCAATGTCCGGGTCCTTCAGACCATGCCCGGTAATCGTCAACACCGCCACATCTCCCTTCTTAAAAAAACCTTTTCGGTGAAGCTTAATCACGCCAGCCAAGGAGGCTGCCGAAGCGGGTTCACAGAAGATTCCTTCCAGGCTCGCCATCATCCGATAAGCCTCGAGAATCTCCTCATCGGTCACGATGTCGATTAAGCCTCCGGATTCGTCCCGGGCTGCCACCGCCTGTTTCCAACTGGCCGGGTTCCCTATTCGGATAGCGGTCGCAATGGTTTCAGGCCGCTCAATCACTTTTCCCTTGACGATGGGCGCCGCTCCCTCCGCCTGAAATCCCAACATCTTCGGAAGCCCATCGATTCTTCCCCTTTCCCAATATTCCTTGTAACCTTTCCAATAAGCGCTGATATTGCCCGCGTTGCCGACGGGGAGGCAATGATAAGTGGGGACAAATCCTAAGCGGTCAATGACCTCAAAGGAAGCTGTCTTCTGACCCTCAATCCGATAGGGATTGAGGGAATTGACCAGGGTGACGGGTTCTGTCTCGGAAATTTCTCTGACGATGTGCAGGGCCTCATCGAAGTTTCCTTCGATCTGGATGACCTGCGCCCCGTGGGCCATGGCTTGGGACAACTTGCCGAGGGCAATCTTTCCCTCGGGAATGACGACGTAGGCCTTCATTCCTGCCTTGGAGGCATAGGCGGCTGCGGAGGCAGAGGTGTTTCCTGTGGAGGCACAGATGACCGCCCTGGAACCCATTTCTTTTGCCATGGAAACTGCCACGGTCATTCCTCGATCCTTGAAAGAACCGGTTGGATTAAGACCTTCATACTTGAAGTACAGGTCGATCCCCGGAGTGACCTCCTTTTGGACCCGAGATGAATGGATAAGAGGGGTGTCCCCTTCGAGCAAGGTGATGATGCATTCCTCTTTCGTGACAGGTAAAAAGTCCCAGTACTCCCGAATCACCCCTCGCCACATGATTAACTCCAATTTCAAATTTCAGATTTCACATTGCAGATTGAATTTTCCAGTCTGAAATCTGCGATTTGAAGTCTGCAATTCCATTATTCCAGTTCATTTTCGACTCGAATAAACATGGTTTTCCCCAAAATCACTCCCAGCCGGTCAATCTCTTTCAAGGCTCGGCGAACATTCTTCTCTTGGGCTTCGTGGGTCATCATCACGACGGGCACTGAACCTTTGATCCGTCTTCCCTTCTGGATCACTGAAACGATGCTGATGTCATTTTTCCCTAGGATTCCTGAAATCTTCGAAAGCACACCGGGGCGATCCAACGCCGAAAACCTCATATAGTAGGGCATGACCACTTCCTCGATTTTCTTAAGAGGATTTTTTCCAATGGCGAACTCCTGATAGGAGAGCGAAGGCACTCGACGCCCCTTGGCTTGCACGAGGAGATTTCTTCCCAGTTCTACGAGATCGCTCACGACCGCGCTGCCAGTGGGCATCTGCCCTGCCCCCTGGCCGTAAAAGAGCACAGGACCTACCGCGTCACCTTTAATATAGACGGCGTTAAAAACTCCCTCCACCGTTGAAAGCAAATGTCTCTCTGGAATCATGGTGGGATGAACGCGAGCCTCGATCTTCCCTTTCTCCATTTTGGCGATGGCCAGGAGCTTAATTCGATATCCAAACTCTCGGCCGAATTGTATATCCAGAGGTGTAATCTCAGAAATTCCCCCGACGAAGATTTCATGAAATCGTAGAGAGGTTCCGAAAGCAAGGCGGACCAGAATGGCAAGCTTATGAGCTGCATCAATCCCCTCGATGTCATAGGTCGGGTCTGCCTCCGCATATCCCTTCTCCTGGGCTTCCTTTAATACTCCTTTAAAGTCCCTTCCTTCGCCCGTCATCTTGGAAAGGATGTAGTTAGACGTCCCATTTAGAATCCCAAAAATCGAATGGATTCGGTTGGCCACTAAGCCCTCTTTGATCGACCGGATGAGTGGAATCCCTCCTCCGACGGAGGCTTCGAAGTTGACATCGACACCAAAGCGGTGGGCTTCCCCGAAGATCTCATCTCCATGAAGGGCAAGCAGGGCTTTGTTGGCGGTGACAATATGCTTCCTGTGCCGAATGGCTTTCAGAATAAATGTTCTTGCAGGCTCAATTCCTCCGACGAGCTCCATGACAACATCGATTTCAGGATCCTTGATCACGTCCTCGGCTCTGCGAGTGAGAACTCCCGGTTTTAACTTCACCCCACGGTCAGTCTCTAAATCGATGTCCGCAATTCGCTTCAGGACGAGCTTAGCACCCATACGCTTTTCAATCAGCCTGGAATTCTTTTCCAGGATTCCCGCAACGCCAGAACCTACCGTCCCGAAACCGATCAGGCCCACCTTGATCTCACGCATAAGAATCTTCTCTCTGCTCTCTCCCTCACTCCAACCCTCTCCCCTCAGGGGAGAGGGCGAGGATGAGGGGCGTTTTGGTCATCAGAGTTTGAGGCTTATTTGGAATTTCGAATTTGTTATTTAGAATTTGTCTTTAGATGCCTTCTTTCAGGAGTTTCTGAATCCCCTTGACCGCCTGTTTGATGCGGGCCTCGTTCTCTACCAGTGCGAATCTGACGAAGCCCTCTCCGTGCTCGCCGAAGCCGATTCCCGGGGAAACAGCCACTTTCCCTTCCCTTAATAAAAGCTTGGAAAAATCGATCGACCCCATTTTCTTAAAAGGCCTTGGAATCTCCGCCCACACGAACATCGTTCCTTTCGGTTTTTCAATCTCCCACCCCACTCGTTTCAATCCGTTGACAAGGGCATCTCTTCTCTTTCGATATTCCTCGACGGTTTGACGAACACAATCCTGATCCTCGGTAAGGGCAATGATGCCTGCAATCTGAATGGGTTGAAAGACTCCGTAATCGAGATAGCTCTTCAGTTTTGCTAAAGCCGCCAGCATCTCAGCATTTCCAGCTCCAAAACCCACCCGCCAACCGGGCATGTTGTAACTCTTGGAAAGCGAGTAGAACTCCACCCCTACATCCTTTGCTCCCTTGACCTGAAGAAGGCTTGGGGCCTTATATCCATCGAAGACGATATCCCCGTAGGCTAAATCGTGAACGACCATCAGATGATGCTCCTTTGCGAAAGCCACGAGATCCTCGAAGAAATTGAGGTCAACCACAATGGTGGTAGGATTATGGGGGAAACTCACGATAATCATCTTGGGATGAGGCCAAGTTTGCCTAGTTGCCGTCAATAACCTATGGAAGAAATCCCCTCCTCCCCTTAAGGGAACAGAACGGAGATCTCCCCCTGCAATCACGACCGAGTAGGCGTGGATCGGATAGGTTGGATCCGGAACGAGGACAACATCCCCGGGGCCAAGGGTCGCTAAAGCGAGATGTCCGAGTCCTTCCTTCGCCCCGATGGTAACTACGCTTTCTGTCTCTGGATCGAGGTCGACATCGTAGCGCCTTCGGTACCAATCGGTGATCGCAGCCCTCAGTTTATAGATTCCCTTCGACGCAGAATACCGGTGATTCCTGGGATTCTTCACGGCATCGATCAGCTTATTAACGATGTGGTTGGGCGTGGGGAGGTCCGGGTTTCCCATGCCCAGGTCAATGATGTCCTCCCCCCTTCGTCTCGCCTCAATCTTCAATTGATTCACAATGCCAAAGATATAAGGCGGAAGCCTCTCCATTCGCTGGAATCCCGATCCCCCAGGATGAAACATTTCCATTTTGTCTTCCTTCCAAAGAATACTACTACTGAGAGCATAAAATAGTTTACATAAGAACCACAAAAAGCTGTCATTGCGAGCCCGAAGGGCGTGGCAATCTCGCTTTGAGGTTGCTTCGTCGTTGCACTCCTCGCAATGACCTGCTGGATTTAATGCAAACTATAATATGCTCCGCTTAATACCTCAACGGTTAACACAATTTCCCTGTCTTTTCAATCCGTTTTAACCGATGGTAGCGAGTTCCATTCTTCCCTTCCATCGCGAGATCAGAACATCCCTTAAGCCCGCGTGAGAAGGAAGAGACAGTTCAGGATCTTCCTGAACGAGCCGAAAGGCTTCCTTTCTCGCCTCAATCAAGATCGGGGTATCCCGCAGGATATGCGCCACCCTGAAATCCGGCAGTCCTGATTGCCGGATGCCAAAGAATTCTCCGGGTCCCCTGAGGGCCAAGTCCTCCTCGGCGATCTTAAATCCGTCGGTCGTCTTCTCCATGGCTTGGAGGCGAACCCTCGCATCCTCGGAGGATCGGTATTGGGCGAGTAAAATGCATTTCGAGGGATAGCGCCCTCGGCCAATCCTTCCCCTCAACTGATGGAGCTGAGAGAGGCCGAATCGCTCGGCATGTTCCACCACCATCACAGAAGCGTTTGGAATATCGATTCCCACTTCAATCACGGTCGTGGCCACGAGGATCTGAATCCTTCCCTCCTTAACTTCTGTCATGATGGCCTCTTTCTCATCGCTTTTCATCCTTCCATGGAGCAGGCCGATCCGAAACTCTGGGAAGACTTCTTTCTGAAGGCGCTCCGCCATTTTTGTGGCGTCCTTAAGATCCAACTTCTCAGACTCCTCTACTAACGGGTAGACGATGAATGCCTGGCGACCTCTTCTCACCTCTTCTCCAACAATACGATAAACCCTGGCCCTGGCGGGTTCAGGAAAGACCTTGGTCTCGACGGGCACTCTTCCGGGTGGCATCTCATCAATAAGTGAAACGTCAAGATCCCCGTAAACCGTCATGGCGAGGGTCCTCGGAATGGGAGTCGCCGTCATCACCAGGACGTCAGGGTTTTCCCCCTTTTTTCTCAAAAGCCCTCTTTGAACGACGCCGAATTTGTGCTGTTCATCTATGACGGCAAGGCCCAGGCGGTGGAATTCGACCGTCTCCTGGATCATCGCATGCGTTCCGATCACCAACTGGATATCTCCATTTCGAATTTTTTGGTAAACACTTTCCCTCTCCGAACCTTTGACGCTACTTGTGAGCAGGGCCACTTTGACTCCTAATGGCTCCACCCACCGACGAAGGTTCAGAAAGTGTTGCTCGGCCAATACTTCAGTGGGCGCCATGATGGCGGCCTGATAACCGTATTCGACCACGTACAGACAAGTCAGGACGGCGACGACGGTCTTCCCGCTTCCCACATCTCCCTGGATCAACCGGTGCATGGGATGGGGTTTTTCTAGGTCTTCCTTGATCTCGGTCAAAACCCTCTCCTGAGCGCCGGTTAATTTGAAAGAGAGTAGACTTAATAATTTCTGGACCAAAGCGCCGCCGGTTTTGAAAGAAATCCCTGTCTCTACTGCTACTCCTCTTTTCTTCAAAGCCATGCCGAGTTCCAGGAAAAAAAATTCATCAAAGATGATCCGTCGGTGAGCGTCTGAGCGTTGGAGATTCAGGGCTTCCATAGGCTCTCCCTCGGGGGGAAAATGGGCCCTCCGGAAAGCTTCGGAGAAATCAATCAGGTCCTGTCGCTCGACAATCTCTTGCGGGACGGGACTCGAAAGCTCATCCGCATACCCATCCAAGACCGTCTTCATTAACCTTCTCAAGGTCCTCTGATAGAGTCCCTCTGTCTCAGAATAAATGGGAACGATCCGTTTGAAGTTGAGGTAGTCCTTCTCAACGTCCCCGTCCACGATTTCTACGTCCGGATGATGAATCTCTCTCTGATAGCTAAACCATCTCACCTCACCGGAGAAGATCAGTCGGCGGCCTTTCTTAAATCGTTCTCTGAGATATCTTTCGTTGCCGTGAAACCACTTCAACGTGATCGTACCGGTTCCATCCCCCACCACCGTCTCGAAGACTTTTTTCTTTCCTTTCTGATAAGATGCAACTCCCGACAGCAGTATCTCACCCAGACCTGTCTCCTTTCTCCCGGCTTTGAGTTCAGAGATCTTTTTCAGGTTGCTTCGGTCTTCGTAGCACCGCGGCAAAAAGTAGAGGGCATCCTCAACTGTCAGAATTCCTTTTTTCTCGAAGAGCTTGGCGAGCTTGGGCCCTACCCCTTTTACATACTGGATCGGGGTTTGGAGACGATTCCTGGAGTATTGCGGCAGAGATCGGTACATATGTATAGTGGAGCGTCGGCATTTAATGCCGTCGGGATTTGTGTCCGCCCCCAGTGAACGAGGGCGCTACCATTTTGATATAGGTCTCTTTACAGGGCGGACACTGGATTTCATTCTCCCCTGTCTTCAAATCGAATTGATCATACAAGACGGGTTGATCACAATAAGGACACCGATTAGAAAACTTCTGAACCAATTGCTCTTCTAATTCCGTTTTCCTATAAGGTTTCTTTTTTCCTCTCACCGAGAGCTTTTAACCTACTGCCTCTTCCCTGATTTTTTCAAAACTATACTAAAACTGTTCCTAAGAATCAAGGAACAACGAAGGCACTTCTCAGAACATCTGAGTGATGAAAGGCCCGGAGCAGAGAGGAGCGGTATCTCGATTTCGCTCACCAAGGCAGTGAAAAGGCAGCCCTCCCGCCTTTTCTTTCTGCCTGTGCGCTAAACCTTTCGCAAAACTTTAGCACCCCGGGCTCCTGTTATTCAAAAAAAGGAGGTTGAGAAATCATCCCAACCTCCTTTCCCCTGATGCTCGAAACCAAGGTTTAAAATCGATACGATCTAACAGCTTTACTCCGCTTTCCTCCAGGTTTTGTCCGGATCGAATTTCTCCATAGCCAGGGCAATCTTCTCTGTCTCCTTGCCCAGGTTCTTCTCGTACACCACGCCATCCTGGTTCACGATGAAGGTCATGACCCCTGAGTTACCGTATTCCGCAGGATAAGCAACCAAGGCAAATCCGCCGATCATCTTACCATTCACCACATAATCGTATTCCCCTCCGGGCGCATTCTTGCCCTGGGACTTTAAAATCCGATAGTAATACCCGTGATAAGGGGTCCGTCTTCCGACGGGCCTCACTCCGGAGTATCCCTCCGTGGCAGCCTTGGCGATGAGAGGGCCAAGAGGGCTTCGGGGTTCGCCCTCTTTTGCCTCCCAGTAAAGGCCGTTCTTTTCACCTGTCTTACTGATAAATCTCTGTGCGTATTCCAACACCTTGTCTCCATCCCGGTCCTTCAGTACGTATTCACGCTGTGCGTCCACGTAGGCCAGGCACACCTGGATGGCATTGAGTTCGTTGCGGCCGATCCTGCGGTTGAGGATCTCTTCTCTGCCCGCTATCGTATCGAAGAGCCAATTTTCGTCCTTCTTAACAACTGGAATCGGGAAAGGCCAATCGCCATTTCCTACGTGGAGGATGACCTTCGTATCATTCTCATTCACCAGTTTGTTCATCTCCTCGTAGGCTTTCATAAAACGTCCTCTTCCTGTCTCGTCAGCAACCTTATCTCCGGAGGAAACTAATTCCTTCCCTTTAGGACCGAAGATCGCCAACAATTCCTTCGTATCATTTCCTTTGACCGCTTCAATCAGTGCCTTCACAGCCCCCTCAGGAGACTTGAAAGTTTTCTGGTTGGCCTCTGCTGCAAACGCACCTTGATGAAATCCGGCGAATATCATCACTCCCGCAATGATGGCAAAACGAAAAAGGCGCATCGAATGCTTCTCTTGGCTCCCCGT
Source organism: Thermodesulfobacteriota bacterium (assembly GCA_047519465.1). Taxonomy (GTDB): domain Bacteria; phylum Desulfobacterota; class BSN033; order BSN033; family UBA1163; genus UBA1163. The sequence goes on along the minus strand of JAPVTA010000059.1, from coordinate 17,259 downwards.
ACCGATAAACATCGCTTTTTCCTCCATCAAACTATGCTTTTGAAGTCTTTTCCCCGAACTCTCAACGGGGGCGGCCAACATCGCCCTTCCTCACCCCGCCTACCCCTTTCGAAGGCATACTCTGGCGGCTTTGAAAACCACGGTTACTTTCTACTCGTGCATCGCTTCCTCGGCCCACCCCCCCAAAGGCACTCCTGTTTTTACTAAGATCGAGGCTCTTTTGATCGAAACCACCCACCCCCTTTGGCTGTTCAAGACGCTTGGGAGGGATCACTGGAACCTGTCCACGCGTTGTCTTCGGAATATCCTGGCGAGTCATTACTGAAGCCTGTCCGCCTTTTGTCACGTCAGGACCACGGCGAGTGGCCACTGAAGCCCGTGGGTATTTTGTCTCCTGTCCAAAACCCCGGAAGTCCCGCCGTCGCTCCGCTCCCCTTGCAAACTGCCCAAAACGCTCCCGGGCCGCCTCATTCCTGTAAGTAACGCCCTTCCGATGGGTCACGTCGTGTTGCCACCGAGTGGTTTGGATGGTTGTTCGAGTAATGTTGATGCTGCGGTTGATGTTGATCTGGCGGTTGATGTTTACGTTGATATAATGATGGTGCCAATCCCACCGTCCCCACGCATAACCCCAGGCTCTCCCCACGGTGACGCCCCAAAAGCCGAATCCTCTGACGAAGACCAACCCCGGAGGAGGGGGAAAAAAGAAGGGAGGGAAAGCCGGGTACCACCATGGCCCATAAATCACCGTCGAGTCATAAACGGGTACGTAGACCACCTCCGGTTGTGCCGGCTCGATCTCAATAGCCCCCTCTTCCACAATCACCCTCTGTTGCTCGGTGTCCCTCAGGTTCCCCGCAGCCTGCGCCCTGGCCCTCAATCCCTGGATTGTATCCATCACTTGATCCTGTTGATCCAGAAACGCATCACCCAACTTCTGGGTCCACTCGAGTCTTTCGCTCATCATCGACAACACCTGCGGAAAGGGCACCAGGGCTTTGACGCTGGGATCCCAGTCCTTCTGGTCCAGGGCATCGTTGAGTTGATCGCCACTCAGATTTCTATTTGCCTTTGTCCAGCGATCCGCCTGCACTACCTCGAGGGGATAGGTGGCTGCCATCAGAATCTGGGCCAGAAGCGAATCAGGATAAAGTGCGATGGGTGCCAGCATCTGATCCAACTCCTCCTGTCTGAATTGTCTTGCTGTCGGCTGGTCTTGGGCAAACCCAAAATGGGGTGCTACCACAATCAGAATGAGAAGGCAGGTCAATTTACATTTAAAACCCTTTCTTGTCTTCATGGGGCGTCCTTTCTCGCCGTCGATACCGACTATCCTCTCATTTGCTTAACCATAAGATAAGTTGCCGATGAAATCAAACTTCGACCCGGCAGCTTCTTAGAGATTTACTCCATTGCGTTGACGGCCTTTTCGACCGTCTCTCTTTCCAAGGATACTTCCCTGTAAATACCCTCTATAGCCGATGCATCCAGCCGATAGAAATCTTTTCCCATAGGGGTGATGAGGAGGCCACCCATGTCGATCACCCCTGGGCTGACCACAACCCGCGCATTCCCTTCCTGAAAAAAGGCGTCAGGGCGGTGTTTTCGCCGGGGAAAGATCACGAGATGCCGTTTCCCTTCTTTATAGAAGCCGGCGATATTCACCATAGGCTCCTCGTTAACGAGGAGAACTTTTTTCAGGGCATTCATAAAGCTCTTCAAAACTTCTCCCAGGGCCATCGGGTTATAGCCTTCCAGGAGAATAACCTCCCGCCCCACATCTTTCATGCGATAAAGGGAAACACCGTCAACCCGTGTTATCAGAATAAGTCTCTTCTTCTCTCCGATTTCCTCCTCGATCGGCATCTGCCCGGATGGGCTTGCCTGAAAATGAAGGTGATCCGGTGCGGAGGCCCCACACTTGGGTCCGTTGTAGAGTACTATCCATCCGGACCCCAAGTCAGTCATGACCTCGGAAAAGGCATCGACATGCTCCGAAATGGCTTGACGACGATGATCCACATGGGAGATGGTAAAGTGGGAAGCAAAAACAGGCATGGGATTGCAGAGAATCAGATAGTCGTTCCGATAGAGGATTCCCTTCTGGCCTTCAGGGAGATGTTCCAGGCAGAGGAAACATGGCCGTTCGTTTGAATTTTTTTCTCCTACATCGGCCAGGCTGCTCTTGATTCTTCCGGAATTTCGTTGAAGGCGGACGGAAAATCCTGTACATCGGACATCCCGCTCCTCGACGTTTCTGAGCGACTCGTAGCCTTCTCGAAGATCCTGCCACGTCTTTTTCTGCTCCGATAAGAGATCGAGACAACGTCCGGAGAGATCCTTTAAGCTCTCTCCTCCATCAAAGGCGACATAAGTCTTCTGAATAAGAAGCGGGGCTCTCCCTAATTTTTTGTAGCCAATCAGGTGATTCACCGTCGTCTTTCCCATGCTGAAGGGTTCTTCCCGAACAAACTGAAAGCCCACTTTCCTGTAAAAAACCAGGGCAGGACTGTTTTTTACCATCACGCCGATCCAAAGTTCATCCAGGCCCTTCTCTGCGGCATATTCTTCCGCCGCTTCGAGAAGCTGCCCGCCCATGCCCTGCCCCTGAAATTCTGGGAGAAAATACAGGGAGGGGACGTAGAGACGATGCTCATCCCGGTTAAAGAAAAGCCTTGCATAGCCGGCGATCCGATCGTCTGTCTCTGCAACGAAACCATGGGTGAAGGGATCCTCGAACATGCTAAGAACAGCCTCTTCTGTGTAGCGAGCGTCAAAATAGGCTTTGAGGTCGCTTTCGGGAATAAACCTTGCGTAGGTCGAAATCCACGAGAGCCAGGTTATTCTCCGGATGGAAGCGAGATCAACCTTCTGCCAGGGTCGGATCACGATTCCCATGACGATTGCTTATCCTCCTCCATTCTTTACCGAGATGAGAAAGTAAAGTGTCTGTGCCCGATCCACGTGTCCGGGCACGCGATAGAGCCGCGGATTTTAGGCGATGCGCCCCGTCATTTTCTGCCGGGCTCGAATTTCAACAGTGCGGATGTTATCCTTGAAGGCGTTGTTGCGGTTTTCTTCTTCGATGCTAAGTGCGGCGTCTGTATTGCCCGACCAGCGTCTGCAGAGGTAGAGGTTTTCAAAGATCCTTCCTATCCGGTATTCCCGACAGATTCGAAGTGCCGCTGCATAATCCTCGCCGTAGCTCACATTGAGAAAACCGATTTTGCGCATCAGGCCGGTGTTGAAAGCCCGCGGTGCACCCAGGCCGTTGAGGCGCAACGCATTGTTGTGACCGTTCTCATCCGTCCATTCACGGTGGTCGATGAGGCCGGGAGGAATCTCTTCCAGCATTGAATTAACGAGGATATAGGAGCCGATGACCATGGCGTAGTTGCCTTGTCGAAGCATATCAACCATCTTCTGGACCGTGCGGCGGCTGCTGTAAAGATCGTCCGAATCGAGTTGCACGGCATAGCGGCCACAGGCTTGATGACGAAGCGCCTCGTTCCAGCAACCTCCGATGCCAAGGTCGGTCCTCTCCGGGATATGGTGCTTCAGGTTGCCATACTTTCGGGCGAGGTCAGAGAGAACCGCCGTGGTTCCGTCGGCCGAGTGGTTGTCCACGACGATGACATTGTATGGAAAATTGGTTTCCTGCGATAAAGCGCTTCCCACGGCTTCTGCAATTGTCTCTCTTCGGTTCCTCACGGGAATGATCACGGAGGCCTCCACCGGAAAGGACTCCGGGGTCTTCTCGACCTCCCTGAGGGATTGCGACGGCAGATAAGCTTTGATCCTCTTCAAGTGATCCGTGAAGACGGCCTCCATTTCCTTCTGTGCGGCTTCATTCCTAGGATCGACGTACTCGAATACCTTTTCAACATCGGGAATCTCTTCTCCACTCATCGCTCTATAAAGTGGCTCCCGCAGATGATAGACGGCGTAGTCGATGGAAACCTTCAGACGAAGATCATAAAGGCCGGCAAATTTAACGTGGGGGACGGCACCGTATTTTCCCAAGGACTTCCTGGCGGCGGCGACCGAAAAGAGCGTCATGGAACCGAAATCAAAATCGTCCCGGACGCTTCCAAGCTGGTAATCAATGAGTGGATGAAGAGTCTTCCAGTGCTCGTTTTCATCATAGAAATCCGAATAGACCAGGCCTGCCTTCGGGGACTCTGCCTTCTCCAGAATTTTCTCCAGGGCTTTAGCCTCGATCGAAATCTGTCCGAATTCCTGGAAGAGAAGAAAGTGCTCCGTTCGCATTCCGCTCAGGATCGCGTTAAGCGTCTCGTCTGATGTGAGGGGTCCCGCAGCAAGAACTTGACACTTCTCCAGTTTGACATCAACCGGCTCCTGACTGACGATCACGATATGCTCGACGAGGTCTGACCCCGTTAGGGGGAGCAGAATCCCGTCAACAGAAGACCCTGGGCTGTAAGGGATGACTATGGTAAGGGGCCTCATTTCTGTCCAGTGATTTCGGCAAGTGCTATCCCACCCTCACAGATAGGAATGCCGAAAATCGATGATGGGTCGTATTTTACACCAGGGCTAAATTTTTTGGAAGCGGAAACGCAGAAGGACCGCATTCTCATCTCACCACTGAGTCCATAGTTCATTAGGCATATTTTCCCAAAAATTTCTCCCCCTCACGGTGGGAGAGGATGTAGGGGGTTATGGACTGACGAGTAACATTGTATTGGAACGAGAAAGTCTGCATCGTCTTTAGGGAATGAATAAATCGAGGATGGGGGTGGGGGTACGCAGAGGCTCCGGCGAGTGGTCCGACTAAGCTTGTGTGATTCTTAAATCAACCTAGGTTATCGATGTCAAGAATCTCTTCAATATCTTCACCCAATGCGGATTGGCCGGAGGTCGAAGGGAGAACTGTTCTTTTTTGGAAATGGATGAGATTTGTTGTTACAAAGGACGTTAATTTGAGGATTTCGAAATCACGCTCGACCCGGAGGTAATAGATGACATCGTTTATGTTATCACTCCTCGAAACGAAGTCCTGTGACATCCCTCGCCCGTAGCATAACAAAAATTGCATCAGATCTTCATTTCTTATCATTGTATATCTCCCTCCCAAATAGGTTCGTGAAAGACTGCTCCACAAAGATACAGACGCGGTTTGCCCTCTTTCTTCCAATGAGCCTCCCGAGACGATACTGGAACGAAAGGATTTTATTAATTATCGTACTTCTCATAGCATCGAAACCATCTTCTCTAAATCAAAAAACCGGATTGCCTTTTTCGTATAGCCGCGGCGCTCCGGTTCCTTTGAGATTTCACTTCGGCAACCCGGCTATCCCAATGGGATCCGTGGCTTTCCCCGCTTGCCCCGTCTTTGGAGCAGCGTGCCCCCGCCAGTTACGGCGGGAAGGCGCCCCACGATTGCTCGTGGTTTGGCTTTGTCGGCAAACTCAAACAAATATTCTTGCTACGGTTCTAATAACAGCAATATCAGTGCCAAGAGTCGTTATTTCCAATAATAGATTGAAATTTAAGGGCTTTCTATGAAAAGTCCAGAATTTCACAGGGGCAGGATTCATGACGTTTTTTGACTCAAAGACTGACAATGATTTAAAGTTAAGATCAACTTTTGGGTTGGGGGCTTTCGATCGTGTTATTACTACCGTCGGTATTCTCATAGATGACCAGATGACGCATGAACATTTCTAGTTTCGCCTCCATCTCCTTTTGAGGGAGGTTTCCCTGCTTTATAAACCCGACGGAGTACAGAATGGAGCCGGGGGGCGCTTCTTTTCCACCCGGTCGATCCTTCGTCGGGTCATAGGTCGTCGATATGATCGTAGTTTTATCCTTACTGTAAGCAGTGCGATCATAGGGGAATTCTCGCTGCACCATATTCTCCCAGTTGCTTTGATATTGATCGCCGAGCTCTTTTGGAGGCCTCATCACCCTTGAGATGGCATAGCCAGTCTGACGGTATTTTCCCTCGGCTACCACAATCCCGTTGATATCCCATACCGTCCTCCCCTTCTCCTTAAAGTAGCTGAAATCAAGCTGGAAGCTGCTCTTATCCGAGATTTTCATGATATCAGGTCCACAGGATAAACAGAGTCTCGCCGACTTGAACTCGAAAATCTTATTATTCTCGATGCGAATGTCAAGGGTTGAAAAGATGGAGGGCAGGAGGGTCTTCATACTCAGGAATTCCTGCCATTCTTCGAAGGAGCCGTAATAGGAAACATAAATAAAATCGGAGAGCACTTTCAGGTCGGGGATATCCCCTTGGTCAACGTTTCCCGTCTGGTCAGCTCTCATCATGACAACGCAGCCTCCGGGAACAGGGAGAGAAAAGGTCACTACCTTCGTGTCGTTATATTCGATAAGCCACGTGCGCACCATCCAGATCCTCCCGTAGGAGTCCGTGGCCCGGTAGTTCTCTAAAGCCCGGCCCATCGATGTAACCTTGACATTTTCCGGCCCGATCCCTCTGTATCGGCCATACCCCTTCAGAATCAAATCCATAAATAGCTTCGAGTCGCCGTAAAACGTTTCGAGAGGAACATCATCCGGTTTATGGACATAAAGGAAGACCGTGCCGCCGAGGGTGCCGTAAGTAAGATGGCCGTTGTTTCCCAGGTCCGAGTCTCTTGTCCCGCTGGCATAATAGGCATCCCAGTTGCCGTCCTTACCCTTCATGATGAGACGAGGGAAGACCGCGCTATAGCTCTTGTAGAGCAGCCGCGTTGATCCCGGGCCACGGGGGAATATGGTCTCCTGATTCTCGGCAAGCAGATCCCTGAGGAGTTTGCCGGAGAACTGGGCTAGGATCGCGTTCAGCTCTTTGTCCAATTCCTGGTAGGTCTTGGGAAGGAGAATCTCTTTTCTCAGGACCTCTCTTTTGGTCATGTCCATATTGTCCAAGGTATAGCGCATCCTCGTTTGAAAGACTGCCACATTCTTATTGGCTTTGAGGATTTCAACGATCGGGACCGCATAATTCAGGTTCTCGTTTGGGGACTTTCTCAGGACGATACCGATGACTCTGCCATTCTGGTCAAGGAGGGGACCGCCGCTATTGCCGGGAGAGGCCGCAGCGGAAAACCGTATCCACTTCCACTCCCCTGCTTCTTCTTCAGGAGTGTCAGACGTATAAAGACCATCCCTGACCACAATTCCCTCCCCGAGGGCATTGCCTACGGCGTATACTTTCTGATTGATCCGGGGGCTTTTATTCGTCGGTAAAAACCCCTTTGCTTTGGCACCCCGTAGGGAGAAGACAATGAAATCTCTGTCTTTGGAGTACTTGAGGACTTTTCCGACGGTGTAAACTTTTCCTTCCCTATCGCGGAGAAAAATCTCCTTGAATTGACTCCCACTTCCAAGGTTCGTCACATGGGCTGCCGAAACAAACTCCGAAGGACCGATGGCGAACGCCGTACCGACCGAAAAGTACTTGTCCGTCCGTATGGAATAGGGAAGAAGATCCATGGGCAAGGGTTTTTCGTATTGCAAGGAGTCGTTTGTCGGCTTCGGTGCCACGACCTCATACACCGCGTCACTGATGGCATCCATCACGCGGGAATCCAGTGTCGTGCCCTTCTGAGCTGCCTCACGAAGTCCCCCGCACCCGATCAAATACAGAAGAACCAAGACCGGTACGATGACCAGCACATTCCTCAACGCCTTCATAACTATTGTCTCCTTCACGACCGAACCCTATTGGATGGGATCTCCTAATTCCATCACGGTCTGCATCTTAACACGATTCTTTCCTCGATGACAATTCCCTAAGGGAGAGGAGATGGGCGGGAAGGAGGTGTAGCCTAAAACGGCAATTTATCACAGGGAAGCCTGGGGGGAGATTCAATCGAAGAAGCGTGCTCGCGAGGAATCATCTGTATTTTTGCATGAGCATCCTTAGACGGTTGCGTTAACGCTTATTACTGGCTTCTCCCTTCTTTCTTACGTGCTTCATACCTTCTCCGCCCTTCCTCAAAGAGTTTTTCTTCCTCTTCCGTGGTGATCAATAGAGGGGCCACCTCCGCGGGCTTTCCCGTCTTGTCCAGAGACACATAAATGAAATTGGCGGTCAAAGCCTTTTGCCTCCTCTCTTGAGCGATGTTTTCTGTCTCCACTTCGACTTGAATCTCCATGGAGGAATGGCCGACGAAGGTCAGCGAAGCATGAACCAGCAATACGTCGCCCACCCTCACAGGTTTCAAAAAAAATATATTATCCACCCTGACGGTGACGACGTTCGTATGGGCATGGCGGGCCGCTACAACGCCGGCGGCATTGTCCATGATCTTCATGATTTCTCCACCATGAACGTAGCCCGCCAGGTTGGCCTGGTGCGGCAACATCAGTTGGGCCATGACAACCGAAGAATGGCCGACGGCCCTCTCTTTGGGAGTGATATGTTCGTCAAAATGCTTTAACAGGTAAAGACAAACCTCTTCGTGTCTGGCCTCAACTTTACTCATGCGTTCGAAAGACCCGGCGATCTCCTCGAAACCTTCTTCCCTTGCCGCCTTGGCAAATTCAGGGTACATGACCGCTGCCTCGTGTCTCTCCTTCCGAACCACAGCTTCCAGGTTCGCCCTCGTATCCTTAATTCGGCCGAGGAGTTCAAACTGCGCCCTTGCATGCTCTCCTTCATTCTTGGCGATCTCTGAGAAGAAATCGGCGATATGGTCGAAGCCCGCTTTCCTGGCAGTATCGGCATAGTACAGGTAGGTATTCTGAGCTCGGGACTCATCAGCAAAAGCCTCCTCCAAATTTTTCTCTGTTTTGCTCCCCTTCAAGTCCATTCTTCCCTCCCCTTTGAAAACTCCTTCCCGGAAGAAACAGATAAACTCACAATAACAATATAGACCGTGGTTATTCTCGATTCAACAGCTTTTTCCAGAGCGGCGATTCTTATCGTACGCCCTGAGCCACACGAAAAAATATTGTCAACGTTCTTACGCCGAGGACGCCATCACATCGGAGAAGCGGTGGTAGAATTGAAAGAGGTCCACAGGCCAAGAGATGCACGCTGGTGATCATGCGAAAATGCAATCTGATGAAAAGTGAGAGCATGTGCAGGATCGGACCAAATGCCGAGGTAGCTTAGGTGGAGATGCCAGGTGTTTTGCATCCTGTGATAGAAAATAGCGCGGCTTGTCCCCAATCTTATAATACAATTCCCTTCTCACAAAGCTCCTTCACCTCTTCAGGCGAATACCCGAGCCAGTGCTCCAAAATGAACCTACTGTGCTCACCCAGGCCCGGTGCGGGCATGCGAATGCTGCCGGAGCCGTCCGAAAATTTGAAGGGAAATCCTGGAATATCGATATCGCCATATTTTTGATGATGGACCTTCCAAAACATCCCGCGCTGTTTCAGGTTTTGGTCGTCATTGACCTGGGCGCTGGTGTAGGCGATGCCGCAGGGTATTTTCTTGCTTTCCAGAACAGATATGATCTCTTGTGACGTGTGGACCATGGTCCATTCTTCGATAAGGCTCACAGCCTCTTCGTGGTTGTGAATCTGTGCGACGAGGTTGGAGAATTTGGGGTCTTCGGCCATTTCAGGCCGTCCTATGATCTCCGTCAGGTCTTTCCACTGTCGGGCGGTAAGAGACACGATAGCCACCTTGCCGTCCTTTGCTTTAAAGAACCCGTAGAAGGGCATCCGGTCCGAGGAGTTCAGGACGTCTTTCGGTTTCCTCCCCAATTTTTTTTCAATGTCCCCCACGATCGGCTCGATCGCCCTGTCCATCATGGCACGGTAATTGTTGTAGTACATGACATCCTGCATGGAAATATCGATGTATTGCCCCCGGCCGGTCTTCATCCGGTGGATCAAGGCAAGCAGTATCGACACAGCGGCATATGCCCCGGTCATCAGGTCGCCCCAGTAATTGTCCGGCACGAGGAGCGTGTCCGGGTCATTCCAGAACTGACCGCCTGTCGCCTGAGCGATGATGTCAAAGGCCGCCCGCTCGGGTGCCACGCCGACGGCACCGAATCCTGAAATAGCGGCGTAAATGATATCTTTCCTCAGGGATCGGATATCCTTATACCCGAGGCCCTGCTTCTCCAGAGAGCCCGGTATCAGGTTATGCACAAAAATGTCGGACATTGTTGCGAGCTTCAGAATGACCTCCCGGCCTTGGGGCTTGCGCATGTCAACGGCAATGCCGTACTTGTTGCGATTCATGACGGTGTAATTTCGCTCCGCGCCAGGAGTCAAATTGAATATCATCCGCATCGTATCGCCCTGGGGTGGTTCGACCTTCACGACCTCGGCGCCCATGTCAGCAAGTATCTGGGTACAGCGCGCCCCGGAAATGAACAGCGTGACATCGGTTACCTTGATTCCTTCAAGGAATTGCATGAGCTTACCTCTTCCTGGATACGGAACATGCACGGCCGGGCTTCCCGGGCACGAAGCAGCGAGCAGGACGCGAGCAAACGAAATTTCGCTCATATCGTGCCCCTTGACCCCGCCTATCCCGCCTTGGGGGGACGAGGCACGTTTCGGTCAAAAACCTGGTTCTCTGATTGACTCGCGGTCGAAATGATAGAAATGAAGCGGGATCGTTTCTTATGTTTGAAACTTCTCTGGAATTACTCTGGCCGGTTTTTTCGGATGCCCTTTGGCATCCTTCATCACTTTTCGACAATCAGCAACTCGACGTTTTTGACTGTGACTTCCGCTTCTTCCATGATACGGTCACAGAGTTCCTGGACCGTAGGGATGTCGTGGACACGGCCTGCCACTGTCCCCCCTAAAACGGCGGCCTCGTCGATCTTGCCGTCAAATAAATTGGCCAATCCGCCAATCTCCAAATCGAGGAGCTCTTGGGTCGATCCACATGGGTTGCCCTTATAGAGGTCTGGACTCCCCCGGAGCGTGGCATCGACGAGTTCTAGGGCACGGCGATTCCGCAAAAACCGCATCGGTCCGAAAAGTCCACGGGCCACCAAAGCATCCTCTTCCGTACTACTCACCACCAATTCTTTCCACGCTTGTTCAAAATCACTCTCTTTTGTCGCGATAAACCGAGTCCCCATCTGCACGCCAATGGCTCCCATCGTAAGGGCTGCTGCTAATGAAACCCCGTCTGCAAACCCACCCGCCGCAACAACGGGCGTTGGGCTGACACGTTTAACGACTTCAGGGAGAAGAACCATTGTACTCGTATCTCGCCAGCTACAATGGGCTCCCCCTTCACGGCCTGACGAGACAATCACATCGGCACCAGCTTTGACAGCCCGTAAGGCAGACCGTACGGATGGGACAACATGGGCCCACACAATTTCAGGGATCTCATTCTTGATCGCAATGGATTCCGCAAGTTTCTTAGCTCCCGGGGTTTTAGACCACGGTAAGGGATCTCCCGCAGAGGTCACAATCACCTTCAATTTTTCTTTGACGGCCGGATCGCCTTTCACTCTGTCAATGACACAACGGATTAGTCTGGAAGCGGTGGGGATGAACTCTTCCGATACAGGAATGTTGACACCAAATCGGGCCCAGGGGGCTTCTTCGACTGCAGCCAGAACATGGTTTATGGAGCGGGTCAAACGCCCTTCAGGCGTTGTCTCGCCAAAAACCGCTGAATATTTAAACTGGCCAAGTCCGGCCATATCAAAAAAACCCATGCCCACGGTCGATATGATCCCTATTGCGCCTGCTTTGGCAGCCGCACCGGCGAGCTTGGTGGTATCGTAAGGACCCATTCCTGCCTGGATAATCGGAACTTTTGTCTCAAAGATATCGTGGAATTTGGTTCTGATCATTGTTTCCGTTCTTGGGGTCGAAAATTATGAAGCGGCGATCTCGATTATTCTCAGACCCGATTTCGACGACGAAACATACGGTAGAATTATCACATTCCTTTTCGAACTTCAATAGCCCGTTTCCCCCCCACACCCTCATGGTCTGACTCTTTCTCTAAGTTCTTTAAGCGCCCTTTCGTATTCTGTCTTTACAAGTTGTCCCCCATATTTTCTCTCTAAGCGTCGGACAATGAAATGCCCACGGGCTGCGGCCTGGAAGTGATTGATGAAAAGCAAGTTGATCGATGCGCCCCCGAATGCTCCGAGGATGGGCACCATTTCAGCGGCCATCTTATCCGTCACGATGATGCCAAAGCGGGATGCCAAATTCGCCATCACTCGGATCACGATCGACGCTCCTTCCTCCGCGATCCCCCGCTCGGCTACGAATTCAGCGGCTTCCGACAGGGCCCGTGTCAAGGCCGCCCGAACGGCATAGTAAGCCGTGTCAGCGGCACTATCACCGCTTAGCCTTCCGCCTAAAGCAAAAACAGTAATACAGGCCAGGTGGGCGTCCGCAGAGGAGAGGTCTTCACCCTCGCTTCGAGCAATGTCAGCAATGGAACGGAGCATCAGCGTTGTTGAGATGGGAAGTTCAACGATCATGCCGGGGAACCCAAAGAACCCTCCGACAGCCCCGCTGACGAGAACCATCGTCCGGTGGATCACTCGAAAGGGCCTGCGGCGGCTCCTCGTATCCATAGTAGACAACGCGGCATAAAAAGCTGTCCCGACGGCCTTGGTGACTGTGTTCGCAATCGCCTTCCTGATCCATCCCGGTAGGGCCTTTATGAATCCTTCAACGGGAAAACCCAGCAAGTTGATCAACAGAAAGCTCAATCCCGGGTTCTCCAAAAGATTGACGGCTGTCCTGAGATCGTTTCGGTCTCGCTCTTCCATTCTATTTCGTAAGGGACTTGGGCCTCGCCCTAAATATTACCTTCATCCCTTCTCCAATGGTTTGTATTATATAGGACGGGCAAAAGTTTTGGAAGCAAGAATTCCGAAGAGACCGGATCGCCGCTAGAAAATTGTATCACGAGGCCGGGGAAAACTCCTCGGGCTCTTGGGGAAGGATCATTCGGAGACGAAGGGATGTTCCTCGTTTTTCAACATCGCCTTATGAAGAAGCCAACCCGAGGCTTTCTCATCTCATCGGCGACATGTGATAATTTTCCGTGCCCAAATTTCGCTTCGGGTTATCTAACGCCCAAGAGGTTACTCAAAGATATTCTTATATCGACCGGCTCAGAATCTTCGCGGTTTTCCTCCTGTTTCCATTTCACACAGCGAGAATTTTTGATCCTTGGCCTTTCTATGTTAAAAGCGGAACCCAAAGCCTGGGGTTGATGGTTTTTGGCAAATTCCTAAATCAATGGCATATGCACCTTTTCTTTTTCCTTGCCGGTGCTTCCACCTGCCTTGCGCTAAGGTTTCGTTCCCACAGACAATATGCGAGAGAGCGATTTCGCCGTCTCATCATACCACTCCTCTTCGGGACCCTAATTCTCATTCCACCCCAGTCCTATTATCGCCTCTTTGGGGACCCTCATTTGGTCTGGCCTGGCAACTGGCTGGCGTTCTTTACCGGCGGGCCGCAATTTCACAAATCGTATCTTGCGTTCTACCCCGATTTCTTCAATGGAATTTTCCCGGCTGGGAATTTTGAATGGGGTCACCTATGGTTTCTGGCCTACCTGTTTGTCTTATCCCGGTTGACTCTGCCTTTTCTTGGCTACTTAAAGTCGGAGCCGGGCTTGAGATTCATCGCTAAATTAGCCGATTTCACCCAAAAACCGGTAGGTCTTCTTTCGCTCTTTATCCCCATTGCCATCATAGAGACCTCTCTTCGAGGGCTTTATCCGGATGGCTATCAGAATTTGTACAATGACTGGGCTAATTTTCTGACTTACGGCACTCTGTTTATCTATGGATATTTTTTCTTCAGCACCCCAAAAGGCATCTTTGTATTTTCTAAATCTTTGCCCATTTCCCTGGCCATAGCCATCACTACAAGCGCTGTGTATCTCAGATTTCTCACGCCTTCTCTACTTGAACAATCCTTGAAACCTTATTCCGGGTCTTGGACTGTCTTAAGGGTCTTCGGTGCCCTGAGCACCTGGTGTTGGATAATTTCTCTTCTGGGGCTGGGTAAAATGTTCTTCGACTTTGGCGGTAAAGTCCTGCACTATGCGAGGGAAAGTGCGTTGCCGATATATATTCTTCATCAAACAATCATCGTCATTGTCGGTTTTCATATTTTGAAAACCGGCTTCGGAAACATGTCGTGCTTTATCATTATTTTCGGCCTCTCTTTCTTTCTAACCATTTTAGTCTACGAAATAGCAAGGCATATCAGTCCGCTCCGATTTTTGTTCGGGATGAAGCTTGGATGAAAATCAGGACGTACGCCTTAGAGAATTGTCGCAGATTGCATTCGCCCCAGTTGTGAAGTTGCTTTAGAACCCGAGTCCTTTCCTTCCGGCAGTAGTTCATTGGAGGTGAGCATTTTAAAGAAGTCCCATTTTCATCTCAGGATTGAATTGAGAGGGAAAAAGTGAAGCACCCCGCCTTGAATGGCGGGACCTGCGGGGCACGAACCGGTCAACTTTTGGGTCGGGTTGGATTATTGACAAACCAGAATGGTAGGTCTCATGTTCGCCGACCGCATACGTCTAATACTAATCGAACAACCATTTGCCGTTTTCAATTATCCTTGTCCTGTCAATTTCGAGAGTCATTCCGGCGCTCACGGCATCATGATGGATATTGCTGTACACATGGCCTCCGATGAAAGTTGTATTCTTGCCGCAAGCGATGTGAAGGGTGCCTAAAATCATTTTGTCCGTAACGGTCCCGGAGAAACCTTCATACGTCAGGACGTGGTTGGTCGCAACGCCAAGCTCGGCGATGTTGGTTCCATTTTCATCCGCAGCGGCGAGGATTTTCCGGCACTTCTCTGCCTCGGGCCCGTCACCCACAACTTCTAAAACCCTGCCGTCCTTTATGATCCAGGCAAAAGGTTTCGCGACCCTTCCCACATACTCGAAAAATCCATTGACCACATATCTACCATTCGCTGTGCCCTCAACAGGGGCCAATGCCGCTTCGGCATAAAGGGGTACAGCGCCCCATTCCCCCGGCCCCCACATCGACGCTCTCAACCGCTCGCATTTTCTGCCTTCCACACTAAAGGTGAGGTTCGTCCTATCAGGACCGGTAATACGCGCGACCCTCCCGCTTTCCATGATCCTTGCCACCCTATCCGTACGCTCTCGAATTTTCATGATGTCATCGTGTGTGATATTGGGCAGGAGAACTGGCGCCATGCCGAAACGCGCCCTTTTTTCATTCGTGGCTACGCTTCTTGCTTTCGTGTGAGCGATGATTTGGGTGTTGTCGAGATTCAGCGTGGCCAGTATGACATCGCTCGTCATCATGGCATCCACTACCCTTTCCGGGGGTTCCGCTTTCATCTCACTATCCTCAACAAGAATGACCGTGGAAATAGCCTGCAGACGCCGAACTTCGGCCTCAAGATATCTGCCTACTAGTTTGCGTTTTTCGTCATTCTGAACGATAAGAAGGACCTTTTCGCCGCTTTTAACATTCATGCAGCTTTTCACGATCACTTTCGCCGCATTAACTCTTTGCTCCTCACTCAAATCTTCGACACCCAGCCGGTTCATTTACTTTCCCTCCCTATTGTTTGCATTCTATATCACGCCTAAAAATTTTGGAAGTGAGAATTTCAAGAAATTTGCATTCTCATCTCAAGATTGAATTGGGAGGGAAAAGATTCTTTTGCAGGAGAGAGTCTATAGACTAGGTTGGCCACGTTCGACAGAATCATTCGTCTGGGGGCAAATCTTCGATAGAAAGAGAAGTAGGTCTTGCGATCAACCAATTATTCTAATGCGAGGTCCTTCAATCCATGCGACCGAGGAAGGATTGTATTACTTGTATTACTGAAGCTGCTTCAGAAATTCTGCGACATACGGTCCCCACAGGGCACCTTGCGACAGATTCTGGTGGCCGAGGGACTCTTCTCCCGCCTGAATCATCACGTATTTTCCGTTCTTTACCCAGCCCATCTCGCGTTCCATAACCTTTAGCTCAACCGGGTTGATCAGATCGTCTGAAAAATTGATGGCGAGGAATCTCGTCTTGATCTTGTCAAGATCAGGCTGCGGGTTATAGTCGGCTGAGGCTTCCCAGCGATATAGGTAGTCGTTGGCGTCGAGGCGCTTTGCATTTTGCACGATCTGATCATAGTACGCGATAGTCTTCTCGCGTGTGGAAGCGATCTTCTGCATATGGGTGGCGCTGTCCACCATAAGGGCGAAGAGAGGGATGACAAAGGCAAAGCGGGTTGGCGGCGTTGTGTAGTTTCCGCCATTCCAGTCGGGATCGTTACGGATGGTCTCTATGATGACTCGTCGCCAAAGAAGGTTTCTTCCGGAGATCTCCGTGGGTTGGCTTGCAATAGCCACTGCGGCGTCCATCATATCGGGGTAGCGCTCGACCCAAAGCCAGGCCTGCATGCCACCCATCGAAGTGCCCAGGACCAATCGTAGATGCTTCACACCAAGGCCTTCAGTAACGAGTCGGTACTGCGCTTCGATCATGTCGCGATAGCCATAATGGGGAAACTTACCCTTGAGGCCGTCACTGGGCTTCGCAGACCGTCCAAGACCAATGCTGTCAGCAAGAACAAGAATAAGATAATATTTGCCGGCGTCGAGGGGCTGTCCTTCTCGAAAGAGCGCCTCAGCGAATGATGGTGCAAGCCAGTTCGCCCCTGTCCCTGTTGTACCGTGCAATAACAATACGGCGTTGGTGATATTGCCCAAAGAATCTCGCTGGGGCGTGCCGAGGGTCGTGTAGGCAAGCTTTAGCTCTGGCAGGGTTTCGCCGCTTTGAAACTGAAAATTCCGTGCAATGAAGATGCCCTCCTGCCAGTTCGGTAGCGGCCGCACCTCCTCTGCGCCGTAGGCAAATACTACTAGGCTCAACGTCACAAAGACACTTAGCCAGACAAGACAATACATTCTCATGGCTACTCCTTTCGCATTATTTGCAAAGGGGTTGATCGAAATGTTTTGACCAGAAGTCCAAAGGTTTCCGCTATGGTTTTTATTTTATATCACACTTAAAAGTTTTGGAAGTAAGAATTTCAATAAAATGGCATTCTCATCCTTATATTAGGTCAGTAGGAAAGAATTTCCTTGTAGAATAGACTTTACATATTCTTGGAACGGATTGATGGTTCGGGGATTAAAAAGGCAGGATTCTTTCAAGCTAGCCCTTGCTCTTGCGCAATTGAATATTGATTTCTTTTCTGTGTAGTATCTACAACTCATTGCTGAGAGCCATACTCAGGAGTTGAAGATTATGGGTTGAAAGTGAGAATAACGAAAAAGCTAAGAGATTGGCGGCTCTTTGTCGT